>CAZEPW010000062.1:0-20122 GCA_964514215.1 uncultured Thioalkalispiraceae bacterium
CGGTAGTGTTTTGAGCCGGGATCCACTGGCTCGGAGTTTAAATTAAATGATGAGGTCAGTTTATACTTTATGGATGCCGGCTTAAAACACTACCGGCATGACGGGTGTTTGGTGATTCGAGTTAATAACCAGCATTGTCATCCCGGTAGTGTTTTGAGCCGGGATCCACTGGCTCGGAATTTAAATTAAATGAGGAGGTCAGTTTATACTTTATGGATGCCGGCTTAAAACATTACCGGCATGACGGGTATTTGATGTTAGGAGGTTAAAACCACCATTACCGGCATGACGGGTGTTTGGTGATTGGCGCTAAAGCCACCATTGTCATCCCGGTAGTCTTTTTAACCGGGATCCACTGGCTCGGAGTTTAAATTAAATACTAAGGTAAATTTAAAGTTTATAAATCCCAGATTAAACCACTACCGTCATAACACAAACATAATAATTAAATTTTTTCTTTATTTTTTTCTTCAATCCAACGTGACATGTATTCTGTGCTTTTCATTGAATGATGCCGTAACATTGCGCCATAAAAATTATCAAGACGGTTTTGGCTTAGCGAGGATAATAACTCGGTTATGCGTTGCGACAGGTATTCTGAAATTTTATTCTTATCATAATAACGATTTATAATTTTAATGCCATTATCTTGCATGGCACACCAAGCAGCTTCATTATTATATAGGGCTACTGCAGATTTTGCGAAATATTCAGCATCGTCGGTAATCACACCACTCCAAGGTAATTTATTATCTAAATTTCCGTGCATGGCTTCTGCGCCGATATTAGTGGTAATACTGGGAGTGCCGGTCAGCATCGCATCGATAAGTTTGCCTTTTATTCCTGCGCCAAAACGCAATGGCGCCAAGCATAATCTAGCATTCTGCATTACTTGAGATACATCATCAGCCCAACCAAGAACTAAAAAATTTTCTTTTTTGTTATTTAATTGTGTGACTTTTTCAGAAGGATAAGAACCATAAATATGTATTTGAGCATCGGGCAGTTGTTTGCGAATTAACGGCCAAATGGTATTTTTTAAATACAAAACCGCATCCCAGTTTGGTTCGTGGCGAAAATTTCCGATGCTGATAAAATGATGTCGTTCTGAAAATTTGGGTCGTTGTTGTATGTCTTGCCTTGTCAGATTATCCAGCATAAAAGGCACTAGTGATAATAATTTTTTATCAATACTAAATTCATTTATTAATAAATCAAATTCAAACTTTGATATTAATAGTGATAAATCACTGCGTAATATACTGGCAATTTCACGCATAGCGACTTCGCTTAATAAATCCTGCTGCGTCATTTCTCTATTTTGTTTTAGCGCCACATGCCTTGCTTCGCGGACGCAATGCAAATCGACAGTTAATAAAAGACGTAATGCTGTTGGACAATTATTTTCTACCCGCCAGCCAAATTGCTCTTCCATCATAAATCGGTCAAACAGCACTATATCGGGTTTTAGCGCACTAACATAATCATCAAAGCTTGAATTATTTAACGCTATCGAATCTGCTTGAATATCAAGTGATGACAAATCAAACATGTGTGGTGTTTTAACTGCCGGGCTGGCAAAATTAATTTTATAATTTTGCTCGAGAAAAAAATTTAGCAGTTGCAGCATTTGGCTTCCAGCAGCAGAAGAATTAGGCTCTGGCCAGACATAACCGATGAACAGTATGCGTCGCATATACAATGTATTCTTTATAATTTAAAACAGAGAGTGTAAAAGATTTTGTTATCTAAATATAGAGATTTTAAGTGTTACGGTAAATATCTAATGTCTATAACTACGATTATTGCTTGCTAAGTTGTTCGTATACAAATCCATGTAATACCAATCGATCATTTTCTTCGACAAAGCGAAATTCCAAACCATAAACATGCAGGTCCTTTGCGCCTTCATCTTCAGCTTCCATAAAATCGACACGCCTAATTATTGCTAAAATCTGCACATATTGATCAACGCCACCAACCTTAAACTTTGCCGAGATACTAATATCATCGGTGAGATCACCAATGGGTTCCACCGTGGTCAGCTTTGCGCCACCGGTGCTGATGTCGGTCATTTTTGCTGATACGGCTTCTTCTAGGGTTTTATCCGGATCTTCATTTTGAACCGATACAATCAGCTCAACTTCAACACGTTGTGCATGTCGCACCACAACGGATTCGACTGTATGTGGGTAGGTTAAGTGGAGGTATGGGTATGGTGTGCGCTTAATATCGAGCACCGCAACACTAAAGGCATAAACTGTTTTAACTGAAAAAAAACGTGCAATAAACTTATGACCTTTTTGAACCTGCATTTCAACTTTACCCATTTTGGGTGTGGTTACCAAGATGCTTTTGCCTTCTCGATAACCAATAAATTTTACAAATATACGCTCCCTGCTGCTATCAGCCGGATTTTGTAGCTGGATGCTCTCACCAACGCTTAGCTTTATCTCATTGAATTTTATCAGTTTTTTTTGTATTTTATCGTCAGCCATGTCAAAAACCGGTTAGTATCTCGTGTTATTATTATTTATCGGCAGCCAAAAGAGATATTTTAGAGTCGCTATCGAATTGATACGCAGTAACCCAAATGACTGTCTACAATTAAGGTTTTACGTATCGGTCAATATAAATTAGTAGCGGTGGCAGCAGTAAAAAGTCGATCAAAAGCGCATAACTTAGTGTTATCGACAATAACGCGCCAACACGACTAGTGGGCAGCATATGCGAGCTAGTTAACACTAAGAATCCAGAGACCAATACCACGGTGGTAATAGTCAGTGCCACACCAACAGTATTAAATGCGTAACGAATTCCTTGGATGGCGTCTAATGCTAATTCTCTACGTGCACGAATGTATTTCGTTAAAAAATGTACGGTATCATCCACTACTATCCCCAGAGTCATGCACATTACCACCGAAGCCGATAAATCAATTTCGCCAACGAACATACCCCATGTACCATAAGCTAACGCGGCTGGTGCCAAGTTGGGTAGCATACTAATTAAACCCATGCGTACTGAACGCAATACAATAATTAATACCAAAGAGATTAGGAATAATGCTAAACCAGTGCCCATTAATAAGCTGCGAATATTACGATGGTTAATATGCGCAAAAACCATATCCAACCCCGAGCCTTCACTAACAATTAAATTAGGCGCATTTTTTTTAAGCCATTCACGAGAACGCCGTTCAATGTTGAGGATAAATTCAGAATCGGTTTTTTCTAACAAGGCAACAAATTGTGTTGCTGAACGTTCAAAATTAATTTGATCTTCCATCCCAAGACCACGAGGCAATGATAGTTCATATAACAATAAATACTGCGCAACTAATTCGCGCTGCTCGGGAATACGGTAATATTCCGGCTTATCTTGATTCATGTTTTTATTTAATCGCTTAATTGTATCTGCTATCGAACGCACATAAGCCACTCCTTGCTGTTCGCGATACCACTTCGCAAAATTATCAACCGCGATTAAATATTTTGGATCATTAATACCATCTTTAATATTTGTTTCCAATGAATAGCGAATTGCGTGAACACCGCTTAAATTAGTATTAATCGCCTCAATGGTTCGACGTTCTTCAAACGTGAAATCAAAATATTCATGCCAGCGTTCGGTTAATTTATTGTTAGCAATAAAGCTGGTGAAGATAATAACCAAGATACCAACACCAATTAATAATAGACGGCGTTGTTTAATGACAAAATCAGCAAATGAAGTGATGTGAAAACTAAATTCTAATTTATTAAAAAATTGCCCTGCAGGGAAAATGGATAATATCGCCGGCAGTAAAAACATCGAAAAAATATAGGCCAACACTACACCAATCGCCACCATATTACCCAAATCACGATAAGGTGGTGAATCGCTAAAATTAAGCATTAAGACACCGATGATAGTTGTTAGGCTGGTCAAAAAAATAGGCAAAGCATTAATGCGTAACGCTTCATAAATTGCCGCTTGTTTATTTTTTCCGTGTCGTCGCTCATAAAAAAAGCTCACTAAAATATGCACAGCATCAGCAACACCAATAGTGATAATAATGCTTGGAACAAAACCCGACACCACAGTTAATGCTTTACCAAACCAAGCATACATACCAAAGGTGCCAATAATTGAAAAACTCACAATCAACAGTGTAATCAGTACCCCGGTAATGCTACGTAATAAAACTAATAAACCAATTAAAATAACAATATAACTAAAAATTACTAACTCACGAATATCTTGCTCCACCCCCAAACCAAGGCTGTAATTGGCAAAAGTTGTACCGGTTAAACTAATATCAACGTGGGGATAACGTTGTTTAAAATCGGCAACAATTTTTTTTGCATGTTTAACGATAACCGTATTTGATGACAAATCTTCTTTTGGTGGATTTACGTGGATATTAACTGCAGTCACACTGCCATCAATCGCAATTAGATTTTTAACCAAGGTTATATCATTTAGCGCAATATTTTTAATTTGTTCAATTTTTTTTGTGGTCAATAACGATGGATCTTCGACTAAATATTCTGTTGTTAAATCATCACCAGCCACAATACTATGTTGAAAATTGGCTATTGACTCTACGCGCTTGGCATACGGAAAACGCCAACCGAGATTTGTTAACTCGTGAATAATATTAAGATTTTCTTTAGTGAATATGTTTTTATTTTTGGGTGCGATATAAAATAATAAATTTTCTTGCTTATTATAGGTTTCTTCAAGATGATCAAACGCCAGTAATTGTGGATTATCACCACTAAAAAAAACTTTAAAATCATTGGTGAATATTAGGTTTGAGGTGGTCGATGCTAAGCCAATAACCAAGACGAGCATTAACACCAAAACGGCATAAGGTTTATTTATAACAATCGACGCATAGCGTTCAAACATATCAGCTACTCAATAGAATAAATTCAGAAAAATAGATTATGAAATCAATTTATAATAAAAAATATTTGACAATATAGCTTATTAAATTATTACGTTAAATAATAAGATATTTTTATGTGTTATTAAAGACAATTGGTATTGGTGGGCAGTGCCCACCCTACTCGTTGGAATTAACGAATTTTAGTAAGGTGGGCGTTATTATTATGCTAATTTATCATCGGCAACGTGATATTTAGGATCTTCCATAACGTTAACTTCGACTAAGTCACCGGCTTTTGTTAATAACACTTTGCACTCCGGACTTAGATGACGCAAGTGTAATTTCTTACCGGCTTTTATGTATTTATCAGCAAGATTATCTATCGCTTCAATCGCTGAATGATCGGCTACCCTTGAATTTTGAAATTCAATAATAACATCATCAGGATCATCTTCAGGATTAAATAAATCTAAAAAGTTTTTAACCGAACCAAAAAACAATGGACCATTTAATTCATAAACACGAGAACCATTTATATCACTGCTTTTAACGTGTATGTGGCTCGCATGTTCCCAAGCAAAAAACAATGCCGAAACAATAACCCCAACAATAACGGCAATTGCCAAATCAGTGAAAACTGTAACACCTGAGACTAAAACAATTACAAATGCATCCGTTTTAGGAATTTTACCCATGATGCGTAAGCTCGACCATTCAAAAGTACCAAACACCACAATGAACATCACGCCAACTAATGCTGCCATCGGAATGAGTTCGATTAAATCCGATGCAAACATAATAAACATTAATAAAAATAATGCTGCAGAAATACCCGACAAACGCTGGTGACCGCCAGAATTGACATTAATCATACTTTGCCCAATCATCGCACAACCACCCATGCCACCAAACATCCCGGTAACCGTATTTGCAATTCCTTGGCCAACACATTCACGATTACCACGACCACGAGTGCCCGTGATATCATCAATTAAAGACAGCGTTAATAATGATTCAATTAAGCCAACTGCGGCTAAAATAATCGAATAAGGAAAAATAATAGTTAGCGTTTCCCAAGAAAAATCCACTGCCGGTAAATGAAATTCGGGAAACCCACCCTTGATAGAAGCAAGATCACCAACCGTATTCGTATCAACATTAAACCCAATAACAATTAATGATACTACAATAATCGCTGCCAACGATGCCGGAAAAGCCAAGGTTAGCTTAGGTAAAAAATAAATGATAGCAATGGTCAATACAATTAAACCAGCAAAGATTGCCAACGCACCACCTTGCAACCACTGCCCATCAGTTCCCGGTATCTGAAAATGCGGTATTTGTGCAAGAAAAATAACAATCGCCAAGCCATTAACAAAACCCAGCATCACCGGATGAGGCACAATACGAATATATTTTCCAATGCGGAGTATTCCCGCTAAAATTTGCAACAATCCGGTTAACACCACCGCCGCAAATAAATATTCCACACCATGTTGCGCAACAAGTGCCACCATGACCACCGCCATAGCACCCGTTGCCCCTGAAATCATTCCGGGACGGCCACCAAATATTGATGCCAGCAAACCAACCATGAAGGCAGCATACAAACCAACTAAAGGATCAACACCTGCAACAAAAGCAAACGCGACAGCTTCAGGAACCAAGGCCAACGCAACCGTTAAACCAGACAAAATCTCATTTTGAAAACACACACGACTTGAGCAGCCTAATTGAAACATGGAGAACCTCGAAATTTAATGGTGATGTGGCTAAACAGATAAAAGGCCGCAAATCATACCTAATATTAGCCAATAAGGAAATACATTACTGCCAAATCCTCATTCATAGTTATGTAGAGTTCGACAGATATTACTAATGACAAGCTTTATTACTCATTTAACTAGCATCACCCTCGGCAACACTGTCATCGAGATGTGCTTGCATTAACACTGCAACTTGTTCCTGACAATCTCGGATCTCTGCCAATAGGACTTTAGCTTTATCCAGATCGTTGCCTTTTGCCAATCGTTCCATATCTGCTGCCAATTTACTTAGTGACATCGCACCAAATTGCGCACTGCTACCTTTTATCGAGTGCGCGGTTCGCTCCAACGTTTCTAAATCGTGTAATTCGATAGCCTGCTTTAAAGTTTTTACATTGTCTTGGGCATTTTGGGCGTGTTGTTCGACGGCAAATGAAAATTTGTCTTTAAATAATTTTTTCAAATTATGGAACGACTCTAAATCCAAATCACCATTATTCACCTGCTTTTCTGCTTCGGTTACTGCAACAACATTTTCAGAATCATAAACCTTATTTGGCAACCATTTTCTTAACACATCTTCTAATGCCTTTAAATTAATCGGCTTTGATGCATAATCATCCATACCGGCAGCCAAACAACGTTCTTTATCTCCCTGCATGGCATTAGCGGTAAATGCCACGATGGGTACACGTGTAATATTTTTTTTGGCTTCTAATTTACGAACTTCTTTAGTTGCTTCAAATCCATCCATTTCCGGCATTTGACAATCCATAAAAATTAAATCGAAAACCCCCTGCTCTATTTGCGACAATACTTCAAGACCATTCCCCGCAGGGGTAACGACACATCCAAAACCTTCTAAATATTCTGTCGCAACCATTTGGTTAATCGGATTATCTTCTGCTAATAAAATATGAACATCTCGAAGCTCAATTTTTTTTCGTAAACCAATTTTAGCTTCTCGTAAGGTATGGCGTGTCACTAATGGTATCGTTCTACCTTGTTGCTTAGCATGCCAAATCAACGATACTATCTGAACAACTTCACTACCATAAGTTGGTTTAATTAAATAACCATCAAAGCCTTTATTTTTTAAATCCTGCTCCCCTGTTTTTCGAGATGAAGAGCTAAGAAAAATAGTAATTGCATTTTCTAATAATTTTTGTTTTTTAATCTCAGCAAGCAACATTTCACCATCCATCTCCGGCATATGAAAGTCCGTTATCATAATATCAACAGCCTGAGGTGATGCATTTGTTCTAGCAATAAATGCTAACGCTTCTTTACCAGAAGAGACTGTTTCAATATTTAAGTTCAAAGCTGATAATTGTTCGCTGACGATAGTCCTTGCTATAGCAATGTCATCAACGACCAAAACATTTAAACCACTAAGTTCATCAACATCGCCAAGTTTAATTTGAGGGAAAGTGGATTCAGCTGCACATTCAAGTTTGATATTAAAACTAAAACACGATCCTTCACCTTTAGTGCTGCTCACCGAAATATCACCCTGCATTAAATTACACAACTGCTGACATATCGCTAAACCAAGGCCGGTGCCACCGTATTTTCGCGTAGTCGAACCATCTTCTTGATCAAACTTATTAAATATTTTTTCAAGTTTGTCTGATGCAATGCCAATACCGGAATCTTCAACTGTTACTAAAATATTAGCGATATTATGCGTTATACTGTCTGATTCTAAAGTTAATAATATATTTCCTCGTTCAGTAAATTTTATTGCATTACTAATCAAATTTAATAAAATTTGACGTACCCGTCCGGGATCGCCAATCAAAAAGCGTTGTGTGCCGGGTTTAAACCTAACTAGCATTTCAATATTTTTTTCACGACATTTAAGTACCATAATCTCAGAAACATCTTCAGCTAAATCCTGAAGATCAAAAGGTAGGTTTTCTAATTGCAATTTACCCGCTTCAATTTTAGAAAAATCCAAAATGTCATTTATAATCGTTAACAAACCTTCAGCAGACTTCATGGTATTTTGTGCATAAGCGCGTTGCTTTGGTTGCAGATTAGTGTCTAATAATAAACCGGTCATACCAATAACACCATTCATAGGCGTTCGAATTTCATGGCTCATATTGGCTAAAAAATCAGATTTTAATCGAGTGGCTTCTTCCGCCGTTTCTTTTGCTTTAATTAATGCCTGTTCTGAACGTTTGCGTTGAGTAATATCTCGAAAACTCCAAATTCGTCCAAGTGTATCACCATCAATCGCCATTGGCCGAGATAACCGTTCAAATACCCGACCATCAATAAAATTAATTATATCAAAAGCTTCATGCTCGGTGTCATTGTGTAACGCCTCAACAACATCAATAAATTGTTTGGGATTAACTATTTGCGATACGACTAAATCCAACATGGCTTTTTCATCACCAGTATTAATAATATCCTCTGAAATATTCCACAATTCCGCAAAGCGATTATTCGTTTGAAGCACACGTCCATCAACACTGGTTACCAATATCCCATTATCAGTTGATGCTAAAATCCCCTCTAATAACAAAAGTGATTTTTTACTAGCAAGTTGATCGCGCTTTTGTTTACTAATATCCGTTCGAATCGCAATATAACTGACTGGTTTACCTTTATCAGACATAACTGGATAAATAGTCGTATCAACCCAATAACGATGACCATCTTTTGCCTTATTACAAATCTCGGCATGCCAAGATTGTCCCTTAGCAATACAGCGATACATCTCTTTAAAAAATGCGACATCATGAAACCCCGAGTTTAATAGACAATGATTTTTCCCTATTAACTCATTTTCATGATAACCACTAATTTCACAAAATTTTGAATTCGCATAAGTAATCATTCCTGTAACATCAGTTACTGCAACTATGGCATGCTCATCAATGGCCAGCTGCTTTTCTTTTGCCTCAGAGAGTGCAGCCTCAGCCCTAAGATTACTTTGCTCTAAAGCTTTTTCATGCAAATTTCGCATATCAAGCATGTGATTAAACGCTACGGCCAATTGGCCAATTTCATTATTTGCAGCAACAGTTACTTTTTGATTTAGCTTACCCTCAGCAACATTAACACTCGCTTGCGCCAGTGATGTAATTGGTTTAGTTATCCGTCGAGCTTTATACACAGCAACACTGGCCACCAATATACCCGTTAAAATTACCAGCAATAATGTAATCTTTGCTAATAAATCACTGCTAGCTAAAGCATTAGATACATCAACTTCACTAACCAAGACCCAATGAACGCCTTTGATTTCGAGTGATTGGTGCAAACCGATAACGTCTACATTATTGGGGCCTAAATAAATAAAAGCTGTTTCAGCTTGATCTTCAACTTCTCCGCCACCAGCACCGTGTTCAACCTTCCATAAGTTAAATTGTTCTGTCGTTATCGCTTGCTGTAAGATATTATATTTTGAATTATGGAGCGGTGATCGTAATGTAGCGTCTTCACCAACAATGTAATGAACCACACTGCGTAGTTCCTTTTGTTCGATTAAACCAAGAATTCGATCCAAACGAATTTGAATAGCAAAAACACCAAGTTTATCACCAAACTCATCAAGTATTGGCGCAGTTAAAAAACCTGAAACAAGGTTATTTGAAGGCGCATACCGCTCAAGATCTGAAAACTGAGACTCACCCGATTTTAATGTTGTCTTAAATGACCGTGCAAATTTAGTATTGGCATAAGCACCAGAAATTAAATTAGTACCAAGATCTTTTTCACCGGCAGTGGTATATAAAATATTACCATCAAGATCGATCAAAAATAAATCATAAATATAATCATAATCCCGACTGAGAGTGATTAAGCCTGATTGCAATTCGTCAGCTAATTTAACCCAGGCATAACTTTTTACAAAACTACCCAATGGTTTACCACTATCCTGTAAGCCTTGTTTTAAATTAATTAACAATTCGGCGTTAATTGTAGACTCAGCTTGAGTTTTAAGATCGACAAAACGATAAGAAAACCAAGTTTTAATAAATTTAAATCGAATAAACGACGATACCTCAAGTTCTTCTATGGCTATTTTTTTCAAACTCGAGGTTGCTTGTTGATAATTAATCCATGACACAACAATTAATGGCAGTAACGCCAACAGCAAAAACCAAAAAACCAAACTCTTAGATAATGAAATAAATTTACGTTTTTTAATACTCCCGGTTGGCAAACTAGAAATCAAATTTTCATTGCTATCAATCATCTACTTGCCAATTAAATTATTTCCAAAGCGTTCATCTGCAAATTCAGAAATATCCACCGGATTTTTAAGAATTCCACCCTCTAGCGCTAAATCCATAATAAGCTTTAACCCTGCTTTATCGATATCCAGATTTTCATAATTGATAACTCTAAGTGACGGGCTCAAACTGGCAATAATGGCTTCACGGGTGTGAGCAGGTATGTGCTTACGCACAATTTTAACGATTGCGTCAAGCGCCGCGCCGCCCTTATTCCGTGCACGCTCTATATCTAAACCTGCTTTTTGTATATAAAAATTAACTTCTTTAATGGCTTTAAATTTTTTTGTTATCGCAGCATGAGTTGCTAATGCAATACATTCAACATGACCTTTAGGCCACGGAATAACATCTTTTGAGTACCACGCCACCTTACCAAAACCACCGGTTTCAACAATATCAGCCCACGGTAGCGATTGTTCAAATGCAGCAGGAATGGCTCGATTACTTTTGCTTTTGATGTATGCTGGTGACTTGGGTGGCGCCAGAGAAATAGCCAATACTTCAGTGTTTATTATATTCGCGGATAAGCTCATTTTAACACCGTGTTCTTTTAGATATCGATATAACACCACAGTGTGTGTCGCCAGCAAATGAGGCATACCAATTTGTGTTGCAATCTTATTTTTCTGATATACTTTTTTTAAAGCTTCAGCAACTTTTGCATCAGGCTTGCGATCTTTTCGAAGTTTTTCTAAATTTAATTCTTTATTAAGCAAATCATTTATGGCTAAGGCGTTACCATCGCGGTGCATTAATCCTATCCAGCTAAAATTTGGTTTTTTATTATACATATCCATTGCCAGCGGACTCATCACAAATGCCATATCAACTTCACCCGATTGAAAATAAGCACGTAATAAATCCCAACTTTTCATTTTTTCAATTTGAAAATTGGCATATTGCATTTTTTTACGATAACGTTCATAAGCAACTAATGCTGCATAGTGATCGGCTAACGGAATGTATAAGGCTTTTACATTTTTCTTATTAACAAAAGTGTTTTTTTCAGCAAAACAAGGTAGTGAATAAAAGCTAAGAGAAAACAACGATATTAACACCGCGAGTAAAAACATAATTTTCTTATGTAATTGCATGTTATGACAAACCATAATTATCGAAACTATATCAATGTATCGACTATTATTAACAGTGCTTTAACAAACTTGGATGTTTTGTATGGTATTGAGATAAAACGAGGAGATGCTTAACTACAGAATTTACTGAGCAATATCAAATTTAACTATTTCAAGAGTCGTATAAATAACTTCATTAGTGACGTTGATGAACAGAATACTGTTGCGAGAAGTAACTTTCCCCTAGGAAATAAAATCATTCTTAACGTGTAATACTCAGATTTAAACTAAATAAGTGGCTTTTACTACCCGACCATAATCTTGATATTCAAACTCATGACATAACGACTTTACGATATCCAAACCACGGCCAAATAACTGCTCACCATCAATATCAGCTACTCCATTAGTATTAAAACTATTGGTTGTACTGGCATTACCACTATGTTTCAGTGTAATCAAAACTTTATCACATGTTTCCGGCATCAATAGAGTAATAGTAATTTCAGCCAGCTTTAATTCATTTAGTGCCTTTTTTTTGTTTTGATAATAAAGATCAAAAGCATCAGGAGCAATTTTATCGCTACTCTGAAGTCCTAAAATGCCATGCTCTAAGGCATTAACATATAATTCAGTAATAATAGTATACAAATAAGTTTTGTGTGGTCGCAGTTCATTATTACCACCCAGCATATCGGCAATTTGCACTAGTGATTGTTGCTTACGCATCGCATCCACCGATAACTTAAACTCAAGGGAAAATGGCATAATTGCAATCTTAGAAACATTGTTAGTTATAAGATCCAAGTCATCTAACGGCATAAAGCTAATTTCAACCACCGTTATATCATCACTTTGATTTTTTCCCCCAGTAAAAAGCATAACGTCATCCAATAAACTTTTAACCGTATCCTCATTATTTTTTAGTAACACTTTTTTTATACGATCATCACCATACATTTCACCCGCTTCGTTAAATGACTCTATCACACCATCAGTGCAACAATACAATTTCATTCCTTCTGCAATACGGTAAATCTTAATAGTTGAATCAAACTCACTATCGTCCAATACAGCCAACGGCATATGCTCTGATGACACTGTTATTAAGTTATTATTTTTACCTAAGATATAACATTCAGGAAACCCTCCAGACCAAACACTAACAGTACGAGCGTATTGATCAACCTCCATTATTGTTGCAGCAAAAAATATCTCAATTGGTAATATTTGATATAATTTTTTGTTAATCTCCCTAACAATATCAACCACTGAATTATTTTTTTCAGCCATTCTAAAAAATATTTCCGTTACCGGAATCGTACCAATAGCGGCTGTTAATCCATGCCCGGTAAAATCACCGACCAATATATACAAACCACCAGAAGGTTTGCGCCGAATAAGAAACAAATCACCATTAAAGGCTGACGCAGGAGAAGTATAAAACTTAACGTAGTTTGGATCGATATCACACATATCCTGACCCCAGTCAAAAAAATGTCCTACCAAGTCTTGCTCATAATGCATTTTTTGGTTATATAACATTAATTTTTTATTCTTACTCTCCAGTTCAACATTCAACTTAACAATTCGTTCATGAGCTTTAATTTTCGAATATAATAAATTTTTATCAAACGGCTTCGAAATGTAATCATCGCCCCCCGATTCCAAAGCATCAACAATATCCATTTCAGATTTTAATGCTGTTACAAAAATTATCGGAGTATAAACCTCACCCGATAACTCTTTAATTTTTTTTGCTGCATCCCGGCCATTCATTTCAGGCATAATAATATCCATTAAAATAAGATCCGGTGACTCCGATTTAAATTTTTCTATTGCTTCTAAACCGTTATAACATTCAATTATTGTATGCCCCCATTTTGTTAAAAATGGGCTAATCACTTTAATATTAACCTTATTATCGTCAACAACTAAAATTTTCACTGCTATCGTTCCAGTTATGTAATATCAAAAAATCGTTCGAAATGTGCTATCCTCAAAATTTTTTTCACTTCACTCCGTGCATTGATAATTTTGATAGCTAAATTATCGGCTGACATATGCCTTTTCAGGTTTAATAACATACCAAGTGCCGAGCTATCAATATGAACTGTATTACCAAAATCAATAACGATTGATTCTGGTTTATGATCAAATTGCGTATAAGACGATCTAAAATCATAAACCACACTAAAATCAAAAGCGCCCTGAATGCTTAAAGTAAGATCTTTATTTTCATTTGTTAGTGATGCTGTTACTGACATAATTAATAACCTATATAAATTTAAAAACCTAAAATAATTCAATCTCACCTTCTGTCATTTCTGATTGCACGACTTGCTGCTTACCGGTATTCTTTGAGAGTTCATTGTTTAGCTTCACCATGATGTCACTAATTACAATAATGAGCTCCGTTATAGTTTTATCATGATGGACAATATCCATCACTTGTTGCTTCTTATCGATCTCAATTGATAATAAATCTGTCGAAACATCACTTAATTGCGTAACCAGGTCTTCATATTGCAATGCAATTACTGCATGACTAACATCGGACTTTAATGACTCTGATATTTCTGAAGATGCTGTAATACTCTCTGACAACATAACATTAAATTTAGCAATATCAATTAGCACCTCATCCATATGAGCCTTAGCTTCCAGAGTCACATTCATATCAATCGAGGCAATCTCACCTACAAAATCACTTGCGCCATTAAGCGATAATTTAGTTTTTCCAATTTGAGTTTTAATTTGTTCATTGATTTCACGGGAACGAACCGACAAATTTCTAACTTCATTAGCAACAACAGCAAAACCACGCCCCGACTCACCGGCTCGTGCAGCTTCAATAGCAGCATTAAGCGCTAATAAATTAGTTTGCTCTGCTAGTCCATGAACATCATCTAATAATAAAAACATGTTATCCATTTGTTGTACCATATCGTGCATTTTATAAGTAGCACCAATACTTTTATCGCTAATGTCCACCAACAATCCAACGTAATCATCTAAAATAGTGCTAATCTCCGCGACAAATTGCTCAAGGTTTAGCTTATTGTTGTCTTCAGCTGAAACATCAGCTGATAAAACCTGCATAATGTTAGTTAAAAGTTCACCCTGATTATTATTTTTATCCAACATGCCAGAAAAACTAAAATTTAATTTTTCAGTAGCGTCTTGAATCACCGTTTTAATCCGGAACATGTTATCAACGACTTCGGACAACATTTCCGTGACATAACGACTATCCTGATTCAGACAATTATAAACCTCAGCAGCATCTTCGTATTGTTGCTTATCTTGAATATCCGGAGCTTCATTAGGAATGTTCAGATGAAACAGCAGCCACCAAAAAAAACCACTTAAAAGTACCGCAACAATATTTAAAGCGATACTCTGATTAAAAATTAATATCACTACCACGACACAATTAATAACTATGGCGTATTTTGCTTGGTTTAAATTAGTTAGTACTTTATTCATAGGTAGTTAAATTTTATACTTTGTAATATCTTGGATATTTTCTAAATAATTAAAAAAACTGTCATCCCCATTATCGCCAGATGCTCGAATAACACTACTAAAAGTGTTTGATATAATAATTCTATTACTGTTATGCTTATAGCTTATTTCATTTTCTAAAAATCGGTTAGCGTACTCCATTAAGCTTAGTTTATTTAACACATCAAAATGATTTTTATATTCATTTTCATCTTGAAACAAAAACTGTAGCGTTTCCCCAATGACATCATCTTGCTGATAACCAAATAATGCACAGAACTTTAAATTAACCATCGTTATTTTTTGGCTACTATCCAGCAATAACAACGCATTTTGTGCTTGATCGAATATATGATGAAAAACATACTGCTGCCAATCCGATTTTTTTTCTAAACTAACTTGCTCGGTGATATCAATAATCGTTCCAAATAACTTTTTTGGCTCATTAACTTCGTCATAATAAACTTCACCACTCAAATGCAGATAACGACTAGTGCCGTCATTGCGTATTATTTGATACTTAATCCTTTCCTTTAAACCCGACATAGTATTTAATTCAAAATTTTTAATAGCGTCCTTGTCTTGCTCATACACAAAATCATAAACATTATCATATTTTGGAATAAAAACATCTTTCTCAACACCATAAATTTCATACATTTCATCAGACCAATAGAATTTTTTTTCTTTTATATCCAGCTCCCAACTTCCCAACCGAGCCATTCGTTGCGCTGTTAACAATTTAATTTCCAATTCTTTCTTTTTGCAATTATCTAAAAATTGCGCAACAAAATCGGAAATATTAACTAAAAATTGGCATTCATCTAAAAACCAATCTCGTTCATAATCACACAAATCAACACTAATAAAACCTAGCAGTTTAGCCCTAAGCCAAACAGGAACAACCAACGAAAAATCTGTTTTCACGCCACCAACCAACAACACCTCAATATTATTTTCTTTAGTTAATACTCGAGAAACTTTAATTGAATTAAAGAATTTAGTGTTTTGTTGCTTAACAATGCTCATACCTTGTTGATAGAGCTTGGTTTCATCAAAAAATTGCATCACACACTCAAAACATTCATTATTTTTATCCAATAGCCACAACCCCATATTAGTAGCCGAAACCGTATTGCAACTTAAATGCATAATGGTTTCATAGGCTTTAGTTAAGCCATAGTCATAAATAGCGCTATCTGTTATTAATGACATTAATACTGCTTGTTGTTTTTCTAATCGACGGCTGGTATTAAGTGATTTTATTCCTAAATTTTTAACGGCTGTGATATCCGTTCGAATTGATATAAACTTTTGCGGTTTACCGTTTTCACTTAAAATTGGTGTAATTGATGATTCAACCCAATAAAGCTCACCGTCTTTTCGCCTATTGCAAATATTGCCACTCCAAGTATCTCCTGATAAAATAGTGCTCCACATCAATTTAAAAAAATCCTTTTCATGAACCCCTGAGTTTATAATATTATGATTTTTTGATAATAACTCATCTCGCGAATAACCACTGATAGCACAAAATTTGTCATTGACATAAATAATGATTCCCGCTAAATCCGCAACACTCATAATGGCATGCTTATCCAATGCTATTTGATATTGTTGCAATTCCTCAAGACTTAAAGCAGTAGGCTCAGCCATCAACAACACCATTGGTAGCTGCATTGTTTAATTCAGCATTAATCACCGAAATAAAATTTTTCACCTGTATCGGCTTAATTAAATAACGTTCAAAACCAGCCACTAAGCCATCTTCAATATTTTGTGCCGTTGCCGATGCGCTAAGTGCATAAACCGGGATGTGCTTTAAAGTATCGTCTTGTTTTAATATTGCCAATGCATCAAAACCACTCATACCCGGTAAATTAATATCCAAAATAATTAAATCTGGCATTTCACGACGAATCAACAAAAGCCCCTCCTCGGCATTATCGTGTGAAAACAAAGTTATATTATGCTGCTTACGGATAATACCTTCGACTAAACGCAAATTCGCATTATTGTCCTCAATATAAACTAATTTATACTGCTTATTTGCTGACACGACAGCATCATGATTTAACACTTTAGTGTCATCCAACTGTGCTGGAGATACTTTTTGTAACGTAATCCAAAATTCAGTCCCCTTACCGGCAACACTATTGAAGCCTATTGAACCATTCATTAATTCAATTAAAGTTTTCGCTATTGATAGGCCAATCCCCGAACCCTCTACCGAAGTAAATTCTGCACCCATGCGATTAAAAGGTTCAAACACATCAGATTGTTCAGAGTCAGCAATACCAATACCAGTGTCCAATACTGATACCGTCACAATATTATTTTCTATTTTTCTATTAATAGTGATGCTGCCATCTTGTACGTTATACTTAATGGCATTAGTGAGCATATTTAATACCACTTCTTTAAGTCGCAAGCTATCGGCCAATACCGTGCAATTTTTCTCATCTGTTAGATTATTAATAATCGCAATGCCCTTGGCATTAGATAAATGTATAACCAAAGCAATACTTTCTTCAACAATCTCCAATAATGGTACTGACGTTAATTTAATATCTATATTTCCTGATTCAATTTTTGAAAGATTCAATACCTCATCTATCATTTCCTCTAAATGTTTTCCGGCTGTTAGTATTTCACTGACATAACCAATCTGATCATTATTAGAAATCTCCATTTCCAACAATTGTGCAAAACCTAAAATAGCATTCATTGGAGTCCGTAATTCATGACTCATCCGACTTAAAAAATCTGATTTTTGTTGATTGGCATGATCAGCCTCATGTTTGGCTTTAATTAACAGTGATTTTGATTTAACTGTTTCTTTATTTTTTAACTCCAACTCTTTAAGTGAGGCATTTAAATCTGATGTTCGGTTAGCCACTCTATTTTCTAACTCATCCTGATAATGCTGTAATTCTTCATCAGCTTTATTTTTTTCATGAATTAAACCTAAAATTATCTTTAACAACTTAAAAACAACGTAAAAAGCAAGCGCCATTGCTACAATAATAATAAACAAAACTATTTTAGACTTATCTTTTTCTGAGGATTCAATTAGTTCTAAATGATGACGATATTCATCTTTGCGAATATGTTTATATTGGGTTAATAAGTTAAACGAAGGTGTCACTGCACTTAAATAATTTTCAACATCGATTTCCTCATTAATTTGTAATTTGGTTAAGTCAGATATTGTTAAAGCAAGATCATCAGCTAATGTATTTAAAAATAAATTTGATCTACTGATAAGTAGATTTGTATATTCGTTATAGATTAATTTACCATGGTGTTGCAATGTATTTTTAACTCGTTCTATTAGTTCAAAATCAGTTAAATTAATTGATACGGGCGATTTTTTATTATTATTCTTTAATAATTCATAACGTGTATCTTTTATAATATCAAGCATTAACATTACTGATTCAATATTCTTATCAAACACGAGTTGAACATCGGTTGTTTTTTTTGCTATTTCAGCATCGTAAAAATCTTTAATAAAATAAATTAATAAAAATGTGAAAATAATAACGGCAAGCATCAAATAAACGAGATTTATTATCGATGTTGAATTTTTAGTCGGCGATATCATTATCATTTAATATATTAACAATTTCAGTCGTTCACAATGCTGCCTAAATCAATAAAAGTTTCGTGGTGTGCATCCAAATAAAATCCACCGCCTAAACTATCTAAAATTTTTTTTTGATTCGGCTCCCTAAGACTAAGCAACATAAAGGCATTACGAATCATAATTTTATCAATAGATGCAAGCTTCCCTTGAACCGTCCAAACATAATCTGGAAATGTTGGCGTCTCCCAAATAATTTTTATGCTGCCTATTTTTAAGCGACCATCATTGTACATTCCGCTAATAACACCCGAATGGGCAACTCCAACATCAACTATCCCATCGCGCACCCATTCTGCCGTTTTATCATGTGCACCAGAATATTTAATATCGCTAAAATAATGTTCGGCATCAATATTTTTTTCTTTTAAAAAATACCGCGGCATATAATGTCCGCTGGTTGATAACCTAGAGCCAAAGGCAAGCGCCTTACCTTTTAAATCAGCTAAATTATTCATACCACTATCAGCCTTAACGAGAAAAATACTACGATAGTGCTTATCGATATCTCGCATTACCAACGGCATGGCACCATACAATCGATGTGCTTTTACGTACGTTGCACCACCAAACAAAACTAAATCTACTTTTTTCTGTGAAAATAAATTGAGTAAATCTTCGTAGGATGAGGGTAAAATTAATGTAGTTTCTAATTTTGTGGTTTTACTAAGGTAATCCAACAAGGGCTCATACTGGTGCCTCATGGCAGTTTTATTTTGATCGGGTAATATTGCAACCCGTAGCTGATTGAGATTATTATAACCATACTCAAGCTCTCGCTCACTCTGGCAACCTGCCACAAATGAAAATAGGGACAACACTATAAATAGTTGATGTTTAAAATAATATTCCATAGCCGGCTAACCTTTCGCATCAATACATAAAATGTATATCTGTATAAAGTTCATTTAGGGCTTAATCGGCATAACACCACATTTCTTTAACCTTACAGAATGAAATGTCTCTTAATGAAAAATTTATCATAACTAACGTTATTG
>CAZEPW010000063.1:0-1122 GCA_964514215.1 uncultured Thioalkalispiraceae bacterium
CCACCACAGTGGGCAAAACCAATGCCACCTTGGTTTCAAAATCCACCAGTACAGCAACCTAATAAAAAACAGGATAGCAACACGAATCTAAATCAAGATCAAAAATCAGCTTCAAAGCAATATAGCAATCCAGCAGCGCCTCCGATGTGGCCGCAATATCCGCAACAAATGGCTGCACCAGGATGGGCAAGACCAATGCCACCTTGGATGCAACAACAAAAAGATAATACTAAGTAATCAAGACGAAAATATGAGACACACTGATGAATAACGATTTAGCCATTTCAACAATAATTTTTACTTTGGTTTTATTGCCCGAGCTTGCATTTGCACATGGCTTACAACAGCAATGGCCAGCAACAAGTAAAAATTATTCGGCTCCACATCAACGACACACTAGTTTTAACGCATCGAGACAAAGTAACTATGTTGACCCTAATTACGACCCTTATGCTTGGCAATCACAAATTGGATTCAGGCAAGTGCCACAGCAAAATCGTTATTCGCCAACAATACAATCACAGCATGGAAGATTACCTTATGCTCAAATTAACCAGCGTTATTATCCAATAACATTACCACCACCGGTAATGACTTATCCGTGGCTACCAGGTTATGCAAGCCCACCATTACTAACGTTACCAGAGTGGCATTACTAAAGTTGTTTCATTGAATTTTTTTCTATCAGTTAAAGACAGTCCTCAATTAACTGATGGTCATTTCATCGAGGGCACAATTAATAATGACGGAGATCGTTATGAAAACTAATTTAAAAATAGCAGCACTGACTGCAACACTGCTTGTATCAGCAATACCGTTAACAGCTCATGCCTGGGGACCTTGGGGAGGAGGCAATCCGTGGTCAGGTGGTTATATGCCCTGGGGAGGAGGCGGTAATCCTTGGGGTGGCGGTGGTTACCCCCAAAATGCTTATGGCCCTTGGAGCAACAATGGCTGGAGTAACAACAATAATGGTTGGGGCAACGGTAATTCCTGGGGTAACAGCAATAATGGTTGGGGCAACGTTAATCCCTGGAGCAACAGCAATAATGGTTGGGGCAACATGAATCCCTGGAGTAACAACAGTAATGGTTGGGGACAAGGTAACGGCAATGGTTGGGG
>CAZEPW010000063.1:1222-20061 GCA_964514215.1 uncultured Thioalkalispiraceae bacterium
GTTGGGGACAAGGTAACGGCAATGGTTGGGGACAAGGTAACGGCAATGGTTGGGGACAAGGTAACGGCAACGGTTGGGGGCAAGGTAACGGCAACGGTTGGGGGCAAGGTAACGGCAACGGTTGGGGACAAGGTAACGGCTGGGGCAATATGTTTAGTGACTTCAACTTGAGCTGGAAAGGTAATAGTCGCGGTAATGCTAATCCACAATGGTACGGTGGCGGTAATCAAGGATACCAAGGCCACGGCAATCAAGCCTATCAAGGTTATGCCAATCCCCAAGGATATGGTGGCTACCCACCACCAGGATATCCTTACCCTGCTCCAGTTCCACCCGCTCAGGCACCAACTAAAAAGTAACTTGTATAAACACAACACACGGACGTGACATGTTTATTTAACACTAGATTGGCAGCTTTTAGAATGAACAAAAAAGCTGCCACTAAAATTAATTAATTAACACCGGCTTTATTTTGTCGTTGTTTAAAGTCAATGGAATTCATTGAGGTAATACTATGACAGCACTACGTTGGTTTTTATCCTATTTAATACCGATGTTAATACTAGCCGTAATTTCGGCGAGTTATTTTTATCGTGATCAAATATCATCTAACTGGTATCACACATTAAGTTGGCCGGTGGCACAAATTAATGCTGTATTACAACAACAAAAATTACGATTTAATTTTTCCGAGTCTACTGACGTGTCAAGCTTGGCTCTCAGCACAACACAACAAAAACTAAACCCCACGATAAATCTATCTAGCCTTCAGGATAATTCATCCCAACCCAGTGACACAAAGCCAAATCAAAGACAACAGGGCAAACAAGACGCGGATACATTAGAACAACCTTTGTTACAGCCGATTGAATTAATAGCAAAAAATGAAAATCCGCCAACAACAATACCATCTGAAACGAAGACACTGACAAAAACACTAGCAAGCATTCCGAAAGCCGATGCAGAAAAAACAGCACCTGTAAAAATAAAACCAAAAACAGTAGTGGCTAATATCAAAGAAACAGACAAAAAAGAAATAGAAAAATTAACCAATGCACCTAAAACTAAAGAAACGGATAAACTTAATCAACAACCAGTGATAGCAGCCACGCAAAATACCCCCGCGCCGGTATTAAGCAAACCGTCTACTAATCCAGTACGCAGGCCAATTACGCCAACTCAATTCAAATTAAATAACAAGCAACGTAAAATATTATACCAAGCACGTAACGCTTTTTGGGACAAAGATTTAACCTTAGCAAAAAAACACTACTTATTATTAATAAAACAACTACCCGACAACCCCGATATTCAGGGTGAGCTTGGTAATATTTTTTACATTGAACGTAAAACTGAAAAAGCCATAAAACATTATTCACTTGCGGCAACATCATTAATTAAACAGCAACATTTTTGGAAATTGTCAGGAATCATGCCATTTATAACAAGATTTAATCAGACTAAAGCCGATGAAATCATGCGACTCATGCATAATAGCAACAAAAAAGGCAAGTAACATGAAAATTCTACTTTATGCACTAGCGATATTGGGATTATTTTTTTTAGTACTACTAATGTATTCCGTTTTTAAATTTGAACCAATATTTAATACATTAAAACAATTTGATCAAAATGCAATCGCAACACATCGTGATATGGCCAAAACAATTATTGAAACGGGCGATGTCACTCAGGCACTGATATGGAAGGAACAAGTTAAAAAATCGTTAGACGTAAACGATGTTACCGATGCTATTAAATCAATCGCAATCCAGCACAATATTAAACGCTATCATGATAATAAAAATGAGTTCATTAAAAATTATACCATTTGCAGCCAAAAAACCATCGAAAAAATACTAAATTACAACAGTGCCTATCTTATTATCAATCCCTGCCGTGTAACTTTACTTAAAGATATGCAAGATCGTTTGTGGCTTTATTTTATAAATATGGATATGGTCATTTATGGCGGAGCCACTTTACCGACTGAAATAAAAAAAGAAGCATTAAAAATAAAATCAATTATACAGGATTTAAAAAAACGTATTACTACAAAAAAACATTAAAAACAGCTTTTATAAAGTATTACAACGAACAACCAAAGGGAATATTATGAGCCTAGAAACTGAAACTGTAAATGAAATACACAATGACACACGTAATGTTAAAAAATTACAAATGGCGGTTTATCCGGCTTTAGTCGCATTTTTACTACTTGCAGCATATGGTTACTATTTAATAAATAGTTTGGCTACTGATGTAAAGCAACTATCAAAAGACATGACGATATTAACTCAGAGTGTGGATCGAAATTTAAATATAATTTCACAAAGCATGATAGCCATGACCCAAACCGTTAGTGTCATGACCCATGCCTCGGTTAATATGCAGCGTGATATGTGGAGTTTAAATAGAAATATTTCAACTCCGCTAAGCCCTTTAAACAACATGTTGCCATGGGGTGGCGGCCAAAACAGCCCATACCCTGGTTCTCAAGGACCAGTGCCCTATCCACCACCACCTAACATGATGCAACCCTACCGATACCAACAACCTAAACCTTCTGGATCACAACAGTAAAATGATTAAGGCTCACTAGCATGAACAATATTAGCGACAATAATAATGTAAATATCGATTATAAAATATTAGTAGAAGAGCAACCCAAGCTCTGTGCTATTTTAAAAGCGTTTCATAATCTTGATAAGGTTTGCTACCGTCTGGGATTATTAAATAAAAACGCCAGCTTAGCATCAGAAATTAGTTGGGCTGCACTGGATGAAAAAAATGATCTACAAAAAACATTAAAAAAACTGGATTCCACTCGAGATCAAATCGAACAACAAATCATACAATTAAAAACAATGATGACTAACCGATGTTTATATGTCCTTGGATGGGAGTTATTGCTATTTATTATTTTATTAGCAAGCTTATTACTGGGCAGTTATTTTTCCGGTTATTGGGTTAATGGTAATTTTTCACCACCCTGGTTAAATGAACTATTCTCCCGGCCAATATTGGTTAGCAGTTCAAGTTTGTTAATTATCATCAGTTTTGTGATAGTGCATTATTCGCTACGCCGTTTTTTTGCAGCTAAAATTGCCAAAACAATGACTAAAACAGTTGGAAAATTTACTCTGGTAAAAGCATTCTTAATGAACAGCCAATTTATGCACAGCATATTTCGACCTGAACCGGTTGGCTTGCATTGGATAAATCGAAAACGGTTACAAAAAGCCCATGATCTTTATTTATTACACTCAGAGGAAAAAAATAAATAAAAAAGTTACGTGGCTTACATTACTAATCGGCATCATAAACGATAGCCTATGCCAGTGATTGTTGCAGTGCCATCGCTTTCGGTTAACCGTGTATCCATCCAATAACCAAGATCAACTTCGATTATAGTAGCTGTTGAATTTTTTGTATTGGATATTTTACTTAGTGTAGGAGGCATCGCTATTTATGTACGACACAAAATAGAAATTTGCATCGTACATAAATAGCTTATACCTTTCACTTGGAGTTACTTGTAAAATAGTGCTTCAAAATACTATGTATAATTACCAAAAATTTTACAACTATGCCGCTTTAAGTTGTGAGACTAAACCTTCGCACACTTCTTTAGCATCACCAAAAATCATTGAGCAATTGTCGTTAAAATAAAGTTGGTTATCAATGCCGGCATAACCCGGCTTCATGCTGCGTTTTATCACAAAAACCTGTTTTGCTTTATTAACATCGAGTATTGGCATACCGTAGATTGGGCTGCTTTCATCAGTTTTAGCAGCAGGATTGGTAACATCATTTGCGCCAACAACTAGAACCACATCGGTACCGGAAAAACGGGGATTTATTTCATCCATCTCAACCACACTATCGTAAGGCACATCGGCTTCGGCTAATAATACATTCATGTGACCGGGCATTCGACCAGCTACTGGATGAATGGCAAAGGTAACATTCACATCTTTATCAACTAATGATTCTAATAAACCAGACAAAGCAAGTTGTGCTTGTGCAACAGCCATACCATAACCGGGAACAATAATGACATTGCTGGCATTTTCCATCATGAAAACGGCGTCTGCAATTGCAGCAGGATTAACAGTTTGATCGCCGTTCATCCCCATGTCTTGGGTGCTAGCACTGGTATTACCAAAACCACCAAAGATAACATTAACAATAGAGCGGTTCATGGCTTTTGACATGATGTAGGATAATATTGCTCCGGAAAATCCAACCAATGCACCGGTGATGATTAATAAATGATTTTGTAATGTAAAACCCGTGGCTGCTGCGGCCCAACCTGAATAGGAATTTAACATCGACACCACAACGGGCATATCGGCACCACCAATGGCAATCACCAACATAAAACCAAGCGCTAATGCACAAGCGGTCATCAGCATCATCGATGGTAAACTATTGTTAACAACAAAGTCTGTGCCAAAACCTACTATACCAACTACTAATGCAAGGTTTAAAATATGTCGTCCTTTAAATGTTGCAGCACGTGCTGACAAGATTGCTTGTAATTTACCAAAGGCAACTAACGATCCGGTGAAGGTGATGGCACCAATCAGTATCCCGGCAAAAATTTCCCATTTTAATACGGTTGTTAACGCACCCATTTCTGCGCGATTAAAATAAGTACCAATTGCCACTAACACCGCGGCCAAACCAACGAAGCTATGCAGTATTGCAACCAATTGCGGCATGGCGGTCATTTTTATTTTAAGCGCAATGGTGGTTCCAATGGCACCACCAACAACAATACCGGCTAAAATAAATCCATAGGATGTCACTGCCGGATTTAATAACGTGGCGGTGATGGCTAATAACATACCGGCCATCGCGAAATAATTCCCCCTGCGCGCACTAGCCGGTGAGGTTAATCCTTTTAAACCTAGAATAAAAAGTGCTGCTGAAATCAAATATAATATTGGTAGTTGTTCACTCATGATTTAACCTCCTTATTCTTTTTCTTTTGAAACATCGCTAACATACGTTGCGTGACGACAAAGCCACCAAATATATTAATCGATGCTAACGTGACAGCGATAAATCCTATTAGCTCGGCATATTCGCCACTGCTATTGGAATAACCGGTCACTAAAATTGCACCAACGATAATAATGCCCGAGATGGCATTGGTTAACGAAATTAGTGGTGTGTGCAGTGATGGTGTAACCCCCCACACCACCATGTATCCAATAAAACAAGCGAGTATAAAAATATAAAATGCAATCATTGCTTCTGACATACTATTCTCCTGCTGTTATTCGTTTTTAAATTGCGATAAATTATGGCTCCTTAAT
Organism: uncultured Thioalkalispiraceae bacterium; assembly: GCA_964514215.1. Lineage (GTDB taxonomy): Bacteria > Pseudomonadota > Gammaproteobacteria > UBA6429 > Thiohalophilaceae > CAYQUC01. The sequence continues at coordinate 6,550 of CAZEPW010000063.1, forward strand.
TCATTCAAACTGCTAGCATTAAATTCGCCTTTCGTAACAAACATTCCCTTCGCAGGTGACGAGTGATAGTTGCGTGATTTCGTCTTGTGTGTAATCTCTAAATTCGGGCTTACCTTGCTTTTCATCCAGCATTAAAAATAATAAATTGGTAAGGTTTCGTGAATAGAAATTGCTGGCATCAGACGGCATTAAGGCAGGAAAATTCGTTGTACCACAAATGGTAACACCATGATGAACATTGGTTTCATCCGGCACGGTTAACGGACAATTACCACCATTAGCCGCGGCCATATCCACAATAACCGAGCCTTGTTTCATGCCTTTAACAGCATCTTCAGTAATTAATACTGGTGCTGGCATGCATGGAATCATGGCAGTTGATATTACAATATCAAAGGACTTTAATTCTTGAGCGAGTAACTCTTGTTGCAACTGTTGGTTACTTAAATTCAGTTTTTTTGCGTAGCCACCTTCGCCGGTGCCGTCTTCGGACATTTTGAGTTCGACAAATTTTGCACCCAACGATTCGATTTGCTCTTTCACTTCAGCTCGTACGTCATAAGCATAAACTTGTGAGCCTAATCGTTTAGCAGTAGCAATCGCTTGTAAACCTGCCACGCCAGCACCAAGCACCATTACTTTAGCAGGCTTAGCCGAACCGGCTGAAGTCATCATCATGGGTAAAAATCGACCATATAAATGTGCGGCTTCAAGTGCTGCGCGATAACCACCGATATTAGCTTGTGACGATAACGCATCCATACTTTGTGCGCGCGAGATTCGCGGCACCATTTCTAGTGCTAATGAATTGATACCGGCATCGGCAAGTCGATCGAAGGTGCCATCATCATTACAGATATCAAGAAAGCTTAATAACACAGAACCTTTTTTCATGTTATCAATCTCATCAGCTTGCGGTTTATGAATTTTACAAACGACATCGGCAGATAATGCATCACCTTTATCAACGATATCCGCGCCCGCATCTTTATAGGCATCATCAGTGAAATGCGATTCTAGGCCGGCGGATTCTTCAATGATAACGTTAAATCCACGGTCACACATTTTTTTGACAGAGTCGGGTGTTGCTGCAACCCGAGTTTCCAGTTCTTTATTTTCCCTTGGTATTCCTATAAACATATAGCCTCCAACATGCATTATTATATGAGCAACATTACTGTCTCATTTAACTTTATAATCTACATATTGGTAAGCCCAGAAAAAACTATGTGTAAATTTTAAAACTTACTGGATACCCGCCTGCGTCTGTTTGACGTCTTTTAGTGTTATGATTATTGGTTAATGAGATGGTAAATTGTTTACTGATAAATGAGTACGTTTCATTTACCGGATAACCACTTTATCCGAATCAGACTAAATGAATAGACTAACTAGTTCCGTTCAGCACGGAATTAAGTCACAGTTTGAATCATCGACAGAAATGTTATTGAAGAAGTGCAGTTGAATGCACAAAATCACAAAGATTAATTCTAAAAATGTTTAAAATATTAGAGTGTGTTTAAGGCTTAAAAATAAGTTGTTTATGAACAAAAAAAATTTATATCGTTTCTTCGACGCGTTTAGTTAACACTTCATACCCACTATCGGTCACTAAAATAGTGTGTTCCCATTGCGCAGACAACTGACGATCTTTTGTTACTGCAGTCCAATTATCAGCTAACACTTTAACATCTTTTTTACCGACATTTAACATTGGCTCAATTGTAAATGTCATGCCCGGTGTTAAAATTTTTCCTTCGCCACGCTCGCCATAGTGCAACACATTAGGTTGCTCGTGCATTTTAGTGCCAATACCATGACCACAAAAATCTTCTACTACAGTATAACCATGCGCGAGTGCATGCGCTTCAATGACGTAACCAATATCACCCAAGGTTGCACCCGGCTTAACTTCTTTAATGCCCAAATACAAACTTTCTTGTGTCACCCGCACTAACCGCTTTGCAGCTTTTGATGCGTCACCGGCAATAAACATTTTGCTAGTATCACCATGATAGCCATCTTTTTCGACAACCAAATCAATATTTAAAATATCGCCATTTTTTAATTTTTTGTTTTTTGGAATTCCATGACACACCACTTCATTAATCGAGATGCAGGTTGTTTTGGGGTAACCGTTATAACCCAGACAAGCCGCATGGGCATCATTGTTAACAATAAAATCGTGGATCAGAGTATCAAGATATTCACTGGTCACTCCCGGTTTAACGTAATCGGCAATCATTTCCAAGGCCTGAGCAGCGAGCTTTCCTGCAACGCGCATTTTTTCAATTGCACGTGCATCGTGTTGTCCGGTTGCCATTAACATGTTAGTAAACCCTCACTTTTTAAAATATGCTTATATATCAATTATAAACGATATTAATCCCATTTAAAGGCAATAGTGCCAATAACTAAAAAAACAATACTCATCAATGCTAAGGTTATTAATTGATGACTCACATCAATTAAACTGGCACCATCGGTCATAATCGCCCGAATGGCATCCAACATCTGCGTCAGTGGCAATATTTTTGAAAACGCGATGATATAAGGATGTGCGCCTTCCAAGGAAAACCACACACCGGATAAAATCAGCATTGGAAATGAAATTAAATTTAAGACACCATTAGCCAACTCTTCACTCTTAATGCGAGTCGCCATCATTAACCCAAGTGAAATAAGCGCGATAGTGCCCAACGCAAACACCACAAACATTGCCAGATACGAGCCCACCACAAAAATATCAAACACCCAATCTACGATAGCAAAGACACTGCTACTAACAATCATGATCAATAATAAACGCGATAATACTTGCGCGCACAAAAACTCAAATGCGGTTAATGGTGTTGCCTTTAATCGTTTTAATACCCCGTTTTTACGATAACGTACTAAAACATAACCCACACCAAACAAACATCCAAACATCATGTTCATGCCTAAGATGCCCGGCAAAACCCAATCGATATAACGAATTTCACGCCCTTCAACCGTTTGACGCTTTACCTGCTGTGCGCTGTTGTCTAATCGTGAAGACCACATCAGACGTTCAATTAAATAACCATTTGCTGATAAGGTATTAATCCAATAAATATTATCTTCGCGAGTATTGATCACCATATCAAGTTGATGGTGGCGAACTTTGTTAATCGCCTTATCGAGATCAGTAACTGGAATAAATTCGATATGTTTTAATTCATAAAATGGATCTTGAGACGCAGCAAATTCGCCATACACGGCAACTTTATAAGCATCAGTGCCACCCTCATCAAAAATAAACGCAAAACCAAATACCAAAAAGAAAGGCAATAAAACACTCCAAGCCAGGGCGGTTTTATCTCGAATAAATTCGATATTACGTGCATGAAATACCGCTAAAAATCGTTTCATAATTATGTCAAAGTTGTTTGCCGGTAATTTCAATAAATAAATCATCGAGATTACGCGACCGAATTTCCAAATGCGCTAAACTAACTTGCTCACGCTCTAATAACATTATCGTTTGATGCACATTATCGGTGTGTATCGTGATGAAATCATCACTGCTGGAAGTTTTTAAATTATGCTGCTTTGCATCAATGATAAAATCTTGTCGCGGTATTTGCAGTAAGGTGTCATTAAAATGTTCGTTTAATAAATTTCGTGGTGTGCCTTGGGCAATTATATTGCCCTTATCCATTATTATAATTTCATCACACAAATAAGAAGCTTCTTCCATGTAATGTGTTGTTAAAATAATGGTTTTATTTTTAGCCTTAATCGCCTGCACTAAATCCCAAAAATTTCGGCGCGCCTGAGGATCTAAACCGGTGGTTGGTTCATCTAAAAATATAATTTTTGGATCATTAATTAATGCAATTGCTAACAATAGCCGCTGTCGTTGCCCCCCCGATAATTTTTGATTATCGTGATCCAAATAGTCAGCCAATGAGCACAACTCGATAAGCTCATCCATATCAGCAGTATTTTTATAAAGATTTTTAAACAACACCAGCGTTTCTTTAACCGTTAAAAACTCTTGTAAGGCTGTAGATTGAAACTGGATACCCGACTCTTGTTTAAATTTTTTATCTATTTTTTTACCGTAATATAAGATATCACCAGAATTTGCCGCTGTAATGCCCTCAATTATTTCAATCGTGGTTGTTTTGCCTGCGCCATTAGGCCCGAGCAAGCCAAAACAAATACCCTCATCAATTGAAAATGAAATGCCGTTAACAACCGTCGTTTTATTGTATTGCTTGGTGAGATTATTTATTTCTAATACTTTATCCATCAATATATTCTAACGGATTTTGAAAATTTAAATATGCTGATTTTTGTAGATACAATCTGCTACAGTAAAACAAATTGTAGTTTGGAAAGGAAGTTAAAACAGTGACAACTACCTGTAACCCCATTTCAGAATTCTGATCCAGCTTACCCCCCCGAGCGCCAACCATAACCCATCAATGATGTTACAAGCGGTTATCACTAGTAACCTTTTAACTTAATTTTGTTTTATTAATTATAAAACAAAACCGTAAATACACATATTTTGAATGTGTATGTCTTTATATTATCCATAATCTGTTACAAACATGAGGGTGAAAAAACCCTAGTGATCAATCCTTGATGCCCCACAAATACTAAATGGTTAAATTGCACTGTTTTTTTAATAAACAGTCATTTTGCTTTGTGAAAATGTAGTTTGCCCTGTTAAGCAAAAACTTGCAACAATAACTATTAAGAGGAAATACATATGTCGTTATTTTTTCTACTAATAAAAGTTAAATCGATGTTAATTTTGAATATTCAATTAAAACAACAAAATCGGTTAAAACGATATTTATACCGAAAATAGCGGTATATTGTTAAATTAATAGAAATTTATTGTTAAAAAATTTTGAAACTGTATAGAGTAAACTTACAAAAATAGCCGACACTTAACATATATCAAGAGTCAATTTGAAAGGAATTATTTAAAATCGGCACGGGTGATTACCCGTGCACGACATTACGGTATTAAGCCACAACAATAAACTGGTTCATCATTGCGCGATCTTCGTGTTCTAAAATATGACAGTGCATCATGTAAGCCGATTTAATATCATTCGGATCACCAACATAATCATCAAACCGACCAATAACACGAACAGTGCCATTAGGTGGGATTTTAAATGTATCTTTCCAACCTGCATCATGCGGTCCCGGTTTACGACCATTAATATCTAAAATTTGCCACTGAATATCATGAATGTGTATTGGGTGGCCTACTGTGGTTTTGTTTACTAATTCCCAAATTTCAGTTGTGCCTAAACGGGGAAATGCATCAACACGGTTTTCTTCATATGGCAGACCATTAATAACCCAAGGACGATCACTGCCTTCAATTTTACTAAATTCCCAACGGCGTGTTTCTACGGACGCAGCAGGATCAAGACGTTCCATGTCGCGTAATACAGTAGGTATAACACTGAATTCAGGTCGTCTTCGAGCAACATCAAAACGCATAATTTCTGCCGTGCTACCAGAACCGGCTTTATTTTTTAATACAATTTGATCACCAATAGCGGCATCACCAAAATCAATAATCACATCCACTCGCTCGGCAGGTGCCACAACCATATTAGCACGTGATACTGGCGCTTGTAATAAACCACCATCGGATCCAATTTGAATGAATCGAGCGCCATTACTTAGCACTAAATTATAAACTCGTGCATTAGAGCCGTTAAGAATTCGAAAGCGATATCGATTATTACTAACTTTTAAATAAGGATAAGGTGCGCCATTAACTAAAATAGTGTCGCCTAGTTCACCAGTAGTGGTATTGTTATAAATTAATGAACCATCTGCAGCAAAAGTTCGATCTTGAATAACCAAAGGTATTTCTCTTCTACCCGATGGCAAACCTAATGAACGTTCATACCGATCTTCAATAATATAAAAACCAGCTAAACCTGCCCAAACATGTGCTCCAGTAGCATCCATTGCATGATCGTGATACCACAATGTAGTTGGAAGCTGTTTATTAGTATAAAAATAATCTTGCGAATCACCCGGCGCAACTAAATCAACTGGATGGCCATCATTACCGGTTGGCATATGACCACCGTGTAAATGTGTTGTGGTATATACATCACTTTCATTTATTTGACGCACAATCACTTCTTGATCAGCTTGCACACGAATAGTAGGCCCGGGTGTCATGCCATCATAACCAATAATATCAGTTTGCAAACCAGGAATAATTTCGACAGTGGCATTTTCCTGCTTTAATTCATACACCGGACGACCCTGAGCATCGATACTAACTGGACGTGCTTCTGGTGGAATATTTAATGGTACTTTAAAAACAGGGGCAACCGCTTTGGCCGTTGTAGCAACAGCATTTGAAGTTGCAGTAGTTGCGCCACTGCCGCCATCATTGGCCATAACTAAGCCTGGTTTAGCGAGTAATAATGCAGGTGCCGATGCACCTAATGTTCGTAAAAAACGTCTTCTCGAAGTTGACATAACCTATCCTTTTGTTTTTTTGCTGACGGTAAATTAGATTAAAATAATTAATACCGACAATTAAAACACATAAAATATCTCAACTTCTATTGCTGAATAGTAATGATCAAAATTATGGGATAGACATCAAAGAATTTATTCAAAAACGATTCGTTTAAGTTAAAAAACAAAACTGGCGCACATCACACAATATTAATTGTTTAGTGAGTTTTAATTTTTAAAAACAGTGGGGGATTTAAAAAAAGTAATGATGTAAGCAACAAGGGATAGAATTAAAAGCCATTTTGAAATTTCATAAACTTGACGAATAAAAGGATTCGCTTGTTTTATAATCTCAAATTCCGTTAAATAAATCGTTTCACAAGCACCGTTGCCGGTATCCTGTCGATTGGTACTGGTACCACGTTTAAAGCCATTCCCCGGATTACTGTATTGCGCTAAATAACCACTTAACCGAATATGATCCCCCGGCTTTGATTGCATTAGCGCGCGATTAATAGCTTTATCATGAGATAAAATATGATTATTCGATAATTGTGTCATTGAAAAAATACGGCCGGTTTCTCTATCCGGCCAGCTAGCCCAACAAGTCCAGCTATCATTACTAAAACCCATATTTTTATAAACCCCAGTGCTAACATTGTCACCCCAGATAACACATAAATCACGCAGGTTAATAAAATCTTTCCATTTATCATGATGTGAAATATCAATAAAAGCATCCGCATCATGATAACTCACAATGACACCTTCTAAAGTATAATCAAACTTTGGTGTTATTATGTAATTTTGATCATTAACTTCAACAGAAAAATCATCCATATTAACCGGCGTTTGTGTCGGCTCATTTAACTGTGATAAATCGTAATAATCAGACTGTGGTAAAATGTCTTTTGTGAAATAACTATATAGAAAAACCACGCTACTCAACATTAGCAACCACTTTGAGAAACGATGTAATAATGAATATAGTGTCATCTTTAGCCATTAATCCTGATATTTATTACAAATAAAAAATTTACCCTAGATAAAGTTCAGATAATGAATTTTTCTATTAGTATAGCTTATAATATAGATTCAAGATCTTACGAGGAATAAGCTTTGCAATTCAATATCGACTCTATATCTTTTTTGGTTATCGCGGTATTTATCGGGATATTAGTATTTTCGTATTTTTATGAAAAAAAACGCAGCAAACAACTGCATTTATTAGCAACATCAATTGGCTTATCATTCGACAAATTCGGTCGGACACAAACATTTAAAAAATTACAAAATTTTAGACTCTTCAATCAAGGCAGGTCAAAAAAAATAAAAAATGAGATGTGGAGGCAATACAATGGCAATACACTTATTGTATTTGGGTATCAATACACCACCGGATCAGGCAAAAACTCCAGCACTCACAAACAAACCGTTGTCGCAATTGAATCAAACAATTTTAATTGCCCGGCCTTTTATCTTGAGCCTGAAAACTTTTTGCACAAAATTAGTGAAGTATTCGGACAACGCGATATCGACTTTGATTCTAACCCGAACTTTTCTAAAAATTATTACTTAAAAGCCAGTAATGAACATAAAGTAAGAGAAATATTTACATCCGAGATAATTCATTTTTTTGAAAAAAACAAGAATTACTGTGTGGAAATACAAGATTCGACACTATTAATTTATAAAAAATTTAAACGTAGCAATGCTAATGAAATTAAAGCATTAATGTCTAAAACAGAAGAAATTCATAACTTATTTTCAATTGCGTCGCGTTATTAAATAACCTGAGGTTTGCATCAGGATAAATTAAAAATGTTGGATATTTTATAATCGCTAAAGTAAGGACGGAGTTTTTTTAAAAAGGAAAAATCAAAGAACACATCAGCAATATTGATTCAGAAGCCATTAAATGGAAAAATAATCTAACAAAAATTCAAAGCTGATTCCGTAAATACAACATTTTTAAAAAAAATTATAAAAGAGTATAAAGTTTTTTATCGACATATAAAAGAGAAAGTTTATTTTAAATACAGAGTGTAGCACCAATGTCTCTTTATACGATTTTCCAAGACCCAACTATTTTTTTCATTTTTAGTAGTGTTTGAAATTTAGGAAATTTTTTAGAAAAATAATATTCAATTATCACGATATAAGTATCTTTATCAACCTGCGGCTCTAGTTCAATAGCAAAATGCCGTGAATAGTCAGCAGCTAAAAACCACTTATTTTTGCCATAGTTGACTTTAATTAACTCTCGTTCCAAGGCTGTTTTAGAATAAAAATACGACAGTACATTGACATTTTGCGTACGAGCAACCAAAGCAAAGTCAAAAGCCGCTTTTTCAATCGAACCCACTTTAAAATGGGTAATAAAAGGCTGATCGATTCTTATTTTTTGACTCGCCATACTTTGAACTGAACTAATCAATAACGCTATAAAAATAAGTGCAGATATCGCGCTAGAGTAAATTTTATTTTGTTTCATCGATTTTTTCCCTATAGTAACATTGCATAATAATACACATGATTAAAAAATTAATAACACTCCTGACAGTATGCTGTCAGGAGACATTTCAACTGAAAAACTAGAAAAAATAAAAATACTTTCCGGGCAATACCTTGTCTTTGAAGCAAAAGGTAATATAGCTCAAATTGTCATTGATACTTGTGGAGTAATTTGGGAATACTTTTCTAAAGAAAATGCCAAATATCAACGAACATACACCACCGATTTTGAATTCTATAAAAATCAAGATGAAATAGAAATTTATAGTGCAATTAAATAAGCATATAAAAGTGCAAACGGACTCCGAAACACAACCGTGTTCCGGAGCAATTAAACTAAGAAATTAGTAAAAATTAATACCAAAATTTATCGACGAAAATTTTTCTGATAATAAACTCCACTCAATAAAAACTTCTTTGCCACTACTGGTATTAAATCCCATACCAAAACCATAAGTAAAATTAGTCTCATTAGTTTTAGGAAACCACGAATTACCATTAAAATTAGCAGGATCATTAATCATAACATTAGTAAGACCCGCTTTAGCTCTAAAATGAACAGCACCACTTCCTTTATAAACACCATGCACCGATACTGTTCTAATATTCCATGTTAATTCACTAGTAGGTGACGCTGAAAATGTTTTAATTTCTCCCGGCGAAACATTCGTTACAAAATCACCCTCAATCATTAAATTTTGATCCAGCTTATAACCAGCAACAACCCCAACAGTTGAAATATCTTGATACTCATAACTTCTATTTTCAGTCGCATCAAAACCACTCATCCCAGTGTCAACCAAACCCAACTTTGCGCCAAAATAATATTCACTGCTATTTTTAGATCCATCCGCATAAGCCATTACCTGTGAAAACATTAAAAACATCCCTATCGCAATTTTTATTTTTGTCATCCTTTTCTCTCTTATTTAATAATTATCAATTGACTCGTTGCCTTACTAAAACCACAACTTTAAAAGGATTATACACACTATACACAATGAATAATGTGGAAATCTTTCTAAGTGATTGAATATTACTGTTTAATATGAATTTTACGTAAAGATATGACTAATTTTTGAGGTACCCGTCATTCCAGTAATCTTTTAAGCCGAAATCCAAAGTTAAAATCTCAATACGTTTTGAATACTTTGGTGACGCTATCGTTATCCGTGATCTTAGTTTATTAGATAGCTATTGAGTATTTCAAATAATTGACATATCTTGACTTGTCAATTATTTTTGGATAAGCTTGTTATATGCCAAATATTAAAGTCAGCTCAAAAGTAGATGCGTTAGCGTGGGAAGACCTAAAGCAACTCGCATCAGAATCACATCAAAATATATCTGGTGTTTTAACTGAAGCTATTAAAGAATACGTTAGCCGCCGTCGTGTACGTCCATTAATTCTAAGTGAGTTAGAACAATCAATGCAAGAAAATGAGGAATTAGGGAAGCTTCTTGCAAAATGACTTAATTCAATTTTTAAGCTTAGATGAAGCTGTTGCGATACACTCACGTCTTATTGAAAAATTTGGTGGTGCTAGCGGTATCCGGGATTTAGGTTTATTAGAAAGTGCTTTATATCGCCCACAAACGGGTTACTACGACAACCTTCTCCACATGTCCTCAGCATTATTTGAGTCATTGTTAATGAACCATCCATTTATTGATGGAAATAAACGCGCAGCTTTTTTTATGACGGATGTGTTTTTACGAATCAATGGCCTAAAATTAAACGTACAAGCAATAGCTGCTCATGCTTTTATTATTAATCAATTGGAAAATAAACAAGCCAACCTTCAAATCCTGCATGAATGGTTACAAAAAAACGTATTAAATAATAACTAATTAACCTCAAGTTAATTAAAAGAAAATCAGATAACAGCAACGCCTTTTAAAAAACTATCATTCCCAGGTGAATTTAACAAGAATCTCTAGAAGTTTCTACTAAATGCATTCGAATAGTGTGTTTCATTTAATTTCTAGATTCCGGCTCAAGAAATTACCAGAATGACAGTTATTTGATTAAAAGCTACAACCATCAATTTTGTATACTCTAATTTTTGGTCGACTGTAAAACTCAGTCTTGATTTTCGGTGGCTCATAATTGTCCCTCTTTAGTTCTCTATTATAAGCTATAATTCTTTACAAGTTTATTAGACCACTACATTACCCGGCAGTATTCTTCAATATTTTCTATTGTAAAAGCTTTCGGTAATGTCAAAAAAAGAAAGCAAAGATACGCATACGCGTTCTAGTCCAAATGAACAATTTAAGGGCAAGTGCCTCCTGCTGTTAATAGTTTTGTTTGGTGTGTTATTGTGTAACTATTTTTAATACCTAAATTAGGCTGTAAACCAGTGCCACCAGCCGAACTGTCTAAAACATTGATATTGGTAGCAAGCACACTACCAGAAAAGCCAACACATTTAACACCTAAAGCACCAATAACAGTTACACTGGTAGTTCCAGAAGTTCCTTTGTTTTCATTGGCTAATCCATTTGAATTAAGTGTAAACTTAGGAAGTGAGGCACATTCATCTTGCAAAGGGGCTTCAGTCGTTTTAGAGCTAGCAATATATGTTTTAGACATTAAAAAATCATATAGTGCTCCAGTTAGTAACTTACCCCCAGCAACACCATAATTTCCTGTTTTATTTGCAGAATTATTAATATTGCCAGTTAAACATACATTTTTTTCAACAAAATTACCAACATTATCTTTTGCACTTACTATTAATTTTGTTGGAGTAATTGGAGTATCTGTTACCCCACTAATTAAACTAACATTTGAAAACTGAACTTGATTTGTATCAATAGCGGCTACACTCTCATCTCCCCAATTATATAAAATACTACTGTAACTAGTATAATAATAAAGAGCTTTTCCTTGTTCAGCTCCAGTTCCAAGATACAAATCGACTGAATAGCATATTCCACCGTTTTCAGCTCCCTTACTAAAGTCACCTATTTTTGCATTAATAATTTCTTTGCCATTAAGGTAATTTACAATAATAAGCTCACCAATAATAACAACTATATCATCCGAATTGCCAAAAGGAATTGCTCTATAACCATAAGAGGCATTAGAATTTGCTGATAAAATCGGATTACCGTTTGCATCCAATTTAATTGTTCCGTCTGGATTTTTTTGTGGAGGTGGTGAGTTGAAACAATATTTCTTGACATCATTATATACTCTACCTCTTGTTGCACTAACAGTATAAGTCGTATTTGTTATATTTATTGCTATTGGAAGTTTATACTTAAATGTTGAATTCACTAAGTCAGGAATAACACTTCCAGTCCCACCAGCACCACCATGAATTGAATTTGCATCATCTACTTCATATAACCCACTTTGTGTAGCCGCTATACTAATTCCCGCGCCTAATTCGGTTGCATTTACCGTAACATCCAAATAGTACGGACCCGTATAAATAGTTTCAGTAACCGGTGGAGTATAATTTGTTACACCCGTTGCTGGCTTTGCTACGGTAATAGATAATCCGGGTGGCGTATTATCAAAACCAACGTTAAAAGTATCAATTGCTGTTTTACCAGAAGCATCTGTTGCCGTTAAAGCAACTTCAAATTGACCATCAATCGCAGAACTAATATTTGTTGCCGTCACAGAGCCAGAAGGATTGGTTGAATCAAACGTCACAGGTGTATGAGGTGTGCCACCTACCGTAATACTGACATCTGTAATGCCAGTTCCCGGTGAATCTGTTGCTGTTCCGGAAAAGTTCGCTAAGCTTTTAACCCATGAACTATTTGGTTTTGATGTTGGAGCAATATTAACTTTTGGAGGAGTAATATCGTAACCAATTGTAATCGGTGTTGCTTGATTATTTTTATTACCTGCCTTATCGGCAACCTCAACAGCTATCATATGAAAACCTTCAGCTACCCCCACATCAGCACTGGCTACATTGTTGCTAATAACCATTGTCGAGGATGTATTGTCTACAATAAGTTTGGCATTTGCAATTGTGCTGGAATAACCATTAACACTACTTGTATCTGCTACATCAGCTTTAACAGTTAACGTTCCCTGACTTACAAATTGTCCATCAAAATGGGATGTTATATTTGCCGTTGGTAAAATACTATCGAAACCAAACTGTAAAAAACTAGCGACTGTCTGACCAGAACTAGAGTTTGCAACCACTCTAAATTGATAGTCACCATCATTTAATAGCGGTACATTGAAAGTTGATTGATAGGTTTGCACCCCACCTGCACTACCAGCCACAGTGGTTGGTGTTGGCATTACTTGAAGTCCAGCAGTTTGGGCATCGGTTACTAATGGGGCAACGACATCAAAATTCACCGTTGTATTTGGGAATGGATCAGCCACTTGTGCTTCGAATATTTCAATTGCAGAATTAGCATTAAAATAAACTGGTGCATTTTGTGGTCGTGGTGTTTTAATTACTATATCAACACCAGTGTTACTAATTTTTATATTGTTTAATACTAGCTCATTCGATATGCCATTATTATTTA
>CAZEPW010000064.1:0-19864 GCA_964514215.1 uncultured Thioalkalispiraceae bacterium
CCTGAGCCTACAACCTGCTCCACGTCCTAAGGACGTGGTTTTATTTTTAATAAAATAAATGATGCTATTTCAAGTATTAAGGCTATGAGGGTAATTATTACTAAGACGAAATTATCAGATTTATTGGGATCAGAAAAGTTTGATAATGAAAAACACCTAATAGGCAATGTAATTTCTAGTGATAAATATAATGAAAATTAAATTTTTTTTATTTTTAAGCTTTATAATATCTAGTCCATTTTGTGTTGTTGCAAATATTGTTAACAATATATCAAGTGATTTTACTATTGATAGATTGTTAAAAAAAAATGGAATCGTAATATTTAGTACCACTGAATCTGGCATTAGAAGTGAAATTGAGCTTTATTTATTTTTTAAGAGTTCTTTTTTAGGTAAAGATGTTAATGCCAAAGTTTTAATGTGGAATAAAAATGGTGATGTTGATTTAGAAAAAACAACTAGGATTCGAGCCCAATCTTTCGGTCGACTGCATGTTTTAAATTTAACCACAGGATTTTATAAATTTTTTCGTTTTGAAAACCATGAGAATATGAAAAATAGGATAAGTTCGAAAAATTTATTTAATTTAAATGACAATGGAGGATTTGTATTTAATTTTACTGTCATTCCTGGCGAAATTAAATATATCGAAAATATTAGTTTTTATTTTTTTCCTCTGGTATTTATAAGATTCGATGAGAAACAAACATATTCGTGACATAAAAATATTTCGAAATAAATACCCTTCACTCTCTAATGAAAAAATAAAAATTGAGATGATGCGACATGAGTAAACATGGGAAAAGTACTATTCTAATATTTATAGTATTCAATTGCATGGTGAGTTTTTGTAGTTTTTCGGTATTTGCCGATGAATTAACGGAGTACACTACAATAATGTTTGATGACCAAAAAAAATTAACTAGAAAGCAAGAGCTTAACGCAACGTGTGCTGCTATCTCTTTGGATGAGGTTGTAAATTTATGGGGTAAAGTAAAAAAATTAAAAAATTTTGATAAAGATAATATTATAAAAATTATTAACTATATAATTGTTGTTCGCGCATGGGGACACGTTGAGTTATTTCAAACAAAAGAAAGAGAAATAAAAGAAAATGATATAGATTTAAAAATTAGCTATGCTATTTTAAATTTAATATACCGCGAGATGCGTTTTCTATATCTTGATCGTATTGTAACTCAAGGCATGGAAGGGCTTTTTAAAGCCGAGTATAATTTATGTGGTGAACATGTTTTTGTTATAACTAAAAATATAATGAAACTAATAAATTAAAGTATTAATTGAGCCTGCTAATCAAGCTGATTTTAATCTAAGTTATTTAAAGCTAATTTTTAAAAGTTAATAGGTTTCAGGTTATTATGAAAATTGCAAAAATCACTTTATAACATAATCTTATTGATACACAGCAAACACTACCCAATAGCTTAGATTGTATTTATCCTGAGTTTCAGTTTATTAAGGGAGTTAGTTCCGTTTAAAACATAATAATTATTTTACCTATTTTTTCGTTCCGAGTATACTAGTTTTGTATTTAATCCACCTACGTCACTAATTTTTACTTTAAAATGGTTTAAAAGTATGGAGTTCAATCGTTCTATTTTAGATGAGTTTCAGCATGTAGCGTTGTTTGAGGCGTTAGATAAGTCACAGCTTGAAGGGATAATTACCGCTTGCCGTAAAGTGACTCTAGCAGCGAAAGCAACCTTGTTTGAACGTGGTACACATGCTGATTATTTTTATTTATTGCATAGTGGTCAAATTAAACTATTTAGTCTTTCGGCCGTGGGTGATGAAAAAGTAATGGAAATTATTTATCCATCCCAAACGTTTGCAGAAGCCGTTATGTTTATGCCAAAACAATTTTATCCGGTTAGCGCTCAAGCAATAAATGACAGCGAGCTTTATTGTTTTGATATGAAATTATTTCGTGAATTGCTTGATAATTCCAAAGAAACTTGTTTTCGATTATTGAATATAATGGGGAAACATCTTCATTATCGAGTTAATGAAATTAAAAATCTTAGTTTACATAATGCAACTTATCGATTGGTTGTTTATTTATTAGAGCAGTTACCCGTTGATGCCAATACCTTATCTGAAATTCATTTAAAAACACCAAAAAATATTATTGCAGCACGTCTTTCTATTAAGCCTGAAACGTTTTCGCGAATTTTATTAAACCTTAGTAGGCAAGATCTAATTGAAGTTAATGGTAATGATATTAGCCTGTTGAATGTTGAGGGTATTCGCCTGCTTCTTTAAAAATTAAATTGTTAAATAGTACTATATTTTTATTCTCTTCTGGATTTCACAGCTTGATGTAAGTCAAGGTCATTCGTTGCTCACTATGAATAAATGCTGCTTCTAATTCAAGAATGAGGAGGCTGTTTAGCATGAGTGACAAATTCACCAAATCGATGGCACGAAATATATTTTATGGTGGTTCTGTTTTTTTCTTTCTGTTGCTAGTGGCTCTGACATTTGACACTATTTTATCCTTACCAAAACGTGATCACCGAGAAAACATTACCGAACAGGTTGTTTTGGGTAAAAAAGTTTGGGAGCAAAATAATTGTGTCGGTTGCCATACCATCATGGGCGAGGGAGCATATTTTGCACCAGAGCTAGGAAATGTTTATACCCGATTTGGAAATAGTAAAGCAGCCATTATTGCTTTTATTAAAAGTCGTCCGGCTGAGGGCGTCAAGGGGCGACGCAGTATGCCACAGTTTAATCTGAGTGATAAAGAACTGGATGCGATTGCCGAGTTTCTTAAATGGACTTCAGAAGTTGATACGGCTAATTGGCCACCCAATATTCAGGGATAAGGAGAAGTTATAATGCAATATTATTCACAGTCGGTTTCAAAATTGTATTTTATCGCCGCCATTAGTTTATTTGTTGGGCAAATAGTATTTGGTGTTATTTTAGGTTTGCAATACGTTATTGGTGATTTTTTATTTCCTGAAATTCCATTTAATGTTGCGCGAATGGTACATACTAATTTATTAATAATCTGGTTGTTATTTGGTTTTATGGGGGCAGCTTATTTCATCGTGCCCGAAGAAGCTGAAACTGAATTACACAGCACTCGACTTGCCATTATTTTGTTCTGGGTGTTTCTTAGCGCGGCGGTATTAACCATTATTGGTTATCTTGCAGTACCGTATGCAACGCTGGCTAAAATAACGGGTAACGATATCTTGCCAACGATGGGACGGGAGTTTCTGGAGCAACCCACCATAACAAAAATTGGTATTGTTATTGTGGCGCTTGGCTTTTTATATAACATTAGTTTGACGGTGCTTAAAGGCCGCAAAACAGTCATTAGTATGGTGTTGTTAATTGGCTTATGGGGTTTGGCATTATTCTTTTTATTCTCATTTTATAATCCGGATAATTTGGTTCTTGATAAATATTTTTGGTGGTGGGTTGTTCATTTGTGGGTTGAAGGTGTTTGGGAATTAATTCTTGGTGCTATCCTCGCTTTTGTTTTAATTAAAATGACCGGAGTGGATCGCGAAATAATTGAAAAATGGCTTTATGTGATTATTGGCATGAGTTTAATTACCGGTTTGATCGGAACCGGACATCATTATTATTGGATCGGTGCACCGGAATATTGGCAATGGTGGGGCTCCATTTTCTCTGCTCTTGAACCGATTCCGTTTTTTATGATGGTTATCTTTGCTTTTAATATGGTGAATAAACGTCGACGTGAACACCCGAATAAGGCTGCCATGTTATGGGCAATGGGAACACCAGTGATGGCATTTTTAGGTGCCGGTGTTTGGGGCTTTATGCATACTTTGGCTCCAGTGAATTATTACACACACGGTTCACAACTTACCGCGGCACATGGTCATATGGCATTTTATGGTGCTTATGTCATGGTGGTATTAGCGATTATTTCATATGCCATGCCATTGTTGCGAGGTCGTTCGGGTTGTAATAGCCATCGATCTCAAGTTGTGGAAATGTGGTCTTTTTGGTTGATGACAATTGCGATGGTGTTTATTACCTTATTTTTAACCGGAGCCGGTATTTTACAAATATGGTTGCAACGTATTGGTGACAATCCACTGCCGTTTATGGAAGTACAAGATAAAATTTCGGTTTTTTATTGGATGCGTGAAGCGGCTGGAATTGTTTTTCTACTGGGTTTGATATTGTACATTGTTAGTTTCTTTGTTTCGGCTAAAAAACCGCAGACGGTTAATTAACTTAAAAGTGGAAATTTAAATGATCGATAATCTACAAAATAGAGTAGATAACCAGCATGAGTTTTTCTATCTTGCAGCGGCCAACGAAGTTGCATTATTTGAACACGCTTGGCGTGCTCAATTGCCCGTGCTCATCAAGGGGCCAACCGGTTGCGGTAAGACACGTTTTATTCAACACATGGCAGAAAAATTAAATCGGCCACTTTATACGGTTGCATGTCACGATGATTTAACGGCGGCCGATTTGGTGGGTCGTCATCTCATTGGTAATGGTTCAACGTATTGGGTTGATGGTCCGTTAACACGGGCAGTCCGCGAAGGCGGAATTTGTTATTTGGATGAAGTTGTTGAAGCGCGCAAAGACACAACAGTAGTATTACACCCACTATCCGATGATCGGCGTATGTTAGCAATTGAACGTACCGGTGAAGTATTACAAGCACCAGCAGAATTCATGTTGGTGGTTTCTTATAATCCGGGGTATCAAAACTTGCTTAAAGGTTTAAAACCCAGCACCCGGCAGCGTTTTGTATCATTACGTTTTTCATACCCTGAGGCAGAGCAAGAACAAAATATTGTGTTAGCTGAAACCGGTATTTCACCACACTTGGCGAAGCAACTGGTCTCATTAGCGCACGCATTTAGAGCGCTAAAAGATCACGACTTGGAAGAAAATGCCAGTACCCGTTTGCTGGTTTACACTGCAACATTAATACAAGCCGGTTTTGGTGCAGTAGAGGCCTGTCGAGCAGCATTGGTTGAGCCGTTAACGGATGACGAAGAAACAGTGAACGCATTAATGGAAGTGGTTTATGCTACCTTTGGGCAATGAAACTGATCGCAATGCTTGGCTTTGATAAATTGCTAATGCGCCGCTATTCATCAAATCGCCAACGTTGGCGTAAGTTATTGCAATACAGTTTTTTTTTGCTTTTTATTTTTGCGCCAATATTTGATATTTTTCGACTTGATTTAAATTTAGGGCACTTTATTTTTTTTGGTTATAATTGGACGCTTGGTCTCGAGCCATTTTTAGCCGGACAAGCCAGTGCTGGTGATGCAGTATTGAGTTTAATATTGCACGCTTTTTTACCGCTGTTAGCCGTTGTTGCAACGTTTGGTTTTGTTTCATGGAAATACGGTCGGCTTTATTGTGGTTGGTTATGTCCGCATTTTTCAGTTGTTGAAACCATTAATGCTTTAATGCGCAGAGCCAGTGGCAAATTAAGTTTTTGGGATACTAAAACAACACTCAAAAAACCCGATGGTAGTCAAATAAAAGCGCAAAAAAAATATTGGTTTTTCGTTTATAGTGCAGTCGTTTTTTTTGCTTTTCTATGGGCTGTGGTGTTTTTAAGTTATTTATTACCACCAAAAGAAATTTATTATAATCTGTTTCATTTAAGTTTAACGCGTAATCAAATGTTGTTTATTGGTGTTGCAACAGTATTATTAAGTATTGAATTTTTATTTGCACGTCATTTATTTTGCCGTTTTGCCTGCGCTGTTGGCGTGTTTCAAAGCTTGGTGTGGATGGCCAATAAACGCGCACTGGTTGTTAGTTTTAACCGGCCTCATGCCAAACAATGTCAAGATTGTTTTAATGCTTGTGATAATGAATGTCCGATGCGCCTCAAGCCGCGTTCGATAAAACGACGCATGTTTAATTGCACCGAATGTGGTTTGTGCTTAAACGCCTGTGAACAAGTTCAAGGTGATCTTGGCAAACCCGCATTATTAAGTTGGCAGGATGGCCAAATGGCATTACCCGAAAGTGATTCAAAATAATGCTTAAAGCGCCACGATTTTTGCACGGACTCAATCGTTTTGTTGAAGTGGAAGAACACGTTGGCCGATTATGGCATCGCTTGATGGCACGAACGGCGATAAAACATTATCCATTAGCGAGTGTGCATCTTGATGATGTTCAGCGAACCGTTGCTATTGTGTTTAGAGCGCTAGGTGGTGATGGCGGATTAAAAATACAATCAACAGCCGCTATTGATTATGCTGTTTCTCAAACATTATTACAACGAATCGCCGGTAGTCATACTCGGTTTGAGTTGGCTTGGCGTAATAACGCATCGTTAAACCTGCCGACGTATATTGACCTGTTTCCAGAGCGTTCATTAAATTATGATTTATTTATATGGTTAGCCGCATTGGCAGCAGGTGATTATCAATTTAAACAACTAGATAAAAATCATCCAAATAGTCATTTTGAAAATTGGCTTGATAATAACCGAAGGTTAAGTTGTTCTGTGTTGCAACGTTTTCCCGGATTAAAGTCGCGTTATCAACGCCTAGTGGCTGCACAGTTGGCTTTACGGCCGGATATAAAAACCCTAAGCCACGATCACGCTAACATCGAGTTAGTGATTAAGGCTGTTTTACAAAACCCAAATGAAAAGCCAGCTAATACTAATTTAACTAGTCCGCATTTACCACAACCCGTTTACTTGTGGTTATATCCTGCACCCACATTAGCGACTGCAATGAGCCAAACTAAGGATGATAAACAATCGCCGGAGTCTACTGGCGAATCGTTAAATCCAGAACAGCAACGTCGATATCAAGCAGAAAATGTCGACATGCCAAATGATGAAACCGGTTTAGTACTGGATCGATTTGAAAATATTTTTAGTTGGGCTGAATACATTAACGTTGATCGTAGTACCGATGACGATGAGGACTTGAGCACTGCAGAAGCGGCCGCCAATGATCTAGAGCAATTAAGCATTGCGCGTGATAACAAAGCAGCTGCGAAGCGCATCCGGTTTGATCTTGACTTGCCGGCTTTAGCCAGTGACGATACTCCGCTAACATCCGGTATACTGTTACCCGAATGGGATTATCGTAAAAAAATATTGCTTAAAGATTATTGTTATTTACAGGAAATGGTCGCCAATATTGATGGTCTCCATGACACAGAGTTACCAGCGGCATTGCGCCACATTGCACGACGTTTACGCAGTCAATTTGAATCATTAAAACCTTCTCGAATTTGGTATCGAGGGCAACACGATGGCAGTGAAGTGGATCTGGATGCGTATCTGGATTTTGTCACCGAACCAACACAAGCGATTGCCGAGCAAGGTTTATATCGAGAATTTCGTGGCGCAGTTCGCGATATGGCGTGTTTGTTATTGGCTGATTTATCGTTATCAACCGACGCGTGGGTGAATGATGATGCCCGGATAATTGATGTCATTCGTGATAGTTTATTTTTATTTTCCGAAGCGTTGTCCGCTTGTGGTGATCAATTTGCAATGTATGGTTTTTCATCGCGCTATCGTGAACACATTCGTTATCACACATTAAAAACGTTTAGTGAAAAATACAATGCTGTTTCACGTAGCCGAATTCATGCGATTAAACCGGGTTTTTACACACGAATGGGAGCAGCTATTCGCCACGCAAGTAATATATTACAAACTCAATCTGCAAGCCGGCAATTGTTATTATTATTAACCGATGGCAAACCCAATGACTTAGATCAATATGATGGACGTTATGGCGTTGAAGATACACGCATGGCATTAATCGAAGCACGTCGAAAAGGTTTGCAAGTCTTTTGTGTTACCATCGATCAACACGCTGGAGATTATTTACCCTATATGTTTGGCACTAATAATTATGTTGTCATACGCAATCCCTCTGAACTACCTCGTGAACTACCCTTATTATATGCTCGGCTTAGTCGTTAACCGATGGCATTTTAATTTAAATGAAAATAAATACTGGAATTAAACTTTCAACTATTTATATGAAAACTCAGTATTAGTTGATTCATATCAATATTCACTAGCAGATAATATTCTTAAATAGAAGCTGTATTGAAACGGCATAGTAAGCATGTTATTTAGATCATTTCAGTTTAAAGTTAAATTTTTATTCGTTAAACAATCAAATTTAACCGAGTAATATTGTATTTAATTTTATGAATCTATTGTGAAAACCACCTCAGAATTTTTATTAAAAACTTCTAGAATCATACGCATTAGAAATCCTTAGCTTTTACTTTCACGCAATTACAGTTTGGTACTATCGAGTATTAAGGAGCATTAATAATGGATTATTATAATTTGAAATGGCTAATAGTGATTGTGCCGGTGTTTTATATTTTGATATTTTTTTATCGAAAAAAACGTGCTTATCATAAAACACAAAAAGCACTCAATAATTTTATTGCAGAGGGAAAAACCGAGCCGGCCTCACTGCATCCGGTATTTAATCCGAATCGATGTATTGGTAGTGCTGCTTGTGTGCCAGCCTGCCCGGAAGGCAAAATTATTGGTTTGCTTCATGGTAAAGGGCAGCTTATTAATCCGAGCAAATGTATTGGCCATGGTGCGTGTCAGGCGGCCTGTCCGTTTGATGCGATTACTTTAGTTTTTGGAACTGAAAAACGCGGTATCGACATTCCCAGTGTTCATGAAAATTTTGAAACTAATATTCCGGGTTTATTTATTGCTGGTGAGTTAGGTGGAATGGGTTTAATTCGTAATGCGGTAACCCAAGGCAGTCAGGCGATGGACTTTATCGCTAAGCGTGATAACAAGGGAAAAGCGTTGGATGTGGTGATCATTGGTGCCGGACCTGCTGGTTTTTCGGCAACACTTGCGGCACATGAAAAGAAAATGAAATATAAAACTTTTGAACAAGATTCCTTAGGCGGTACAGTTTATAATTTTCCACGGGGTAAATTGGTTATGACAGCACCGGTGGTGTTGCCGATTATTGGTTCCGTTAAAATGTTTGAGACCACTAAAGAAAAGTTATTAAGTTTATGGCAACACATAGAGAAAAAAACACAGATCAAAATAAGTTATAAAGAAAAAATGAATAATATTGAGCCTAGTGGCGAAGGGTTTTTGGTGACCACCAGCAAGGGCACTTATGAAACCAGTGCGGTATTATTAACAATTGGTCGGCGTGGCACTCCTAGAAAGTTGGGTGTCGAAGGAGAGGATAAAGCCAAGGTTGTTTATCAATTAAAAAACCCTGAAGATTATCAGGGAAAACATGTTTTAATTGTTGGTGGTGGTGATAGCGCGCTAGAGGCTGCTACGAGCATTGCTGAATTAGGGAATAGCACGGTTACTATTTCATATCGAAGCCCAAGTTTTTCACGAGCCAAACAAAAAAATCAAACCAATATCGCTGAAATGGCAGCAGCGGGAAAATTATCATTGTTAATGTCTTCCACTGTCGAGCGGATTACGGATGATTCTGTTGAATTACGACAAGCCGAAAAACCGATTACGCTTAAAAATGACGGTATTATTGTTTGTGCCGGTGGCATATTACCAACGCTATTTTTAAAACAATTAGGCATTAATGTTGAGACAAAATATGGAACCCTATGAAAATTTTTTTGAGAATGTAGGTTGGGGTGAGTGTTTTTCGAAGCCCAACAAAACAAATTGAATCATTATTGCTGTTGGGGTTCGTTTCATTCCTCCCAACTTACGGTATAGTTAATTTTTGTCTTTAATTATTTGTTCATCAAAATAATGTGATAAAAAATCAATAAAGGTTCGAACCTTTGCCGATAGATAACGTCGTGACGGATAGAGCGCATAGATAAAAATTTCTGGGGGACAATAACGTGCTAAGACTTGCTGTAGTCGTCCTGATTGTAATTCGGCGTTGACGATGAAGCTGGGTAGTAGCGTGATGCCGAGCCCGGCAACGGCTGATGTTTTTAAAATATCACCATTATCAGAACAAACCGGGCCGCTCACTTTGATGACTTCACTGCTATTATCACCAAGTAATGTCCATGAATCGGGTTTGAGTTCATTTGAATAACTTAGGCACTGGTGTCGCGTTAAATCGTGAGGCACTTCCGGTATGCCATTTTTTTTCAGATATTCGGGGGATGCACAATACAGTCGTTTACAGGGGGCGATTTTACGCGCAATTAAACTGGAGTCTTCGAGTTTTGCGATGCGTAATACTAAATCAAAACCTTCCGAGACGACATCGATAAACCGATCCGTGAGGCTTAATGAAATTTGAACTTCCGGATAGTGTTTTAAATAAGCCGGAATCACATCACTGAGTTGTAAGATACCAAATGATGTTGGTGCGCTAATGGTGAGCCGGCCATGTGCTTTCGTTGCTTGTTGGCTGGCGACTTCTTCTAGCTCGGCAACATCCAGTAAAATTAATTTACAGCGTTCATAATAATCCCGGCCAATTTCTGTCAGGCTGATTCGGCGCGTGGTACGGTTGAGCAGTCGTGAGCCAAGGTGGTTTTCCAGTTGTTGCACTGATTTACTGATTTGGGCGCGTGACAGCCCTATCTTATTGGCTGCTGCTGTGAAGCTTTGGCTATTCACCACTTCAACAAAAATAGCCATGCTATTGAATTTGTCCATATTGTCAACTATTAAGAAACAAATATTCAATTTATAGCATGTTTATCTACTAATATAAAACAGATATCATTATTACCATGATTTAAATGGATAATGAAGGAGAATATCATGATTAAAACACGATTAAGCGGTGACCGAGGAACGGCAAATCACGGTTGGTTGCAAAGCCAACATACATTTTCATTTGCCCGTTATTATGATGCTGAGCACATGGGTGTGTCGCAGCTACGGGTGATTAATGATGATTTGGTCAGTCCGGGCAGTGGTTTTGATACGCATTCACATCAAGACATGGAAATCATAAGTTATGTCAAAAAAGGCACGATTGAGCATCAAGACAGCATGGGCAATATTGAAAAATTACCTGCAGGTGAGTTTCAGTTGATGAGTGCTGGTACGGGTATTACCCATAGCGAATACAATCCGTCAAACGATGAACCGCTGGAATTTTTGCAAATCTGGATTCAACCAAATGTTCTTGGTATTGAGCCCGGTTATCAGCAAAAACATTTTGATACGAAATCAGGTTTGCAACTGATTGTGTCACCGGATGGGCGAGATGGATCATTAAAAATTCATCAGGATGCGTGTTTATATCAGTTACGATTAGATGCGCAACAAACGATTTCAGTTCCATTGGAAACCGGACGTACCGCTTATGTGCATGTTGTCGTAGGTGATATCAGTGTCTCGGGTGAAAAATTAAGTGCCGGTGATGGTGCAACAGTCACTCAAGTGGATGCCATCGAGTTTACTGCTAACAGTAATAGCGAAGTATTATTATTCGATTTACCGTAAAGTAGTATTTATTAGGAAGTTGCTTTGTAATACCGAGAGTGATTTTCGCCTCTCGGTTTTTAGGACAAATCTGAGATTAATTAAACAGGAAGTAAAATGAAGACAATTGAAGCCATTAAACAACGACGTGCGGTAAAATATTTTGATGCTGAACATAATATGACTGAGGATACAATCGAGCAGCTATTGTCGCTTGCAAAGCTTGCGCCAACGGCGTTTAATCAACAAAATACTCGTTTTGTTATGGTGACTGATCCGGCGTTACGACAAAAAATTCGTATTGCCGCGCATGATCAAGCACAAATAACCGACGCATCATTGCTCATTATTTTATGTGCCGATATGAAAGCCTGGGAAAAAAATCCGCAACGCTATTGGGATAATGCTCCGGAGCAAGTGCAGCAATATATGAATGGTGCTATCGATAAGTATTATCGAAATAAAGAACAAGTGCAACGTGATGAAGCGATGCGTTCAGCCGGTATCGCAGCGCAAACGATTATGCTTGCTGCTAAAGCAATGGCATACGATAGTTGCCCAATGGATGGTTTTGATTATGATGCAGTTGGCAAATTAATTAATTTACCCGACGATCATACCATCGCGATGATTGTGGTGGTTGGCAAAGCAATGCAGGCGGCGAGACCGCGTTTAACGCAATTACCGTTAACGGAGGTCGTTATTAATAATCGTTTTTAATGTTTCCCTTTAACTTTTATTTATGGTGTGGCAAACGTTGCTCAAGTGGTTTGCTAATATGCACATAACAAGTCCGAAAGAGGAAGATATTGTAAAGGTTATAAGGCTATGGACTCATTACGAATAAATGGACATGTTACTTAAACGCAAGAAACCTAGGTTTACGTGAAATTCTATAATATAAGGAATTACGACTTATGATTAGAATAAAATTTATTGTGTTGTTATTTTTCATCAATACAGTAAGCGCTGAAGAGTTAACTTCGCAAATAGCAGAGCAGAAAATTAAATCATATACCAGTAAAATCACTAAAAATCCAAGTGCGGCAAGTTTGTATGTTTCAAGAGCCGATCTTTATTTTAAGCTAAGAAATTTTGAAAGTGCCGTTGCCGATTATTCTAAAGCCATTACGCTAGATTCAAATTTAGATGGCGCATGGTACGGTCGCGGTATGGCTCGTGCACGAATGGGCTTTATTCGTGAGGGCATTGCTGATTTGTCAATTTATATCAAACGTCATCCGAACGATAGCATGGCATATACTAAACGTGGTGTACGTTATTTGTGGTTGGGGGACAAAATAAACGCGAAACAAGATTTGTTAACAGCAGTAAAATTGAAACCCGATAATGCTGAAGCGCATGATGATCTTGGTGTTGTGTGGGCACAAAGTGATAATTATAAAAAAGCAATTAAACATTTTAGAACAGCCATTAATTTAGATCCCAGTTACCAAAAAGGGCATCATAATCTTGCTATGGCTCTTTTTGTAACCGAAAATGATCTAGCCGCTTTATTGAGTATTAATATTGCGCTTGATTTAAAAATAACACGAAATTCTATGTTGCTAAAGAGCAAAATATTAGAAGCAATGGGGCGAATTAGTGAAGCTCAAAGTATTGCCGATGATGCTTTATTTCTTCCTGAAGGAAATTGGTCTGAACTAGCTCCCGTTAAATAAATTTTATTTTTATTGAATCATTATTTTAATTTTAAAATAATTCCACTATAGCGTGGTTTGTTTTGTTATTTGATTCGGCTTCTTTTTTCCCAAGTGTGTAAGCTTCAAGCAAAGCTTTTTTTAGTTCAATATGTTGGTTCAAATCCGTAATATTCATATGCTGTTCGGCAATGATTAATAATTTTTCAAGCGCATTATTTTCATGCCAAGCTGTTTCAAATGCGCTTATATCTAAAACGCCATCTAAAATAAAGTCTGTAATTAAACCTTGGGCATTGCTGTAGGTTATTTCTTGAGCCTGCATCATTTCATATTCATAAGAATACAGATCAAAATCATTGTGCTTGGCGATGAGTTGGCAAACATTAGGGAAGTGACTGCCATTAACCAGATAGGAATCAAGTTCGATGGTGATAGATGGACTCAGGTTTTTACCTTTAAATGAAAACTCAATTGCTGCTGTAATACTATTTTTCATGAGAAACTTAGGCGGTTAATGACATAAATAGTTTGGGTAATTTTTCGGGTAACTTTTCGACATTATCGATGACGGTATAACCGTTGTTACCAAAGATATCACCAATATAATCATCGGCTTTTTTATCGAGACTAATACAATGAGTGTAGATGCCTTTAGATGATAATTCATCCACTGCTTTATGGGTATCATTAATCAATAATTTTTCATCATTAACATCAATATCCGATGGTTCGCCATCGGTTAAAATTAATAATAATTTTTTCTCCGCTTTTTGGCCTTCAAGATAATGCGAAGCATGACGGATAGCCGCGCCCATTCGTGTTGAATAACCGGCTTCAATAGCAGCCAAACGTGATTTTACTTGATCATCCCAATGTTCGGTAAACCCTTTTAGGTGATGGTAACGAACATTATGGCGGGTGTCTGAATGAAAACCGGCAATGGCAAATTTATCACCGAGTTGTTCGATTGACCAACCGAGTAAGGTAACGGCTTCGCGGCTGAGTTCTAAAATGGATTGAGTGCAACCCTCGGGTATTTCGTGTAATGAAGCCGATAAATCCATTAATAATAACACAGCAAAATCGCGGCCATCGTGTTTATGGCTCATGTTGATTCGAGGGTCGGGTTGTGCGCCGCTTTTAAAATCAATAATTGAACGAATTGCAACATCGAGATCCAGTTCGCTGCCTTCTTCTTGATATCGAACTCGAACGTAGTTTTGTGGTTTTAATAAATCCAAAATTCGTTTTAAATAATTTGCGAGCGCAGAATGTTTGTCTAAAATTTTATCAATATCGGCAGCATTACCGGGGGGGTGCAGTGATTCATATAACGTGACCCAGTCTGGTTTGTAGCTGTTGCTATTGTAATCCCATTCTTGATAGTGGCGCGGTGGTAAACCGTCGGGAACCTGTTCGTCTGTTTGTTGTGGTTTCGCTTGAATGTCTTCAGGTTCATCATCTTCTTCAATAAAGACCCATAAGTGACGATTATCATCACGGTAGTCTACTTGGGTATTCTCAAAATGAATTTTCGGAAGTTGATCACTCTGCATGCGTGTTTTAGCGGTAAACGAAATGGCCAACATCAGCATTGCTTTGGTATCTGATTCTGCGCTGTCTTTTAATATACTATGAAATTTTTCGACGTATTCGAGCACCACCGGGTGTTGGTAGCCATGATTCTCATCCAAAATGGCACGCGAGAGCATCGCGAGGCGATGACGAATGCACGATGTGGTTTCATTGTTACAACTGCCTTCAACGGGGATTGGATGTAGTGCCAACAAGTATTTTTTTAAACCGGGATAGTCTCTGAGCATTAATGTTTCAATGCGCGAGTCTTCAAATATTTCGACGGCAACACGTTGGAACGGCGACAGGTTATCGGCAATTTGTCTGGTTGACCAGCGCTTATGGCCGGCCATGTGTGCTAGCACAATGCGGTATCGATCCATACCGGAGACACCATTTAGTTCATCAAATACATCAGGCACACGCATGCCGAGTTGATCGTAATACGGTTGTGGTTTGCGTAATTCATCGAAGCCAAGTGAATAGGGTACAACATATTCTTCGAGCTGCCACATGCTACGTAGGTAATAATCGATTTGCCGTTCGTGATCCATATACAAGGTGCCGTGGCGTTCGCGTTGTAACATGGCTTTTGCATCAGCCGATTGCAAGGTAAAATAATCACGTTGGCGCTCGGGATGATCGTTATAATTACGTGCACCATAGGTCATCCAGTTTTTTAAACCTTCGAGTGACAATTGGCTGAGTAAGTAAGGTATTCTTTGTAACAAATCCGGTAAGCCGGGACTTGGAAAGGTGGTGTGATGTCCGTGAATGGAACCGGTTGTTGCGTGCATCATTTCGAAAATAATGTCGATGAAGTTTTTCATTTGTTCGCTGCTACCCAAACGGCGCGCGGCCTCAGGCAAGCATTGCATAAACGGTGGGATTGAATTGCCATTTGGTGTACGTGACATATCCCAAACGGCTTGCGATATCATTTTAAGCATTTCTTCGCCTAGCTTGTGTGCCATGCCGGGCATTTCTTCGAGATAAACCAACACGGGCTCAAAGCCACGGCCTATCATGCACACCATCGATGCACCTTTTAAGTAATCTTCTACTCCTTCATTACTTAAACGACGCAAGCTGTCTTTCATATAGTCATCAAAGCAATCATCAATTTGCTCGAAACTACATTTTAGTTTTTTCCGGTAGTCGGGATATTCAGTTTCAGTTGTCATTTTTTTCTGTCTATTTTAGCGATTAAATCGTGCTAACGATTAAGCAAAAATACTATCAATCGAATGAACTAGGGTTTCCCGAATATCTTTGTCATCGGTGATAGGGGTTACTAATGCCATTTTGCAAGCCGCTTTTGCTTCGATGCCGTTGTTCATCAGTGTGGCGGCATAGACCAATAAGCGTGTTGAAATTCCTTCATCCAGACCGTGGCCTTTTAAGTGGCGCGCGGTGTGTGCAATTTTAACCAGCTTTGCTGCAAGGTCTGCTGCAATGCCTGATTCTTTAGTAACAATGGCCGTTTCAACTTTTGAATCAGGATAATCAAAATCCAAACCGGTGAAACGTTGCTTGGTGGATTGCTTGAGATCTTTCATCATGCTTTGATAACCGGGGTTATATGAAATAACCAGTTGAAAATCAGGGTGGGCATTAATAAGCTCGCCTTTTTTGTCCAACGGTAATTGACGGCGGTGATCGGTTAATGGATGAATCACCACGGTAGTATCCTGTCGTGCTTCGACAATTTCATCAAGATAACAAATCGCACCAATACGTGCTGCAGTTGTTAATGGTCCATCTAACCAGCGCGTGCCATTGGCGTCTAATAAATAGCGACCCACTAAATCCGATGCGGTCATGTCTTCATTACAGGCCACGGTTATTAACGGTTTATTTAATTTGTAGGCCATGTGTTCAATAAAACGCGATTTACCACAACCGGTTGGGCCTTTTACAATAACAGGCAGGCGTGCAGCATAAGCTGCTTCATATAATGTTACTTCATCAGCCATTGCTTCATAGTAGGGTTCTTCGTTGATCTTGTATTGTTCGACATCAATGTTGTGATCTTGATTGCTCATGAGTTTAATCCTGTGTGGTAATAATTATTCTAAAATTATTGATGAAACTAAAATGAATTTTAGAATAAGCATTGAAAAAAAAGCCCCTGCCATAAAACAGGGCAGAGGCTCTTTTTAACGACAGCGTTTACTTATTTATGAACGCCTAGTTTGTCTCTCCAACCTGGGAACAATGTATCTGCATCACCCGGGAATGATTCGAATGCACGAGCAAATTCTTTATGCTCTTTAGCGTATTCGATTGGATCGGCTTTTTCTTTCCAGCAATCGTATGCTTGACGTAATGATTTTGCGCCAGCAGCAGGTGAATCGATGTGTCCGTATGAACCACCACCCGAAGTATTAATAACGTTACCGTGACCGAGGTTTTCGAAGAAACCAGGAAGACGTAAGGCATTCATACCACCAGAAATAATAGGTGTTGTTGGTTTCATGCCGAACCATTCTTGATGATAAACTGGACCATCAGCACTATCACGTTCAATCATGTATGCGATATTTCGATCGTCAGCACCACCTTCCATTTTACCGAAACCCATGGTACCCACGTGGATACCCGAAGCCCCCATAAGACGAGACAATTTTGCTAATACAAATGCAGTATAACCACGAACTGATGACGGTGATGTTACCGCACCATGACCCGCACGATGATAATGTAAATATTGATCAGGGTAGTTACGACGAGCCGTTGTTACCATGCCACAACCACCAACATAACCGTCAACCAAGAAAGCAACGTGATGTGCGTTTTCACCAAATGCTTCTAAAATGTAATCTGCACGAGCACACATTTCGTGATGATCATCTGCAGTGATGTTTGCGGAGAAGATTTTTGCTTCGCCAGTTTCGTCTTGAGCACGTTTCATTGCGTCTGCAACCAATGGTGTCACGTCTTTCATGCGCGCGTAAATTTGGTTACCTTGAGGTTCATCATTTTTAATGAAATCACCACCCAACCAAAATTGGTAAGCGGCTTCTGCAAAAGGCTTAGGACGAAGACCCAGTTTAGGCTTGATGATAGTACCGGCGATGTAACCACCTTCAGTACGTGAGCGACCTAAAATGTTCCAAAGATCGGTGATGTCTTTTGACGGACCATCAAAAATATCAAGCATTTGCTTAGGTACATGGAAATCAATCATTTGTGCGCATTGCACGTCACCCATGCCTTGGTTGTTACCAATCGCAAGTGTTAAGAAAGATACAACCATGGCACGGCCATCGATTAAGTTACGATCGAACAAACCACAAGGGTAAGCAAGTTTCATGATGCCTTTGGCTTCATCAATTTCGTAGACCATTGCATCTAAATCTTTAGTGAAGTCATCCGTTGTTGATACTTCAACGTTGGTACCCGTTGATGATTCTGCTGCAAAATGTGCTGCTGTTTCTAAATAACCACCAAATCCAGGCATCGGTGTCATTGTGTAAGCCACTAAAATGTGACCGCCTTCTTTTAAAAGTGTATCTTCATCCAGACTAAGGTCTGCATACCGTGCTGATTGATCCATTATGATCTCCTACTTATTAAAATAATTCGGTTTGGTAATCTTAAATTATCACTAGAAGTGATTATTCAATGCTGGTTTAAAATGCGATAATCCAACTTTACCAGAAAGTTTTGCTACCTTACGCAGGATCATTCATAATTGATACTCAAATATATTGATGATTACGATAAGTAAAACCTTATGAATATAACTTTTCGACAACTTGAGGTCTTTGAAGTCGTTGCGCGACTTCTGAGTTACACCAAGGCAGCCAAGCAATTGCATCTGAGTCAACCAGCCGTTTCTATGCAAATCAAACAGTTAGAACAAAATGTTGGTTTACCATTGTTTGAACAATTGGGTCGGAAAATCTATTTAACCGAGGCTGGACGGGAGATGTACCATTACTGCAAGTCAATTGCGCATCAATTAGAAGAAGCCGAAGAAGTGTTGGAACGCTTAAAAGGCTTAAAATCGGGTCGTCTGGAGATTAGCGTTGCCACTACTGCTAATGCCTTTGTAACCCACATGTTATCCAAGTTTAATAAACGTTATGAGGGCGCAACGGTAAGTTTGGACGTGACTAACCGGGAACAGTTATTGCGCCAATTGGCTGATAATGAGAAGGATATTGTTATTATGGGCCGCCCCCCTGACGATGCTGATTTAATAACCGAAGTTTTTGCAGATAACCCGTTGGTGGTGATTGCTGCACCGGATCATCCGCTGACTGATAATCAACCAATAGCGTTGTCTGAGCTACAAGCTCAAACCTTTGTAGTACGTGAACAGGGTTCAGGAACCCGAACAGCTATGCAGCGGTTTTTTGCGGAGCATAATCTATCCATTACTTCGAGCATGGAAATGAATGAGAATGAATCGATTAAACAAGCCGTGCAGGCCGGAATGGGTTTGGGAGTCGTTTCGATTCACACCATTGAACTGGAACTAGAAACCAATCGTCTGGTTATATTAAATGTCGAGAGCTTTCCCATTATGCGTCACTGGTATTTAGTGCATCGAAAAGAAAAACGGCTATCGCCGATAACCCAAACGTTTAAAGAGTTTGTTTTAAGTGAAGGGCGTAAATTTATTTCTTAGCATTTGCAACGCGTTGCACAATTGCTGCATTAGCCAAAATATCTTTTGCTTCCATATAATTTTTATGTGATGAAAAAGAGTAAATAAATACTTTCTTCGATTTTATGACTTTATGGCTGTGTTCCGGTAAGGTGCCATTAAGTTCACTTATGTCTAAATAAGAAGTATCTTTTTTAAATAATACAAAAAATTCCATTTTCATGGACATGCTCTTCTGCATCATCGAACTGGATTGATTTGAGTTACCCTTATCTGGCATACCGCCACAAGAAACTAAACTCAAAAAAAAGCTGGCGAAAATCACTGAAAATCGAATATTGTTATAAGTAAGCATATAAATAGGGTTCTTCGTTAGAGTTATTTTTTAAGTACTTTATACGATATTTATAATGCAATATGAAATATATAAAAACAATTACAAAACACGTTTTTGCAAACTCGTTAACACTCTATGATCAAAAAAAATTATTGGGTTTTAAGCCTTTTTTGTTGGAGGTTGAAAAATACCCATCCCAAGCTATTACTATTTAACCTGAACTCGGGATAAGCAAATATAATTTAAATAAACAAATTAAGTCG
>CAZEPW010000065.1:0-19362 GCA_964514215.1 uncultured Thioalkalispiraceae bacterium
TAATTAATGCTTTTAAGTTTGTAGCGCATCAAGCTATGAAAACAGCGGTGCTACAAGATGAGATAGAGTTGTCATTTAATCAAGCTTATATAAATAAATCAAGGGGTACGATTGCTTGAAATTAAGTTGTACTATTTATTGAATTTATATTTTTAAAAAAATGTCTAAAATCATTAGATCACTACACAGCCATTATAGGTTGGGTGAGAGTAACGAAGCCCAACAGCAGAAATTTTGTAACAATCAAGGTATACGATATTTTTGAAAACCGACATATGTATTTATTTTTATTTAAAGGAGGATAAACTAACAAATAAAACTGGCTGACAAGCTCTGTATACAGAACTCAATCATAATTTACGCAACAAAAAAAGGAAATAACAAGATAACCATGAAATATTTACGATTAGTAGTAATAGCATTATTACCATTTTTGTTAACATCATGTGCATGGATTATCATCAATGATGAAAATGAAAACCCAGACGGTAGTCATTTTGTCAGGTTGAGCGGTAATGGCTTTGCTTCTAGCTCTGATATGGAGCAGAAACTTAATGATTATGCTAATAAAAAATGTAAAGGTGAAAAATTTACGTATACAATGAATGAAAAATATTACAAAGAAATTCATATGGGGAGTGGTAGTTACTACTTTACAAAGAAGCCTTTGTTAGATGCTAATATCAAATGTAAAAATAAAATATTTGATTTTCCTAATAAAATTAATAATTTCACATTAGAAAATAAAAAAGATTATGATGATTTAAGGCTTGGTTATGCTTTAAATTTTAAGAGTAAAACAGGTATTGTTATAACAGTAATAGTTTATGATTTAGGTATAAAGAATATTAAGAATGGACTTGAAGGAGCTCATGTTAATAAACAATTTATTCAGGCACAAAATGATGTGAAATTGGGAGTTAAATCGGGACTTTATAAATCAATTAAAGCTCTTCCTTTTAATATGACGCTTTCACCATTATACTTAACCTCAAGTTATAGTATTGTTAGTACTGACGGATTATCAAAAAAAATAAGTTATT
This sequence comes from uncultured Thioalkalispiraceae bacterium, assembly GCA_964514215.1. Lineage (GTDB taxonomy): Bacteria > Pseudomonadota > Gammaproteobacteria > UBA6429 > Thiohalophilaceae > CAYQUC01. Next base: position 1,044 of record CAZEPW010000065.1, read on the forward strand.
TATTTATTCGTGGCCAGAAAAAACATTTTATTAAAATTCGAGTAACTGGTTCAAATTCATCAACTATTGATCAAGAAGTTTCTAGTTTTATTGCAAATATTTCTGGCTATATAGTTCCAAAATCATAATTTTTTGTGTTTAGCTATATAGCTAACTAACATAGCCCCAGATCGATATAAAAAAAATTAGTTATAATTTATAATCTTTAAGTTTTAACTCTGGATTTCGGCTTAAAATATTACCGAAATGACGGTTGGTTTAAAATTTGGATTATAAAAATAACAATTAGATATTGTGTATTTCAAAGTGTGCTGAATTTTTTGCTAATATTATGCAGGTTTGACTGTTTTATATAATTTTCGTTAATTAATTTAAATATTAGGGTAATATGTGTATATACATCTAAATTTAATTTTCTATTTATTATTACTTACGTTTTTTGCATCCGCTTTATTAGTTTGTGGTGGCGGCGGAGGCGGTGAAATACCTGCTCTTCCGGAAAAAGATACCACACCGCCTCAAATTTTTAAGACGATTCCTTCCTCTGGGGAGTCTGATGTTATTATTGGAAGTTTTATTAGTATCACATTTAGTGAAATTATTGCTAATGTGACCACAGAGCAAATTACTATCAATCCTTTTGTTATTGCTAAACCCGGTAAACCTCAGCAAGTACAAGCGGTTGTCATTAATGATACTAACGTGGCACTTAATTGGAACCCACCTGTTTCTGGTGGTGAAGCCAGTTATTATCAAGTGGAACGTTCGGTCGATAATTTACAAACATTTATACCATTAGATACTGGTGAATCCTTTGGTGATTCTTCGGCTGTTATTGATTCAGGTGTCGTGCAATTATTTGATAAAAATAAGGGCTGGGTTTGGGTTAAAACAATTGTAGCAAAATCGCCTAAGGCTAGAAATTTTTTTGGTAATTCGTTAAGTTTTAGTTCTGATGGAAATGCTTTAGTTATGGGGGGATTTTATGGTGATCCGCCAAATGTGATAGATGCTGGATCAGCTAATATTTTTGATTTAACGAATTGCCATAGCTAAAATAATGAAAAAATTAATTTTCATGTTAATTTTTTTGGTTTTATTAGATACAATTCTAGTGATTAAAAATAACCACTCTATTCTTAATTTAGTTGGATTTATTAATTTAAATAAAGTAGTAAAAAACAATTCCGATCACTCTATTCAACTTTATCCTGTACAAAATGATACCAATCAACGTTCTATTTATATGTCAGCATATTCAACACTTTCTTATCAATATTCTGGTAAATCTGGAAAATGGCAATATGTAAAGTTTAAACATCGAATATATTTTATTAAAAGTCATCACGTTGATATTGGATATAAAGTATATAATGGTTTTATTTCTCAAAATTGGTTTAATATAATTCTAAATATTTTATTGATAGTGGTGCTTTTGTTTTTAAATGTATTTCTATTGGGTAATAAACGAAAGAAAATTAGAAGATCTTCTGAAAATATTAATGAGAAGTATATTCATGAGGTAGATTTTTATAGACAACAAGCCAATAGTATTTCTACTGAGTATAAAATATTAAGTGGAAAATTTAAACAGCAAAGTATAAAACTCGATATAATTGAGCAAAATAAAGAAAAACAACGTTATAAACAACGGTTAAAAAATTTGTTTGACAAAGAATCTGCTGCACGTCATAAAACTACAATATCGGAAATGCAATTATCATATTCGACGTTATCTAAGGAATTTGAAAAAATTAAAAGGGAGGCAGCCGTATTTGATATTAACTTTGATGATCCTAAATATGAAAACCTGTTAAAAGGTCGGCGCTATGAGATCTGCGTTGCAACTAACTTAGTAAAAAATAAAAAATTTACAATATTAGAATGGACTCCCGATAAAGGTTTTGATTCTGGTATTAAAGTTGAATCGAATGGTAATCCTGATTTAGTTGTTAAAAATAGTTCGGGAGCTGAATTTGCAATTGAATGTAAATATCGATCGGGGTGTTACCGTAGCGGCAAAAAAAATGAAATTAGTTGGGGATCGCTGTATCAAGCTCAACGTTATCAACATTTTTCTAATAAAAGAAATATGCCCGTTTATATTGCATTAGGTTACCTTGGTGAACCGACTATGCCAGAGAAACATTTTTTGATATCCCTTGATAAACTATTGTCAGATTCAAGAGAGGATAACCATTATGGTAAAAGTACTCAGGTTATTATTAATGAAAATGAAATACATGATAATTTAGTATGTGATGGAAAATATTCTAAATTTTTGTTGTCTCAGGAAAATGGTTAAGCATATGAAACTTGTTAAGTTTTTAAGAGCAACATGCTGTTAGCAAGAAGTTATGTGGTTGACAATATTTATCGATAGACATATAGTAATACTATATTCCTATCGATGAGGTGTTCGACATGAAAGCCGTGACGGTTTCGCCTAAATTTCAAATAGTTATTCCTAAAGAGGTGCGAGAATCTATGGGTATAGTTTCAGGCCAAAAAATACAAATGCTTACCTATCGTAATCGTATAGAGCTGATCCCGATCAAACCAATGAAGAAAATGAAAGGATTTTTAAAAGGAATTGATACCCAAGTAAAGCGTGATAAAGATCGTATATGAATGTTATAGATTCCTCCGCATGGTTGTCTTATTTTGCGGGTGATGATAACGCGACACTATTTTCACGTGCTATCGAAGATATTGAAAAGTTGATAGTACCAAGCATCACCATTACTGAAGTTTTTAAATGTATTTTACGTCAACGAGGTGAGGATATGGCTCTTGAAGCTATTGCTCATATGGAACAAGGGAGTGTCGTTGCGTTAGATGGAGCTTTGGCTGTTGATGCGGCTCAGTATGGTGTTCAATACAAATTGCCATTAGCAGACAGTATTATTTACGCAACAGCAAAAAAATTTGATGCGTTAATTTGGACTCAAGATAGCGATTTTAAGTTATTTGAGTTTGTTAAGTATTACCCAAAGAAAAAGTCGCGTAATAAATTTAATTAACTTCAGATTTGTGTAAGAATATTATTAGCGCAACCTGAAAATATTGGTATTTAAACTTTAGATTCCGACTGTGAATGTGATAAGCATTTATTAATACCATCGGAGTGATGAGTGTTTTAAAATTTGGGTTATCAAAAAATAACCGTTATTCTTATGCCGAGCTCAGGTTTATTAATTAATAATAATTGTAATTATATAATCATTTCTTATGGCTCGGTAGTGAATATATCTTCATAACTCGCAAACAATGAAGTAATAAATGTTGCGGTTAATATTAATGCTTCTATTAAACCGGTTAAGACCATTAAGGTTATTAAAATCGGGTTTGGATCGTTGGTGTCTAAAAAGATAGCCAATATTGCGACGGGTATAATTGCGAGTAAATAAACCACTATGTACACTATGCTGTAAATTAAATACGGCATTACGTTTTTCATGCAGCCCGTGAAGCTGAGTTTAATTGCGTCGAATATTTCAATGTTATGAAAAATTACTAGGGCTGGAGCAAACCAAAATGCCATGATGATAGGAATCATAATCGCTAACGCAATTAATAAGAACAATAAAAAAATAAGTACGGTATTGGCAGAAAAATTACTTGGATCAGCTAGTGACTCAATATTTGCTACATTGCTAAACACCATTACTAGCATAATAGCGCCAAATACCATAAATATTAAAATAATCATGCCAAAATAAATTGCGCCTAAACCGGCAAGCTTGCCACCGTTTAGTCTGAAACCGTCGAATAAATTATTAATGGAAAACTGTTGGTTATATTTATTTTGTTTTGCGCAAATCATCAGTCCGGCCATGAATATTGGTGCGATGATGGTGCTGATAATAGAAACAAAAGGTAACATGGATAATGTTCCTAGCATTAATAAATATAAAAAAACTGCTAATAACCAAGTGAACGGGCTGGTGGCAAAGTTTTTAAATCCGTCAACAATCCAACTGGCACCATTTAGTGTTGCGACCGAATTGCAAATAATCACTTTATTGGCATTAGTATTTTGGGTGTTGGCTGGTGTTGGCGATACGTCAGATTCTGGTGTTTGGAATGGATTTGAATCAGTCATAGTAGTTTCACTCGGTTTGTGTTTGTTATAATTAGTTTAGTCTATTTTTTTGTTAGTTAATTATTGACAGACAGTGCAAGCTGGATCTTTTTTTAGTTTGATACTACGCCACTCCATATTACTGGCATCGAGTATTAATACTCGGGAATCAAGTGTATTGCCTATGCCTGTTAATATTTTAATTGCTTCGGTTGCTTGAATGCAGCCGATGATTCCTACCACGGGGGCGAGTATGCCGTTGTCACTGCAACGTTCTTCTGCATCACCTTGGTCTTTATATAAGCATTGATAACAAGGGCTGGATTGGTGTTGGTTAAAAACACTTACTTGGCCATCCATGCGAATCGCGGCACCGGAAACCAGTGGTGTTGATTCAATAACACTGTATTTATTAATATTGAATCGTGTTGAAAAATTATCGGTACAATCCAATACAACATCGGCTGTTGCTATTAACGATTGTAATTCGCTATTGCGAATGTTTTTATTTATGGTATTAATTTTAACATCGGGGTTTAATTCGATTGCTGATTGTTTGGCTGATTCAACTTTACTGTTGCCGCAGTTTTGTGTTTGGTGTGCTATTTGACGTTGTAGGTTTGACACTTCGACTGTATCAAAATCGACAAAGGTGAGTTCACCAACACCTGCTGCGGCTAGGTAAAGTGCAACGGGTGATCCCAATCCGCCTAAGCCTATGATAACGGCATGTGCTGCTAGTAATTTTTCTTGGCCGCTAACATCACATTGTGGTAATAAAATGTGTCGGCTGTAGCGTAGTAGTTGATCGTTATTCATGGTGTTAGTCATTTTTATTTAGTTGGGCAAAGGTAATTCTGGCTTGCCCGCTTAAATCATGTTGAGTTTTAATGTTTTCATAATGACAATGTTTAAATAATTGTTGCACGAGTTTGTGTTGCTCAAAGCCATGTTCTAATAATAACCAAGCGCCATTCAGTAAATACTTTGGGGCTTGTTGTATTATTTTTGTTATATCCTCTAAGCCATCAATTCCCGATTTTAAAGCAGAGTCTGGTTCAAATTGAACATCACCTTGTAATAGTAGCGGGTCGTGATTAGCTACATACGGTGGGTTTGAGATGATAATATTAAATTGCTGCTCGGTTAATCTCTCAAACCAATTGCTTTGTATAAATGTAATATTGCTGATGTTATTATTGTGCGCATTTTTGATGGCAATGTCGAGTGCTGCGTTTGATTTATCAATTGCGGTAATTTGGCATTGCTGGCGCTCTGAGGCGATAGCAAGTGCAATCGCACCACTACCGGTACCAAGATCGGCTATTTGCCATGATGCTTGTTTTGGTATTAGTTCTAAAGCGTGTTCGACTAATAGCTCGGTTTCAGGTCTTGGGATTAAGGTGTCGGTTGTTACTGTAAAGTTTAGTGACCAAAATTCTTTGTTGCCAAGTAGGTAAGCAATTGGGATGCCGGTTTTTCGTTTATTAATATATTCTTGGAAGTGTTGTATTTGTGCTGCGTTTAGGTCTTGTTCTGGCCAAGTATAAAGGTAACTGCGGTTTTTGTTTAATGATTTTGCAAGCAGTATTTCGGCATCGAGTTGTGCGGTGTGTTGAATGTTGCTAAGTTCTGAACTAGCCCAGTTAAGGGCTGTTTTAATATTCATTTAATTTTAAATTAATCACCCATTGCGGCGAGTTGATCCATTTGGTGTTCGCTGATGAGTGGTTCGACTAGATCGGATAATTTGCCTTCCATCACTTCATCAAGTTTATACAGGGTTAGATTAATGCGGTGATCGGTTACACGACCTTGAGAATAGTTATAGGTTCGGATTCGTTCGGAACGATCACCACTACCAACGAGTGATTTTCGGGTATCGGCTTGTTCTTTGTCTTGTTTTTCTTGTTCTTGGCTTTGTAATTTTGCTTGTAATACTGACATGGCTCGCGCGCGATTTTTATGTTGCGAGCGTTCATCCTGACATTCAACAACAAGCCCGGTTGGTAGGTGGGTTAGACGAATAGCCGAATCGGTTTTATTAACGTGCTGTCCACCTGCACCAGAGGCACGAAAGGTGTCGACTTTTAAGTCGGCAGGATTAATTTCAATGGCTTCAATTTCATCAACTTCGGGCATGACCGCAACAGTACAGGCCGAGGTGTGTACTCGACCTTGTGATTCAGTTTCGGGAACGCGTTGCACTCGATGGCCACCGGATTCAAATTTTAATTGTGAATAGACATTTTGGCCACTGACACGAATAACAATTTCTTTATAACCACCGTGTTCACCTTGATTTTGGCTCATAACTTCAATTTGCCATTTTTTTGTTTCTGCAAAGCGTGAATACATGCGAAATAAATTTCCGGCAAATAATGCTGCCTCGTCACCACCGGTGCCAGCACGTATTTCTACAAAGGTATTTTTACTGTCATTAGGATCTACTGGCAATAATAATTTTTGCAGTTCCATTTCAAGTGTTTCTTGTTGGGCTTTGGCTTCTTTTAATTCTTCTTGGGCTAATTCTTGAAGCTCTTTGTCTTTTTCTTGCAGCATGACATTAGCATCGTCAATGGTGACAAGTGTGGTTTTAAATTGATTAAAGCAATCAACCACGGGAGAGACTTGCGCGTGTTCTTGCGAGAGCGCACGAAATTTATTTTGATCGGATATAACACTGGGATCAGATAACAGTGCATTAATTTCTTCTAGGCGCTCGGCAAGAGCGTCTAGCTTTAACAGCAGGGATTCTTTCATTGCGTTACTCGTCTAAATCATTTTTAATGTCTAATAATTCATGTGCAATTTTAATGAATTCTTTACGACCTTCATAAGCTGCTTGATGAATTTGGACAGTCGGGGCGTGAACCAATTTGTTGGTTAGTTTACGTGATAATTCTTTAATAACAACATCTGCATTTTTACCGGAAGCAATTTGTTTTATTGCGTTTTGGGTTAATTCATCGCGATATTTATCGGCTCGGGCACGATAGTTGCGTATGGTGCTAACGGCTTCTAGCGATTGCAGCCATTTCATATAATGTACGACTTGGTTTTCAATGATTTCTTCTGCTTGAAGTGCGGCTTCTTGGCGCGAACGTTGGTTTTCTTCAATAACTTGGGTTAAGTCGTCAACGGTGTATAAGTATATGTCTTTTAGGTCGGCAACCTCGGGTTCAATGTCGCGTGGTACGGCTATATCGACCATAAACATCGGTCGATGTTTGCGTTTTTTCATTGCTCGTTCAACTGCACCTTTACCTAGAATGGGTAATTGGCTGGCGGTGGACGAAATAATAATATCGGCATCGGCTAGGTGGTCGGGCATGTCGGCAATTGCGATACCGGTGCCATCATATTGTGATGCGAGTGATTGGGCATTTTCAATTGTTCGGTTAGCGATAATAATATCTTTAATGCCTTGATCTTTTAAATGCCGAGCAACTAATTCAATTGTCTCACCGGCACCAATTAATAATGCCGTGTGCTCATTTAAATTTGAAAAAATTTGTTTGGCAAGGCTAACCGCGGCAAATGCAACTGAAACAGCGCTGGAGCCAATCGCCGTATCGGTGCGAACTTGCTTGGCGACTGAAAAGGTATGTTGAAATAATTGGTTTAATAAACTGCCCATTGTGCCGGCTTCATTTGCTTGAACATATGCAGTTTTTACTTGTCCAAGAATTTGTGGTTCACCTAATACCAGTGAATCCAAACCACTTGCGACACGGAGTATGTGGCGCACGGCTTCTTTGTCGGGATGGTTATAGACATAAGGTTTAAGAATATTGTGTTCAATATGGTGGTACTTTCCAAACCAATAGAGCACTGAATCAATATCAGGAAACTCTAATTCGCAGATCAGTTCGGTGCGATTGCAGGTGGAAATTATTGCCGCTTCAGTGACCGGTGAATTTTTGGTGAGATCAGTTAGCGCTGTGGTAACGTTTTCAGGCGCAAAGGCAACCTTTTCCCGTATATCAATCGGAGCTGTTTTATGATTAATTCCAAATGCCAATAATGTCACAATATAAACCTTACTTAAATTCCTATTAATTAGCAGCCTATGCCACAATATTATAATAGCATGCACATTATAAAGGTAATTTGAGGAAAAGTTGGTTATAGTTAATAATATAGAGTGAAAAATTAGATTAAAATTCAAATAGAGTCCCTACATGAACATAATTACTAGTAATATCACATCAAAATCCGCTATTACGTTGATTTTAAGCCTTTTTTTACAGGCTTGCTCAACTCCAGTACCAGTGAGTAACAGTAAACCAGCTGAATTCCATAAAAATATTAAGGCTACAACGAGTCAGACTAAAGTTAGCAAGGTTACGAAATCCGACCAACCGGCGAAAGAATTAAAAGCTGTCCAACCAAGTACCACCGTTGAGCCTGAAGAATCAACGGCGTTAAGTGCTGAATTACTGTTCAGGTTAATGGCCGCTGAAGTCGCTGGACAGCGTGGAAATTTGGATGTTGCCGTGCAGCAATACGATAAAGCGGCATTAATGTCAAATGATCCTAAAATTGCTGAGCGAGCCACGCAAATTGCTATTTTCTCTCGTGATAATGACAGTGCTTTAAAAATAGCAAAGCATTGGGTCAAAATTGATCCTGAAAATCCTGAAGTACATCAAGTCCTCGGTAGTATGTATTTGCGTCAGGGTAATGTTGATGTTGCATTGTTCCATTTTGAAAAAATATTAGCAGCGGCTAAAAAAAATCAACAACAGGGGTTTTTATTGATAACGTCTTTATTGAGCAAAGAACGTGATAAGGCAACAGCCTTGGAAGTGATGAAAAAATTAGTGAAATCCCGTCAGAAAAATGCGTTTGCACAGTTTGCTTATGGTCAATTAGCTTCTTTGGTGGGAGAGTTGGATGTTGCCGTAACAGCATTAAATCAAGTGGTTTTGTTGCAGCCAAAGTGGACTAAAGCACAAATTTTTCGCAGTAATGTGTTATTTCGTCAAAAGAAAAAAATTAAGGCTTTTGGTCTATTAGAGTCAGCGCTTAAGGAGAACTCATCTAATGCTGAACTCAGAATGTATTATGCGCGTAAATTGGTTGACGATAAGCGACTTAGCGATGCCAGAAAACAATTTGAGTTAGTATTAGTAGAGCAAAAAGATAATATCGATGCCACATTTGCAGTCGCATTGTTGGCTTTACGTGCAGGTGATTTGGATTATGCCGAAACTAAATTTTTAAAGTTGGTTGAACGCAAAAAACGTGAAGATGAAGCTCATTATTATTTGGGACAAATCGCCGAACATCGGGAAAATTATAGTGAAGCACGCCGCTGGTATAGTGTTATAAATGGTGGCCATTATTATATCGATGCCAAAATAAAATTGTCGCTATTGATTGCGCGTGAAGAAAGCGTTGACGTTGCCAGAAAATTTTTACAAGACTTACCAACTCAATCGGCAGAGCAAGAATTACGAATTTTAGTCGCCGAAGGTGAGATTTTACGTAATGCTAAAAAATATGGTGATGCCTTTAATCATTATACTGAATCATTAGCGTCTTTGCCGGATAACACTCAGCTATTGTATGCGAGGGCATTAATGGCCGATAAATTAAATCGACTTGATGTTGCAGAAGACGATTTAAAGAATATATTAGCGCGTGAACCCAATAATGCGCAGGCACTAAACGCTTTGGGATATACACTCGCCGACAGAACCGATCGTTATGCGGAAGCTTTAGAATACATTGAACGGGCACATCGATTACGCCCTAATGATGCCGCAATTAAAGATAGCTTGGGTTGGATTCAATACCGTCTGGGTAATACCAGTGAGGCTATTAAGCATTTACGCGAAGCATTTGCATTAATGAAAGATCCTGAAATTGCTGCCCACCTTGGTGAAGTTTTATGGGTTATGGGTGAACAAGAATCTGCAAAAGCATTATGGGATGAAGCCTTAAAAGCCACACCGGATCACGAATTATTATTGCATGTCATTAAACGTTTTAATAAATAATTTTAGTGCATTTGCTTATCACAGTTTAGGGTTTTATTTTTTATTTTTTTTAACTGCGTGTACTACGGTTATAAAACCCGATACTGTTGCCGATCCAGAGATGGAATGGTTGCTGCGTCAGGCTCAATTAAAGCAAATTTCAGACTGGAAAATTAATGCGCGTTTGGCAGTGTCCAACAAAGCTGAAGTTTGGCACTTATCGGTAGTTTGGAAACAACAAGCGCAACACTATAAAATCCATTTAAGTGGCCCATTTGGTGCTGGCGCAGTGCAACTCGATGGCGATCAGACGGGTGTTCGTATTCAAACCGCAGATCAAACGCATTATGCGCAAGATGCCTCGCAACTACTTTTTGAAACTACGGGAGTTCAAATTCCGATTCAAAGTTTGTTTTATTGGATTCGGGGACTCGCTAATCCAAAGTCCGTAATTTCAAACCAAAAATTAGATGCTTATGGGCGTTTAAGTCATTTAACTCAAAATGAGTGGAATATTCGGTTTAAACGTTATAAAAAAATTAATACTATTTATTTGCCATCTAAAGTGTTTATTAAGCAAAATACTTTAGATATTCGATTTGTGATTGAAGACTGGCTTATTTCGAGTTGATGGATGTTGGTTTAGTATCTGGATTATCTGATAATTTTTCATAATAAATTGTAAATGCTGTGTTGTGTGTTTTGGAGTAATACATAGCAAGATCGGCTTTTTGCATTAACATTTCATTGTTAAAACCATGAGTAGGGAATATCGCGATACCAATGCTAGTGCCAATTAGAATTTTTTGGCCATCGATATAAATTGCTTCTGCTATTTTTGTATTTATTTTGGTCGCTAAATCATTGATAGATTTTTGATCAATATTGAGCATTAATATTGAAAATTCATCCCCTCCAATTCGAGCGACAGAGTCGGTTTTTCGTAATATTGATTTAAGTCGGGAGGCAACTTGGATTAAAACCTGATCACCAATGTTATGTCCTAATGTGTCGTTGACAAGTTTAAATTTATTCAAATCGAGCATGAATAAAGCAAACATTTCTTTGTAACGTTGATAATTGTTGATTGCGACATTAATTCTATCAAATAATAAACTACGGTTTGGCAGTGAGGTTAAACCATCATGTAGCGCCATGTATTCTAATTTTTCTTCGCGTAATTTAATTTGTTTTTTCATTCCAGTAAAAACAGTTAAAAATTTATTTATCTCGGTGGCCTTGCTAGAGACTTCAAACTGAGTAGAGTTTATGTATTTTTCATTTTCGATATTTTGCGTTAAATTTGATATAGGTTTTAATAATGTTTTATCAATAGCAAAATAGATAATGGATAAAATACTGATAAACAACATAACAATTAACCATAAAAAATTTTGCATCGAATCGGACATTGTTTCTTGTTGTTTTATATTGCTGGATATAAAATTATTCAGCGCCAATTCAATTTGATTTAGGTTATAGTAAATTTCATGGTTAATCGGGTTGATATCATTTAATACCATTAAGACATCAATTCGCCATTGTCCTTTTATTTGTATTAATTTTATTTCTTCATAAGCATCAAACCATTTTTGCAATAGTGGTTTCATATTTGCTATTGCAGTTTCAGACTCAAACCCTAAATTATCATTTAATTCATACTGGAAAAATGTTGTATTAATCATATTGCTAATATCATTTTTATATAGTTCTATATTTTTTATTGTCGAGATCGAAACATCTTCGTTTAATGAACCCATTTGATAAATAAAATAAAGTCGAAAAGCTAAAACAAGCCGACGCCATTTATCTTTCATGTTGACTAGATCGCTATAAAGTTCGATATCAATCGGTTTTGTTTCTCTTATTTCGTGCAGAGCAAGATTGATATTATCAATAATATTTGCTTGAATACCTACCATTTTTTGTTCAGCAATAGTTATTGCAGGAAATACCGCGGTATTTTTAAATCTAATATCCATTAATTTTTTTGAAATATTTGAAAAACTGTGTATATTTTTTTGAAGATCGTTAATTTCTTGTTTTAAGGTATTATCAATAATCCATTGGTGATTGGAGATGTTATCAATATTTTTGCTGGCTAGTTTCAGTTCGATTAAAAACTGTTGCCGATAAAGTTTTGATGGTGACAGTAAAAATAAGTTTAATACTTTATTGGCTTTATCAATATGGACGTGGAGTGAATCAACAGAATCTGAGATACTGACGGCTAATGTGCTATTTTCAATATTTTTATCATTGTTTAAGTGGATGTATTTATTTGCCACGATACCTGCAACGATTAGCGATAATGTTGTAACAAAAACAAAGATGAAATATTGATTGCGAAAATTATAACTAGCAGACATTTTATGAGTACTTATTATAGAGTATTCAAAGTTTAGTCGAAATGTTGTTATTTCATAGCTTTTAGTTCAACAATTTAACTGTATGTATATTTAACATGGTTGTCTCTAATTACCGATTTTTTATTTCATTGTTATTTCGATTGGTGTTGCTAGTTGGTTTTTTGTTGGTTATATCACCCATTATTTGGGGGTTATTTACTGAGGATGAATTTGATCAATCACTGGGTAAATCCAATAAAAATCGATATTTTTCTGAATCTTTAGCAGCATTAGAAGCTGGTGATATCAAGAAGTTGAATGTCGCTTATCTGCCTATCTGGGTTTATAAGCGGCGTGATAGTGAAATAAAGCAATTTGTTTTGCTAAATGCTTTGTTGGCGAACCCGACTATTTTGCAGCGTTCACTCAATAGTCAATATTTTGTATTTAAACCGATTGAATCCATTCGCTCTTGCGCTATTCGTTATATTGACGATGTGAGTGGCAAAGTTGAAGAACTATTAACTGGACAAGGTTTAATTTGGCTGGGTGGTTTTACGGAGTCTTGTTTTGGTTCTGTCTACGATCTAGCCGGTCGGCGATACCGTGGTACCGGTAAGAAGCATCAAAAAAACCTGATAGTCCCCCCGTATTCAATAAAAAATACCCCCGGGCAGGGTGATGTTATACAATTTGATTTTAAAAAAATGAGTTTGAATTAATAATGTTAGTTGGTATTCGAAATATTCTTATTGTTAATACGGCAGTGGCGCTTTTTTGTTTGGCCAATTTTTATTTGTCGTTGAGTGCTGATGGTTGGCTAGAGATTCGGACAGCTTTGGTTGTCACCGCAGGATTATTTGCATTTAATGGCGTGTTATTGTTTTTTCGGTTTTGGGTTGTTTGGCATTTTGCTCGGGTCATGTGTTATGCCAGTGCGCTTGTTTTAGTGCTATATTTTATTAGTTTGGTGGGTAAGGGCTATTTATTTAGTTTACCAATATATACTCTATTATTTATTCTATTTGGCTTCTATTTTATTGGGGTTCGAGGCTATTTGAATTCTGATGGTGTTCGCGTCGCATTTGGAATCCAAGCGGGTACGAATTAAAGTAAATGAAAATTGTTGATAATTATCGGGTTTGGCAAGCTCCTGCGAAGTTAAATCTGTTTTTGCATATTACCGGGCAGCGGGAAGATGGTTATCATAATTTGCAGACGGTATTCCAATTTTTAGATTTTGGGGACGCCTTACAATTTACAGTACGGGATGACGGTGTTATTAAACGCGAAACCGAGCTACCGGGTGTGGCAGAAGATGAAGATTTGATGGTCTGTGCTGCCAATTTGCTACAACAAGAAGTGGCTAGCCCGTTAGGTGTTAATATTCGTATTGATAAGCGTCTGCCGATGGGAGGTGGTTTGGGAGGGGGCAGCTCGGATGCCGCCACTACCTTGGTCGCGTTGAACCAAATATGGGATTGTGGCTTCTCTAGGGAGCGACTTGCTGAGCTAGGGTTAACACTTGGAGCGGATTTACCGGTGTTTATTCATGGTCATGCTGCGTGGGCTGAAGGGGTTGGTGAGCAGTTAAATTCGATAAATCCTGTCGAACCTTGGTTTGTGGTGCTCAATCCGGCAATTAATGTGTCTACCGAGGCAATTTTTTCGCATAGAAGTTTGAACCGAAGCTGCGCACCGATTACAATACGCGACTTCCAAGAAAACTCGGCGGCGTTGGAAAATGTCTGCGAGTTGGTGGTTCGGGATTTATATCCTCAGGTGGATGATGCTTTAAACGATTTATCCCAGTTTGGTATTGCTCGAATGACAGGCACCGGAGCGTGTGTTTTCGCGGCTTTTGCTACGGCAAAGCTTGCAAACGATGTTTTTGGTGTTTTAGGAAAAAAATGGTCCGGTTTTATTGCAAAAGGGTGTAATATATCGCCTCTTTATAAACCAGCATAAAGTTATGGATTTATAAGTATCAGATTTTAAAATACTGAATGAATAAGTCAGTATTGAATAGAGTTCTTGGGACGTCGCCAAGCGGTAAGGCACTGGGTTTTGATCTCAGCATGCGCAGGTTCGAATCCTGCCGTCCCAGCCATTTTTTGTTCAAACTCAAGCGAATAGCTAACAGTACGAACAGTACAATTAAATAGGGCGATTCGGAGGAACTGTGGCTTTAAGTGGCATGATGGTATTTTCAGGTAATGCAAATCCTGAACTCGCCAAGAAGATTGTAAAACGTCTTAATTTACCCTTGGGAAAAGCCGTAGTTAATCATTTCAGCGATGGTGAAGTGATGTTTGAGATCATGGAGAATGTTCGTGGTCGCGATGTCTTCATTGTTCAACCTACCTGCGCTCCAACCAATGATAACCTAATGGAACTAGTGGTCATGGCTGATGCCATGAAACGCGCCTCTGTCGCGCGTATTACTGCGGTTATGCCTTATTTTGGTTATGCCCGACAAGATAGGCGACCGCGCTCTGCGCGAGTGCCGATTACTGCGCGGGCAGTGGCGAATATGCTTGAAAGTGTGGGAATAAACCGCTTATTAACCATTGATTTACATGCGGATCAGATCCAGGGCTTTTTTAATGTGCCATTAGATAACGTCTATGCTTCACCGGTGTTATTGGGGGATGTGTGGCGACAAAAGTACCCCAATTTAATGGTAGTGTCACCGGATGTTGGTGGTGTGGTACGTGCGCGTGCACTGGCTAAACGACTCGACGATGCCGATTTGGCTATCATCGATAAACGGCGCCCTCAAGCCAACCAAGCCGAGGTGATGAATATTATCGGTGATGTGAGTGGTCGAACCTGTGTCATTATTGATGATTTGGTCGATACTGCCGGCACGCTTGGCCATGCCGCTGATGCGTTAAAAGATCATGGCGCTGAACGGGTCGTGGCTTATTGTACGCATCCGGTATTATCCGGTAAGGCTGTCGCTAATATTACCAGTTCGTCATTGGACGAGTTAGTTGTGACCGATACTATTCCGTTATCGCTTGAAGCCGCAAATTGTCAGAAAATACGGCAACTGAGTATTTCTGAAATGCTGGCTGAGACCATGCGCCGGGTGAGTAATGAAGAATCCGTAAGTTCTATGTTTATTGATTAGGGTTTATTGATTAGAATTTTTATCATATTAGAGTTTTTCTAGTGTGATTTTAATGTTTCTCTGGTCGCAGGAGAAACAAAATGATTTAAGGTATTTTGTCTTGAATCACACAGTATGATCTTTCGAGATCATTTTTAATTTAGGAGTAGAACCATGAGCACAGAAGATTTCACTATCGAAGCCACAGTTCGAGCTGATCGAGGGAAAGGTGCGAGCCGCCGCCTCCGTCACACAGAAACTGTACCCGGTATTGTCTATGGCGCTAATAAAGAAGCCACAGCAATTAGTACCGATCACAAAAAATTAATGCATCATTTAGAGCACGAAGCTTTTTATTCACATATCCTAACATTGGATTTGGACGGTAATAAAGAAAAAGTTATTCTAAAAGATCTACAACGTCATCCTGCAAAAATGGCAGTGTTGCATTTAGATCTGCAACGCGTTGATGCTAATACTAAGATTCGTATGTTGGTGCCGTTGCATTATATTAATGCTGATGACTGCCCTGGTGTTAAAGAAGGCGGTATCGTCACACACAGTTCAACCGAAGTTGAAGTTCATTGTTTACCGGGCGACCTACCTGAGTTTATCAATGTGGATCTTTCCAGCGTTGAATTAAACGGCAATGTGCATTTATCGGATTTAGAGTTACCTAAAGGTGTTGAGTTGATCGAATTAACTCACGGTGCAGGTCACGATCAATCAATCGCTAGCGTGCATCTTGCTCGTGGCGCTAAAGAATCTGATGATGAAGGTGAAGCTGAAGTTAAAACTGAAGGTGATGACGTAGCAGCAACGGATGCTGAGTAATCCGTTTAGCTAAAATATGTAACACAAAGGAATGGCATTGTCGGCGCAAATTAAACTCATTGTTGGACTTGGTAACCTGGGATCAGACTATGATAATACGCGCCACAATGCCGGTTTCTGGCTAGTGGATGAACTCACTAGACAACATTCAGTTCATTTAAAACCCGAATTAAAATTTCACGGTAGTTCCGGTAAAACCCAGATTGTGTCTCAAGATGTTTGGTTGCTAAAACCATCCACTTATATGAACAACAGTGGCCAAGCGGTTAATTCGCTGGCGCGATATTATAAAATTGCCGTTGAACAAATTTTGGTTGTTCATGATGAGCTGGATTTGCAACCCGGAACAGTGAAACTAAAGAAAGGTGGCGGTCATGGTGGGCATAATGGCCTGCGTGATATTATTAGCCATCTTGGCAGTAAAGAATTTTACCGTTTACGTTTGGGTATCGGCCATCCCGGTAATGCTCGCGATGTCTCTGACTATGTCCTAAAAACACCATCAAAGTCAGATCGTGCGCAAATCGATATGTGTATCGATGATGCTCTAAGAGAAATTCAAGACATTGTTAGTGGCAAGTTCGATGCTGTGATGAATACATTGCACACTAAAAAATAGCTAAAATTGTTACGACACTTTTAATTTATGACAGATTGATAACATCAGGTATACAAATCATGGGATTCAAATGTGGCATAGTTGGTTTACCCAACGTTGGCAAATCAACATTATTTAATGCACTAACCAAGGCCGGTATTCAAGCAGAAAACTATCCGTTTTGTACCATTGAACCCAATGTTGGTGTGGTTCCAGTACCCGATTCACGTCTGGATAGATTAGCGACAATTGTTAATCCCGAACGCGTATTACCAACCACGATGGAATTTGTTGATATCGCGGGTTTAGTTGCCGGAGCATCAAAAGGCGAAGGCTTAGGCAATCAATTTTTAGCAACCATTCGTGAAACCGACGCCATTGCTCAAGTGGTACGTTGTTTTGAAGACGATGATGTTATCCACGTGGATGGCAAAGTTAATCCTGAAAGCGATATTGAAGTTATTAACACTGAATTAGCACTAGCCGATTTAGAGAGCATTG
The DNA here is from genome assembly GCA_964514215.1 of uncultured Thioalkalispiraceae bacterium. Classification (GTDB taxonomy): domain Bacteria; phylum Pseudomonadota; class Gammaproteobacteria; order UBA6429; family Thiohalophilaceae; genus CAYQUC01. The sequence goes on from CAZEPW010000065.1 coordinate 18,511, forward strand.
ATAAAGCCATTCAAAAATGCCAAAAAATTGCCAAGTCTGGGGATAAGTCAGCCAAAGTAAAACTGGCTGTATTGGAAAAAATTCAAGTGGTGCTCAATGAAGGTAAACCGGTTCGATCCATGGGATTAACGGATGATGAACAAGAGCTCATTCATGGTATGGCTTTATTAACCAATAAAGCCATCATGTACATTGCAAATGTCAGTGACGATGGCTTTGAAAATAATCCGTTACTCGATGCCGTTAAAAAAATAGCCGATGCAGAAAATGCACCAACAGTACCCGTTTGTGCTTCAATAGAAGCTGAAATGACCGACTTAGAAGATGATGAGCTAATGGAATTCTTAAACGACATGGGTTTGGATGAGCCGGGTTTAAACCGCGTTATTCGAGCTGGCCATGACTTATTAGGTTTACAAACCTATTTCACCGCTGGTGTAAAAGAAGTCCGGGGCTGGACGGTTGCCAAAGGCGCAACAGCACCACAAGCTGCAGGAGTCATTCACACCGATTTTGAAAAAGGCTTCATCCGCGCCGAAGTCACAGCCTATGATGATTTCATTGAGTATAATGGTGAAGCAGGTGCAAAAGATGCCGGCAAATTGCGTTTAGAAGGCAAAGAGTACATCGTTAAAGACGGTGATGTGATGCACTTTCGATTTAATGTCTAAATATATATAACTTATTGATTTATATAGATGTAATAATTAATAGTCGCGGTTAATGCTTGACATTTTGCCATGATCAAAGCAAAATGCGCGGCTCTTTATATACAAATATAAAGATACAATTCGATAAAGGCTATGTAGCTCAGCTGGTTAGAGCACAGCATTCATAATGCTGGGGTCGGTG
>CAZEPW010000066.1:0-18451 GCA_964514215.1 uncultured Thioalkalispiraceae bacterium
CCGGTGCTATTGGCGCGGTTACTGTTGTTTGTTGAGCTGCACCTGAAATAATTAACTTTTGTTTAAAGAATTGTATAATGGCTAAAAACAGCAGTTTTAAGGTTTTAATAAAAGCCGACAATGAAGTGGTGAATTCAGTGATCAAACTTGTTATTAACAACGTTAAAACATTACGGCTGTTTTTAAGTTGACGGAAAATAACGGAATCAGCTAAGAATGTTTGTTGCTTATTTTGTTGCTGGTTGAGTTGCTCTTTATTTAAGTTGCAGGGAGAATTTTCGTTATCCAACGATGCGGGACAAAATGCAGCACGTCCGCTGATACATCCTAATGGGATGATTAATAATGTTAGTAAGGTTGAGACCAAACCGCCAAACATCAGTGATATTGCCATTCCTTGAAAAATAGGATCAAAAAGAATAACCGATGAACCACCTAACAGCGCACCCGCTGTTATTAAGATAGGGCGGGTTCTCGCTTTACACGCTTGGATTAACGCTTCTTGTACGGATACACCTTTGTCAACTTCCTGTCTTGAGAAATCCACCAGTAAAATTGAATTACGCACGATGATGCCCGCTAGTGCAATAAAGCCTATCATTGATGTTGCGGTAAATTCAGCATCGAGCAACCAGTGTCCGGGGATAATGCCAATTAGTGTTAGTGGAATGGGTGCCATCACAATTGCCGGAAGAATAAAATTATTAAATTCCCAAACGACCAGCATATAAATAAGCACTAAAGCCACAGCAAATGCCAAGCCCATGTCACGAAACGTTTCATAAGTAACGGTCCATTCACCTGCCCATTCAAAAGCACTTTGCGAGCTGTTTTCAGGTGGCCCGAGGTATTCACCTGAAACTTTTACACCATCGGGTGCTGTATAATTTTTTAATTGCGCTTCAACTTCAGCCATGCCATAGATGGGAGCCGCTAATCGACCAACGGTTTCAGCCGTTACGTATTCAACAGCGCGTAAGTCTTTGTGGTATATAACGGCTTGTTGTTGTTGCCGGGTAAAATAACCCAATTCGGCTAACGGGATACTGGCAGATGCGGGATCACCATTTTGAATGCCTTGGCTGGGAACTGGTAGCTGACTTAATCGATTGTAATCGGCACGCACAGAATACGGAGCCTGCAATATGATTAGAGTTGGATCGAGTAGTGAATTGGCTTTGATATCACCTAAGACATAACCACCCATTGTCATTTCCAAGGTTCGGTTAATGCTTTCAGAATTAACGCCATAACGTTGGGCTTTTTCGCGGTTTATTTCAAATTGCCAAACCTGATGCTGGGCTTGTATGTAATTATCAACGTCATCAAGATGTTCGGATTTTTCAAACATGGCGGTTAAGTCGGTTGCCAGTTTGCGACGTGTTTCTGCATCGGGGCCATACACTTCAGCAACAACGGATTGTAGTACTGGAGGGCCGGGTGGCATTTCAACAATTTGAATTTTGGCGCCGGCTTGACGTGCAATTGGTGCGAGTAATTCACGCGTCTCCACTGCAATGTCATGACTTGATCGTTGCCGATCACGCTTATGCAATAGTTGTACTTGAATATCCGCCTGCCAAGGATTTTGGCGTAAATAATAATGGCGCACTAAACCGTTAAAATTAAAGGGCGATGCGGTTCCGGCATAGCTTTGCACTGCGACCACGTCAGCTATTTGGCTGACTTTTAATGCTAAACGGTGGGTTAAATTGGCCGTGGTTGGTAGTGCAGTGCCTTCGGGAAAATTAACAACAACGTTAAATTCTGATTTATTATCCAGTGGCATCATTTTTACGCGCACACTATTGGTTATGAATAATGTGGTGCAAGCAAAAAAAATACCGATGACGCTAACTAAAAATACCAGTCCTTTTATTTTATCCCGAATGAGTGGCGTTATAATATTTCGATAAAACTGTTCAAGCTTTTCACTTTGACGGTGTTCTTTTTCGGCTGCGAGATTTAATTTTTCGAGTGACGGTTTTAAGCGCATCGTTAACCACGGTGTAAATAAAAATGCAGCAATCAGTGAAAATATCATGGCGACCGATCCGAGCGCTGGAATAGGTGCCATGTAGGGTCCCATCATGCCGCTAACATACGCCATGGGTAATAACGCGGCAATCACAGTGAAGGTGGCGAGTATGGTTGGGTTACCCACTTCACGTACTGCATCAATTGCTGTTTCGGTACTGGTTTCATTATTGAGCAGCCAGCGTCGATAAATATTTTCAACAACAACGATGGCATCATCGACTAATATTCCAATGGAAAAAATCAATGCAAATAAACTAACGCGATCAATGGTAAAATTAAGTACCCAGGCACAAAATACCGTGACAAGAATAACCACGGGGATAACAATCAAGACTACCATTGCAGCAGGGCGGCCTAAAAACATCCACACTAAAATCGTAACCACTATTGTTGCTATAAATAATTTAAAAATAAGTTCATTCACTTTATCGTTGGCGGTTTCACCGTAGTTTCGGGTAATACTGACATTGACATTTTCCGGTATCACACGGCCTTTTAAGTATTCCACTTTTTTCAAAATGGCGTTTGCAACCGAAACGCCATTAGTGCCCACTTTTTTAGCAATGGCCAGAGTGACTGCCGGGGCAGCAACAATGTTTTGATCCGATGTTGTGGCACTACCGGTGTAATAACTGGTGATATGCTGTGTTTCGGAAGGGCCTTCGATAACCTGCGCAACATCGGCAAGGTAGACGGGCTGATTGTTATAAAGCCCAACAATCAAATTTTTAACATCATTAGCGTGTTTTAAAAAAGTACCGGTATATAATTGGAAGCTGGTATTGTTCGATTCAACACGGCCAACACCTCGTTGGGTATTGGCTGAGCGAACGGTATTGGCGATTTGATCCAAACTGATACCGAAACCGGCAAGGCGTTCCGGGTAAGCTTCAATTCGTATTTGTTCGGTTCGACCACCAACGACAAAACTTTGGCTGGTATTTTTAACTTCTTTTAGGCGCTGGATAACATCGAGTGCAATTAAGCGCAGTGTTGCATCATCGGTATCTTGCGACCACAAAGTTAATGTCACCAGTGGCACATCATCAACACCTTTTGGCTTAACCAATGGTGGTGAAGCCCCCGGAGGAATTCTGTCGACATTGGACTCAAGCTTGTCATAGAGTTTCACTAATGATTCGCCCATGTTTTGCCCAACATCAAACTCAACAGTGACCATTGCTTGCTCACGTTGCGATGCCGAGTAAACGTGTTTAACACCGGGAATTTCACTCATGATGCGTTCAAGCGGATCGGCAACCAAACTTGCTACTTGCCGTGATGATGCGCCGGGGTAGCTAACAAATATATCCACCATTGGAACGGAGATTTGTGGATCTTCTTGTCGAGGAGTAAACAATAACCCCAGAATACCAATAGCCAGACTGGCTAATAATAATAGCGGTGAAATTGGCGAATGAATAAATGACTTGGCCAAGTTACCAGCCAGACCCAACTGAGAGTCAGCCAAACGCGAATCGGATTGTGTTGAGTTATTATTAGATTGCATTTTAGTATTTATTTTTATGTTCGGTATATTGCTGAGCAACCCAATTTGTTCTGAGCGGTGTATTTTGAGTGTAAGAAGCGTTATTAATGATACGGTCACCCGATTTTAAACCAGCCAATACCACCACTTGACCATTTTGTAATTCATGTCCCAGTCGCAGTATTCGTAATTCAGTTTTATTATTGTCGGTTAATAACATCACACCGGGTAGGCTCGAGCCGGTCATTAATGCCGAGCGCGGTATTGCCAACATTAAATTATTCTGTGAACTGTTATTGGGTAGTTGAACCTGAACATACATGCCCGTTACAACCGGGGCACCGGTCGGCATATCAAATTTCACGGTGACGGTATGACGCTTACTGTCCGCAGTGGGATAAATTTTTGCAACACGAACCTGTATTGGATAGTGGTTATTGTCCAAATAAGCATTGACGATCATTCCGGTGTGCAACAGCGGTACCAGTCGTGCCGGAATTTCGGCTTGAACGCGAAAATATCGGGTATGGGCAAATGTAAATAATGCTTGTCCCGGTTGCACGGTATCACCAACTTCAACCATTTTTTGGGTGATAATGCCTTCAAAAGGTGTTATTACACGAGTATCCCGTAATTTTTCATCGATACTGCGTAGTTGAGAATAGGCTTGTTGGTAACTGGCTTGTGCTTGACTCACGCCACTATAACGCGAATAAATATCGGCTTGTCGTTGTAATCCGGGATTTGATCCGGGGGTAAAAAACCGATCAAACATCGCAGGAAAACCCATTCCGGCCATTGGTTGCTGGCTGCTGCTATAGGGGCTCATCATTTCACGGCTATACTGCATCCGTGAGTTTTGAATTCCGGTTTGGGCGGTGGTGAGTTGTGCTACTGCTGCATTACGCTGCGCCAATAATGTCTTATCATTTTGCGCCAAGATAACTTGACCACTTGGAAACCAACTGCCTTCTTCACCGGCTAAATATTCAATGCGTCCGGGCATTTGTGCGGTAAAAGTGATTTCTTTAAAAGCGACTACCTTGCCACTAATTGCGATACCACTTTGATCTTGGATTTTGCTAACGGTGAAAACACCTTGATTAACATTAGAGCCACTATTTTCAGCCGCAATAAGACTGTGGTTAAAAAAGACCACGAGTAATAACAGCAACCAGCTTGATTTTATACTTTTAACGACCATTCGCTTAATCTCCCCAATTAATGCGATGCAACACCTAGCGTGTTTTTTATGATTTACGATATATATCGCAAACTCCGTGCCACATTCTAAGTTATTGTTTTTTAAGACTATAATTTCATCGGTGTTGCATTTGTTGCGGCTTGGTAAATGCTTAACGATCGTCAGGTAATTGATTTATATCAAGATCAGTGTCAGATTAAGTGTTGCAACACGTTGCGCAACGGTTTAGTTTGGGTTTAAAGGGGCGATGATGGTCAAGTAGGGGGACTGAAATTATGTCAACATTTACTGGTAATATGATCCCAATGTTAGAAGCAGTCATTAGTCACATTGACGAAGGTGTGATTATGAGTGATAAAAAGGGCATGGTGTTATATCAAAATCCGGCAGCTATTAATTTATTAGGCTTAAAAAAAGGGACACAGCTTGAGCGCTTGCAAGATTTTACAGCAATTAATTTTCAACGCGCATTTGTCACTGCGGCATTAAAATCCGGTGAAGCGGATGCCGTCGGCAAGCCAAGTGGTTTATTTGTAACCTTCGAAGAAAAATTTCAATGCAATGACGGCTATCGCTATGTTGAATTTTATAGCGGCATGGTTGATTGCGCCATGCGTAAAGGCGATGTTCGTTTAATTTTACTACGCGATCGAACCGAGCAACGGCAACTCGAAGCCGTTTATAAAACCAAACTAAATGATTTTGAAAGCAAAGATTTAAAAATGCTGGGGGTGATTGAACGAATCCATCAAGTTGCACCAACCAATGCGTCGATATTATTACAAGGCGAGTCGGGAACCGGTAAAACACTGATTAGTCGAATGATACATAAACTAAGCATCCGAAGTGCGCAAAATTTTGTTGAGGTTAATTGCGCAGCAATTCCAAATACCTTAATCGAGTCTGAATTATTTGGCCATGTTAAAGGCGCTTTTACTGGCGCAAGCTCGGAACGCAAAGGACGGTTTCAATCAGCGCATGGCGGCACGTTATTTCTGGATGAAATAAGTGAAATACCGCTAAATTTGCAAGCGAAACTATTACGAGCCATACAAGATCAAGAGTTTGAAAAAGTAGGTTCCGATAAGTCTATAAAAGTTGATGTGCGAGTGATAGTTGCATCCAATCAAAATTTGCGAGAATTGGTTGATAATGGTAAATTTCGAGCCGATTTATTCTATCGACTTTCGGTTATCCCTTTAACTATCCCACCTTTGCGTGAGCGTCCTGGTGATATCTCGATTTTAATTAATTACTTCATCGAAAAATTACAGCAACGAGGTTATCCTCAAGACATACAATGTTCGTCAGACGCGTTACAAGTATTATTAAATTATTCCTGGCCGGGAAATGTCCGTGAATTGGAAAATGCAATTGAACACGGTGTTATTTGTGCAACAAATAATATAATTACAGCAGACAGTTTACCGCAGGATATACTTCGAACCAATTCTATTCAAATTGACCCATCTCAATTTGCGAAAGGTCATGGTGAGCGCAGTAATGAAATCACCAATGCTTTACGTCAGGCAAAAGGCAGTAAAACGCAGGCGGCTAGTTTACTGGGAATTGATCGCAGCACCCTCTGGCGCAGAATGCAACGCTTAGGAATCGCCGAGTCAAACTAAGCTTCATACCTTTTCAAGGGGTCAGACTCCTTGAAAGTCTGGCTTAACGTGAAATTTTAACTAGCAAATGTTATTAACTTCGATAAAGATGCTTGTTGTGGCCAGAGTGTTTTGACAGCTATAAAAATAAGCTTTACTGCCACTATAGACCGTGTATTGTCGTAATAGTTCACACAAATCGGAAAATAACAATTAATAAATATTAATTAAACAGCAAACTATATTAGAAATCAGTAATTTTGATAAATTATGCTTAACTGGGTTGACAGCGTCATGATTATGTAGATAATTTCTACCCACGGAATTTAAGTATTTATTAATTAATAATTTATTTTAGAGTAAAGACTTCATGGAAAAGATGATAGAAGTATTTGGTTTGCACAAGGTTTTTGGCAGCCAAACGGTAGTCAATAATATTTCATTTTCAGTTGCGAAGGGAGAGGTGCTCGGTTTCTTAGGCCCCAATGGTGCGGGTAAATCGACCACCATGAAAATGATTTGCGGTTTTTTAGCACCGAGTGATGGTTATGCAACCGTTTGTGGTCATCATGTTTTAACCGATCCTGTCGCCTTAAAATCATCAATTGGTTATTTGCCAGAAGGTGCGCCTGCCTATTCAGAAATGAATGTATTGGATTTTTTAAAATTTATTGCTGACATTCGAGGTTACAAAGGTGTTGCAGCACAAGCTAAAATTGATGCTGCAATTGAAAAAGTAAACCTGCAAAGTGTTGTTTATAAAACCATAGAGACGTTATCCAAAGGTTTTAAACGCCGCGTTGGCTTAGCACAAGCTATCTTACACAATCCGCCGGTGTTAATAATGGATGAACCTACCGACGGTCTGGATCCCAATCAAAAACATGAAGTTCGTGAGCTTATTCGTGAAATGGCAAAAGATAAAGCCATTATTATTTCAACCCATATATTAGAAGAAGTGCCAGCGTTATGTTCGCGGGCAATTATTATCGCCGAGGGTAAATTATTATTTGATGACACGCCCGAAAAGCTCGAAGCCGTTTCAGAAGTTCACAATGCCGTTACCTTGAGAATAGAAGGCGAGGTTCCCAGTGCCACGGGTAATTTATTAGAGCAGTTAGCCGGTGTTGAAAAAGTAGCTGTATATCAGGAGCAAGATACCCGTTTTGTGGTTTATCCCAAAGCTGGACAGAATATATTACACGAAGTGAGTCAGCTTGCGCGGCAACAACAGTGGGATTTGGATGAGTTGAGTGTCTCTCAAGGACAATTAGACGAAGTATTTCGGCGCATAACATTAGGCGAAGTGGACGGGGCTGGAGTGTCAGTAAAATGAATACAAATAATATTAAGGCTATTTTTAAACGCGAGTTAAAAAATTATTTTTCAACACCCGTTGCAGCGGTGTTTTTAGTGATTTTTTTAATGCTCTCAGGTGCATTAACTTTCTATCTCGGGCAGTTTTACGAACGTGGACAGGCAGATTTACAACCGTTTTTTGCTTTTCATCCGTGGTTATATTTATTTTTAATCCCGGCAATTTCAATGCGGTTATGGTCTGAAGAACGAAAAACCGGCACCATCGAATTATTAATGACGCTGCCAATTTCCATTTTAGATGCTGTCATTGGTAAGTATTTGGCGGCATGGTGTTTCACCAGTATTGCACTCGCATTAACGTTTCCAATTTGGATTACAGTTAATTATCTGGGCAGCCCTGATAATCTGGTGATATTGGCCGGTTATATCGGGAGCTTATTAATGGCCGGTGCTTTTCTGGCAGTAGGTTCGTGTATTTCGGCTATCTCAAAAAATCAGGTTATCGCATTTGTAATCACGGTTGTTGTTTGTTTTGGGTTTATCTTTAGCGGCTTTTCGTTGGTATTGGATTTTTTCCAAGGTTGGATGCCGCAAATTGTGATTAATGCAATTAGTTCATTGAGTTTTTTAACGCACTTTAATGATATTCAACGTGGTGTTATCGATTTGCGAGATATCGTGTTTTTTAGCTCTTTTATCGGGAGCTGGTTGTTTGCAAATGTAATTTTAGTTGAAATGAAAAAAGCGGATTAAATGATTATGAAAAATGGAAATTCAAACTCAGGCTTTTTAGGTAAAAATATCTATTCGATTGGTGGTTTGGTTGTTGCCGCTGTTTTAATCGTAGTGATAAATCTATTGTCGAATTTAATCTTTAGTTCGATGCGGCTGGATTTAACTGAGGGTAATATTTATTCCTTATCTGATGGCACTAAAAACATCATTGACAAAATCGACGAACCGATTACCTTGCGTTATTATTTTTCGAATAAGCTATTGTCGGATATACCCTCAATTAGTAACTACGGTAAACGTGTCAAAGAGCTATTGATTGAATACCAAAAAATCAGTGGTGGTAATATTAATTTAATCATTGTTGATCCGGAGCCATTTTCAGAAGCCGAAGATCAAGCCGTGCAATACGGCATACAAGCATTACCACTGGGGGATGGTCGCACTAAAGCCTATTTTGGTTTGGCGGGTACTAACGCGACTGATAAGGAAGTGTCTATTGCTTTTTTTCAATCTGAAAAAGAAGATTCACTGGAATACGATATCACTAAATTAGTTAATCAACTCTCTGATAATAAAAAGAAAGTTGTCGGTTTAATGACATCGTTGCCAATGACTGGTGGTGTCGCAGCAAATCCGATGATGCCACAAGCAAGTAGTGGTGAATGGTATATTTTAACCCAGTTAAAACAATTTTTTGAAGTGAGAGATGTAGCAACGTCGGTTGAAAAAATTCCAGCAGATATTGATGTGTTATTGATGGCACATGCCAAGTCCTTATCAGAAAAAACCCAATTTGCGATTGATCAATTCGTATTAAAAGGCGGTCACTTATTGATTTTTGTTGATCCGTTTTCAGAAGCCGATGCACCACCGCAAGCGGCGCAACAAAATCCACAAATGGCGATGAATGCCGTACGTGATTCCAATTTGGATAAATTATTTAAAGCGTGGGGCGTTGAACTAAGTCCCGGTAAAATTGTGGGTGATCGCATTGCCGCAACACGTGTTGGGGTTAATACCGGACAAGGTGTGCAAGCCGTCGAATATATTGCCTGGCTTACATTACAAGCCGATAATTTTAACAGCGATGATTTTGTTACTAATAGTTTAAAAACCGTGACAATGGGTAGTGCCGGTCATTTTAAAATTCTTGAAGCAACAAAAGAGGATGTTGATAGCAAATTTAATAAAACCATCACAGCGTTAATTCAATCGAGTAAAACGGCAATGGAATTAGAGCAAATGCAGTTTCGTTTTGGTATTAATCCGATTGGTTTATTACAAAAATTTGTTGCAACCGATAAAAAATACAATATTGCCGTTCGAATAAATGGTTTAAGCAAATCGGCATTTCCAAACGGCATGGAAGGACAAACCGACAGCATTAAAGAGTCCAAAGAGCCTATTAATGTTATCGCTGTAGCCGATACCGATATGTTGGAAGATAAATTCTGGGTTAATATTCAAAATTTTCTGGGGCAAAAAATGGCCATGCCGCGAGCCAATAACGATGCTTTTTTAATAAATGCAATTGATAATTTAAGTGGCAGTAATGATTTAATTAGTTTGCGAACTCGGGGGCGTTCGAATAAACCATTTACCACCGTCGCTGCGTTAAAACGTGAGGCCGAGCAAAAGTTTCAAGCAAAAGAAAAAGCCTTACAGGCGACATTAAAACAAGCTGAGCAAAAATTAAATGCCTTGCAACAACAAAAGCAGGGGCAAAATGCCGCTATTTTAAGCCTTGAACAACGCAAGGAAATTGAAAATTTCAGAGCGCAACAAGTGAGCACCAGAAAAGAATTGCGCGCTGTGCAACACGAGTTGGGTAAAAGCATTGAGCAATTAGGCACAAAGTTACGATTCATTAATATTGCTTTAATCCCATTACTCATTGCGATTTTTGCAATCGTGATGGGCGTGCGACGTTCACGCAGAACACCTGTAACAGCATAAGGCAGTAGAACAATGAAAAAAAACAGTTTAGTTATTTTAATCGCAATTATTGCCGTATTAATAACGGTGTCGGCTTATATCAATTCAAATTCAAGTAATCGCTCGAGTGCTGGTGTTGCTTCGGGTCAGAAAATGTTACCGGATTTATATGATAAACTAAATACCGTCACTCGTTTTGAAATCACCGATGCAACGGGGACAATGTTGATCACCAAATCAACAAAAACCGGCAGCACTGATGCTGTTTGGGTCATACCATCAAAAGATAATTATCCAGCAAACCTAACTCAAATCCGAAAAACGTTAATCGAGTTAGCCAATCTCAGCAAGGTGGAAGCGAAAACCAAAAAAGAAAAAAATTACGCCAAGCTAGGCGTACAAGCGACAATCGCCGGAAACACTAAAATCGAATTAAAAACGGCTACAAATACACTGGCAACGATTATTATTGGCAACAGAAAATCAGGACATAGTCCAAGTGCCGGTGGTATTAAGAGTTTATACTATGTTCGTTTGCTGGATGATGCGCAAGTGTGGTTGGTGTCAGGTAATTTGAGCATACCCGTATTAAAAAAATACATGCTAACCGAATTGAGTAATATTCCTGCGACACGCGTTAAAACGGTTGAGATTAAACACAAAAAAGGCTCTCGAATCACTATCAGCAAAAAAGCGAAAACCGATACGGCATATACTTTAAAACAACTAAAGAAAAATAAAACGTTAGCGAATCCGAATGACTTAAACCAAATCGCATCATCACTGGCCAATTTTAATTTTGATGATGTTGCCCTAAAAAAAGATACCAGTAAGTTTAAAAAACCGGTTCATGTTAAATTTAGTTTATTTAATGGTCTTGAGATTGATTTAAACGTTGCGCAAGATGCTGGGCAATATTTTACTTGGATGGCAGCAACGGCTAGCACTGCAGCAACGCCAGTGAGCTTGAAAAAAGAAGATGTTGAAAATAAAGTGGCAGCCCCTGATGCCAAGCTAGAAGCCGCTGAGTTTAATAAAAAACACGCTAATTGGCTTTATACGATTCCTGCTAATAAGGGTGCAATGCTGGTGAAGACGTTGAAAGATTTAGTTAAGGTTAAAGCTAAGTAAGACGGTATGTTTAAACTTGGTTTTTTTGGTAAGTTTACGTTAAGGTCAAGTTAGGATACTCTAAAACACGGCGCTTGCTTTGTAAAAAATGCCATGTTTTGGAATCGCTTTGATCATATAAATAAGTCCACCTGCATTACTAGTTAACCTGAGGTTTGCATCAGAATATATTAAAAAATGTTGGATATTTGATAAGCACCAAAATGAGGATATGGAATCGGTATGGTCAAATAAAGACCGTCTGCCGCAAGACACGGCAGTCGAGCAGCCATGGATGGCACCTTTGGTGCGTCTTTATTTGGCCATACTGGTTTCATCTCTGAGTGTAAACGGCATATTTGCTTATTCCAAGCTCAGATTTAAAGAAGCTAACCATTAATTTTAAACCGACATAAGTTGTTTTACTATTTTAACTCTGGATTCCGGTTTAAAGCATGTACCGGGATGGCGTTTACTTTAGATAAGAATAGTTGTGAATTGTATTTCGATACTGAAAAACGGTAGTTTTTTGCAAAGAACGTAAAAAACTACCGTAACAGAGATTAATTTGATGCCGGTTTAATAATCAATGTTGTGGTATAGCTACCATCAGCGTGCACTTCTTGTATAAAATTACCTTCAGAATTTGGCATTGCTAAAATTAATTTATCCATTGCATCGTTTGCTTCTGTCTGATTAACGGTGGCTATTTCCAGTCGACATGAACTACCTCGACATTCAAGACTGTTGGCATTTAATTGGTTTTCTTCAAATATTGAATTTAACCTACTCTCTTCATTGCTACGCCAGCCATCATCAACGGGCTCACTGTAAAAATAATTTTCTTTCTCTGCAAACAGAGCATTGTCTTTAACCTTTTGCTCTTCAATCTGTTGTGCTGTTGGTAACACTGGCTCTACTATTTCACTTTGTGATTGATTATTTTGAGGTTTATCTGTTGCTGTTGTAGCTTGTTTATCTTGCTTGCTTAATTTGACTAACTCCTGCAAGGAATTCAGCATTGTCTGCTGTGTTGCCGTAATTTGATTGATATTGTTTTCGACATCATTCAGTCTTGCATTAGTTTGTGTTAGCTCTCTATTATTATTCATTTCAGTAGAATCTACTGGTGTGGATGCACCCACACCAATAGCGTCAGGTTGTCGATTGAACGACATTACCAAAATGCCGATGCCAAGTACTACCACAACTGAAATGCTTGCGCGCTTAAAATTTCCCATTCCGATTCTTTCCTTGTCTGTTTCGGCCCTTATTACATTTTGATTAAATTAATGACACAAATATTAATATTGCATTGTGTAATCAATTATTTGAACGTTTTCACCGCTAACTGTTGTAGGGAAGTTACAACGTAAATAACTGTATCCAAAAGCAGCTGTTGTTTCTCCACCAAAATTTAAAACTTGAACGGCAGTACTAGAACCGGATGATGAGCGTGATGTGAATGATCCTAAGCCACCGACTAAGTTGCGATTGAATATAGTACAACTAATATTACCTGCTGCACTGGTATCAAATACATATGCCACGGCGCTTGTATAAGCAGCGTTAATACCGGCACCGGTTGTACGTGTGTAGTTACAGTTAAATGTGGAGCCATTGGTATTTGCATTAAACAAAGTCCGACCACCATGACGCAAATTAGCAGAATCACGACTTCGATCACCTTGGCATGATGAGCCTGGATATTTTTCAAATGCTGCTGATGCAGAATTGATACTCATGGTCATAATTGTTGCACTTAATAGCGCTGAAACAATATACGATTTTTTCATTTATATTTCTCCTAAATTAATAGAAGTGACTTCCCTGCGGTCGAGCATTATTGTATGAGGTTCGGTCACTTCCATGTTTCGAACGTTGAATAAATTAAGACGTTTTAAATTAATATTTATAAAATAAAAATTATTAACTTTACACTTCTTAACATTGTGTTGATTGAATCAACGTTTTGACTATATTCGATGAAAAAATTTAAGTCAAAAAAATAAATTAAAATTTATAAATATTGATGCTTAATTTATTTCACAAGAAAATAAAATTATAAAATTTTTTTCAAAATAAACTAACTCTGTATTTTTATAATACAAAAACGCGCTAAATATTTTACATAAAAAATATTTTTTTGTGAAAATTAAGTTTAAATTAATAAAGGCGTAACATTTAAGTAACAATAAAATTAAAAAAAATATTTTTAAAACTTAAATTTAAGCATCAAGATTGTGATCCAGTAGACATATATGCATTCAAAATAAAAATATTTTTTGTTACGTTAAAAATTATCATCCGTGATTTTTTGCCAAAGTTGTTGTGCAATTATCCCGTGTTTTTTATTTTGTAGACGTGCAGCAACAATATCAATAACTGAGCTTTTAATGTAGTTACCTTCTATTGATATAAGTTTTCCCGATTTCAGTTCATCTTCTATCATAAAGGATGGCATGTGCCCCCAGGCAACTTTTTGGAGTATAACTTCTTTTTTAGTGTGTTGATCACCAACGGTTATGTGTGGTGAATGTTCAAGAATAAAATGTTTTTTTGAATTAATATCTTTTGATGTTGAACGGATGATGCATTGGGTATATTTTTTTAAGTCTTGGTATTTTATGTTGCGCGTAATCGGTATAGTTAAAAAACCGTTTGCAACAACAGGAATGATTTTTACTTTACAGAAATCTTGGTAATCATATCGTGTGTCTGATTTGTCGATATTGTGCACAATAATATCTGCTTTATTTTCAAATAAACGTTCGTTAACACCTTCAAGATTTTCAAACAGCAAGTCAAGATGAATAAATTTATTTTTTTCTGTAAATTCACGCAGTAACGTTAGCACTGGCGGTAAAGGTGTTATATCACCAATTGCGATGGAAATTTTAGTTTCTTTGTTTTCCTCAAGATGTAATGAGAGGCTTTTTAAATCCTTAACTTCATTTAGCACTTGCAAGCATTGTTGGTAAAAAGCTTGGCCTTGTGCTGTGGGAATGGAGCGATATCCTGTTCTGTCGAATAAAGCAAAACCGAGTTCGTGCTCTAATTTTTTTAGCGCGGTGATAATACTGGGGTGGGTTTTATACAAGTAGTTTGCACCTGCTTGGATGCTTCCTTGCTCTACCACTGCGACATAAGACGTTATTTGATGGAGCGTTATATTCATAATATGTTCATTTTAACTACAGTGTTTGTAATAACTATGTACTATTTTATAACACTATTGCTCGATATCATCAATTTTCATTTAGAAACCGGAGAAAATTAGATGAAAGCGATTATTATTAATCAATATGGTGCTGTTGATCAGCTAGTTATTAAAGATATTCCAGTCCCCGTGCCTCAAGTGGGTGAGGTTCTGGTAAAAGTTAAGGCATTTGGCATTAATCGAGCTGAAGTTTATATGCGCAAGGGTCTTTGGGGGGATGTTGCTAAAGTTAGTGGCATAGAGTGTGTGGGGTTAGTTGAAAATGATCCATCGGGTGTGTTGAGTAATGGCCAAGTTGTGGCAGCAATCATGGGTGGGATGGGTCGTACACGAAACGGCAGTTATGCTGAATATACTTGCTTGCCGGCAAGCAATGTAGTTCCCATTAAAACAACGCTTAGTTGGACAGATTTTGCTGCGATTCCCGAGTCCTATGCGGCTGCATGGAGTTGTTTACACGAAAACATGCATATTAATGAAGGTGATACTATTTTAATTCGTGGCGGTGCATCGGCATTAGGGCAAGCAGCTATAAACATCGCATCAAGCATTAAAGGGGTTACTGTTATTTCATCAGTTAAGTCGATAGAAAATAGTGATTTGTTAAAAAATATTGGATGTTCAGCTGTATTTGTTGAAAATAATTCTTTGAGTGAGGAAGTTCTACAGAAGTTTCCCAATGGGATCAATAGTGTGATGGATATCGTTGGTAATACAACCTTGATCGATTCGCTTAAAATGGTTAGAAAAAATGGATGGGTTTGTAATGCCGGTTTTTTAGGGGGGGATGCTCCGATTTCTTTTAACCCTCTTTCTGACATGCCGCCTTCCGTTAATCTAAATTTCTTTGCAAGTTTTATGTTTGGAACTCAAGACTTCCCAATTAGTGCGATACCATTGCAACAAATTGTTAGTGATGCAGAGGCGGGAAAATATCAGTTTCAACCATCAAAGGTGTTTTCTTTTAGCGATATTCGATTAGCGCATCAATTGATGGAAAGTAATGGTGCTAGGGGTAAAATCGTTATTGAATTATAAATATTACAATTAGCTTTGCCGGGATGACGGTTATTTGGATTATTAAAAATAATCGTTATCTTTGTGTAAACCTCAGGGTGAATATCATTGGTGTAGCTAACGTTTCTTAAATCCCAAATATAGGGAATAATAAATGAAAAACTTGAAATTGATTCCGGTATTGTTGGCAGTGACGGTATTTTCTGGGTGTGTAAATAATCGTCCTTTGTGCCTTTATTAAGTTTCAATCCCGCTTGTTATGCTCTTATTATATTACCAAATCATTGGACTATAACCTTGTTTAATATGATCAGATATTAACTTGCCAACATATTCGACATCTAAATCCAATGCTTGAGCATTTTCGAGGGAACCATCCCTATCTGCAATATGTTTACAAACAACTGCTTTTTTTTCTTCAGCCTGATAGATTTTAAGATTTTTCTGCAGCTGCTCATCTTTGTTTATAAGTTTTTGAGCAGGACCAAAAAATACTATCTTGACATCATCCATCCAGCCTTGTTTTAAAGCGTTAACGGCATACATCATTCCAATACGTGCTTTCTCTAGTTCATTTGTACTTATAATAACTATGATTTTAGTATTCATATTTTCCATATTTTTTAATTAAAATTTTCTAAAAAATGAACTTTTTCAATCTCGAATGATTTTTCTGGTTTTTTATTCCCTGTAAATAACTCAAGTAATTTAGAATGCAGTACAAATATGCCGTTTTTATTACTTGTTAATGTAGTCGGATATGTATTACTTGTTGGCATGGCTCCAACGATATCAAGTTTATTCCAATTTTTATTTGCTTGAAACTTGTAAACAACATTTCCATTTTTACGTCCAGTTGGATCATTGTTTACAGCTATTAGCATGTCACTTTTAGTTAATAGTAAGCCATCAAGCCCTGTAACTTTCCAAATTCCATTTTGTGACATTTTAATTTCTTCTACATTCGTGGATTCATTTATATCAACTTTAAATAACTTACCACTGTCATAGTGAGAAACGATCAAAAAGCCATCTGGATGGAAAACAATACCATTTAATCCAAACTTGCCTTTTTTAACGGACCATCTTGAATCCTTTGCAAAAACACTAACTTTACCAGCGATACTTACTTTATAAATATTTGGTGAAAAGCTATCCGTAACGTAACTATTACCGTGTTTATCAATAGTGACGTCATTTGCAAAAAAGCCACCTTCGGTACTTGAGATTGATAAATCATAATAAGCTAGTTGCTTTTTAGAAGTAAGATCATAAATCGCCAACCCAGCTGTTTTACCTTTCGATTTTTCATTACTATTTTTACCAACACCTGGATCGGCTATACAAACCAATAAGCGATTTCGTTTATTATCTACTTGTAAACCTATTGTTGAAGCGAAGTTGTTATTTTTTACAAATAGTTCTCCTGTGCCACTTGAATTTATTCTCCATACCTCACCTCGTGAGACAGAGCTTACATAAAACAGATTATTTTGAGCGTCATAACTAACTCCTTCTGGATACAAGCTATCATTATTTATAGTGATAGCTTGTTTGGCTGCAAGTGGTAATGATAGAGATACGCCTAGTACAAAACTAAGAATACTGTGTGACTTTTTCATTGGTTACTTCCTCATCTAGTGAATAAGGAAGGTTACTGTATAAAATAAAATTCACTCGCCTGAAACATCCAATCTTTCTACTGTATCAATCAACTGTTCGTCTAAGCTCAGAAGGTGTTAATCCAAAACGGATTTTAAAACGTTCACCAAAACGGGATTGTGATTGGTATCCAACAGCATCTGCTATTTGACCTATTGCTTGTGTTGTTTCCAAAAGTAGGGACAGCCCAACTGAAAGACGTATTTCCTCTAATAATTCACGAAAACTACTTTTCTCTCTAAGCAATCTTCTTCGAAGTGAAGATTCACTAACACCTAGATGGGTGCACACATCGTTTAATTGCCACGATCGGGCAGGATCCATCAATAGTAGCTGGCTAACACGGAGTTTCCAACTTGGGTGTTCATTGAGAAGGATATTGCCTACAAGCCCTTCTTGAGCCAGTAAAAGCAATAGCTCGACTTGGCGATGTAGAATTAATTGGATGTCTGAAGGGTAATTTTTCTCCCAAGTAACCATCTGTGAGAGTAACGATAGTATTGTTTTTGGTGATTTCTTGTGCCATTGCGCGGATACATCCCATTGGCCTAAATGAGAACCGTAAATCAATCTAAAATGCTTTAAAGCTTTTTGGTCAAATCGGATAGCTAAGCCTAAATATTTATTCTTTTGATTAGGATAATTGCCAATCCAGATAGTTGTATCTGGTGGTAATATCAACAGCTCCCCATGTTTTATTATCAGGTTAGTGTTATTAATTATTACCTCTTTATGGCCGTCGGCTACAAGTAGCAAAGTAGGTTGATTAAATGGGACTTGATGTATTTGTTGAGGCTTAGAAGAGTTATAAATACTCATATAGTGGTGCTTAGGAGTTGTTTCTTTTTTAGGATAGCTCAGTAGGATGTTTCTAAGGTTGGCTAGAGTTTCAGGCATTTTTTGGCAATCATTAATTAAGTAACGTCAGTATAAGATAAGAAATAGATTTTCCGGAGAGTTTGAGCTATATCTTTTAGTATCAACGCCTAGTTAAACTGCGGAGAGAACGGGTGCATTTTTTGCGCTCTTTGCAAAAAACGTGCGGGTTCTCGGAGTTAGCTTTGAACTTTTTGTTAGCATCTAATTACTTAATGCTTTTAAAACTGCCTTTG
>CAZEPW010000067.1:0-11513 GCA_964514215.1 uncultured Thioalkalispiraceae bacterium
AAAACTGGCATTGTTTTGTTAACTCAATTTATGACAAAGAATCTAAAAAATGGACATGCTTCAAGCGTGCACATGTAGATTTGGTTGATAAGTCTAAATTGTTTAAATAAGCGAGTCTTTAAGCAATACAAAAAACCGGAATTGAAAAATTCCGGTTTTTTTTTGCATTATCCTTTTAGTTTCAGTAACCCGCCTTAAATCTCGTCAAATATACATCATTGGCAGCTAACAACTTGTATTTAAAGTATTTTATATTAGATTTAATATTGACATGAAACCGTGCTGCTTAATAATTGATAGGATCAAAATCACCAATCCTGTATACTAAACAACGAAGATTTATTTATTTCCATACAATATTTAAGAGTAGTTAAACCATGAGTGATAACCGTTTCCAAGACATTCCGTTTGATAGTCCAGTAGCACCAAACCAGTTAGAATTAGAGAGCACAATCTGCTTCAATTGTCATCCTGGGGTATCGTGTTTCAATGAATGTTGTAAACAAGCGAATATCACCTTGGCACCATACGATATTATTCGTATGAAAAATCGTCTTGGCCTAAGCTCGACTGAATTCTTAAAACAGCACACAGTTCCTTTTGAAATGGACGGACACGGTATGCCCGGCGTTAAGATGCGTACTACCGATGTTGATCCGGTGTGTTTATTCATGGATGAGAAAACCGGCTGTAGCATTTATGAAGACCGCCCGACTTCATGTCGTTATTACCCCATTGCATTATTATCATCACGTCGTTCAGATGAATACCATGATGAACAACATTATGCGCTGATACAAGAATCTCATTGTAAAGGGCATGAAGATGGACGTGAAATTACTGTCGGTGATTACCGTAAAGAACAAGGTGTTGAAGAATATGACTTACTCAATCGTGAGTTTTATCAAATAATTTTAAAGAAAAAATCGGCTGGCCCTGCCATTGGCAAACCATCAACCACCAGTTTTCAATTCTTTTTTATGATTGCCTATGATGTGGATCGATTTAAAGAGTTTTTAGCGTCAAAAAGCTTTCGCACAGTATATGACATTTCAGACGATGAATTTCAGCTCATCAACAACGATGAAATCGAACGACTCAAATTTGGTTACCGACTATTACGCCAAGTACTATTTGCTGAAGAAAGCATTAAATTAGTCGACGGAGCATATGACAGCCGCATGGAAGAACGAAAAGAAATTTTAGAAGCTAGACGTGCAGCAGAAGTAGCCGAACACCAGAAAAAAGATGTCATTAATGAATTAATTGACGACTAATTAGTCGTAACGATCAATATTATGTATCAGCAATTAAAGTAATTGCACCTGCCAGTAATAATGCAAATACAGCTAACATAATATTACGACGATCGTCATCGTGTTTGTGATTGTTAAAAGGTCGATTCATACCCACCTCGATAAAATGTACGCTGTTATTTATTCGTTTTTGACTTTAACTAAAGCATCGCGAGACAAACTCAAAGCACGAATCGCTGAATTGGCTCTATTCAATGATATAGATACTCAAAAAGTAAAATAAAATCTACAAACGGAAAAACTACTTGATAACCAAAAAATATTTTATATTTTTTTAGTTGATACGAAGATAATTTAGAGCTTTACGGATTCAGAAATACTAACAACAGACTGACTAGTTGGGCTATCAGCATAATAAGTTACAGCAGCAGTCAGCGTTAACACAACGAAAGATAAAACAATATTTTTAATTCTTGATTTGGTCGACATTAAATTTTTGTTCCCTTATATATGATTTCTGGTTTTCTTAATTAAAACTTAGTCAATACTAAGTCCTTACTAACAATATGTTCAGTGGTATTTTACAAGTTATCATTGTTAAATAATACCAAACAAAACTCAAGCGGTTTTCGTTAAAATTAAGAAATAAATAAGGTAACAAGCTGAAATATATGGAAATATAATCGGTTTTATTGAATAAATGATACAAATTTGTTGGATTTAAGCATCAACGCCTATAAAAACTAGAATAGCTCTAAATGAGTCGAACAGCGATTAATCGACACTGCTATTATGTTCAAAACCAACAAATTAACAGTAAAAACAAGCAACATTCCCGCAACATTCAATGCGGGAATGCTCAACTAATTTGAAACAAAGATAAAGCCCAATTTTTATTTATTTGCTAAATCTTCAAGTTTTTTAGCTTTAATCAACTGCCCATCAAGACCAGCCTGCTTTCCAGACTTACCATAAGCAACACTCATTAATGCGCTATAGTAAACTACCGGCATTTCAAACTTAGTATTATATTTTTTGTTGATTTGTGATTGATAAACTTCAACATTCGCCTGACATAACGGACAAGGAGTAACGATCATATCGGCACCACCATCATACGCAGCTTCAACAATATCTTTGATTAATGCTTGGCTTTTTTCGGTTTCAGAAAATGCCAACGCACCACCACAACAGGAGACTTTTTTATCGTAGTTCTCTACCGCCTCGGCACCCAAAGTATTCACTAATTTATCAAGATATTTCGGGTTTTCAAACGACTCACCATCGATGCCAAAAGGACGGTTGGTTTGACAGCCTACGTATCCCGCAATTTTTAAACCTTCTAACGGTTTTTTAACATGGGAACCTAACTCGTCAAAACCAAAATCATCAATTAAGACTTCAACCATGTGTCGCACATGCTGTGTGCCACGCACTTTAAGACCGGCTTCCGCCAATGCTTGGTTGGTTTCAGCCATTAACTGTTCATCACTAGTGATACGTTCTTGAGTCTCTTTAGTTGCTAACCAGCAAGCGGCACAGGTCGCCACGATGTCTTGATCCGGGTTAGCTTGTTCTGATAAGGCCATGTTTCGTGCCGATAACGCCATTCGCGGCAGTTCACCACCACCAGAGTAACCGATTGATGCAGAACAACAATTCCAATCAGGAATGGTATTTAATTTAACATCCAACACCTCACACATAGTATCAATTGAGGTTTGGTAATTCGATGCGGAAGATCCTTTTTGGGAGGAGCAACCAGGGTAAAATGAATATTCTTTTGTCGCCATGATGTTACTCCTTAGAAACTATCTGCACTTTTGATTTTAGCCGCTTCAATTTCAGCTGCTTTTTTCAAGATTTTTTTAATGTCGCCCGCACCTTTACATTTATGCCCACCAAATAATTCCATTGGTGATAAACGTTTAGTTTTGAATAAACCCAAGCCACTCATGGCCATTGCCATTCCGGTTTTTATGCCTTCGGCGATGCCATTCATAAAATAAACTTTAATGGTTAATGTTAATTCATTAATCCGACCGGTTTTAGCGAGGTTATCCCAAAAGATTTGGGTAAACTTTTCAGTTTGCTGATTCTTGGGAACCATACCCAAGCGTTTAGCATAACTCGCTAAACCATGCATGATATGCGTGATAGGCAATTCACGAGGACAACGCACAATACAGTTATAACACGAGGTACACATCCACATCGATGATGAAGTAAGCACTTCCTCACGTTTACCGGCTCGAATCATCATAAACAATTCTTGAGGCGGATGATCCCAGTGAGGCCCTAGTGGGCACGAGCCAGAACACACACCACACTGCATGCACATTTTAACCCATTCACCTTCTTCAACATTGGCTTCAACTTCTTTCAGAAAACTATTACGATAGCTTTCAATTACATTTGCGCTCATCTTTATCTCCTAAAACTTGAATGGGCTCATGCCGATTTTTTCAATCGTCGCGGCCATGTCATTAATCAATTGCGGTGCTCGTTCGATATCGGTAATTGCGATTTCATAGGTCTCGACACGCTCAGCTTCAAGACTTAACGTTTGCAAAGTATCGGCTACTTTGCTCATACGCTCATGCGCAATTTCAGAACCGCGAACAAAATGACATTGATAATTTTCACCTTTTTGGCACCCCATCAAGATTACCCCATCATACCCCGAGTTCATTGCATCGGTTACCCAGATAAGGTTCACCGAACCAAGACATCGGATAGGAATTATTCGTGTAAATGCACTGTATTCAACCTTGTTCATGGCAGCCATATCCAAAGCAGGATAAGCATCATTTTCACAGGCAAGCACTAAAATACGCGGTTTTTCATCAAATTCATCCGGAATATCAACAATTTTTAATTGTTGGCCAACGGTATCAATCGAGTAATTTTCGAATGAAATAACCCGAACCGGACAAGCCCCCATACAGGTTCCGCAACGTCGACAGCGTGATTCATTAAAGACTGGAAAACGTGCTTCATCTTCGTCAATTGCGCCAAATGGACATTCTACGGTACAACGTTTGCACTGCGTACAGCCTTCTTTACGGAAACTGGGAAAGGATAAATCGCCTGAACGGGGATGTGCGGCACGCCCTTGGCCTGCATTTTCAATGGCCTGAATTGCTTTTAATGCTGCACCAGTCGCATCTTCAATCGCCTGAGGGCCGTCCATCGGACGACGTACTGGACCCGTTGTGTAAATTCCAGTTCGACGAGTTTCGTAGGGAAAACAGATAAAATGCGAGTCATTAAAGCCATTTTTCAAATGCGGAATATCTTTACCTTGACGATAATCCAGGTTCAAAATGGAATCAACGCTGATAGAAACTGAATTAGTTGCTTCAGCATCATTGGCAGGTGGTTTGGCTTCGATATCAACACCAGAATTAGGAATCATACCCGTTGCTAAAACGACTAAATCTGCTTTTTCAACAACGTCTTCACCCAAAATTTCGTCTTTAAACGATACTTCTGCACCGGCACCATTGGCTTTTACACCAGACACTGTACCTTTGGTGAAAGTCACGCCTTTCATCTGACCGGAGCGGTAAAAATCTTCGCCCATCGCACCCGGTGTGCGTAAATCCGAATAAATAATATTGGTGTCGATATCTGGATTTTGATCTTTAAAATACATCGCCTGTTTAATTGAGCTCACACAGCAGTGACCAGAACAATACGACAAATGATTTTCTTTATCACTTCGTTGTCCCGCACACTGTACAAATACCACCGAATTAACGTCTTTTCCGTCTTTAGTTTTGATACCAGAACCATCAGCTGCTAGCGCTAATTCGTCTAATTCCGATTGCGTAACGACAGCTGTTGAACTGCCATAACCTAATTCTGGAAGTTGATTCGCATCATAATCTGAATAACCGGATGCTTGCACGATGGCACCAAAAGTTAATTGTTCAGTAGAACCACTTTCTACTGCGATGTCCACCACAAAACGACCCGGCGCTCCACCGGTATTCGCTAGTGTCGAATTTAAATGCACGGTGATATTATTATCCGCTTCAATGGCACTGACCATGGTTGCAACACCAGTATCTTCCGGATCAGCATACGGTGATTTTGTTGGTAACCCTTTCCACATTTTAGCGGCAGCGCCACCTAGGGCACCTGATTTTTCCACTATATGCGCAGGATAACCCGCTTTTGACGCTTCAATAGCGGAGGTCATGCCACTAACGCCACCACCAACAATTAACACTGTTTTGTTGTAAGCGGTAGCGTCATCATGCGAGCTTGGTGACGTACTAAATTTTGCTTCAGTAACCGCCATACGAACATAATCGTCAGCCATTTCCTGCGTTGTTTCACGCGCTTCGTCCGTATCCGGACGCACCCAAATAACGCCTTCGCGAATATTGCCACGCGTCACGGCGACATTATCAAACTTAAACGCTTGAACTTTTGCGCGACGTGAACAGGCACAAATCGCAACACGATTAACGCCCTCATTATCAATATCATCTTGAATCATTTTAACGCCAGCTTCAGAACACAAAAATTCATGTTCTTTAGCGTCAGCTGCTTTAGTATCACGCTTGGCGATTTGTGCCATTTGAGCCGTATCAACGCGATCGCCAATACCACAACCTTTACAAATATAGGCATGTATTTTAATTTCATCAGCCATGTTCTATCCCTCCGCTCTTGCAACGCGATTAACAACTTGAATCGCTCGTAATGCACTGGCTGTTGCACTTTGAACCGCACGGTTAACGTCGAGCGCATCGGATGCACAGCCCGCCGCAAAGATGCCACCGTTAGATTCATCTTGTTCAATAAACCCTTCAACATTCACTTTAACTTGTATCGGAAAATCGTTCGACGCGACACTCGGTTCCATTCCAACGGCTAATACGACTAGGTCATGTTGGTTGTCATAGCGGTTATACCCTTCAGTATCTACGCCACGCAAAATTGGATTACCTGAGGTTTTATCTTCATCAATACGTGCTACTTTTGATTTTACAAAAGTAACGTTTTTATTGTCTTTTACTTTTTGATGGAAATCGTCAATTCGGTCAATCGCACGAATATCAATATAATAAATAGTTGATTTACCATCATCGCCATAGGCATCTTGCACATAATGCGTGTGTTTCAACGATGCCATGCAGCAAATTCGTGAACAATGTTTTAAATGGTTTTGATCGCGCGAACCCGCACATTGGATAAAAGCAACATTCTTAGCTTCAGCACCATCGCTAGGGCGAAGTAATTTTCCCCCGGTTGGGCCGTGTGGATCAGCTAAACGTTCAAATTCAACACTAGTAATCACATTCGCGATTCTGTCGTAGCCATAAGGTTGTATCTTTGCCGCATCGTACGGCCGCCAACCAGTCGCCCAAATAATCGCACCAACATTAATGGTATTGCTGACTTCCTGCATGTCGAGATCAATCGCATCATATTGACAGGCATCTTTGGCTTTTGTCGCGTCATCACTGCCGATAATACTCGGATCAAGAACATAACGCTGAGGATAAGCCATGGCGCTCGGTAGATAGGCTGCTTTACGATTATTTAAACCATAATTTTGTTCATTTTTAATTTCCGAATCAATTGCATCAGCACAATCACCGCAAGCAGTGCAATTTTCATTGACATAACGCGGTGCAGTTTTGAGCGATACACTGTAATTGCCTTCTTCACCGGAGACTTCCGACACTTCCGTTAGTGTTAACAGGTGAATATTATTATTGCCCATTAACCGACGTTGATTAATTTCCATGCCACAGCTGGGATGGCACATTTTGGGGAAATATTTATATAGGCGTGAAACACGACCA
Source organism: uncultured Thioalkalispiraceae bacterium (assembly GCA_964514215.1). Taxonomy (GTDB): domain Bacteria; phylum Pseudomonadota; class Gammaproteobacteria; order UBA6429; family Thiohalophilaceae; genus CAYQUC01. Next base: position 7,082 of record CAZEPW010000067.1, read on the forward strand.
CCGATAGCGGCTGATTTTTCGACCAGAATGACTTGTTTACCGCATTCTGCTGCTTCAATTGCGGCTGTCATACCACTAATACCACCACCTACGACTAGAATGGTTTCATTTGTTGCGACGATGTCTGACATCGACCTTCCTCCTTCACGAGTATCACTTTGGTTATTTAAATAAATTTTAATAAAGCAAAATTATGTAATCGTTGATGTTGACTCTTGTTTCATCATCATCTAAATATAATAGATGTAGAGAATGATTTATTGCCAAAAGACCAACACTAAATTTTTTATTATCTATATTAGTATATTTATATATACTAGCGTTAAACTATCCTCCATGCATTAACTCGAATTGAATAAGTTTCAACGGGGTTAACCTGTCAACAAAATAATATCAAAGTTCAACCGCGTTACAGTGAACTATCTATTCACGAAAAACAAGTTAGAAAAATCTTATCGTCTATAAAGTAAATTTATTTTAAAATGGAAATATTTATAGTGATCTACATCAAAATTAAAGACCTTAATTTAAACAAGGTATTTATATAGACTTCGCAAAATAGAAAAATCGCGAATAGATTTCATTTGAAATACTATGACATGACAAAGAGTTTGTTATAATCACCACAGTCACAAAACATTATGTATAAATAACATACAATTATAAATGTCATTTAATTTTTAAATACTAAAGATGAATGAACACAAACAAACATTTTTGAGCTCTATTTTATTAATTTTAAGAACGGTTTAAGCAATGAATTTTGATTCTCTCATGTGGGCAGTTTATGCCATCCCGATGATAATTATTATTACCTTCATCTGGGGTCGAAGACGCAATTACAACAAAGTACAAAAAAGACTTGACGACTATATCGATGCCGGCATGACCGAGCCGGCATCGTTGCACCCGGTGATCAACCCCAATCGCTGTGTTGGTTGTGGTGCCTGTGTCCCGGCCTGCCCAGAGGGAACCATTATCGGGGTGATAAAAGGTAAAGCGCAATTACTCAACCCGACCAAATGTATTGGCCATGGGGCGTGTAAAGTAGCCTGCCCATTTGATGCAATAACACTGGTTTTTGGCACTGAATCACGCGGTGTCGATATCCCCGACGTTGGTGAAAATTTTGAGACCAATGTCCCCGGTTTATTTATCGCCGGCGAACTTGGCGGCATGGGTTTAATTCGAAATGCCATCACCCAGGGAACCCAAGCAATCGATTATGTCGCAAAACACGGCAACCCAGAAAATAAAGAATTGGATGTTGTTATCGTTGGTGCCGGACCATCCGGTTTCGCCGCGACGCTTGGTGCTCATGAACGCAAAATGAAATATAAAACCTTTGAGCAAGATTCCCTCGGTGGCACGGTTTATAATTTTCCTCGCGGCAAATTAGTGATGACCGCACCGGTTGTATTACCCATTATTGGCACCGTCAAAATGTTTGAAACCACCAAAGAAAAATTATTAGAGCTTTGGAATTCAGTCGAAAAGAAAACCGGTATAAAAATAAACTACCGTGAAAAAATGGAAGATATCGAACCCAATGGTAAAGGTTACACCGTCACCACCAACAAAGGTACCTACGAAACCAGCACAGTACTGCTAACCATCGGGCGTCGAGGCTCACCCAGAAAACTCGGTGTTGACGGCGAAGACGTAGAGAAAGTCGTCTACCGATTAAATGATCCGGCAGATTACATTAATAAACATGTGTTAATTGTTGGCGGCGGTGATAGTGCACTCGAAGCGGCCACCAGTATCGCCGAGGTTGAAGGTTCTGTGGTAACAATATCCTATCGCAGCCCGTCTTTTTCTCGAGCCAAACAGAAAAATCAAGATAACATCAAAACCATGGCAGCAAGTGGCGAATTAACAGTATTGATGTCTTCAAATGTAAAAGGCATTACGCCTGAAGAAGTTGAAATTGAACAAGATGGCGAAAAAAGTGTCATAAAGAATGATGGTATCATAGTGTGCGCAGGTGGTATTCTGCCCACCCCATTTTTGAAAAAAATCGGGATCGTTGTTGATACAAAATTTGGAACATTATAAACAACAAACTATCATTTGCTACTGACAGGAAAATAAAAAAAACGCCCTAATGAAAACACACAAACTGGTACTAAATGTATTAATCGCCTCACTACTATTTAGCGCACAAATTACAGCCCAAGCTGCTACCAACAGCCGAGCCTATAATGAAGCACGTCGTGCAGTACGAATGCAAGACTACCAAAAAGCGGTATTACTCTACACCAAACTCGCCAAAAAAGGTGACAAAAAAGCACAATATGATCTTGGCGTGATGTACCGCACCGGTCAAGGTACCAGCAAAAACAGCAAAAAAGCCTTCAAATGGTTTAAAATGTCGGCTAAACGCGGTTATGACAAAGCCCAATACTCCGTTGCCATGATGTATTTGAATGGGCAAGGCACTAATCAAAGCGAACAAAAAGCAAAGTTTTGGCTAGAAAATGCTGCCAAACAAAAACACCGCCGCTCAATCGAGCAACTCAACCGTATTCAAAAACAGGGCCACTTAAAATTCATTCCTGAAAGTAGCTCAGAACGAAATATCGGACTCTATACAGCAAGCCGAAAGGGCGATCTGGATCAAGTTAAACGCTTAATCAAAGCCGGTGCCGACGTTAATCATGCAGCAAAATACGGTAAAACGGTATTAATGGATGCGGCGGATAATGGTCGAGAACAAACCGTAAAATACTTAATAAAAAAAGGCGCAAACGTCAATAAAAAAAATAATAAAGGTGAAACCGCTTTAATGTTAGCCGTCAATAGTGATCACTTTGCAACATCTAAAGTATTAGTGCGTAACAAAGCTAACGTCAATACTAAAGACAATAATGGTAAAACAGCGCTAATGCTCGCCGCCATTAACGGTAATCTCGATGCAATAAAACTATTACTCAAAAACGGCGCTAAAATAAATGCCCTTGATAAAGGTAAAAGAAATGCCTACGCCTTTGCCGTAAAACGTCAAAAAAATAAAATTGCTAAATACCTGCTCGCCAAAGGCGCGAAACGAACCAACCGCGTCAACAGAAAAACCACCAATGTTGCATTAACAAAAAAAGATTTTTCAACATCGGGTAAAAAAGGCGATGGCGTTTTTGATAAATGGTCAACGTTAATGGTGGCATCACTGCGCGGTCAAACTAACGTTGTTAAAGACCTGCTTCGAGGCGGTGCAAATGTCCACGTTAAAGATGAAGATGGACACACAGCGCTGAGCCGTGCAGCGGAAAAAGGCCATGCCGATATTTTAAAAATGTTAATTAAAAAAGGCGCAAAAGTTAATATAAAAGCAAAAGATGGCTTAACACCATTGATGCGCGCCGCACGATTCAAACATTTTGCCGCTGTTAAAGTTTTATTGCAAAACAAAGCCAATCCAAACGTAAAACTGGCGAATAATGCCACCGCATTAAACTTTGCAGCAAAACACGGTGCCACAAAATCAGCTCGATTGTTAGTACAGAGTGGTGCCAAAATGAATGTTAAAGAAACAACCGGGATGAATGCTTTTCTATGGTCAGCAAGCAATGGTCACACCGAAATCACCAAGTTTTTCTTACAAAAAGGCAGCAACATCAATACTAAAGACAGCAAAGGTCGAACCGCATTATGGTTATCAGCAATTAATGGTCATAGTAACGTTTTTAAATTGCTGCTGGCTCAAGGTGCGGACATTGAAGCCAAAGACAAAAACGGCTATACCTTACTGGCTCGCGCATCCACGCTTGGTAATTTGAATGTGGTTAAAGTACTAATTAATAATAAAGCCAATATTAATGCTAAAAGTAAAACCCTGAACACCCCACTAATGCTAGCCGCAGATAGTGGCCACCCCAAGATCGTCAGTTTATTAATTAGTAAAACCGCTGATATTGACACCAAAAACAGCCATGGCAATACCGCCCTTATGTTGGCTGTTACCGGTGGTTACGTTAATACCGTTAAAGTTTTATTAAAACACAATGCGAATATTAAAATTCGTAATGAGCATCGTAAAAATGCCGTGTCCATGGCTGAAAGTGCAGGCCATAAGAAAATTCTGAAACTATTAAAAGACCATAAATCGAGCGGTAAGTTCTTAGGTATATTTTAAATACGTCGATTTAGGTGGGGTGTTTTTTCGAACTCCGACAGGGTTAAAGCAACACTGTTGGGGTTCGCATGGCTCACCCAACCTACCAATGCAAAAACAATAAATCGAGTGATAGGTTTTAAGTGTATTTTGAATCATAGGTTGGGGGTGAGATGTTTTCCAAACCCCAACAGGGTTAAAACAACGCTGTTAGGATTTGCTTGATATCTACCTCAACCTACCCAAAATTATTTGGTTTAAGAATAACTCCCAAACACCTAGAAATCATAGATATACGATAAATCAATCGAGTAATCC
>CAZEPW010000067.1:11613-18145 GCA_964514215.1 uncultured Thioalkalispiraceae bacterium
ATAACTCCCAAACACCTAGAAATCATAGATATACGATAAATCAATCGAGTAATCCACATCATCAGTGCTCGGATTACCAACCGTTGTTGTTTTAGTAAAATCAGCCGCTATTTCCATTTGGAACTGTAATTCACGCGTATAACGATAATCAAAACGAGTCGAAGTTGTTATCCGGTTTGATTTTGAGCCATTAGAACTTCGGGTTCGTACATCATATCGAAGCCTAGGACGCATACGCCATTTTTGATTAAGATTAAACTGAGAACGAACATCAATTGAAGTTGACTGACTTGAACCAATAGACTGGCGTAATGTCATAATATTTGTATCACGTTTACTAAATAAATTTGAGCCAATTAAAGTCACTCCAAAGAAATAATCCGGACCAACCGCTTCGGTTCCAGCAACAGTCGTACCATTTGGATCAATAACATTACCACTCAAATCGAACTTAATATTCTCTGGTGTTGTTGTTGATTCTGTACTACCAGATTTAGAAATGTTCAAATCCGCACTTAATGAATAAGTATTGTTGATTGGATAATTTCCTGAAATAGACAGTGAATCATAAGTTGTTGTTCTGGCAATGGCTAACTTTTTAATATCCTCGTCACTAATGATATTGCGCAATTCTTGTAGCGTAGTAAAACCCTGACCTATCAATGCATTGGAAGTAGTAATAATTGGCGAAGCTCGGCGATCAAAAACAAAGTTCATCGAAGCATTGCCTTTAAACAACCAATTACCAACAAATTGAATGGTATTCAATTTATTGAAATTGATATCGTAATCTAAAATCCCAAAATAAGAGCTTTTATCAGCAACATATCGAATCTCGGTGCCAACTGCACGCCGATCAACAATACCACTACGATTTTGCTGCACGATAAATGTTGATATATCTAATCGTTTAATCACTTCATCAAAATCAGCACTCAAGCCAAATACTTGTTGTTCACCATTAACGCTAATACCACTGCTCGACAATACCGGTAAACCCGCAACGACATTCAATTTAACATCATTGGTTAATGGATAACCATACCAGAGACCATCAAAACGCCCTAATACACCGCCGGAAGAACGCGATTGCCGTCCAACACGAATCGTGCCTAAACCGGTTAACGAAATATAATCAAAATAAGCCGTTGATAACCCAAAATCAGAAACTTTACGTGAGTCCGGTGTAAAATCATAACGGTGATCCATATCAAACTGGAATTTCAAATCATACTTTTCGCCACGTTTTCGACCTGAAGTATTAAAATAACTACTGACCGAGTTATCGGTTACGCTAGTACTCTCTTCCCTAGCTGATATTTGAGTACGATAATTTTGTGAAACAGTAGAAAAATACTCCCAACTGCTTTCTTCAACTTCTTTTTTGGTGTTCACCAATTTTTTCTTAGGTGCTAATTGCGCGGTTAACAAACCTTCTAATCGCTGTTTAACCCGCTCATGACCAATACCATTGGGATACAATTTTAAATATTTCTTGTATTCAGCTTTAGCATGTGCAATTTGACCATTTTTCTCACGAGCCAAGCCGGTAAACTCCAATGCCTGTTGTTTTTTCTCGCCCGACCCAATTTCAGATACTTTGGTGAAAAAACTAATCGCACTTCTAAATCTCTTTTCGACTAAAGCTAATTTGCCTTTTGCGAACAATTTATCAACTTTACTAATTTGTTTTTTTGTTAATTTTTTGACTTTTTTCTTACGAACAACTTTTTTTACTTTTTTAGGTGTTATTTTATTTTTTGCAAACCACTTAATCGATAATGAATTTTCATTTTTTTGTATTAAGGTTACAAAAGTATTTGGATAATAAACTTTTAATTTACGCTTTACACGCTCAGCTTCGGTTTTACTACGAAAAAACCCTAACCGTAAACGCGTAATTAATACTTTCTTTTTCTTAACTCGTGTTCTAAATAACTTATACTTTTTAAATACGTCAAGTTTAGGAATCTTTCTAGGTTTTTTACCTTTTTGGTATGATTCCAAATTCAACACATAAGTAATTTTAGAATTACGGCTATTCGCAGCTCTACTCGTTTTTCTCTTGCTTGATGATTTTTTAACAGCCAATGATTTACGAGAAGGAATAATTTTTTTCTTCTTTACTACTCGCTTTCTGATGTTACTTTTTTTCGGCTTTGCTAATTTACGGTTAGCGCCCGTTTTCCCAAGAATTATTTTTATGGTTTTCTTATTAATTTGTCGCACCGAAAATTTCAATTTCTTTTTAAATTGAATGGCGATTTTCCCAACATTATTATCCAGACTTTCAACACGTAAATAACTTAGCAACTTGGATTTTTTTCGGGGCAGGCGATATTTTTCATTATCACTCGATGTTAAAACAATCTTCGCATCATTACTAAATGCGCGCACATTTACAATGACAGTGCGGCTTGCTGTCTTAGGAAAGTGGTGTGTATAGTGTAGCGGCACGGATAACTTAACAGTTATAACATCAAGCCCCTTTTCTTTTTTAATTGATACATTATCAATCAGTCTGCTGGGTAATGCATTAACATTACAAGCAGCGAATAGTAGCGCAAAAATTAATATATTTTTAAAAATAGATAAATTCATTTTTCTTTAGATCACTTGGTAATTTTGTTTTTTTCTTCAATCACTTCTAATTTCTCAGAATCAATTGAACCTTCGGGGATATTTTTGTGGATAATAATCGCAACACTCTCAAACTTGTCGCCTTGATGAACACTAAATTCATAATTACCAGTTAGTTGTATTATTAAAAAGCCACCATCAATAATAGTACCTTCGTATTCGATCTTATCAATGATGCCACTAAAATCTTTTTGTACACTAATCGACTCCGCCTTATTAAAAGCCGGGTTAGAACGTATGTTTGTTCCTACCATGCCAATAGGACGAACATAGATAAAAATAATATTGCTCGCTGTTAATGGATATGACCATATATACTGTACTGGAAATCGAAAGAATACTTGACCAATAAGACTGTCTTCAGAATCTTCAGCTTGAAACTCGGATAATACTTCACGGGAGGGAACGGAAACACGAGCATGACTGTTTTGAATGCCGAACACATTTAACAGTAACATTATAAAAAAAAGCATACCAATTTTGCTTTTACACTTTATTTCCATATCTACTTTTATTCCTTCACACACTATTTCTATAACTATTCTATAAATACTGAATCAGCGAGTTAAACGCACGAACTCTAATTAGAGCATATTTAGCATTACTCAACTGTTAAGCTCATTCCAAATTCATTAAAAAAAATTACCTATTTATGGGGGGCCAATACCCCTACCTCTTAAAGTGGTATGATAATGAGCACTTTTATTACGACTATTATCTCTAACACTAAACGAATTATCAGTATAGGAATGGCAAGAAATTGTACAGTGAGATAATTCAGACACAGTATAATTCACACTAGGTGATTTAGGATGTTGCGCAGGATTAAAACTTCCGCCATGACACGCCGCACACTTGGTTTTTAAGGCCGCAAAACGCCACAGTACGTTTTTAGAGTTTGATAGATGGCACGCAGTACAGGCGACGTTAACTCGATGCTCATGGAAGTCTGTTACCTCATGCTCAAACCGCACATTGGACAACCAGCTTGATGACGAGCGGTGACAATCATCACACCGCAAACTTGACTCATTATCAACGATAAAATGATTTGCCGGTTTTCGATTTTTGTGACAGCTAACACAAAACTTTGACGTTTTTTCATGTTTGTAACGGCTTTGTTGCCATTTTTTATTCGGTGAATGGCATTTTTGGCACTTATCATTTTGCGGATGAGGCTTGCCTGGTACAATATCTTTATGACAATTCAGACATGCAGTATCCGTCTGTTTATGATCATACACTTTGCTTTTCCAATTTTTGACTTGATGACAATCATCACATTGATTATTACTAAGGCGGTGCTTCTCAGACTTGCCCTTTGCCGTTGAGCCATTGTGGCAACTAAAACAGTTTCCGGTTATAACATCATGGTCAAAGCCTGACTGCTTCCAACGCCGGGTGGTATGGCATTCTTGACAATCGTCAACACTCTGCACGTGATCCGATTCTTTACCTGATGTTACGATATTATTGTGACAATCAATGCAGCTACCAACAACAGAATCGTGATCAATTCTTGCGCCATCCCACGTTTCAACTGTGTGACAATTATCACAGGCATCAACAGACTCAAAGTGATTGCTGGACTTTTTGGTCTTTGCAATTAAACTCGAAGATGTGTGGCACTCTTCACAATTGGTTGGTATTCCTTGATAGACATCACGGACATGACAAACCTGACACTCAACACCAACATGAGCTCCAGATAATATAAAATTGGTTAAATCATGATCAAAGTCTGCGGGTATTTCTTGTGCGCTCACTAATGAAAAATTCAGCAGTAACGTTACAAAGAACAGTGAAAAAGTATTTACCCTAATGATGTTATTTGAATTATTATTTTGACCTAACATAAAGACTTTCCATTCCGTGTAATTATTATATGCAAGCAATATCGAATTGTTTGTTAGCGATTAAGCTCTCTAAACGACTCAGTAGTATGACATTGCTTGCAATTGTTTCCAAACGCACCATTATGAGCATCATCCGAAGCATGACAGCGTATGCAGGTTCGAGGATCTGACTGCAGTTTCTTAGTTGGCGTTTTATGACAGTGTTTGCATATTAATTTTTTATGTTTACCGTCTATTTTAAATTTACTTTCTTTATCGTGATTAAATCGCCATAAATTCCAGTCATTTGGATTATGGCATCGATTGCAATTCTCACCCAAAGTACGTTTATGATTATCAATATTTTCATGACATGAAAAACACGCTATTTTAGCATCTTTAAACGATTTAGTTAGATGACATTCTTCACAAGGTGTTATCGCATGTATACCAATCAATGGGAAATTTGTAATATCGTGCTCAAATATAACTTTATCCCGCCAACCATTTTCATTATGACACGACTGGCACTTTTTTCCTTGCTGGCCTTTATGGGTATCATCAACTTTGTGGCAGGTATAACAAGTCTGTTTAAGCTTTTCTTTATAAACATTGCCACCTCGATGACAATCATTACAATCGGCTTTTTTATGCTTCCCTTTTAATTTGAAATCAGTATCTTTATCGTGTTGAAACTTTCTTTTTACCCACCAATTTTTAACGCCATGACAGGTCTCACATTTTTTGCCAAATGTGCTTTTATGTTCATCATCCTGTTTGTGGCAATCATAGCAACGACGTGCTTTCTTTTTCTTTTTGCCCACTTTAATGTCAAGTTTTGCTTCATCTTGTTTATGGCAGTCGACACAGATGACTTCTTTATGTCGCCCTTCTAATTTAAAATTAGTATCTTTGTTATGATTAAACCTTACTTTTTTCCAACCACGAGGGTTATGGCATTTTTTGCAGTTTTTGCCATTACCACCACGATGCACGTCGTTTAAACGATGGCAGGAATAACAACTTTTCGGTGTTTTAATAAAGCGATCATTCGGGTGGCAAATAGCACAATTTACTTTTTTGTGTTTGCTAACTAATTTAAATTTGGTTTTTTTATTATGATTAAACTTCATCTTCGCCCAACCAGTTTCCTGATGGCACTTTTCACACTTACCTTTGTATTTTTTACCCAAACGTTTTTTGTGTGGATCGTCTTTTTTGTGACATGAAATGCAACGTGATTTGGTTTCGCGATACGGTATTTTTTTCTTGTGACATAAACGACAGTCGACTTTTTTGTGTGTTCCTTTCAGCTTAAAATCAGTTAGATGATGATCGAATGTTTCTTTATCAAGCTTAACAATATCACCGCCACGACCAATATGATCGGTATGACAAGCGCGACATTCCTGACGTTGCACTTGAGAGTAACGTCCATGATAACCGCGTTTCTTTTTGATATCGGATGCTATTTTATCATGGCAATCAAGGCACAATTTAGACTGATTTAAATCACCAAATACTTTATGACATTTACTGCAGGTACTTTCCCATTTTTTATGACCATCAATCACCTTACCGGGCATCAAAATGGTTTCAATATCCGAGGTGAAACCAATAGACGGTATTAAAATGCTAGCAGCACTAAAAATTATACCGACCCAAAATCGACGTGTAATTCCATTTAAACCATTTAACATAGTAGCAAAGAATCTTATTTTATTTAATTTTTAAAAAATGTGGACGGCAAAAACATGGACAATTCCGGATACCACCAATGCGATAAATAACGGAAAATGCAAGATGTGCCATAATGCAAAAAGCTGTACAAAAACAGTAAATTGAGCAACTTTTTTGCCATGGTAAATGTAATTAGTAAAATCGCTTTTTGAACGATTGTATAACTTAGCACGTAATTTTTTATCCCAGCCACGTTCATCGGCATACTTCGTTATACCCAGTTTCACTTCATGCAAGACACTGTAAAGCACCCACTTGGACATAACATAGTTAATTGGTAAACGTAAGAAACCCACTAAAAAACCATGACGTTTGGT
>CAZEPW010000068.1:0-17255 GCA_964514215.1 uncultured Thioalkalispiraceae bacterium
GCGGCAGACGGTCTTGAATAGGCTACACCCCTTCCATATCCTCACATTTGTGCTCACATAGCATTTTTGAACAGCAATAAATATTTTTCTTATCCCGAGTTCAGGTTAGTTACTAACTCCGGATCAAGTATAACAAGACTAGCGCAAGCTGCTCGCTTTGATGTTTTAATTTTAGATTGCAACTAAACAAGGCTATCTGAGACCCGGTTAAATTAGAACCAAATACTATAAAACATTGCCCCCTTACCCCCTTAGGTTTATGGTTGGGATTAACGGCACTAAATAAACCACGAAAATTTAAAATGTCTGAACAACTACAAATACGATCGGATTTTGCAAGTAAAACGGGTAAACGCGAATCAAATCAGGATTATGTTGCGATATACGATGCTAATGCCACGCAACGTCGCCGACAAGGCATTACCCACGTTATTGCCGATGGCATGGGCGGCGCTTTGGGTGGCAGACAAGCAGCAGAATCAGCCGTACGAAGTTTTATTGATGCCTATTACAGTCTGCCGGATACGCTCAGTATCGAACGTGCTGCCGGACAAGCACTTGCTGCCATTAATCGCTGGATCTATAGCCAACGAAAAAATGATCGATTGCTTGAAAACATGGCAACAACATTTAGTGCGCTGATTCTTCGCCAACGCCATGCGCACATTATCCACATCGGTGATAGCCGGATTTACCGTTTACGCGAACATCAATTACAACAACTCACGACCGATCATAGCCATAGTCATCCGGACATGAACCACGTTTTATTTCGCGCCATTGGTTTTGAAGAAGATGCCCGTTTTGATTATTTAAAATTTTCTTTAAACGTACACGATCGATTCTTACTTTGCAGCGATGGTGTCTCAGGTGTGCTCTCAAATAAACGTCTACAAGCACTCATGCAGCAAGGCGGCACTCCGGATGATTGCGCTAATCACATTATCGATGCCGCCTTACACGCAAGCAGCCATGATAATGTCAGTGCTCTGATAGTCGATGTCATCGGTTTACCTGCGCCCGACCATATGGAACTGGCGAGCGAATTTGAATCCTTAGCCATATTGCCATTACCAAAAGCCGGTGATAGTGTTGATGGTTTCATGCTCAATCAACAAGTATTTGAGGGACGCTATAGCCGTCTATTTCGAGCTCGCGACACCATTGAAAATCGCGATGTTATTTTAAAATTTCCGCATCCCCGAATCGACGATGAAAAATCACACCATCAAGCTTTTATCCGTGAATCTTGGATCACCGCACACTCTCATAGTCCGTGGGTAATTAAAATGATTACCTTAGCACCCAATCGACAGTCGCGTTTATATTCAGTGATGCCCTGCTACCATTGCCAAACATTAGAACAACGACTACTGCGTTCACCTAAAATCACGCTTGAAGAAGGTGTTGCTATTAGCTTGAAATTGGCACATGCCATCGACAGTCTAAATCGTAAACAAATTTTTCACCGCGATATTAAACCGGAAAACATTATGTTGCCTGAAGACGGCGGTTTAAAATTATTGGATCTCGGTATCGCACGATTACCCGGCTTAGAAGAACAAACCCAATCCGGTACCCCCGGAACCCCAAGCTTTATGGCTCCCGAAATGTTCAGTGGTGAAGGCGGTAATGAACGAACCGAAGTGTATGCCCTTGGGGTGACAATCTACCGCTATTTTAGTGCCGGCCATTATCCCTATGGCGAACAAGAAGCTTTTTCTCGTCCCCGTGAAAAAAAATATACACACATAGCACGCTATCGCCCGGATCTACCCGCTTGGTTGGATCACGTTTTACAAACAGCCACCGCAACTGATCCGGCCAAACGATTTAGTGATGTTATCGAACTGAGTTACCAAATTGAAGACGGTCTCGCCAATGGCGCTAAAACTCGACACGATAACCAATCGTTATTAGAAAAAAATCCGGTGCGATTTTGGCAAAGTGTTTCACTATTCTTCGCCATCGCTTTTTTTATTACACTGGTATCACATGGATTTTAGTTGCCTCATTCAGTAACAAAACGAAGAACAAAATCCATGCAACAGCATACCTAGCTCAAGCAAACATACTTTGCAAAAAGCCCAACAACACCAGCACTAAAATAATCAAACCAACAGCAATGAGTGTAAACCCGAGAATTCGTGAACGTCGAACCATACTCTCACTCGGCGCATCAACCAGATAATCATCAAAACTACCGTCTTTAAGCAACCGAGCATATTCGTCTGCGCGTTCTTCTTTAAATTCAGACAACGGCATACTTCCAGTGAACATAATGATATCCATTGGAAACTTATCTGGCCGGAAGTGACTGTTGAAGAAATGCACTGTAAATAAAAATACAATTGCCAAAAATGCTTCTTCACCGTGTACGATGGTTGCAACATTAAAGATCCAACCCGGAATAAAACTACCGAAAAACGGTGAGAACCACAGCATTAAGCCGGATACCCCAATGATAAACATCCCCCAGAACGGTGCCCAGTAATCAAATTTCTCCCAATAAGTCCAGCGTTCAAAATCAGGACGTTTACCCTTGCCGGCAAACCAATTAATCATGGCCTTAATATCAAACCAATCGCGCTTATTCGGCATCATAGACTCTGGCCCAAACCATTTGAATTTATTATCCGCGGGTCGTTTTGCCGTTCGATATAATACACTCAGAATATGGCCAAAGAATAACACCCCAAATAACGTTGCCGCTATTCGATGAATCACGGCAGCCACTTTTGCACCACCTAATAACGTCATCACAGTTGGCGCCCAAAAGCTATCCGCATATAAAACCGTGGTACCGGTTAATGCCAAAGTCATCACGGCTAAAGCTAATAATAAATGCGCAATTCGAACAGGAGCAGAGAATCGGCGGACGTATTTTTCACCGGTCGTCACTTGGTGTCGCATAACACCAATGGGTCGTTCTTTTTTCTCACGAAGGAACCAAAAAATTGAATGACTCCAAAACAATAAGAAAACACCACCAAGCAAAGCAATCATAAATTTTGAAACAATCCACATTTCAGGAAAACGTTCAAAGTCATGGGTATTACCATGTGGTTGATACTTCACAAAACTGTTATTCGCCTGTTTATGACATTTTTGACACGTCTTCACTAAATTGTTGGGATGAACTTGTGCTAAAGGATTTTTCTTTGCCAAAGTATTATGCGCTGCATGACAATCGGCACATTTTGCGGTATGAGCATAGCCCAATTGCGCCACTTGTCCGTGATACGTTTCACGATAACTTTTCACTTGAGTCTCATGACACGAACCGCAATTTTTTGTAATCGCTAGTTTTACCGGATCAGTTTTCGGAGATGCTATTTGATGTGCACTATGGCAATCACTACAAACCGCCGCCTCTAATTTTCCAAAACGTTTAACCGCAGCACCGTGAACTGAATTAGTGTAGGCTTTAAGTTGCTTCTGGTGACAACGACCACAAATCACTGGCGTATTTAAACGGTATATCTCAGCGCCAGTATTTTTATCTTCATCAACATCCGTTATAGTATTTTTCAAACTCATCGGCAAAACATTATGAGTGCCATGACAATCACCACAAGACGCATTCGCTCGAATTGGATCATCTTTACGCGGTTTAGCATGAACCGATAGTAAATAATAATCAGCCTCGCGCTGCATAGTACTGGGTTCCGTTTGAATCGGGCTCGGAGGCAGACCAACCATCGTTCGACTCATATCGACCTGAGGTTGAATTTTTTTCTTGGCCTTAATCGCATGTTGCACTGCTTGTTTTTCATGGCATGCAACACAATCCACCGCTCTCGGTTGAACCAATTTAGCTTTAGACCGATGCGGAATTTGTTGAATGCTATTATGACATTCAACACAACTCTGTTTACCATGCACACTATCTTGCAACTCATCGACAGCCACAAACAAACGACGCTTTAAATCCTCACCAATGTCGCTTAGCGGAACCGCAAAACCTTTTTCACCATGACATTCAAGACAATCTGTATTTTGGGTCTTATTATCTACCCGAACTATCTTATCCAACGATGCGATAAAATCAGCCGAACGCGATTCGCGACCATCTGCAGCAAACACGGTTGCCGTTACCAAATAACAAGCGATAACCAACAGCAACCCTGCCCACAACAGGTTCCGTGCAAAATAAATCATCTTCATCTTAATGATTCATATAACGTTTCTTAAAGTCTTCTGCCGCTTTTTTACGCTTGGCTTTTTCAGCCGCCGGCATCTTGCCCAAAAACCAACGATGATTCGGTGAATTTAATATTTCATCCAATAAAGCATTGAGTTTTTTAGCACCTTCATGATTACCATTTTTCTCACCCCTCTCGATTATTTCACGAATCTCAGGCACCATTTCAATATAGAAACGATGGGCAACTTCGTACATGCCATGCCAGTGAGTATAATCCGGAGCCATCATCGATGCACCCTGACGCGCCCGGCGACCTTCATGATGCCATAAGAAAAACCAAGTCCATTCAATTTTTTCATCAAACGGAATGGCGGTACGCAGATTTTCCTTTAACATCAGTTTCATCAACTTAGTACCTGGTACTGCAAATTTTTCATTGTATAAATTAACCAGCGCATCAAACTGCTCATAGAAGTTTTCAACAATATTACTACCGTGGCATGCAACACACACATTCTTCATGTCTTTACGACGATCAATCCATGATTTAACTTTCTTGCCTTTTTTCTTATCACGCGCATCTACTTTTTCAGAAATAGGTGGGCGTAATGTCCAGCTAATACGTTGCCCAACATCATGAGTTAATGGCAAATCTTTTGTCGCTGACATATGACAAGTGGCACAAGTTGGTGCAGCGGTATAATCTTCACCTACAATCCATTTAGACGAATCCAAATTCATTCGGTCAACATTGGCATAAAATGCAATACCGTGTTTTGATTCATCATAAATTTCTTTTTGCGGATGATCCGGGCCAAGATGGCATTTGCCACAGGCTTCAGGACGACGTGCCTGTACCATCGAAAATTCATGACGTTGATGACAAGCAGTACAAGCACCCTTTGAACCATCGGGATTTAATCTACCAATACCACTGTTTGGCCAGGTTGACGGATCCAAATCACCGTTAGGCATAACTTTGACCGGTGACCCATGACACTGCCAACAACCATTAGCAGAAACCGCTGAAACACCATGAAAGTTTGAATTACCCTCAACAACTTCGGCTAAGACATTATCCAGCGATCCCAAAATTTGCGCGGCGTTTGAATGATGGCTTTTAGTGAACTGCTCCACCTCTTTTTGATGGCATTTAGAACAATCTTTTGGCGACACTATAACGGAGATTAAAAAGTCCTTATGTCGAATTGCATCAACATCACCTTTATCGGCTTTATGGCACTCATAACAACCTACATTAGCGCCAAAATGTTTTGAACGTCCCCATTGCTGATAGATGCCAATCGTTTTTTCTTTATGACAAGAAGCACAAGTTGCACTTTCCCTGCTTAAATGTTCAAGATTGTTATTTACTTTTGATTTCTCTTTTGCAACAAGCCCATTCGAAAAACTTAAACTAATCAGTATTAACAGCATTATCAACTTCATTGATTGCCGTAGCGGATTACACTTAAACTCCATCATGCCTAACATTGTATTCTCCCAAAAATCTATTTTTAAAATTATTATCTTTCAGAAACTAAATTACCTAAATGCACATAAGCAAGCTGTGTCGCTTCAATTCAAACGCCAACTTCTATATTCTGCTTGCCAATAAATTATTCGCGACAATAAAAGTTCTTATGTACAACTCAAATTAAATTAAACTCGCGCCGAGGTCATATCCCCCGCCCCCCAAGTAGTACGCCAACGTAATTTCACCTGACGTATACCCAACAAACACAACAAAGCAAATCCAGCAAAGATAAAAAAGCCAAGCTGGAATTCACCGCTTAATACTTTTGATTGCCCTAATAAAAAAGCTAAAACAAAACCACCGAGTCCACCTGCAGCACCAACCATGCCAGTAGTCGCCCCAACTTGATGACGAAATCGCAGCGGCACTAATTGAAAAACAGCGCCACTGGCCATCCCCAATGATGCCATTGCAATGATTAATAACAACATCGTGACATAACTTGAGCTTGGCGCCAGACCTACCAATAACAAACTAACGGCCACTACCGAATAAAGAATTTGCATCGAACGAATGCCACCCCAGTGATCAGCCAACCAGCCCCCCACCGGACGTAATAACGAACCGGCTAAAACACACGCCGCAGTAAAATAACCAGCAGTAACCGGTGTTAATTGATATTGTTGATGGAAAAACAAAACTAGAATACTCGCCAAGGCAATAACCCCACCAAAAGCCATCGCATAAAATAACATAAACCACCACGCATCAATATCGAGCAACGACTTTGCATAATGAGACAATTGTCGAACCTCGGACTGCCTAGGACTATTTTTAGCAAACACCAAAAAAATAAATAAGGAAATTAAAACCGGTATCACCGCGAGCCCAAGCACCACCTGCCAGCCATACAATTCAGCCAACCCTGGAGCAAACAATGCCGCCAAAACAGTACCACTACTCGCCGCACCAGCAACCCCCAACGCTAAACCCTGATATTCATCAGGATACCAACGACTCGTTAATGGAATTGCTACTGCCATACTGGTTCCAGCAATACCCAGAGTTGCCGCTAAAAGAAATACCGCCCAAACACTTTGTAAATCAGCCATATAACCGGTAAATAAAACAGCAATAACGATCAGTTGGCTAATAACGCCTATTTTTAACGGACCAAAATGATCCACTAAAATTCCAACCGGGATGCGCAACAATGCACCGGCAAGCAAAGGGATAGCAACCAATGTATATTGCTGACTCACCGACAAAGCCAAATCCTGTCCTATATAAATAGCCAACGGTCCGAGTAACACCCACACCATAAAACTCATGTCAGAATAGATAAACGAACTAAATAGCGTGGGTTTATGCCCACTTTTCAGAAAACTGGTCGATGCCATAAGGAGTCTCTTTGTTGCTACCGATAAATCGGTGCATTTAATTATTATTGTTGTTTATTACAATTACCCCTGCAGATTACATGCCATTAAATAAATAGTTATAAATCATACACTTATAAACTTTTAACGATAATTCCTTAATGTTTTTGCACTATATTAGGGAAAATAGAAAATAGTATGCACACAAACAGTGCGGTCATTCTGGGTTATGTTTAACCCGAGCTTGAGTTCTTTTAGATTATTGAGGATGCAGCCGTAAAAAATTTCAGACAATAAAAAGGCCGCTTGTGCGGCCTTAATAATTAACAAATATGGAGCTGGTGAGAAGAGTCGAACTCCCGACAAGCTGATTACAAGTCAGCTGCTCTACCAACTGAGCTACACCAGCATAATTGGTATGGATTGATAAATCCGGTTGCGTATTCTAGTTAATTGCTTTCAGAAGTGCAATTTGAAAATGATGTTTTTTGTTAAAATTTACCCAAATATACAATATATTTATTTTTTTGTGTCTTTTTTTGTCGCTTTAACAACAATGCTCGAACAAGGCACTTCAACTTGTCCAATATCTTTATAACGCTCTCTTAAATTAATAAACACTTCCCGACTAATGTGGAGCTCTGGATCTCGCTCCCAATCGAGCCAAAACAAACTTTTTGGTAAATTCACTTTACGCATAGCAGCTCCAAACCCCAGATTTTTCATCTCGTCCAATCGAGAATTTGCATGTTTTCGCAATGAAAATAACCCCAGAGAAATAGCATTTTTAAACTCACCGCTCGCGACCAGAAAAAAATGTTTTTCGCCGATGGCTTTAAATCGAATAATGATGTCTTTAGCTTTTTTTCGAGAAGCCGAAGGAGGAATAAAAACCCAAAAGCCATCTTGGTTATTTTCTTTATACGAAGACTGTTTTGCCATGATACCGCGTCGGTTTAATAAACCAAGAGCCGTTTTAACCGACTTCTTACCAATAAATGGCCCAAGACGATAACAGTGTTTTGTTTGAGAGCCGCTTGAAGTTGTACTCGGAAAACGTTTTTGTGAACGTGAGTCAGGCAAGACCTCCCTCAATAAAACCAGCTTAGGTAGTTCTGTCTGTTGTTCTGATTGCTTAGCAACCTCAGACGACGAACCTTGATAATGCCATACGAACATACCTAGATTAATCAATAATAAGCTATAAATCAGCCATTTCATTATAATTTTAACTCACTTCGTTTATTACTTAGCATTTGTAATCCATCAAATATCAATTTTTGATTGTACAGCCATTCAGGTGGTAAATCTAAGGCCAAACTTTCAGCATCCCCCCCTGTTAAGACAACTTTGAGTGTATCACCAAATTGACTGGTTAACTGTGCAACGGTATTTTTAATGAAGCCCAATGACATCAATCGACAACCGGTTTCAATGCAGTTATGAGTATTGTTTTGCAAAATTGTTGGCTTTTTCTGGTTTACAAATTCTGTTATCGTACCGATATTCGTTTTAAGGTTAATTGCCTCAATCTGAGATGTGTATCCCGGAGCAATCAAACCGCCTTCATGTTGACCGCTTTTTAATACCACATCAATCGTAATCGCCGTACCACAATCAATAACACAAACATCAGACTGATAAAATTGATGCACATAAATTAAAGCAAGCCAACGATCATTCCCTAAATTACTTACTTCAGAATAAGCATTTTGAACACCAAATTGTTGTGCTGAAGATTCAAAATAAAACACCGAAGCCGACACATTAGACGCAAGCCAAGATGAAAAAAGTGAATTGATTTTAATACTTGCCACACTGCAAATATACACTTCTATAATATTAGAACATCGTTGATCATTTAATAAATTAGATGACAATAAACGTTTCAATGATTCGTTAGAATAGTGATAACGCTGAACATCACTCAGTTTATCTTGGCTCGAAAAACACCATTTTATATTACTATTTCCTATATCGACTAATAAATTCATTTAAGTTGACTCTACAGTTATGCTGTCACACTATTAAGACGAATTGACACATCACCACTGTATAATGGTGCAATATGGCCATTTTGCTCAACTAAAAGCGCACCAGAACTATCAATGCCTCGAGCGATACCCTGCTCTATAGAATCAGATTTTTTAATTAAAATAGGTTTATCCCGAATAACATCATATTGTTGCCATAATGCTAAAAAAGCCGCTAAACCCTGTCGCTCAAAAAGTTGAATACTGCTAATTAAATTATCAATCAAATTTGCCGTAAAAATATTTCTACTGGGTAAGGCCTTTAATATTGAATTTAGATCACACCATGGTTGATCGATATCCACATTTAAATTTTCCATCTTAAAATTGATACCGATACCAATAATTGTTGTACAAGGACCACTTGCTTCACCGTGCATTTCTAATAAAACCCCGAGTAATTTTTTGCCTTGCCATAATATATCATTTGGCCACTTTAACTCCACTCCTGAGACTCCATGTTGCTCTAGAAAATTAGCAATACCAACCGAGACCGCTAAGCTCAAGCCAGCCAGTTCATGAAAACTTTTATTAAAATTCCAGGATAAAGAACAATATACATTTCCACCAATAGGCGAAACCCATCGTTTACCTCGACGTCCCTTACCTTTGTGTTGATATTCAGCCAAACAAATTTGACAGATTGAATTATTGTATTTATTTAATTTGGTATCGGAAATTAAATAATCATTTGTCGAGTCAAGACTAAAAAACACATCAATGTTATTAACAGCATTTTTGGCATTAGTAGTCAGGGCATTTACAATTAAATCTTCGTCTAATAATTCAATCGCATGACTTAAACGATAACCTCGTCCCCGAACAGAAAATATGTTCGCATTAAATTCACTTTTTAAAACGTTAATCGCTTTCCAGATAGCACTGCGACTACAGTGCAAACGTGTACCCAGCTCGGTACCAGAATGAAACTGTCCATCACATAAAACTTTGAATAACTCTATTTTTAACATATAGTATTAGTGTATCAGTAGATTGTTATGTTTTAACCACTTGAGTAATATATTTAAATAATTTTACTCTCTTTATTTATTTAATATGCCACATTCACTTAAAAAACGTAAAATCGCAAAATACTTCCCCTTAGCGGATGGACAATATCGGGTTCAACCCGGCTTATTTTCATTAACGCAAGAGTTTGGTAATGGTAAACAAGATAATCGTATTTTCCAAATTGACCAAAACTACCAACAATACCGACAAAATAAAATTAGCGCACGTAATGAGCAGTTAAATAAATACTATTGTTGGGCAAATTTTTCTGATCCAATACGACAAAATATAACACACTATTTAATCAACACATTATGCCAAGAGTATCCTGAATTTTTTAGCTTAGAAAAAAAGACTCAATCAAGATTATTCAAAAATCAATTAACACAAGAAACATTTTTAATAAATCATGATTATGATTTATTAAACCCACATTCATCGGTTTATTCTAACCTGTTAGATGCAATAATGATGCAGGTTCAAGAAGATATCGCAATCATATCGGAAGATAACTATATAAGTTGTTTACATTTAATGTCACCTAATTTTTGGGCTGCCTCAGATAAAATAGGAAAATCATTTAATGAACTGCACAAGGATGTTGCAGGCATCGATAAAATTACAAAAAATTCCAACGCGATACTTCAAGCCATGATATACAAAGGCCCCTATGTACGTTTTGCATGGGGATTAACAACGGATAATCAGTTAAACCATCACCCTGCTCACGCTATAAATAATTCGACAAATAACGGTCGCCATTTTAATCCACGCAAACCTACACTTTATCTGCGTGTAGAGCGTCAAACCATTACCGGATTACCTAAAGTACGATCAGCACTTTTTACCATCCGAAGTTACCTATATGATGTCAAATTATTAAATTCAGTCGAAATTCAATGCCTTACAAGCGCAATAAACTCCATGAGCAACAAACAACTGCAATATAAGGGGCTAAATCGCTCTAAATCAGCTATTATTAAGTGGTTGGGCACATTAATTGTGCAATAAATGAATGTTTACAATATGACGAAAATAACTTCACTTAATAATTCTACGATAAAAAAATCAATAGAAATTTACCCTAACGAACCATTGTGGAAACGTGTACCGACACATGATGAACAAGGAGTTTTACTGGCAGACTTTATGATGTTAATTCCCGGTCTAAACAAATCCGACCATAACGAATTTTTAGATACCGTTAATTCTCTCAACAATTTATTCACTCAATATAACAAATACGTGGTATTTATTGATTTAAATGTAAAATTAAACCTACTGTGGGTTAGTGTTAAAAGCCATCCCGGGATTTGTTTAGAACTACCAACCATGATTAAAAATATAATCCCGAATGCTTTATTAGTCGCCAATAAAACCTAAGATTATTCTGCACTGATGGTTAAATTTAATATCGCAGGAACATCTTCTCGCTTATAAAATTTTAAATTTTCAAGTAACACCGGTTCAGCAGGATGTATTTTAACAACTAATTTCGATGGTTTTGTTATGAACTTTTTTAACGCATTGATATCATCATCTTTTAGTACAATTTTATTTTTTTCCAAATAATGTTTTATTTGTTCCACTAATTCAGAACGATAAACATCAAGCTCTTGGCTTTCACGTTCGGCAAAGCGTTTTAATAATCGATTGGTATATGAATCATCGTTAAACATTAAACTTATTTTGTTAATTTTTAAATCCGCCCCCATTGCGCGCATCCCCGGCACAAAACCAATAACATCCAACAAGATATCTAATTCGCCAAGTTGTTTAATGTTTTCCTGAAATCGAATTTTTACACCACCCAATTCTTTTTTATATGAAAAATCAAAATTAATGTCACTGATAATTCTATCGTAACCCAATTTTTGTAAATTATTGGATTCTTTATACAGCTCGCTATAACCAAGCTCCTTAACAAAAGATGGAACATCTTCATTAGCCACTTGAGTAATAAAGCGAGTGTCAAATCGAACATCGTCTAATGTAATAGAAAGGTAGGAAGGAATTTTTTCATGCTCAGCTTTATCAAATGAATTTAAAGTGACTTTCCCAAAAGTGAGCACTTCATCACCATCAAAGGTATTTAACCGTAACCCTTTAATGCCGATAGCGCCCAATACCGAAGTGCTGATACCATCATATTCAACATGAAGAAAAGACTTCATTGGAATTAATAATTCATCTATTTTTTGTTTTGCGCTGTAATATAAAAAACCTTTCATTACTCCAAAAGCAACAAATACCATCATTACACCGGATACAATAATATTTCTAAATGACACTTAAATCTCCGTTTATAAACCCTATTTAATTCAAATTGTTAGTACTGCAATTATAACAGTATTAAAAAATAAGGAATTACTAACTTGCTTCTATTAACCGTAAATGAATGACTTCTTAATGTTATATAGCTTAGACACTTAGCACTATATTACACAATTATAACTTAACATAACATCAAATTTTAATTAAATATCGAAAAACAAATGATTCTAACGTCAACATATATTAAAATATAAAAAAATAATAATTAATTTTAATTCTGTCTGACGCATATACCAACGTTAGTAAGTTAAATTCTAAATTTCTCATTATAAATCATATATTTCATACATTAGGGATACGATGTACACTCATAATCGCAATTATTTTCTAATAGCGCTATTTACTGTAGTGCTAATTTCATGCAGCGTATTAAATAAAAAAAATACCAGCCATTCATTAACAGCAACAAACTCTAAAAACTTTCGAATAGTCAGCATTGATGCTTCCGGAAAAGAAATTAGTAACCAGTTAATATTGCAAACATTACAGCAAAATATTAACCAACTTTCGATCTACCCTAAAGTGAGTAATTCAACAAAAATAACTAATTCACCTAAAATTATATCGGGTATTGATACCGTAATAGCAAATCAAAATTATATTAAAATTCAATATTTAAATGGTCGAACATTAGTAACAGGACAAACTCAATTTACGAAAGCAACTGCAAATTTAAAGGTTGAAATAAAAAAGAACAACACAAGCAGATTTAAAACAATAACTATCTTCCCACCTAAGTTACTCTATATTTCGACGACTGGAAGCAAGATAGCCAGTATGAGTACGTTAGATACGCCTGATAACCTACAAAAAGATATCGAACATATATTTAAAAACATTAATCTAACGATGCGCCGTCCAATGTTAGTCTCAGGTGAGTTATTCGTTTCAGTAAATAATGCCAGAGTGTTTACAGACTTTAAAAATAAACTAGGGTTACAATCAAACACTTCAACTAAAACAAAAAATATACTTCATGGCGTATTTAATTTAAAAAGTAGTTTTCGAAAAGAAACCATTCCTCTTCGAATAAAATTTTATAAAAACAACAATGGTTCAAAAATAAAATATGAATTTGATGTTAACTATGTCATAAAAGACAATGGCACCACGACATTTAAACGACAAGAAATTGATTATTTAGTTTCAATTATTAGAAATATTTCAACACTTCGGCAAGTCAATTTACCTATTGCGAAATCACCCTCTAAAAAAACTAATAACGTATCGACAAGAAAACTAAGTAACAATAATAGACTAAAAAAAACCATAACAAAAAGAACTGCTAATAAACCGACGTTTAAAAAAACAACAACATTAACAACTATAAAACCGAAACAATCACTTGATACGCGAAAAGTAAAAAAAATAAGTGTCGAAAAAAATATTCCGTTGCAGGAAACAGCAAAATCGAAATCAAGTAATCTTAAAAATATTGAATATATTGAAAAAATGTTGTCTTCTTTAAAAGAAATGCGTCCATCAAAATAACAAAGATTAATTAACCTGAGGTTCGAATAAAAAGCCATACGTCATCCCCGCGTGATCTTAGTGGGAATCTCTAGAAATTCCAGCCAAAGTCATTCGCGAACGACAGTTTCAGTAACAATAATATTGTTTTAAGCAAGTATTTTCTTATGAAAATCTCAGATTAATTAACCTCAGATCTGTAGAAGAATTATATTAACTTAAACTAAAATATTGATGATTTAACTCTAGATTCCGGCTTAAAACACCTACCGAAATACCATTATATTGTTATTTTTTTAATAACAGCGATAATTCTGGAATACACGAACCACAATTAGTGCCCGCTTTTAATAATTTGCCTAATTGCTCAACACTTTGGATATTATTATTGTTAATAGCATCCATGATGCTATTAACACCAACATTAAAACAGGCACAAATTATTTTGCCGGCATCTTTTTGCCCTTTTGCTGGTTTTCCAGTTAACACGCTATGGCGTTCATCGTCGCTCAAGCTATTTTTTTGGAATAAATTTGAAAGCCAATCTCGTTCCGGTAAATTGAAATCAGGGCCAATGAAAATACAACTCTCAAGATGACCATTTTCAATTCGCGCACCCCGATAACGGGTTATCGCTGAATCAAAATATTCAACCCACTCAACCTGATCCGCATGTTGGCATAACAATGAACGTGCGCACGCAGCCCAGTCTTCGGGTTTATCCTGCCCTGCGATTTCATAACGCCACAAACCGCGCCCACGAGTAGCAGCCCAATAGTTTGAGTTATGCACGGTTAACTTTCTTCGTGATAATAAGAATCCATACCAACTGGGTTGATAAGGTTTTATCGAAACAGGTGTATGCTTAAATTCAGGTTGTCCTGAGATTGGATCAACATTGGGATTAACCAATGCGCCGCAATACGATTTACTCGAGAACTGATCATTCCAGTGCATCGGTATAAAAACACTGCCAGAACGTTGTGTCGAAGTAACGATGGCACGAACAACGATTGCACCCCATTGACTCGTCACCGTCACTAACTCGCCATTTTGAATTAACGCAGTTTCAGCATCACTAGAATGAATCTCAATGTACGGTTCAACTGTATGAGCAGACAACGTTGCTGATTTTCCCGTACGAGTCATGGTATGCCACTGATCTCGAATTCTACCGCTATTTAAGACTAGCGGAAATTCAACCGTACACAAATTTGCCGGCTGATGATGTGATACGGCAATAAAATTAGCCCGTTTATTTTCGGTATTAAACTGCCCCTCAGTAAACAACCGAGTTGTACCATCAGGATGTGCAGTCGTCACCGGCCATTGAATTGGCTTAATACTCCAAAAATCATCCGCTGATATATTCTCAAAATAACTGATATCAAAATCACGTGAACCATTATTTTTATAACCGGATAATGCTGCATGTTCTTTAAAAATAGCGAGTGAATCCGAATAATGAAAGCCCTCATTAAAGCCCATGCTCTGTGCAACTTGAGCTAAAATTTTCCAATCTGGTTTTGCCTGTCCCGGGATTGGTAGAAACTGACGTTGTCTTGATATACGTCGTTCAGAGTTGGTTACGGTGCCATCACGCTCACCCCACGTTTGAGATGGCAATAACACATCGGCATAGTGAGTCGTATCCGTCGTTCGCATGCAATCCGACACGATTAAAAATTCACATTTCGATAATGCTTCGCGCACAAAATCGGCATTGGGCATACTCACCGCTGGATTCGTTGCAATAATCCATAAAGCCTTAATTCGACCATCATGCACCGCTTCAAATAATTCGACGGCTTTGAGTCCCTGCTTATCGGATATCATCGGAGCCTGCCAAAATTCTTTAACAATTTGGCGATGAGATTCATTTTCTATCGCCATGTGGGCTGCAAGTTGATTTGATAAACCACCAACTTCTCTACCCCCCATTGCATTTGGTTGCCCGGTAAAAGAAAAAGGCCCCATACCGGGTCGTCCAATTCGTCCGGTTATAAGATGACAATTAATAATCGAATTAACCCGATCCGTGCCATACGACCATTGATTAATTCCTTGAGAGAATACCGTCACCACTCGTTCGGTTCGAGAAAATAACCGGTAAAATTCTGCTACTGCTGCAACGTCTAAACCACACGACTCGGATACAACCTCAACAGTAGCAGCATGCCCTTGAGCAGCAGTAATCGCTTCATCAAGCCCTTGGGTGCATTGCGTTATGAATTGCTGATTAGCTTCGTCATGCTCATTTAAGTACAGCAACAAACCATTAAACAAAATATTATCGGTACCGGGTTTAATAGCAATATGCATATCAGCAATATCACAACTCGCAGTTTTACGCGGGTCGATAACGACTATAAATAAATCAGGGTTATCGAGCTTGGCTTGTTTAATTCGTTGAAACAACACTGGGTGACACCACGCCGCATTTGAACCAACCAGAATAATCAATTTTGCGCGTTCAAGATCCTCGTAGGCACAAGGTACGGTATCACTTCCAAATGCCCGTTTATAACCTGCAACCGCAGAGGACATACACAAACGTGAGTTGGTATCAATATTATTACTGCCAATAAATCCTTTCATTAATTTATTCGCAACATAATAGTCTTCAGTTAACAATTGACCGGAAACATAAAATGCAACCGCGTCGGAACCATATTGGTCTATAGTATCTTTGAGTTTCATCGCGACATGATTTATCGCATTACTCCAGTTCTCGGTTTCGCCATTGATTTCAGGATATAATAATCGACCATCATAGGAAATAGTATCAGCTAATGCTGCGCCTTTTGAACATAAGCGACCAAAATTGGATGGATGTTCAGGATCACCTTCAATATTAACTCGACCGCTGTCATCAAGTTCGGCCAATACCCCACAGCCAACACCACAATAAGGACAAGTCGTTTTAACTTTTTTATTCATTTGAATTGAAATATTTTTTTAAAATCACTATTCACTAATACTCGTCCTGCAACAAATGTCCGATACTCACGTAATATCGCACTATAATATAAAGTACACCATAATAATAAGCCGGGAAGCAAAGCTAAAATATAAAAAAAATATTCATTATTTAATGGCATAACAATAACAACGCTAATAAGTAAATAGACCGGCCACATTAACATGACACTTCGTAAGCTATGTTTTATGATTAATAAAAAAAGTGCAAACGCACGCCGTAAACGTTGCGCAGTGGAGTAATACACAACCTGATACACTGCTTGTTCCAGTTCGGTTGAATATTTTTTGAGCATTGTTATTCATGCCATTTTAATTTTAGTCACTATAGACTATATTGAATACGGCTATTTTTCAAAGACTTCTAATCTTTTTCAAAGACTTCTAATCTTTTTCAAAGACTTCTAATCTTTTTCAAAGACTTC
>CAZEPW010000069.1:0-16758 GCA_964514215.1 uncultured Thioalkalispiraceae bacterium
TTTCTTTTTAGCTACCTTTTTCTTGGCTTTCTTTTTAGCTACCTTTTTCTTGGCTTTCTTTTTAGCTACCTTTTTCTTGGCTACCTTTTTCTTGGTCGCAACTTTCTTCTTAGCTACTTTTTTCTTAGCTACCTTTTTCTTGGTCGTAACTTTCTTTTTGCTTGTCGCTTTCTTTTTAGCAGCTACCTTTTTCTTGCTCGCTTTTTTCTTAGTAGCCGTTTTTTTCTTAGCGACAGATTTCTTTTGCACCGCTGGCTTGGTTTCAGCAGTACTTGCTGAAATTGAAACAACGTTATTTTCACTACTTGAACTACCACTGGGTAAACTCTCGATAACACGCACCACAGTCGCAAAAATATCCTGAATTTCACCAACACCTTGAACTGTACGCAATTTACCTTGCTTTCGATAATATTCAATTAATGGTGCAGTTTGAGCTTCATAGACGCGTAGACGATTTCCAATAGTCGCTTCATTATCATCTGCGCGATGTTGCAAGCTACCACCACATTTATCACATTGAGCATCTATCCGTGGAGGTGTTGTATGAATATTGTACATTTGACCACAATCTTCGCACGTACGTCGACCGGTTAACCGTTGCATTAATACTTGAAAGTCCACATCTATTAATAAACCAACATGTAATTGTTTATCAACCTTCTCGAGCATATTATCGAGCTCTTCAGCTTGAGGAATATTGCGCGGAAAGCCATCAAGTATGAAACCTTTATCGGATTCAGAGTTTGATATTTTTTCTTCGATCATTCCTAATACAATATCATCAGATACAAGTTGCCCTGCATCCATTGCTGTTTTTGCTCGCATACCGAGTGGTGTTTGATTGGCAACAGCTTCTCGAAGTAAATCACCTGTTGAAATATGATCTAAACCATATTTTGTAACTAATTCTTTAGCTTGTGTACCTTTTCCGGAGCCTGGTGCTCCCAACAATATTATTCTCATTATATTTCTCGCTCTGTTGGCAGTAATAAAAGTTGTATACGTTATTTACAATTAGAAATACACTTTTGACTTTTTGACAAAAATGTTAGATTTTTATTACCGTTAAGATATTAAAATTAATCCTTGATAGGTATTAAGTCAATGCTAAATACGCTATTGGTATACTTTTTTTAGTAATAGTTTGCTATAGAGAGCTAAATTTCACATTACGAAGCTTAATTTCATCTAAAAACACATGATTTACATAAGTTTTAAAATTATTTTTAAAATACTCATCACTGTCATAGGATTTTAAATTTAATCAGTATAATTGAAATAAATAATTTAGTTTTTTTAATTAACTTTTATTGTCTACTGCTAATTTTATGACAATATAAAGACTCTCTTTCAAACAACTGCGGTATTCATTAAGCATTTCTTAGCTAGCTCAAATCAAAAAAACTGCGACCCCTAGCTTTTGGTTTAGGCTTTAAATCCAAATTTAATCACATAAATTGTTTATTCATAAGTTCAAGTTAACTAATTTATCACAGCAAATTGAATATCACCCGAGTTACTCAGCAATATAAATTATCGATGAAAACACTCTTAATAACCACTTTAATTTTAGGATAATTATGAATCCAGTTAAAAATAATGGTTTTAACACTATGCCATCGCGTTTCTGCTATTGTTTTAGCGTATATAGTCATAAATCTATTTTTCTTTTGATGTCAGGATGCTAAAATTGACGGCTTTTTAATCATGAAACCTATTGGAAATATAAAATGAATCTTGATCGAGTTGGCACAGGTGATGATGCCCCAAAGAAAGTTAATGTTATTATTGAAATACCATCACATAGTGATCCGGTTAAATACGAAGTTGATAAACAAACGGGCGCTATGTTTGTGGATCGATTTATGAATACTGCGATGCATTATCCATGTAATTATGGCTACATTCCTCACACGCTTTCTGAAGATGGCGATCCGGTTGATGTTCTAGTCATCACCCCAACACCGTTGATTAGTGGCTCAGTTATTAGTTGTCGCATTGTTGGTATGCTTGGCATGGAAGATGAAGCAGGTCCTGATGCAAAGTTAATCGCAGTACCAGATGATAAATTATGTAAACTTTACCGTAAAGTTCAACAGCCTGAAGACTTACCGGAATTACTTTTACAACAAATAAGTCACTTTTTTGAACATTATAAAGACTTAGAAGACGGTAAATGGGTTAAAATAAGTGGCTGGAAAAGCGCAGAAATTTCACATGAAGAAATTTTAAGCTCGATTAAGCGTTTTAAAAATGCGCCAGAGAAACCGTTTTTCTAAACCAACCTAATGACCTTATTCAGAAGTGAACAGAAGTAATGAAAATATGTATTGTTTCAGACAGTCACGATAATCGCTTTTTACTAAAAGCAGCAGCAGAAGATGCGAAAGCGCGTGGAGCTGAACAAGTTTTACATTGTGGTGATATTGTTGCCCCAACAACGTTAAGAATATTAACCAAAGTGGGATTACCAGTGCATGCAATACATGGAAATAATACTGGTGATATGTACAATCTATCTCGGTTATCAAATAATACAGAAAACCAAATTCAATACCATGGACAAGATGCCGGTATCACAATAAATGGTAAACGTATATTTATGGTACATTTCCCTCATTATGCAAGGGCTATGGCAACAACAGGCGATTGGGATATCGTTTGTTGTGGTCATAACCACCGTTCAGAAGTAGAACCCATTGAAAATATAAAAGGTACAAAAACAATGTTTGTTAATCCAGGCACCGTTGGTGGCGTTGGTGCTGAACCAAGTTATATTTTAGCAGACCTAGATAAAATGCAGTTTGAAATTCGTCACGTACCGGTAGATGATACCTTGGCTTATAACATGCCACCTGTGTCTGAACACAGCTAATCGAAAACTAAAATTACAGTAGTTCCATTCTTCGTTTGTTGCTAAACTCAATAACTACGACTAACAATAGCTATAATAAAAATCAAATATTTAGTTGTTACCTATCTATTAAATTTGATTAATTTGTATTAATAATAAAGGAATTAAACATGTCAATTCTAAAGAATTTATTTGCCATTATTGGTTTGCTCGTGGTTTTATCGCTAGTCGCTGCCGGTATTAAATTTGCTCCGATGATTACTCAGCTAACAAAATTTGATTCAAAAGCATTAGGTACTTACGCTGATTTAATCACCAAACTAATCGAAACAGGAAATGGTGCTGCGGCTACCGTTTGGAAAACACCGGTTAACAAGGGTTTATCCGTAACTGATGTTGAAGATGCCATGAAATCCGTTGCCACTGAATACAATATTAAAAGTGTTGGAGAACTACCGCTATCAAAACAAATATCATTAATGAGCGGCAAAAAATTTCGTTTATTAAAAATTTACATGTATTGCAACCCATTAACTGCCGCTAAAATGGTTGATTATAATGATGCTTTTTCTGCTTATTTACCCTGTCGAGTTAGTCTGGTTGAAGATAAACAAGGAAAATTGTGGATTTATTCTTTAAACATGGACATGATGATTTACGGTGGAACACCACTGCCGCCAGCCTTAAAAAAAGAAGCTCTTAGAGTAAAAGAAATCATTCAAGCAATTATGAGCCGAGGCGCAAGTGGAGAGTTTTAAATCCGCTACCCCGTTTAAATAAACTAACCTGGGGTATTTTTTTCGACCCAATGATGGCTGTTATTTGTCGTTTCACGTTTCCAAAATGGTGCTGTCGATTTTAATTGCTCCATAATATAACGACAAGATTCAAAAGCATCAACTCGGTGCACAGACCATACCGCAACGAGTACGATAGCATCATTGGGTTGAATATTGCCAACGCGATGTACAACTAAGGTATCGATTATTTCCCATTGTTTTTGCGCTTGGATTACAATACTTTCAAGCGATTTTTCAGTCATACCCGGATAATGCTCTAAAAACATTTCAACAATATCTTTGCCTTCATTAGAATGGCGCATTGTTCCAATAAAATTCGACATCGCACCATACTCCCCCGATTGACTTAGATTTGCTTGGTATTCTTCGAGCTTCTGGAGCGCATTAAAACTATTCGACAGTAATTCAATCTGCATATTACCCTCCGGTGACCGGTGGAAAAAATGCTACTTCATCATTGTCTAAAATAACGCTATCAAAACTAACGTATTCCATGTTAACAGCCACCAACACATTATCCGGAATGTCTTGATCTTTGGTGCTACTATTCCAAGCATCTGTCACTGTATTAATCCCATCAGGAGAGATTTGCATATCGTCAAGTTTTAGGTTTTCACGTAAACTTGCAAAAAAACGGACTGTTATTGCCATATTAATTTCTCATTGTATATAAACTGATAATTTTTGCTTCAACTAGTGGAATACTAGGTTACTCGTAACTATAAATGAACTATGTCAAAATAGCCAAAATAGCTAATTTAATATTATTTACTAGACAACAGAAGATAAGAACCATGTCAAAATTAACACATTTTAATAGTGAAGGCGCTGCACACATGGTTGATGTGGGCACAAAACAAATTACCGATAGAACCGCAATTGCTGAAGGTAATATCGAAATGCAACAAACTACTTTAAATATGATTTTAGAAGGCAACCATAAAAAAGGCGATGTATTAGGTATTGCCCGCATAGCTGGAATAATGGCCAGCAAAAAAACATCGGAACTCATCCCTCTGTGTCACTCATTAAATCTATCCAATGTCGATATTAAACTCGTTCAAAGTACAGCCGCCATTGGCATTACTTGCTGTGTCACAGTTAAAACTTCCGGTCAAACAGGTGTTGAAATGGAGGCCTTAACCGCAGTTCAAATTACATTATTAACCATTTATGATATGTGCAAAGCAGTTGATCGCGGTATGGTCATTCAAAACTGCCGCTTAATAGAAAAAATGGGGGGTAAGTCGGGTCATTGGATACGTTAACGTGTGAAACTAGTAAAATCGCCTTCTATTGCGCGAAAGATGAAATTTAGTGAATTATTCTATAAACTTCATTTATAATCTTTATAACGATGAGAAAAATTTGGTATTAAATGTGCATTATCTTCATGCAATTCACAACAAAAATGAATACATTAAAATGAAAAAAAGCAGTTTTATTTTAATAATTTTTATATTACTCCAATTCAATTTTAATTCCGTGAGCTTTTCTGCCAATAAAAGCACATCCACTAAATTTTCTTCAACCTTAAAAAAAGCTAAAACAGGCAGTGCCAAGGCTATGTTTTTAGTTGCCAGAATGCTCGAAAATGGTAAAGGCACAAAAAAAAGCTTGAAAGAAGCATCAAAATGGTACCAACGCGCATCGAGCCAAAATTATGCTGCCGCCAATGCCCGACTAGGTAAATTATACTTAGAAGGTATTAGCGTTAAAAAAAACCCAAAGAAAGCATTTGAATTACTCAATCTCGCTGCTGTTCAAGGGATTCCCAGTGCGCAATTTAACTTAGCATTAATTTATGAACTCGGTGTAGGCACTAAAAAAAATCTACATCAAGCGATCAAATGGTATAACGCCGCAGCCAAGAATGGTTATTTTGCAGCAAAAAGCAAAAGTAAAAAATTGAAAAAACAATTAGGTATTACAAATGCGTTAGCAAGTATCGAAGCCGAGACCTTAAATACCAAAACAACAATCGAAAAAAATACCACCAAACAAGGCATTGGTCAGATTGATAATGAGCTATCTGAACCTGAAATTATTGAAATAGATTCTGAAGATGAAAATAGTAGCCAAGAAGATATTGATGTTGTTGAAATACAGATTGATGAACTCGACGAGACAGAGACAGAAACAGAAACAGACTCTGAGGATGAAGACATAACTGAAGATCCAATGCCTATCCCTAAAATTACCACAACAGATGTTTTTACAAGTCCGGTTGATGATGATATTGATATTGAAATTAATCAACCGGAAGCAAAACAAGATGAGCTAGCAACCCAGCACCAAGTCAATCCTCAAATAGCTCAAGTTGATGACAATGAAGAACAAGCCTTACTCAGCAATACTTTTGATCGAAGCAAACCTCAAGTGGATAATGAATTGTTGATAAAAGCCAAGATAAATAAAAAACAAAAACTCGACCTTATTAAAAATGAACATATCCGTCGAACCTTAAAAACATTATTAGAAGGAAGATGGTTTAACAAAAATCGACCGGTAAACTTTTTACCTTCACCAAAAACAAAATGTAATATCATCAATAAATCCGACATTAAATGTATTTCACGTCAGCTACAACGGCAAACAGATCGAGAAACAGTTTATTATAAAACATTGAGCAAAATAAGTAGATTAACGAGCAGAGGAAGTTTCTTAATTCAATATCAAAATACAGTGATTCGAGTTGTGCCCGATGACATCGAGACTCAAGATGGTTCACCCTACCAAAGCAATATTAAAACCGGTTTACAAAAATTGATACACCAATTAAATTGTCAATATAAAGATATCAGTAACCTAATTTGTGTTAGAGATAAGGCCAATAAGTATAACTTTAAAAATCGTGCGATATTGAACAAGAGCACAGATGATTCAGAAACAATCGAAACAGAGTAAACTGTTTGATACTTACTAATTATACATCAGTGTATTTTATTATATTTTAAATCTACCGTAACATATGATGCTAAACGACGAGTTCCAAGTTTTCTTCTATCTTCGGCTATCAATTTATTACTAGTGTCATGTAATGGAAAAGAGACTGAAGATAAAGACTGCCGTCGGTCTTGAATAGAAAGCCGCCGTATTCCAGGAACTTTCATAATATAGAGTCGTATCAAAGCAACGGCTCCGAAAATAAATGAAACTACTATAACAAATGGTAAGCCTTGGAATATTCCGACAAACGTATCCATATAATCATCTCCACAATAAGTCATTTAAAGCAGTTGATAAAATATCAAGCTGATATAATATGTCAAGATAAAGTTGTTCATATTGAGAGCAAGAAAACAAAGTAAGGGGATAAGTTTATGCAAAGCAATACCCGCGTTTTATTTATAGACAAAATGATATTGATTATATGAATTCTAATTTTTTTCAAACTCCCAACACTGAACAACAATTACTACAAAACTGCACGGCTATTGCTGGCCAATCACTGACTGAATTGACTACATTATGTAAAGTTGAATTACCCCAAGAGCTTAAATTTTCAAAAGGTCTAACAGGGCAGTTACTTGAAAAAATACTCGGTGCCACTGCCGGTAACGCGGCTGAACCTGATTTTCAAAATTTAGGTATCGAATTAAAAACAATTCCTGTTGATATCAATGGTAAACCTCGAGAAACAACCTATGTTTGCACCGTGCCATTGCTCAACTCTAATGGTGTTAGCTGGCAACAATCGTGGGTACGTCGAAAACTTAGCCGAGTATTATGGTTACCAATTGAAGCGGATCCTCAAATTCCATTGGCCAAACGACGTATAGGTATGGGCATTTTATGGAGCCCAACAGAAATGCAGTCTCAAATATTACAACAAGACTGGGAAGAATTAATGCAGCTAATTAATACCGGACAATTTGAACATTTAACAGCAAAAATTGGCACCTACCTTCAAATTAGACCCAAGGCGGCAAACTCAAAAACACTCACTCATGCCACCAATGAGCTTGGCGCTCCGTGCTTAACGGCTCCAAGAGGGTTTTATTTACGAACGCAATTAACAAGTTCAATACTTCAACAGGCATTTGTTTTACCTTAATCCAACACATGAAACGATAAAAAAATGACTAACGACTCAACAGCTACAGATAAAACGACAGCACTATTTAATTTGGTTTCTGATATTTATGAAAATCCATCAACTCGATTTTTTTCATTTTGCGGCGATCAGGTCGCGCAGCAACTTCAAGCTGGGCCAGGAAAAAAAGTATTGGATATCGCTGCTGGTACTGGCTGTAGTTCAATCGCAATAGCCCAAACTGTGCAAGCAAACAATGGACGAGTTACTTGTATCGATTTATCTGATGGCATGCTAAAAAAAGCACAGCAAAATATTGAGCGAGCAGGTTTAAAAAATGTTGATTACCATATTATGGACGGCCAAAATCTGGAGTTTAAAAGTAACTACTTTGATCATATAAACTGTAGTTATGGTATTTTTTTTATGCCTGACATAAACCTTGCACTACAATCGTGGTTTCGCGTTTTAAAACCCGGTGGTTCGGTGTTATTCACCAGCTTTACTGAAAAAGCCTTTGAACCATTAACATCATTATTTTTAGAGCTGCTGCTTGAATTTAATATCTCAATGCCCGAAGCAAAATGGCAAATGTTAAAAAAGGCTCAAGACTGCATAGAATTACTCGAATCTAATGGCTTTGAATCCATCGAAATAATCGATAAACAATTAGGCTATCACCTAAATGATTTTAATGACTGGTGGGAAGTTTTATGGAGCACGGGTTATCGTGGATTACTCGAACAATTAAGCGATGTGGATCTTGCTAAATTTCGCATCAAGCATTCGATACAAATTGAACAGCTGCGAACCAAAGATGGTATTTGGATGGATGTCGAAACCCATTTTTCTAAAGCAAAACGTCCAATTGCTTGATATGTGGTGTGTTTATATTCTGCAATGCAGTGATTCCAGCTTATATACAGGCATAACCAATGATATTGATTCACGATTATACGCGCATAACCACCTAACTACTGGGGCTAAATATACACGCGTTCGTCGTCCGGTTGTTTTAGTCTATTCTGAAAACTGTGACAGCCGTTCGTCAGCCCAAAAACGTGAATCGCAAATAAAAAAACTATCACGGTTAAAAAAATTGAATTTAATTGCAGTCAGCCAAAACACTTGAGATAATTCAGCTTTCTATGTGAGCCACAACAAATCAATTAACTGAGCCAAAAGTAACATTCATTATGACTGAATTAGATTCAAATAATTTAACCAATTTATCAAACTTAACCAGCGTACCTGATCTGGAATCACCAGAAGCACAGGCTCGAATCCAAACAACATTAGATAAAGAACAGCAGCTTTATGATGCACTAAGCACCGATGCACCAGAGCTTGATCGAGCATTTATTCTACTCAGAATGGCCGACGCTCAAGTTGGACTAAAACAAAATGAAGCCGCTTGGAATCATGCTAGACGCGCATTTGAGAGTTTTATCGAAAATGAAGAATGGGAAGCTGCTGTGGAGGCCTGTAATTTGCTATATCAGACCGAACAACCGGCTTCAATCTGCGCCCTTGGACAAGGTATTTGGTTAGCTGTAACCTTTCCTATTGACGTAACATTAAGCATTAATATGTTAACTCATATTATTGATGAAACGCCAGCTCGTTCTGATGGTGCCGCAGTCGCAGCAATTACTGCACATTATATTGCCGATATTCGCTCAGATGATGAAAAACACTCCAGTATCTCGTTTTTAACCAGCAACATACTGGCTCGAGTTGCTGAGAATCACGGCGATGTTAAAGACCAGCATTCTTTGGACATTTGGATGCAGAAACTCGAACTCAAAAATCCCGAGCAGTTTTTACCACGATTATCTAAAATTTTGAATATTATCGTAGAAAATAATTGGTGGTATGATAAAGACAAGCTACGACAAAAAATCCCAAATTAAGTGCTATTTTGAGATTTACCGGTTTATTGTGTGAACTGTCTGGCATTTCACACAATAAATCGTCTATTATTTAACCATCTCTTTCTCATTCTGCTATATCTATTAATGTCACAGAGGCAAACTCTTTCGAAAGATGAGGGCGCAAAACCACCGGTCTACGGAAATGTTCTAAGACAGCGGGGTTACCAGAAAATAGTTTTTCTGCTCAGCGTAATCCAGATTTTTTCTATGGAATTAAATGGAAATTAATTTGAACAATTAGTGCTGTAATTAATTTAAATTTTTTAAGCCTAGTATTTCAAAAACCACCTCAATGTGCCGATAAAACAGGTAAGACTTTTATTTACTTAGAATGACTACCCGAAACTTCAAAATCAACACTAGAGCTATTTAGTATATGTCCGTGGATAAAAATATTGTTTCAATTCATTCAAAAACTACCGACAGTAATCCGGAGCATGATTCAGCCATTAATAAATCATTTAATGCAACGGAGGTAATTGAAGTTTGTCGTAAAATAATGAATTCTAAATTAAAAGAATTGGTGCATGGTTTATTTGATAACACTGATGATGCCTTATTCGAACTTGCAGATAAAGCCGAAACAAATTCCATTCAGTGTAAATACTTCGATGCAATGCGTATTGTACGATTTAAACGCCAAGAAATTGAAGATGCATTTAATAATAACATTATCGATCAATTTCATAATTTAAGAATAACCCATGATATTAATGAATCGCTAACTAACATTTCCATCGCTAATTTTTCGTTGATGCAAGAATGCGATTTAGAGGAAACACTTGCAATTGACGGGTTAATTGGAAAAGTTAATAATCGCCAACGT
This sequence comes from uncultured Thioalkalispiraceae bacterium, assembly GCA_964514215.1. Lineage (GTDB taxonomy): Bacteria > Pseudomonadota > Gammaproteobacteria > UBA6429 > Thiohalophilaceae > CAYQUC01. The sequence continues at coordinate 10,454 of CAZEPW010000069.1, forward strand.
GAAACGTTATTTGCATTAGAACAACGCGTTGCCTCAGTATTGCCCAATCTTGATATTACGATTGACAACAACCCCTTTGGTCCTCAAACCATATGCAATTCATTCAAAGAGTCCTTGGCAACATTGGATGTTGAAATTAAAATTAAACTTATTATTTATAAATTATTTGATAAACATGTGATCAGTGAAATAGGAGCATTATATGACGAGCTCAATACCGTGTTTATTAGTGCCGGAATATTACCCAAATTAAAACACGATATTAAAAAATCAGAAACCAGTACGAAACAAGATAATTATTCATCAAATGCTATAATTGAAAACCCTGTAACAACATCGGCTAATAATCTACCAGTGAATGATAATAATGTCTTGCAAACAATTCAGGGCTTATTAACAGCATCACGTAAAGTTGATGATACTGCCCCGGTAAATCAAAGTAATGCAGATTTGCAAACGAGTGCTAGCTCTTCAGTCGCTTCATTTCAAATTAATGGCACTCTACATGCCAACACCGGTGAAGTATTAGTAGCGTTAAATTCGATACAATTAAATACTGGACATTTAGATGGTAATTCAGCTACGGTATTAACCAGTGAAATTATAAAAAATACTTTAGCCAGTCAATTTCAGTCCATGGAAAATATAGGACCAAAAGAAGCAATAAACCCGTTAGATAATGACATTATCGATGTTATTACGATGATGTTTGACTTTATATTAGAAGATCATGAATTACCCAATGCCGTTATCGCTTTGGTTGTTCGACTACAGATCCCGATGCTTAAAGTCGCTTTAATTGATAATCAATTTTTTGCGAGTAAAACACACCCTGCTCGAAAATTACTCAATGTCATCGCAAAAACTGGCGTTGGTTTAAGCAATGATAATTGCATCCCCGGAAATATATTATTTGATAAACTAACCGAAACAACGCTAAGCGTCATCAACAATTTTAAATCTGACATTTCAATATTTGAAACAATACTATTAGACATAGAGCAATTTTTATCTGAGCTAGATGAAGTCAGTAAGCAAAAAACTCAAAAACACATTGATAAATATAAACAACGCGAAGAAATCAAGCTTGCGAGTGATTGGGTTAAATATTCAATTAACGAACAAATTTCAAATGAAAATATTCCCAGTGAAGTTCATCATTTTCTATTTACACAATGGAAAGATGTATTATTAAAAACTTATTTGGATCTTGGTGAAAATTCCAAACAATGGAAAAAACAAATCAAATTTATAAGTGTGTTATTATGGTCGGTTGAAGCTAAATCAACAACTGCGGAACGCCAACAACTAGCCGGTATAATCTTAGATTTATTGGATATGTTAAAAAATGGCTTGGATTCGATATCTTATTCTAAACAAGGCACTGAAAAAATTATTGCTATGTTAGAAAAATATCATTTACACAATTTTCATTCAGGCAATAAAGCTCAAACAATTAATCAGCACCAGTTAGCCGATGAAGAAGACGATGATGACGACTATTCGAATCAACCAACATTAGTTGATATTAAAATAAATAAATTTATCGATATTGACAAAGAAATGGAAGACTTAGTTGAAGAGTTGGATCAAATGAGTGAACAGCACTCCCCGGTACCCGATCCAATAATCGCAAACATTATTTTAAACGACTACCAAGCAGAACCTGAAAATTTACCCGATGATGAGTATTTACAACTAGCAAGGCACTTAGAAGCCGGTCGATGGATAGAGTTCACCGATGAAGATAATCGAACACAACGTGCAAAACTGGCGTGGAAAAGTGAATTATTAGGCGAATTCACTTTTATTAATTGGCGTTTCCAAGTTGTTGCTGACAAAACCTTAAATGATCTCGCCAATGACTTGCAAACTGGTTCAGCAAAAATTATTGAAGATATTCCTATTTTTGATAAAGCACTTGGTGCGGTTGTTGAAGGATTAAAAAGGCGGATTGCATAATAACCGGTGTTACGTCAAATCCGGTGTAATCGATCGAAATGAACTTATCTTAAATGGCTATTAAAGCTCAATATTTTCCTGTAAACACATTTCAATTTATCAAAATTTATTAAACACAAATATTCAAAATAAATTAAAGAATTTATATTTTTGGCAGATATAACATGTAACACACTAACACAAAGTGAATAGCCATGAATATACAAGATACTGTAGTCTCAAAAAACACTGTTATTACGCTTAGTTATGTAATGTATGATGATGATAGCGGTAAAATTCTAGAATATCGTGATGATATGCGCTTCTTACACGATGGTTCAGAGGAATTATTACCTAAATTACACGAGGCTGTAGACGGATATTCAGTAGGAATGAGTTGTGGTGTATTACTTACCGAGGATGATGCCTTTGGTGCCTACGACCCTCAATTATTGGTTAAAGACGAAAAAACAAATTTTCCCTCATGTGATATCAAGGTAGGCTCAACAATTGAAGGGCATACGGAATCAGGTGAAGTATTAATTTTTAGAATTGTTGATATCGATGGTGAGGTTGTCACAGCAGATGCTAATCACCCTCTTGCAGGCATTAATCTCAGGTTTGAATTAAAAGTAAAAGGTATTCGTCAAGCCAGTATCGTTGAGATAGAACGAGGCAAAGCCATAAAATTAACGTCACATTGTGATGTGGCAAAAGAACAATTTCACTAACACTAAATACCTCTTAATTATTAAGCATTAATACTGCTTTATTTTGTGACCTGTATCCCTTATTTCATTAATTTATATAAAGGGTTTCTTTCTGTGAGCGATATATAAGTAACAGAAGAACTATTATTATTCTTACTGAAAGAGAGTTTATACGTGAATAAAACGGCAGCACATATGACTGAATCTTTAACAGAAAATGATTTAGTATCACTTGAGCTATTTAAATCAGAAAAAGCCAGTGCTTTATCTTGGTTATTACCACATTGTAAATTACAAACCGTTAAACCAAACAGCGTTATTCTTGAGCCTAAAATAAAAAACAATACATTATTTTTTATTTTATCAGGACAGGCCGAAGTTCAATTGGAACAACAAGGATTAAAAGCCATTAGTTACTTAAAGCCAGGACAGTGCATTGGCGAGATGTCGATTATTGAGGGGGCAAGCCCATCGGCAAAAGTTGTTTCAACACAAGTTACAACGCTACTAACATTACCGGGAGAAATTTTATGGCAAATAATTGATCGCTCCCACGCTGTTTCTAAAAACCTTATTTATATGCTCTCGTCTCGAATACGACAAGACAATCATGTTATTTTAGAAAGTTTAGAGCTACAACAACTACATGAAAGAAAATCCAAGAATGACGTGCTAACGAATTTATTTAATCGTCGATGGCTCGATGAAATGTTACCAAGAATATTTGAACGTTACCAGACTCAACACTCTAACTTCAGCATTATCATGCTCGATATCGATCACTTTAAGCATTATAACGATAACTATGGCCATATATCCGGTGATGCCGCGATAAGAAATATTGCTGCAACCATTACCGATAATATTCGACCTAACGACATGGCCGCTCGATATGGTGGCGAAGAATTTATGGTATTACTACCGGACACTAATAAAGAAGAAGCAGAAATTATTGCCGAACGCTTGCGTATTGCAGTTAAGGCAAAAAAAATAGTCTCAGAAAATAAAACCGAATTACCATCGATAACAGCTTCATTTGGAATAGCAACGAGCTATAAGGGAGTGAGCCTAATTGATTTAATCTGTAATGCTGATACAGCATTATATAAAGCTAAGGAAAATGGCCGAAATTGTATTTACAGTGATATAAATTAAAACTGATATGATTTTTCAGCATCAATATCAACAGCAGAAATAACACCGTTTTTAAATTCTTTTCGATTCGATTTAAATTTATGATTAGGAACAAAAAATTCATCGGATATCATTAAGCTTGTTATCAACCCAACTTCAAACTTACGAGCTCCGGGTTTTTTAAATAAATTCGATTCATCTTGCACCCGAAAGCCACCAACGAGTATTCGACTATCAGCAGCTTTAAAAACAATGTAAGGCTCGAAAGTACGATAGTGCATATCAAGATCATAACGTAGACGGACAACTTTTCTATCACGTATTGCTAAACCCAATTGAGATTCCATCTCATAATTACGTTCAGCAGGAACAATTTTTTGATTTTGCAATGCCACGTTAACTCCACAATTATTTGATACAGATTTAGCAGAAAAATTAGACTGATTTACGATTCAAAATTTGACGCTCTATCACTATTATGGCTTATTACCTAGCTAATAGTTTGTTAATTTTGTTAACCAGTTCATATTCTCTACCGAAAGTTATTGAAAAACAAGCATAATTGGATAAAAAGTGATTTATATACGATAAACGGTAAAATTTATAACACGTTACCAAAAATATACTCTGCAACTAAGCCGCATTGATGACAATTTTCGATTATAACGATTTTAAATTAAAGAACTCCATCACACTAAACAAAGTCTATTTTTTAGAATGATTATTGGTTTTCAATAAACCGAACAATTAATTTGGGTGGTAGCATACCGGCACGTTGCGCCATAATTTTCCCACTTGGAGAAAATACAACATAGGTCGGCGTGCCAACCCAGTTTTCATTGGTATAGTCTTTATATAATTTTGCAATGGTTTCCTGTTCGCCGATCAAATTTGGAAAATTAACACCATGAATATTAATGAATTCTTGGGCATCGGCTTTTTTAGCTTTGCCATCAATAGATATACCTAGCACTCTAATATTGTTATCACTTTTTTCGGCATGTAATTTTACAAATCCTTGTACTTCAACATTGCAAATATGACAATTGGATGCCCAAAACATCACAACAGTCCATTGCTTGGCTTTTATGTAATCATCAAATTGAACCGCATTATCAGAAAAATCGAATAATTCATATGTTATTTTTTCAGGTTCTATTTCAGCGGATGCTGAAACCTGCGTTGTAACTTCTTCGCTAGGAGTCTCTATTGCTGTGTCGGATGATTCTTCTGTGGTTGCATAATTCGGTTGAGCAATTAACATCATCGCGACAAAAGCACCCGACTGCGTTAATAATTTAAAGACATTAATATTCAATTCCGTTCTCCAACAAAAATATACAGTAATAACTAAACTATGTGAGTACATTAAACTAACAAAGTTCATTAGTTTAACAATACCATGCTTTTCTTATGATCTTGGTTCATGTTCACTTTCCGGGCCGAGTAAAATGGCTAGCCACTTCGATTCATTATTGCTTTCGAGGGCAATTTTCAATGTCATGGTTAAGGGCACCGATAATAACATACCCACCGGTCCTAAGATCCAACCCCAAAACACTAATGATAAAAACACCACTAATGTTGATAAACCAACTCCACGTCCCATAAACTTAGGCTCAACCACGTTGCCCACAACAATATTTACCACGACATATGCAATTGCAACTGATAGCGCAGCCCCCGAACCAATTTGAATTAACGCCATTAAAACTGCTGGAATGGCGGCCAAAATAGAACCAAGGTTTGGGATGAAGTTTAATAAGAATGCTAACAACCCCCAAAGTAACGGATATTTAACACCAAGAATCCATAAAAATACTGCAATGATGATACCAGTTAATAAACTAACCGCTGCTTTTATAGCCATGTATTTCTTTAACGATTCTAAAAATTTATCGACGTGAAACTGTGTATTTGCTTTATCACCAAATGCTGTTTTAATTTTAGAATTAAAACTTGAGGATTCTAATAAGATAAAAATCACCGCTAACAATATTAGAAACCCGTTGGTTAAAACATTTCCAAACTCGGAGAGGATTTTAGCCACGTATTTCATTGCTATTGCAGGATCAAAATATTCAGTGACATTAACCGCCGATAAGTCTATTCCAACTTTAGCTAACCATATGAAACCACTTTGAAAAATTGTATCAATTCGCGATTGATACAATGGTAATGATTTTAAAAAATCGTCAATTGAACTTCCGATTAAACTTGCCAGTAATAATCCAACAATAACAACAACTGCCATGACAATAAATAATGAAATAACAGTGGGTATTTTTTTTGAATTCAACCAAAAAAATGCCGGTGCACTAATTACCGCAATAAACCCCGAAAGTAAAACAGGAATAATAATTGCTGATGCAGTTTTAACACCCGCAATGACTATCACAAAAGCTGCACTGATAAGCAAAAACCGAGTAGCTGATGACATCGTTTGCATATTTTCTACCTTATTTATTAACCTGAACTCGGGATAAGCAAATATAATTTAAATAAACAAATTAAGTCGTT
>CAZEPW010000070.1:0-16572 GCA_964514215.1 uncultured Thioalkalispiraceae bacterium
TATCCACATCGATATGGCCTCGTGCAAAGCCATCTGGACAGTCTGTAACACAAGCTACAGGTGCTGGTGGTAACGAAACACCATTGATAAAATTAGCATCAACCCCATTGGTAACACGTAAAATTAACTGCCTTGAGAATGAACCTTCACCTTGCTTTAATGCCACAGGTATATCACCTTCTGTATTATCGGTCGGAATATTTACAGTGTCCCCAGGAGCAAAGCCTTGAACCAGATCTAGATCATAAAATATATTACTGGCTGCACCATCATAAAAGTCGAGCTGGATTAACCAAGCCTCTTTTGATACTGGGTTAACTGACATCACCTGAAAACGTCCAGCACGTAAGTTTGGATCAAGGCTGACACGTTCACCTGGAGGTAAATCGACTACCCAACCCTCATCTGTTGTCCAATCAATAGTGGTTGGATTAGCAGTTTTTTTGACAATATAACGAATCGTTTTATTGGCATCAAAAACCACATCGTCCGATAATGTTTGACTGAATAAGTTTGCTGCTGCAACGGTTACTAGGGGGCCGGGGTTATCAATGTCACGAATTCCGTAAATAGATTGAATTAAAGTATTACCAACATCAGCTTTGCTTAATAAACTGCCCGTAGCAAATAATACGATTCGACCGCCAAAGGGATGGCTGGCCACTTTTGGTGCGGTTGTAATGGGTTTATCGCTACCAGCGCTAAATAAAGTTTCAATTTTAATCGACTGTAAATTCGATAAATTAAAGCGATACATATTTCCGAGTAGATCACCTGCATAAGCATAATCAACTGCGCCATCCCCATTCTTATCGATTAAAGTGGGTCGTGATAATCCATTGTTACCACCAATGTCAGCCACGATATTCTTTACGACACCGGCACTGTTGATTAATAATAAATTTGCTGAACCATCAGTACTACCATAACCATTCCCCGTAACGACATACCATTTACCATCGGATAATTTAACAATTTCTGATTTATCGTAGATATTGCCTATGATTTTGCCAACCCCTTGATCACGTTCATCAAGTTCCCAAAGAACCTTTTTGTCTGTAGAAGCAGCACTCAAATCTAAGTTAGGTTTGGTTATATCAAGTGCAAATAAACCTTTGCCACCAGCACCATAGGAACCAACTAAAATACTGCCCCACTGTCCACCAGTAAACACCATGTCACCAGCAGCAAGGCCACCATCAACGTAATATTGGTGTACATATGGAATTCTTGCTAATAATTTTAATTTTTCAAATAACGTTGAGGGAACAAAAGCATAAACTTCATCACCTGTATCAGCATTAAATACATGCAACATACCATCATTAGCACCAACATAAACTCGTGGTGCTCTACTTTCATTACCTTTTCTAAAATCAGAATAACCAACATCAAATATTTTAGAATTTGGTGCGCCGACATAAACCGGATCACTATGAATAATATCACCTAAAATATTATAGCGTTTGCGTAACGTGCCCGTGGTGCCATCAAATTCATTGGATCTATCTCCTCGAATAAAATCTAAAATGATACTATTAGTAGGAGCAGTAACCCCAGGTGTATCAACAATAGGCGTTTTACTATCAATAAGCGTTTTTGCAGCAGCTGATAAAGAACTCCATAGAAAAGGAATTTGCCCTCGCGTAGTACCAACAACGTCCGTTGTAATAATAAGACGGTTTGCATTATTATCGTCCTTGCCTTCAAACTGCAAGCGAGCCGACCAATTAGTACCACCGTTGGCGTTAGTACCGGTATTCGTCGGCACTGCAGTACTCAAGTCAACCGAAGTTGATATTGCACTATTTTTTTGCATGTCATATTCAATCAAATCACCTTGCCAAGCACCATTTTCAAACCACGGACGGTAAGCATAGGCAGTGGTTGCCGTTTCTAAGTTAGTCGTGCTAACAGCATAGGATGCGATAGTTGATGTTGGCATTGTTAAAGGATTTAATACCGCAGCCGCACTTAAAAATAGTGACACGGGTAGTAACACCGATAAACTTAGAATAGTTTTAGATGACATGTTATTCATATTCATTCCTTTGGACATTCTTTAAAATTAACTTTATAAACTTGATTTAGATTAGTACTAATCCTACTACTTTATCATGGTGGTGCGGATGTAATATAAACAGATTGCACTACCCTTGCGGCACCTCGTGCGGCTTTTCCGCGCGCCGTCACTCTAAATAAATAAGCTTCATCACCAATCACATTATTATTTTGAGTGACGGCTAATGAAGCTCCCGTTAATGGGATAAGCCCGGTATATTCAATAACGTATAATGATGTGCGTGAAGTATTAGAATTTGTATAAGACGCTGTTTTTGCAGTATCAGTCCAATCAAAGATCGAAAAATCGGCGGGTAATGTACCAGTAGTTAAATTCTCATAACCCGTAGCAGGTTTTGCTGCGGCATTACTTGAAAATAATGCAATTGAGTTTTCAGCAAAACGTAATGTCGTTTCAGCATCGTTTAATGCCTGTGTTTGAAACTGTGTATTACCGGTCATCAGCACTTGTGTATTAGTGGTATTCATGGAACTCACAATTAACATGGTTAAAACTAACAGAATAACCAAGGCCAACACCAGAATAACGCCGGATTGTTTTTTTAAATGAGATAATTTTAAATTTTTCACTGTAATTTCTCTTTAGTTATTGCGTAACGCTACTGTGCTGGTAAACAACTGCCGTTTAAAATTATCGGTGATTGATATTGGATTAACATCACCCATATCGTATTTGACCGTCCGACTGGCAAGTTTTGCATCGGGGCATTCAGCACGAGCCAACACCCAAAATTGTACAGCAACCACTTTATTCCAATTGATATCAGCGCTAGCAAGGTTAGAAATATCATCGGCATCAAAATATTGATTCACCGATCGATCACCAGTGGTATCCACCCCGTATTTAAATTGAATATTTTCAATTCCTGTCGCCACTTCCTGACGCGTAGGTGTGCCGGTAGCATCTAATGATTCGCGGTATAACGTTGGAATTGCTATATTATTATCAAAACGGCAGGTTCGACCACTATCACCAACATAATACGCATAGGCTTGTAATCGACCGGTTGATTCCGGTGTTCCATCGTTAATTTCGTTTAGCGCATCAGCCGATTTTGACCCCAGAAACATTCTGCCGCTCTTAAATGAACTTCGAAGATAATATCGATTATCATCAAAAATCGCTTCACTACGGCCATCAACATATCGAAGAGTGATAACATCCCCCTTTAAATAATTTTTTATGCAATCATACGCTGCCGTAGGATCATTTAAGCCGGTAACACGACGATCAATCATACGTGCCCATGTTGCATCAGCCGGACAAGTATTACCGTTAGGAATAACTGCTTCGGTTCCAAGAACGGTTTCTACAGCGGGGTTATAACCAAAATAACCCGCTCGACGAAGATCACTTATCAGCATGCTATAAACAAATCGACCGGATTCTTGTAACTTGGACGAATCATTCTCAACATAAAATGTATTTTTACTCGAGCTATACATGTTGATGATACCAATCGCTAATATTGAACTAATGGCTAATGCAACCAGTAATTCAATTAAACTTAAACCAAGGGTGCTTCTAATAATAAAGCGTGCTTTCATAATTGCACCTGAAGTGTGAAACAGCGTAAATCAGTAACATCTTGAGGCTTACAATTTGTTCCTGTTGCGCCAGTACGATCTTCGTCCCAAAAAACCGTAATGGTGAAATTTGGTGACGCTCCAGTGATGGAACCATCACCCGCTAATAATTGTTGAGCTAACGTTTGCTTCCATTCACTTTGATCATACATAACAATTTCAGCGGTCGTCGCACATTCAGCAATAGAACAATCAGTTTGAGGCGTTGGTGTCAAGGCACTATCAATACGATAAGCATCGCCACCTTGCCGGTTAGCCAACATTCGATCAGACATACTATAGGCTAAGATAATCGCCTGATTGCGAGATGCTGATTCAAAACTATTTTCTAAAGCTAACGCTTGCATTCCGGCTAGCCCTAACACACCAACGGCAAAAATCACCATGGCAATCATCACTTCAAGCAAAGAGAAACCTTTATTGTTGTGCTGTTTGATAATAGGAATTTGATGAGTTAACTGTATCATTTATTTCGTCCTTGTTTATTGCTGTTTTATATACAAGTATAATTTGAATCTAAATAGGTTGTGCCGGTAGGGCTTATTGATAGCGATTTACCTTTTTTATCTTGCTCACTAACTCGTGATTTGTTGCATAAATTAAATACGATATTAGTGACAGTGCTAATACGCCCATCTCCTGTAAAATTAATTGCCGCAAGGTTTCCGTTTGACTCTAAAGTCACTCCGCCATTAAAAGCCTCGATACGTTTTAAAATTTGGTTTGCGTTATTGGTTAACGTAATATTCCAACCTTTTGACCAATCAATTGGAGTGTCAGTTGTATCCAACGGTACTAATGTAATACCAACACCCTGTTTAATCGCTTCTGAACGAGCAAATGCGATAGCGCCATTGAAGGTATTAATTTGAGAAACCAACCGGTTACTGGATGACATGGATTTGAAATTGGGAACAGCAATGCCCAAAGCAATACCAAAAACAGCCATCGTGACTAATAACTCGACCAAGGTAAATCCTGAAAGCCGTTTTGTTGTTGGAGAGCCTTGTAAACGATTTGCGGTATTAAGCATATTAAATATTCCATTATTTTTTTAAAATTATGTAAACTAGCTTGTCTTTACGATTCTATGACGAATTTAGACAGCTGTTATTTTACTCTTAACGAAATAACTATCAATATCTCAAGTCGCATCTCGTCATGAAATTTTATACCGTTAGTCAGAAAAGTCACAATAAAAACCTGTGATTTTTAGAATGACTCTAAGCGTATGAATTGTATACAGATAAAATAAAATCAATATTAGAATATGTTTATATTGTAGATTTTTTAGAATAAATCGAAATAGCAGGCAGATTTTTTAGAAATAATGACCATACTTGAGTAATGCCTACATAATTAAATGTTTTACCAATAAAAAACACATAAATATCTGGTGCTGTAAACACGATTGTAAAAATTAGCCTTTAAGATGGGGAAGTTATTGTTTAAGAAATCAATTTTTTTAACCGTATGTTTAATCATTACAGAGATTATACTGGGCGATTATAAAACACTAAACGCCCAACAACACGCAATTAACCCCAAACAATTTTCAAATAATAATGACTATTATACTTTTGGAGTTGTACCACAACTCGAACAAAGAAAAATATTCCATGTCTGGCGCCCAATATTAGACGAACTTGAAGTCCGTACTCATTTTAAATTTAAAATGCTTGGTACAGCAAAAATTCCCGATTTCACTCGTAAGTTTTTAAAAGGCGAATTTGATTTTGTTTACATGAATCCTTATCACATGATACAAAGCATCGATACCCAAGGGTATATTCCTTTAGTACGTGATGGTGGACGTTATCTCCGGGGAATTATTGTGGTTCATCAAGATAGCAAACTCAAATCACTGAGTGACTTACAAAATTTAATAATCGCATTTCCGTCTGCGAATGCCCTTGGAGCATCTTTATTAATTAAATCGACATTAGATAAGCATAAAATAAAATACCAAGCACACTACGTTCAAACACACAGCTCAGTTTATTTGCATATTGCCAAAAAATTGTATCAAGCCGGTGGTGGAGTTTTAAGCACATTAGTTGCTCAAAAAAATCAAATTAAAAATTCGCTAAGAATAATCTATAAATCACCACCGGTAACACCTCATCCTATTTCAGCGCACCCACGAGTATTAAAAGAAGCCCGCATAAAAGTTAAAAATGCTTTGTTAGAAATGTCTAAATCTAAACACTTTCAAAAATATTTAAACAAAATACCAATAAATAAAATGATACCAGCTAATATAGATGAATATATGTCGTTGCGAGATTTACACTTAGAAAGACAATACATAACAGAATAAATTGACTAGTAAATTATAATATACTTATGAATTTTAAATTTCCAAAGTTAGGGTTACGTTTTAAATTATTTTTACCACTGATCTTTTTTAGTTTCTTATTTGCTCTGTATGCCCAATACCAATGGCTACCACAGTTCCTATCGTTTGTTCAGGAACAAGAAGCAAAAAATATAAACAGCCACCTTCACAGTGTCACAGAAGGACTAGTGCCGCTATTATTAGAAAACCAATTAGCTAGCGTCTACGATAATTTAAATACTTTATTGGAGCATAATGAAAACTGGAGAAATTTAATTTTAAGAGATTCAAATAATACTCAATTGTTTCCATTTAATGATATTGTTAGTGTTAGTAATCAAAATAGTTATCACGCTGTGCAAGATATAACTTATCTCGGTAGCTCACTCGGCACATTATATCTAACGGTTGATAATACCGACATTGTTAATATCATTAATATGCAACAGCAATTTTTTCTTATTGCTTTAGTTTTATTGCTCACTTTGTTTTCCATTGCGATAGTGATGGTGCTTGAAGTTGTGGTGCGTCAACCATTACATTATTTAGCCGTAGCATCCGATAAAATAGCTCAAGGCGATTTCAATATTGATCTTCCTAAACAACACCATGATGAAGTTGGAAAGTTAATACACAGTTTTTCTTTAATGCGTTATTCCATTCGAAAATATCAATCAAAATTAAAAGTTGAAATTAATAGTCATAAAAAAACTGCTGATGAATTATTTAAAGAAAAAGAACGTTTTTCATATTACGCTACACATGACGCATTAACCGGATTAATTAATCGCCACGAATTTGATCGCCGATTAACCATAGCATTAGCTAGAACAAAAACAGATAAATCAAAACATGCTATTTTATACCTTGATTTAGATCAGTTTAAAATAGTAAATGATACTTGTGGCCATATTGCGGGTGATGAATTATTACGTCAACTAACATTACTTCTCAAAAATAAAATACGTGACAGAGATACTTTAGCCCGTTTAGGTGGTGATGAATTTGGAGTATTACTCGATTTTTGCCAATTACCTCAAGCCAAACAAATTGCAGAAATGTTGCGCGAAACGATACAAGATTTCCGGTTTTCATGGGACGACAATATTTTTTCAATAGGTGCCAGTATTGGCTTAGTCGCCATCGATGAAAACTCGGATGATCTCACCAATATTTTAAGCTCAGCCGATACCGCATGTTATATTGCTAAGGAACGTGGCCGTAACCGAATTCACGTTTATACCCAAGGAAATGCCGAGTTAGAAAAACGCAAAGGTGAAATGCAGTGGGTATCAACTATTACCAAAGCACTCGAAGATGACCGTTTTAAATTATTTTATCAACCCATTGTCCCGGTAAATCAACATCGAAAAATTCCTAACCACGTTGAAATTTTATTATCAATGATCAGCGAAGATGGCCAACAAATTCCTCCTGGCGCTTTTATTCCTGCCGCTGAACGTTTTAATTTAATGGAGTCCGTTGATATCTGGGTTATTCAAAATGCCTTGGAATACATTATAAAATATGAACAAGCAAAACCTGACCACCCAATGATGTTTTCGGTTAACTTATCAGGAGTATCACTATCAAATGATACAGTTTTAGCACAGATTATTGATTTAATTGAACGCTTTAAATTAAAGCCAGATACCATTTGTTTTGAAATTACGGAGACAGCAGCAATAGCTAACTTGAGTAACGCTTGTATATTTATTAAAGAATTAAAACAATTAGGGTGCCAATTTTCATTAGATGACTTTGGTAGCGGTTTATCATCTTTTGCATATTTAAAAAATCTCCCCGTAAATTCCATTAAAATTGATGGCTCTTTTGTGAAAGATATTAATAAAGATTTAATGGATTTTGCATTTGTAAAATCCATTAATGAAATCGGTCATGTGATGGGAATGAAAACCATCGCCGAGTTTGTTGAAAATGTTTCTATTCTGAAACTGCTTAGAGACATTAATGTTGATTTAGCACAGGGCTATTTTATCCAACGACCTACTCCGCTAGATGAATTATTACAAGGCCAGTATCGAACCAGTAAAGTTTCTTAAAACAAGCAATATTTCTACTATTACCGTAACAACACCATCGTTCAGTTTTGTAATAAATCTGGAATACGTTTCTTAAAGGCATTAAAACAATCACGATCAATCATAATATCACACTGTTTTTCCATGATAATTAATACTTTTGCCAACGACAAAGGTTGATTATGAGCATTACCTTTCATTAATTTATCAAATATAGTTGCTACTGTAATAATTCGAGTTTCCTGCGTGATTCTTGATTCGGATAACCCTTTTGGATAACCTTTGCCATCTAATTGTTCATGATGGGCACTAGCCACTTTAGCCAGCTCTTTAAATGACTGTATGTGTTGTAACAGTTTAAAAGTGTTACCACTATGTGTCATGATAGTTTCTTTTTCGCTTATCGATAATTCAGTTTGTTTATCTAATAGTAAATTACTAATCCCCATATTACCAATATCGTGTAATAGCGCACCACGGTACAACCACCGTCGTCGGCCAACAGATAACCCTAATTCATTGGCTATTGCGTCGGAATATAATGCGACTCGAGTACTATGGCCATTCGAATACGGACTTTTAGAATCCACTATCTGAGCAAAGGCAGTCGCTATATCATCAAGACGTTCATCATCTATGCTAACATTTGTTTTTACTGATTCTAATGAATATACCTGCTGTTTTAAAATCGATTCAGAACGAAATGATTGCCATGTATTACTATTATCAGTGATTTTAAAAATATCAAACAACACTGAAACCAATTCAGGATTAAACCATCTATTTGAACGTTTTTTAATTTCATCTAGCGCACTTTCGATGTCACTTTGTTGAAAGAACACATCAAATACTTCAGCGATTAAAGCAATCTGAGAACTAACGGGTATTACGTGATCTTTAATGCCATCGGCATAACCACTGCCATCCCAATGCTCATTTAAACAATGTATCCCATCAGCGACATTATCATTAAAACCCAATTGAATGACTAAATCTGCACCACGTTCTGCTCGTGATCTAAATACTTCATTAAGGTAATATTTGCCATTCAAGATAAGAGGCAGTAACTTTGCGGTTCGATTAACAAACTCAGAATTAACACTGGTATTCGAAAAAGTAAATTTTAAAAATTCAAAAATATGATGACTATCTAAAATTTTTAATTTCGATTTAATAATTTTCTCATCACAATCAAATAAATGCGATAATTTTGAGGATATACTACTACCACCAATATCTTTTAATAACAAAACAAAATACAAATCCCATAAATCATCTGTATCTAGCGCTAATGATTTTCCAATTTGAGAGCCTAACCAACAACACCGTAAACTATGCCCCGGTGTTAAACCTTCAGCCATGTCCAAAGCATAACTAAACGAGCCAATAACTTCTGATAATAATAATCGATGTGGCTGGGGTAACAGATCAACAACACTAGCAGTAGACATTAGTTGCGATAACCTTAATAAAACAACTTAATTGAACAAAATTTGAACATGTCTATTAATCGGCACTATACACATTAGCTTTAGCACGGCAAAAATAAATTATTTAAATTATGAACGTTCTTGAGAATAAAAATTAGGAAGATCGATTGAATCGTTTATACCGATATTGAGAAAATAGTATATTAAAGTAGCATTAAATTTTACTGACTACTATTTTTGCATGAGTAAATCCGATTATTAAGCCTGCTAGCAAGCCACCCGTGTGCGCCATATTAGCAATCGGACCTAATAAACCAGTCCAACAAACAAAATACCAAATGAGCATCATATACACTATTTCTTTTGGTAAGGATGCACCAAACCGAGGATTAAATTTCCCTTGCATCCACATATAACCTAACAAACCATACACCACGCCAGACATACCACCAAAAGAAGGACCTGCAATTGTATATTGAGCAAGGTTTCCCACAATGCCATAAACCACAACCTGACTAAAAATATTAAAACGCCCTTGCAAGGTCTCAATCGTGCCACCAAGATCCCATAACCACATCATATTAAAAATAATATGCAAATAGGATAAATGAATAAATATAGGTGTAATTAAACGCCAAGCTTCGCCTTGTGAAACTTCATAGAGATATACCGTGGGTGAAGCAATACGCGAGATCATAAACATTCCAGAGTTTATGGACTGACCAAATTCAGTAACAAAAGTAACCACAACACTTAAAACAATAAGGGCTAATGTCAATTGAGGTAAACGTGGAAATTTTTGTAATCCAATCATAAAAATCCGTGCTATTTGCTTAGTTAAAATTTGTGGCTAAAAATAGTCGAAAGCCTTGTTGTGCTCCATCTAACCATTTAATGGCAATACTACCTCTTGCATTAAGATAATAGGCGACTCCAATCCCATAAGTAACATTTGTTTCACTTTTGAAATCAATCGTTTGAGACAAAGGGTCAAGGGCACGTTCATTGCCCGATAATTCGGTATAACTAACATCAGCTAATAGCTGTAATCGTTCAGTTAGACGATAAAAATCACCAAGACCAACAGTAATATCATACCAATTAACAGTCACTTTTTGATCGGCATCATCACCACGTAATAAATGATATTGATACTGAGCCATAATATTAAAACGATTATTAGCACTTCTCAAAATATCATAATTAAAACTGATTCCGGCAAAATAACCTGCGGTATAACGTGCAGCGGGTATAACGTTGTCATCTTGAGTTTGTTCTTGATAACCAACAATAAGACTACCCGCAAGAAATTCAGATAATTTTTCAGTTCGATAACCGGTAATAGAAGATACCCGAGTATTAACAGCAACACCTTGATAAAGACGCGTTGACTCTGAATGGGTAATATTTAAATTAAAGCTACTCTCAACATCGGAACTAATGGCAGGCCGGATTAAAATGAATAGCTGTAATAATAGTAACATCAGCAAATTCAAATTAAATTTAGCATTAACTTTAAATTGTAATTTAATCGTCATAAGCTAATAATAAACGAAATAAAAAAAAATTGTTGTTTCTATTTCATTTTTTTAACTCGAAACAAGCCATTAACACCCGCATCACTGGTAAAATAAAAATCGCCATTTGGCGCAGAAATAACGCCAACAGGCCGAGCCCAACGACTACCATCGGCTAATTGAAAGCCAGTAATAAAGTTATCAACTTGTTTTGCAATTGCATTTTCAAAGCGTACTAAAACTATTTTAGGTTCTCTACGCCCTGCCTTATTATTCGAAAATAACGTTTTGTCAGGGACCGCCCAAGAACCGCGCAAAGCAACTAAGGCATCACCAAAATAATTTTTGGATTTTTTTCCTGTTGATATGAACGAAACAGCCATCGGCGCATTTCTAGCATCAAACGTTTGAACAGGTTTAACTACTTTACCAATAGCCAATGGCGGCTTACTGTTAATGCAATTATCTTTAACAATGTTATTGTTAATCATTTGATACCACGGCATACCATGAAATGAGTTTGGCAATAACTGACTAAAATATTCCCTAGGCTGATTAAATCCTAAATGGTCAGGGCCGTTATTACTGGCATACATGATTCCCGTGCGCGGATGCCAATCAAAACCAACCGGGTTTCTCAAGCCGGTAGCAAAAGGCTGCCATGATATCGTATTTTTAGTTTGTTCATTCAAAACCATCACACCACCACGACGTTCAGATGACGGATAGCTTGCCGCTATAAATTGATTAGAACAATTACCAGATATACCAAGACTTAGGTATAATTTGTTATCGTTGCCAAGACGTAATGTTCGACTATTGTGACCAAAACCTCCCGGCAGTGAAATATATTTTTTTACATCACTTTGTGCTATTTTAGCTTGTCCTGTTTGATAACGCGCTCGATATACGCCATTTGTTTGAGCAATATAAATATAATCATCTCGCACAACAACACTGTGTGGGTAGTTGGCTAACGTTAATAATTTAGTTGCTTTGCTATAAGGCGCAGTCAAACGGTAAACATGGCCTGATTTTGAGCCAATAAACATTTCACCTTTTTTACTGATACTAATTATTCGAGGCCGATCCAGTTCAACAACAAACTCCAATTTATAGTTTTTTGCTAGCGTAACTTTAAATACTTTATTTAAAATATTAACTTGTTGATAATGGTATTCAATTTGATCTATTGCAGTAAACCCAAGTTTAGGATACAAACTCAATAACAATAAACCACATAATAATTTAAAATTCATGACATAATTACAATTGAGGTTGAATAATTAACAGCGTTAAATCATCAGAATTAGTATTTTCATCTTGGTGCGCTCTTAATGCCTCTGTAATATTTTTTAATATAATATTAGGCACACTAGGGCTATTTTTAATAATACTTATTAATTGCTGTTCGCCAAACATCTCCCCGGCAGGTGATTGTAATTCGGTCACCCCGTCAGTGTAAACGATTAAAACATCGCCCTTATCAATGATAACTTCTGAAGATCGCCAAGTATTACCTTGTTGAATGCCTAACGGAATACCAATATTATCAGATAATAATTCTATTGAATTATTTTTTGCTCGTTTAACGATAGGAGCTGGATGCCCGGCATTGGCATAACTTAATATATGTGTTCCAGTTTGATAACTGCTCACAAACGCTGTGATAAAACCATTTCGAATTAAACGTGTAAATAAATATTTGTTCGCATAGTTAAATAAACCGGCAGGGCCGGCATCGATATTGGGCTGATAAGTTCGTAAAATAGCATCAAACATTGAAATTTCCACCGCTGAAGCAGTACCATGCCCTGACGCATCAGCTATAATAACACCGAATAATTCATTGCTGCTATCAGGGCTGATACCTTTTAGAAATTCCGTTAATCTGGCAATATCATAATAATCGCCACCAGAGAGTTGATAAGGTTCATACAATACTGCGGTATTTATTTCATCAAACGTTAAATCACCTTGAGGTAGTAATTGCTGTTTAATTTTTGCAACTGATTTCAATTCACCGGCAATCCATTCATTAGCCTCGTGTAATTTTTTTGCTTCTTGAATGCTTTCAATGTAATTTATTATTAAGGTTGACACCAACAAAGTACGTTCGACATCCACTGTCTCAAGTTGGTTTTTTTCTGGAAACAATAATGCAAACCAGCGACACTCTTCGCCATGGTGAAAAATTGGAAATGTAATCGCATCAATGTAATGTTTAAACGTATCATTAAAAATCGAATGAATGCCATAACTAGTACCTTGGTATTTTACAGGCTCTAATTCGTTTAAATACGATGTTAAAAAACTACCTGAAAAATTTTTCACGCAATTTTTCCCTTGTAATACATTATCTTCTTCGATACATACCTTCCCGGTATGATCATAAAATAATGTCAGAGTGACACTGGATAGTTGCGAATCAGAGCTCATCATTAATGCAATGGCACAATCACCATAACGTTTACGTAATTGTTGCGAAATAGAATTAAACAATGTTGAAGCAGCATTATTTTCATAACGTAACTTAGAAATTGTTTTTAATAGCTCTTTCACAAATAGTTTCTTTTTAATTTAATCTCAGATTTATATAAAAAATAGTAGCATAAGCTGGAATCTCAAAATTAAACAACGTTATTATAAATTTTAGATAATTACTTTTGGATTAACCTATGGCATAACGTAAAATACATCTAATAATTTATTTTACGATCAAATCAAAGTGTTTCGGTTAGATTTCCATTTAAAACATATGGAAACAAAGCGACTAAAGTGCTTACAAAACAAGATTAATTCTAAAATTATTTTGCAATATTATAAACATTTCCGGGAATCCAAACTGTCTTAATAAACCACGTTGATAATTCATCGGCTTCTAATGGCTTACAAATGTAGTGCCCCTGAGCTCGATTACAACCTAATATTTCGAGTAAATCATATGTTTCTTTATCTGATACACCTTCAGCAGTTACAATTCGTCCCATATTATGTGCTAAATCAACGGTTGATCGAACTATAACGGCATCATCATCATCTTCAAGCATATCCATCACAAATGATTTATCAATTTTAATTTCTTGAGTTGGCAGTTGTTTCAAGTAAGACAAAGATGAAAATCCTGTACCAAAATCATCAATTGCTAAGTTAACACCAATTTGATGTAACTGCCCCAAAACATCTTTTGCACGCTTGAGATCGGTCATCATACTATTTTCAGTAATTTCTAACGTTAAATTACCGGGCAAAGTATTGGTGGTTTGTAAAATATCATTTAAGTAAACTGGAAATTTTGAATCCTGTATATCAGACATCGAAAGATTAACGTGCATCGCGATACTAATTCCTTGTTTATTCCAAGACTTTAATTGCTTTAAAGCACGCTCAACAACCCACTGAGTAATTAAACTCATGATTCCAGCATTCTCGGCCAAGGGAATAAATATTTCAGGTGATATCACACCGGATTCAGGATGATTCCAGCGTATTAGTGCCTCAACACAGGTAATATGTGCTTTGCTTATATCAACAATTGGCTGGTAATAAACCACGAGCTCTTTATTTTTAATCGCTTTATGTAATTCACCCGTTAATTTTAATCGATTCAATGAATATTGATCTAAATTCTCATCATAAAGGGTGTAGCCACTTTGCTTGGATTTAGCGACATACATTGCAATATCGGCTTTTTGAATTAAAGTATCACAATCAAAGGCATCATGCGGATAAATTGAAATACCAATACTCATCGCTACATTTAAATTATGACCTTCAACTTCAAAGGGCACTGCAAGGCTATTAATTAATTTCAATGCTATCGCTTGAGAAATACCTGAACCGGTATCGGGCAACACGATTGCAAATTCATCGCCACCGATTCTTGCCAGTGTATCAGTATCGCGTAAAATCTTTTTAAACCTAGGTGCTATCTGTTGTATTAAAAGATCGCCAGCGGCATGTCCTAGCGTATCGTTAATTTCTTTAAAACGATCTAAATCCATTAATAATATACTAACTTGCTTCTGTTTCGGGTTTTGTCCACTAATCGCTTGTTTTATCCGTTCAACTAACAAACTTCTATTTGGTAAACCGGTTAAACTATCGTGTAACGCATGGTGCCGTTCTAGCAATGCAATATGTTGCATTTGAAGAATATTTTGAAAATTCATTCGGCTAACGATAAACACAAAAAGACTACCACCCAACAATAACAAAGAAACTATTAGATCACTTTTTGAAATAATATTATCTAATACCGATATTCCGTAGCTAATAAAACCGATAATGAACAATATAATTAAAAAATACAATGGCTGCCAATTAGCTCCAATTTGAAATCGATTATTCATAATACGACGTGTCGTTAACAATGCCGCAATTAACATAAGACAGCCGATAACAATAGCAGCTAAAGATATTACTTTTAATACCATAATAAAAATGTAATCCGTTGTATTTAGAAGTTGAAATTTATGATCGAATTGATAGTATGAAACATAAACTTTATTATTGTTTATTGTTTTATTTTTTTCGTTTAAGTTGTTATTTTAGTTATATATACTAGTTATAGCAATCAGCTTTAAAACAATTCTGTTCTCATGTAACATAATATTGATATTTTAGACTATTAAAATTTCTATAAAACCTTTATTAAGTATAAACATTTATTTTACGATCATTAATTAACCAAAAAATTACGATGGCAACATTACTTTGCGCATGTGGTAGTAACAAACATTATAAAGATTGTTGTTTAAATTATTTAGACTCGATCCAGACTGCTGAAACAGCCGAACAATTAATGCGTTCTCGTTATACGGCTTATACACATAAAAACATAAACTATATCTTACAAACCTGGCATCCTGACACACGTCCGCACGATCTTAGTTTATCGGATCTAAATAAAACTAACTGGACACAGCTTTATATCATTAACGGCACCCAAGAAAAAAAACACAATAAAACCGCCAGTGTTGAATTTGTGGCTTATTACTCAGAAAACTCGGTCTTTAAAAAACTACACGAGCTTAGTCAATTTATAAAAACAGATAATAAATGGTTTTATGTTGATGGTAAGATTGTTGATAACTCTAATTATCAACCGGGTCGAAATTCGCCGTGTTACTGTGGCAGTGATAAAAAATATAAACAGTGTTGCATGACGTAAAGTAATTTACTCAAATAACCATTCAACTAAATAATAAATATATTGGCCTTCAGACGATTTTGAAGGACCAATAACTCTTGCAGCATAATGCATATTATCCGGATCACTTTGTGCGATAGCGGCTACTTTTGAATCTTTAACTTCAACACAACCTTTAGGAAATCGCCGTCGACTACGCCTTGGGACATAAACCACGGCATAGTGTTCTTGTGATACTTTTGATTGTGGATCAAGTGGTACATAACCGCGCATAATAAATGGGTAATTCCTTGTCGATTTTGCTAGTCTATTTTTACAGGCCTTTTTGCTAGACCTATTTTACTAAAATTATTTAACCTGAACTCGGGAAAAGCCACCGGCTACGGAAGGGGTGTAGCCCATCCAAGACTCGCAAAACACGCCA
>CAZEPW010000071.1:0-15990 GCA_964514215.1 uncultured Thioalkalispiraceae bacterium
TGCTCGCATAGCATTTTTGAACAGCAATAAATATTTTTCTTATCCCGAGTTCAGGCTAATTAGACATTAATAGGATCGTTAGATGAAGTTTATTAAAAATAATAATGCTGGTTGGTTCATTTTCTTCCTGAGTATCCGGAGAATATTTTGTAGTGATAATTCGTAGCACGGTTAATATGGATATCACTGAAATGTTTATTATAACTTCTGATGTTTGGTATTCATCATACCAAAGATTTATTTGCTCGCCTATCAATACGACCAGTGCAGCATCAAGAATAAAAGTTACTCGGACTCGCCCAAGTAATAAATACGATTGTAGTGTTCTAATTAACTCGAGAGCAGATAACATGATAACAATCTATGTTATCATTGCCTCTGCGCCATGCGACCAATCTAATAATATGAAGGTATACAAGTGTAGTAATAAATTGGTAATACCCGCCAAAATCCACAGGTAAATATAAATCATTAATATTCCAACTAAAAAAACCAATGGTAGCGGAATGCCAATCATAATTTAATATAAACATCGGCAGGCGTTGTTTTTTTATTTGCATCAAGTTGCATGTCGTTAATACTAACTCCAGTTTGTTGAGATTAGAGTGAACTTGCTGATGTTCGGTTTATTTATAATAGAACATTATGACAACTGGATTATGATTGTTTTTTAGTTGAGTTAGCGTGAGATTAAATTATTGACAATTTTTAGAGGCAGGTTAGGTCATTAAGAATTCTAACAAGGCTTTTTGAGCGTGAAGACGATTTCCCGCTTCATCCCAAACGACACTATTTGAATCATCCATTATCTCGGCAGATACTTCTTCACCTCGGTGGGCTGGCAGGCAGTGCATGAATAAGGCATCGTTATTTGCTAAAGCCATTAATTTTTTATCAACACAATAACCTGCGAAATCTTTTTCGCGTTGTTGTTGTTCAGATTCTTGTCCCATGCTAGCCCACACATCGGTAACCACAAGGTCGGCATTTTTAACGGCATCTTTTGGGTCGTTAGTTAAATAAACATAATCAACGACATTCTTGGTTATGCTATTATTGGGCTCATAATTTTGGGGCGTAGCAACGCGTAATTTAAAATTAAATAGCTTGGCGGCATTCATATAAGAATGACACATATTATTTCCATCACCAATATAAGCGACAGTTTTGCCTTCAATGCTGCCACGGTGTTCAACAAAAGTTTGTACATCAGCAAGTAATTGGCATGGGTGAACCAAGTCAGTTAAACCGTTTATCACGGGCACGCTGGAATATTTAGCAAATAACGTTACGGTGTCATGATCAAATGTCCGGATCATCACCGCATCAACCATCTGTGACATGACTCGAGCGGAATCTTCAATCGGTTCACCGCGACCAAGTTGTGTATCTTTTGGCGATAAAAATATTGCATGGCCACCAAACTGTGCCATTCCAGCTTCAAACGAGATGCGGGTTCGGGTTGATGATTTGTCAAAAATCATTGCCAATACTTTATTTTTTAGGGGTTGGTATATTTCACCCGCGAGTTGCATTTTTTTTAACTCAATTGCTCGTGCAATAATGTTTTGGGCTTCATCTTTGTTTAGATCGAATAAAGTTAAAAAATGTTTGACTGTCATGTCATATTCCTTTTAGGCTTGCGCTAAAAATTGAGTGACTATTTTAGTTATTTTTTCGACGATATTATCTGCCTGTTCATCAGTGATTATCAATGGTGGCAATAATCGAATGACTGATTCTGCGGTGACATTGATTAATAAATGTTGCTCCAGTGCCAGTGTCACTAATTCAGCACAAGGTTTATCGAGTTGAATAGCGAACATCATGCCTGCACTTCGAATTTCAGTGACACCATCGAGCGTTGATAAATTATCGGTGAATTTAGCGAACATGGTTTCACCTAGTTGTGCGGCACGATCGGCTAATTTTTCTGTGGTAAGAATGTTAATAACTTCATTGGCGACTCGGCACGCTAATGGATTACCACCAAACGTTGAACCGTGATTACCCGGTTGCAATACATTCGCTGCATTGCCACTTGCCAGACAGGCGCCAATTGGCATGCCATTGCCAAGTGCTTTTGCTAAAGTCATTACATCGGGTTTTGCATTTTCGCTATGTTGAAAGGCAAACCATTTTCCTGTTCGACACATGCCGGTTTGAATTTCATCGAGCATCATTAGCCAGTTATTATCATCGCAAATTTGTCTAATGCCTGTTAAATATTCTGCATCAGGGATATTAATGCCACCTTCGCCTTGAATGGGTTCAACTAATACTGCAACGACATTTTTGTTATTGTCAGCAATATTCTTTATTGCTTCAAGATCATTATAGGGGGCTCGAACAAAACCTTGCACTAATGGCTCAAAGCCTGCCTGAATTTTTCGATTGCCGGTTGCGGTTAGTGTTGCCAGTGTGCGGCCATGAAAACTGGTTTCCATTACAATAATCGTCGGATTTTCAATGTTTTTTGAGTTGCCATAGAGACGGGCAATTTTAATGGCTGCTTCGTTAGCTTCGGCACCAGAGTTACTGAAAAACACTTTATCCATGCCCGATTTTTCACACAGAGAATCGGCTAGTGTTGATTGCTGTTCAATGCCATAGATGTTGGTGGTGTGCATTAACTTTGAGGCTTGGTCACATATTGCTTTGGTAATTTGAGGGTGTGAATGTCCTAAACCACAGACGGCAATTCCTGCGAGTGCATCTAAGTAAGTCGTGCCTTTTTCGTCGTATAGCAAAGCGCCTTCACCTTTTTGAAAGGTAACGGGAAGTCGTCCATAGGTATTCATTAAATGATCAGCCATTGTTTTATCTGTGTATTGTTAATGCTATTTAAAAATATAATTCAGTTGAATAAACCTAAAAGTATAATCCTTGATAGAAATATTCAACTTAATTTACTAAGGGTAGTTTCGTTATTTTTTAACGAGAATCAACCATTCTAGTATTTTAAACATTGTAGAGCAAATGTGAAATGTACTATTTTGATTATATTTTAGTCAATTTAAACGACAAAAACCTGCCCACATCACACAATCAGTGTTCTGTGGGCAGGTTTTTATGGCGTTTTTGGTTATTTGGCTAGAACGGTAACCCGTGTCCTTGGCCAACCATGCACATCAACATTGGAATTGATAACAAAGTATTTGTTCGAGATGCCATCAATGCAATGACTTTTGATTTGGCAATTTGCTCAGGAGTGGCTTCAACAATGCCTAAGATTTTCTTCTGATTAGGCCAAATTAATACCCAAACATTAAATAACATAATTGTACCTAACCATGCGCCAACACCAATAATTTCCATACCGCTGGATAATGTAAATGCGTTAATGAAACCGTTTGGAGCAAGATTTTGTAATGCTCCAACACCGGTTAGCCAGGTTGCGACAGCACCCCAACGGAACCAAAGTAATGCACGAGGAGCAACGTATTTGTTAATTGCAGCAGGTCCAGGGCCACCATCTTTAGCTTCTGCTAACGCTGCGCCAACACCTGGGACTTGTACGAAATTAAAGTAATACAATAACCCAATCCAAATCACACCTGCTAAGACGTGGAACCAAACTTCAAATGATAAAGCGTTAACGCTTGATGTGCCTAAAATGAAAACAATAACGATGGCTAAGATAAAGCCAGATATAATAGTACCAAGAACCGATTTTAGTGGGTTCATTATGTTTCTCCCCGATATACTTAATTTAGAGTTTTTATAAAATATTAGGGTAGTATTTTACTATGGTATTACTCTTTTGACACCCTCTAACTGGTCTTGACTTTTTATTTTATATCATAAATATTATGGCAATGTCAGCATGAAATATAAGGTTAAAAATTATTTAAAATGATGAACGCGATTGAATTAAGTCTTTTCTCCAGTCGAATTACTGCCGTGTGTGGTGAGATGGGTGCGGTTCTTCAGGGGGCTGCATTTTCTCCAAACATTCGGGATAGGCTCGATTATTCTTGTGCGGTGTTTGATTTAGCCGGTGAGTTATGTGCGCAAGCTGCGCATATTCCCGTTCATCTTGGCAGTATGGCCTATGCCATGCGTGATATTGTCGCCAATTTGGATTGGCATGAAGGTGATATGGTTATCGTTAACAACCCTTATCTTGGTGGTACACATCTGCCGGATGTCACGGTTATTGCTCCTGTTTTTTACCAACAGCAATTAGTTGCTTTTGTGGCAAACCGTGCGCATCATGCTGATATTGGTGCAGATACCCCGGGCTCAATGCCAATATCAAAATCCTTAGAAGAAGAAGGGATCATTATTTCACCCACGTTTATCCAACGCGCTGGTAACATTCAACAGAACATTTTTCAACAAATAATTTCTGCAACGCATAATACTGCGGTCACGCGAGGTGATTTTGCCGCACAAATGAGTGCCAATAATGCCGGAGTGGCTCGCCTACTGGAGTTAATTGCATCTATTTCGTCGCAGCAGCAAATACGTTTTGAGACGGCACTTAATGAGTTAAACCGCTATGCGCAACGACTCGCTGAGTCGGCCTTATTGCAAATTCCAGATGGTGAGTATCGGTTTAGTGATGTGATGGATAGTGACGGCATGGGCACTTCGGATATTGTTATCAAAGTTGCTATTACCGTGAGCCAAGGTAAGGTTGCGGTTGATTTTAGCGGTACAGCAAAACAAGTGATAGGCAATATTAATTGTCCATTATCGGTTGCCGCTGCAGGCGTATTTTATGTGTTTCGATGTTTAATGCCCCAAAATACTCCGGCATGTTCAGGTAGTTTTCGTAACATAACGTTAACGGCTCCCAAGGGCTGTTTATTAAATGCGGTTTTTCCTGCTGCAGTTGCTGCCGGCAATGTTGAAACCAGCACGCGTGTGGTTGATGTGGTGATGGGTGCGCTAGCTCAAGCAATTCCCGATAAAATTCCGGCTGCGAGTCAGGGCAGTATGAATAATATCGCAATGGGAAACAGGGCAAGTAATAGCACGCAAGTTAGTTGGGATTATTATGAAACCATTGGTGGTGGTATGGGGGCGGGACCAGCGTTGCACGGCTTAAGCGGGGTGCAAACCCACATGACCAATACCCGAAATACACCGATTGAAGTGTTGGAATCACTTTATCCTCTACGCATCACACAATACGCATTACGTTTAGGCTCGGGAGGAGCAGGAGCGCAAAGGGGAGGCGATGGGCTGATACGCGAATACCAGTTTTTAGCGGATAGTAATATCACCCTGCTAACTGAGCGACGGCAGCATCAACCATGGGGCATTCAAGGTGGCACTAATGCTAAAGTTGGAAAGAATCTTCTAAATAATCAAATTATTTCAGCTAAAATAAACAGAGAAGTCATTAAAGGTGATACGTTAACAATCAAAACGCCCGGTGGTGGTGGTTATGGTTGCGAGTAATTTTAAAAGTTAATAAGAGATTTGATATGATAACAATGCTTAAAAATAATATATTGATAGGAAACAGCAACACTTTATGGTCGATGCTTTTTCTGTTATTCGTTTTCGCCTTATCAGGTTGTGCTTCGGCCATTATAGTGGAGCAAACTGTTCGTGAAAATGATGATCGTACAGAGCTGCAAAGGCAGCTTGATAACGATATTAGTAAAAAAATAAATCGATTGTATAAAAACTCAAGTATTGTTAAGGAAACAGCCTTGCATATTAGCACCTATAAACATGTGGTTACTATTAATGGATTTGTCGGTAATAAACGCCAAAAAATGATGGCTTTGCGTTTAGCCTTATCAGTGTCAGGTGTTAAATCGGTAGTATCTGATATTGGGATTCGTAAATATTAAAAATTGACTAAAACGGGGTATTTAGCTTGAATTTATTCGCATTAACCCCATAGTTCACCTGTGGTTTCAATTACTAATAACAGGTAAAATCAAACCAGATAAGTTCCCTCAATAGGGCGTAACAACGAATTTGATATAAACGTAGGTGATATTATGGATGTAATGGATCGAATTAAAGAACAAGTTGAAAAAAATCCTGTCATGCTTTTTATGAAAGGTACCCCCCAGTTACCACAGTGTGGTTTTTCGTCACGAACAGCACAAGCACTGCAAAACTGTGGTGAAGATTTTGGCTATTTTAATGTTTTGGGTGATCCTGAAGTTTTTGAAAATTTACCAAAATTTGCTGATTGGCCAACATTTCCACAAGTCTATATTAATGGCGAGCTGATTGGTGGTTGTGATATCACTCTTGAATTATTCCAAAAAGGCGAGCTTGCTAAAATGGTTAAGGGTGCTGTTGCGGCTAAGGCGTAATATTAATCCTGCTACTAAAATAAAGCCGGGTTGAAATTTGCCCGGCTTTTTTATGACGTTAACCTCAGATTGGTATAAGAAAAATTAGTGTAAACTCATCACTTTTAGCTTCAGGCTCGTGAGACTTACTGAAATAACGGTTATTTTTAAATTTGAGTTCAAAAAGTAATCGTTATCTTTATACCAATCTGAGGTAAGTTAAGTAAATTGAATATTAATTCCAGCCTGACCTGTCAAAAAATCCCACTGATTAATAATTTTACAAAATAATTCTGCCGTTTTTTCAGTATCGTAAACCGCAGAATGTGCTTGTCCATTATCCCATTCAATTTCAGCTGCTTTAATGGCACGGGCTAATACAGTTTGGCCATAGGCCAGACCAGACAGTGTTGCGGTATCAAACGAACTAAACGAATGAAAAGGGCTTCTTTTTATTTTGGTGCGCTCGATTGCTGCATTTAAAAAGCCCAAATCAAACATCGCATTATGGCCAACTAAAATTGCCCGAGTACACGTGGTTTCTTTAATAATGCTTCTTATTGGATCAAAAATCATTTTTAAAGCTTCTTTTTCGGGTTTAGCCATACGAAACGGATGATGTGGATCGATACCATTAAACTCCAGTGCTTTCGGGTCAAGAATTGAACCCTCGAATGGTTCAACATGACAGGCTATCGTTTCACCGCAGATTAATTTTTGATTTTCATCTAAAATAATCGGTACAGCCGCAATTTCAAGAAGGGCATTTGTTTTTGCATTAAATCCCGCTGTTTCAACATCAATAACAACTGGTAAATAACCACGAAAACGGTTTGCAATTGTTAGATTTGGTTTTGTTTTTGCTTCATTCGACATGGCAGTAGCATATCGAAAAGCTGCATAAAAAGCGATCTACGGTTATGATTTAATGGCAAATTACGATTGATTTGCTAAAAAAAGAGACTCTAAATGAAAAATTTACCTGTAAAAAAGTTCCATATTTTTATTATTTTTATATTAATAGCCTTTCAATCGGTTTGTTATGCACAGCAGACAAATTCACGGCTTTGGCAAATTGATAAAAAGGGCGTTGAGTCAAGTTATTTGTTTGCAACAATGCACAGTGAAGATCCTCGTATTTTAAAATTACCTGAAAGTGTTAATAACGTATTTCTTAAAACAAAAAGTTTTACGGCAGAAATTGATTTGAGTATTGATATGACCGCAACACTGGGTCTTTCGATGCTTCTCCCCGAAAATAAAAATTTGAAAAGCATTATTGGCAATGAATTATTCCAAAGCAGTGTCCGTATTTTAAGGGATTTTGGGATACCGGAAAAAATTGTTAATAGAATGAAGCCATGGGCGGTTTTAATGACGCTGAGCTATCCTAAACCTAAAACCGGTTTATTCCTTGATAAATTACTTTTCAATAAGGCATTAAAACAAAATAAAAAGCATTATGGTCTTGAAACGGTTCAGGAGCAAATTGCAGTTTTTAATGAAACACCATTGTCACAACAAACAATATTATTACGCGATACCATTAAACAATATCCATCATTTGTTCAGCAACTTAAACAGTTAAAAAAATTATACCTCAAAGGCGATTTGGATGGCCTGCAACAGTTTAATCATCAAGTTATGTTGCAAGGCGATTATCAAGTCGCCAATCAATTTATGGTGAATTTAATTGATAAGCGAAACCTCAAAATGGTTGACCGAATGCAAGCCAGATTACGTGAAGGAAATGCGTTTATCGCTGTTGGTGCACTGCATTTTCCAGGAGAGAAAGGCATATTGGCATTATTACGACAACAACATTATCGAACAACGGCTATTTATTAGAATTATAGTAGCTTGAGATTTTACCAAATTGGTGAGATTCCCGTTAAGAATATGCGGAAATGACGCTGGTTATTACTCCATCACTTTTGATTTTTCTAGCTTATGTTAATTAATTTTCGTTGATTGCCGATATTAATAGAATAAATAATTTCTGCAAGCGATAACAAAGGGTTGGATGTGACAGATACAATCGATGATTGGGTTGTTCGTATTAGTAGTTTAGAGATACCGATATTTAAAGGCACTCTGAACTCCGTTGCCAGCTTAACGATGAATTATTCAACTTCATCGAATGAACTTTCGCGCGTTATTTTACAAGATGCAACATTAACAGCACGAATCTTACGTATTTCCAATAGTTATTTTTATAATCCTCGTGGTACTAAAATAAATACTATCAGCAGTGCTGTTATGTTTATTGGTTTTAATAATGTGCGTGATATCGCCATGTCGCTTGCTGTGATTGATGCGCTAATAAAGAAACATTCTCGAAATTATATTATCGCATTAATGGCGCGTTCATTCCACGCCGCCGTTCAAGCGCGTGATTTGGCTGAAAAATTTGGTGATCCATCGTCGGAAGAAGTTTTTATTGCATCGTTACTATTTCATTTTGGTGAAATGGCTTTTTGGTGTATTCAAAGTAAACAGAGTGATTTATTAATTCAATCGATGCAAGAAGAAGGATATAGTGCTGATAAAGTGCAGCAACAAATTCTTGGTTTTAAGTTTAAGGATCTCACTGCTGAAATTTCAAAAAATTGGCACTTAGGTGACTTATTGGTAGCAGCATTAAAAAATAAAAACATTAACGACGCTTCGGCTCGAACTCGACATATTTTATTAAGCCAACGATTGTCTGATTATGCTTTAAAAGGTTGGGACTCAAAAGAAACCGAGGCAGTTATAAAAGAAATTTCAAAGCACTTGGATATTTCGATAAAGGCAACGAAAGCGGATGCCATCGAGAATGCTAAAAAAGCAGTTGATGTTGCTAATAATTTTGGTGCCTCATTAGCCGCAATACTCATACCGGTACCGGGTGTTGATGAATTTAAACAAAAAGGTCATCAAAAAATAATAGCTCAGAAAGCGATAGTTGATGTTGATTATCCAGAGCCTGATCCAGTGTTGCAATTAAATGTGCTTCGTGATTTGTCTAATATCTTACAAAGTAAACCTGATTTTAATAATATTATTGGTATTGTACTAGAAGGTATCCATCGAGGTATTGCAATGGATCGGGTATTATTTGCAATATTTGATAATACTACTTTAAAGCTAAATATAAAATTTATACTTGGCATTGAAATTAAAAAATTAGAGAAAAATTTTCATATTACCACCGGTGAAGAAGAGCATACGGTATTTTCTTGGGTTATTGAACGTTCTGAAAGTGTTTGGGTAAAAAATGCAAGCCACATTGGTTTTGGACAGAGTTCGATAAAAGCTATTTTAGCTATTGTCGAAGTTGAAAGTTTTATATTAAATCCATTAGTCATTAACGATAAAGTGGTGGGTGTTTTTTATTCTGATCGGCAACCCAGTGGTCGTGATATTACTCAGGAAGATTATGAAAGTTGTAAACACTTTGCACAACAAACTAGTTTTACCATCAGTAAAAATTGGCAATCTAACTAACCAGAGGTTTGCATCAGGATATACATAAAAAATGTTGGATATTGTATAAGCACCAAAGTGAGGATATGGAATCGGTATGGCCAAATAAAGACCGTCTGCCGCAGGACGCGGCAGTCGAGCAGCCATGGATGGCATTTTTTGCGCGTCTTTATTTGGCCATATCGGTTTCATGTCCGAGTGAAAACTGCATATTTGCTTATCCCAAACTTAGGTTAACTAATTTTAGAACATTCAAAATAAGATAATAATAATTTACTTTGTTAAACGAAACGGTTGATAACATTATTTGAGTTGAATCGTCTTCCATTCCAATTGTTCACCTGCACCTAATGGCACGAGTTCGTCGGCATCAAATTTGAATGAGCTAGGCACTGTCCAAGTTTCTTTAAATAGTTTTAACTTATCAGAATTTACTGTTAATCCGTAAAAAGCCGCGCCATTTTTGCTGGAAAATTTTTCTAACATTTCTAAAGCATTGTTTTCCTCAAAAACTGTTGCATAAAATTCCATGGCGTTTGATGCAGAGTAAATTCCGGCACAGCCGCAGTTTGATTCTTTTGTTAACCGACCATGAGGAGCTGAATCTGTGCCAAGAAAAAATCGAGGATGGCCGCTAGTCGCAGCTTCGATTAAAGCGAGTCGATGCTGTTCTCTTTTTAAAATGGGTAAACAGTAATAATGCGGGCGAATACCACCTTTAAAAATTTCATTACGGTTGTACAATAAATGTTGCGGTGTAATACTGGCCGCTAAATAGTTATCTGCATCCCACACATACTGCATCGCTTGTTGTGTTGTTATGTGTTCTAACACAATTTTTAATTCAGGAAACTGTTGTTTAACAGGATGTAGCACTGTTTCAATAAACACCGCTTCGCGATCAAAAATATCAACTTGTGGATCGGTCACTTCACCGTGCATCAATAGTGGTAAATTATTTTTTTGTATTGCTTCTAGTATTGGATAAACCGTTTTTAAATCTCGCACACCTGAATCAGAGTTGGTCGTTGCTCCAGCAGGATAATATTTAATGGCATGAATATTAGGATTTGCTGCGGCTTTTTCAACCTCAGCCGAAGTGAGACTCTCGGTTAGGTATAATGTCATTAATGGTTTAAAGCAGGTGTCACTGGGCACCGCTGCGAGGATTCGTTCGCGATAATGCAGTGCTTGATCAACATTAACTATTGGTGTTTTCAAATTGGGCATGATGATTGCTCGAGAAAACTGCCGTGCAGTATGGGGTATCACTAATGATAATAACTCATCATCACGTACGTGTAAGTGTAAATCATCCGGGCTGGTTATTATTAATTCGTTCATGTTATTTATTTTTTTCTATTGTTATTTCGACTATTGATTGTGGCATGTCTGCGTCGCCGAGTAAGTAATCTAGCATTGTTCGAGGTGTTAATTTTTCTCTAAACCAGTTTATGGCATTGCCATCGTCTTGGGTTCGCCATGCGATATAAAGTTGGATAAATGGCGGGGCATTTTCTATTTGTTTAATGATTAAAGAGCCCGTTTCCAGATCGTGCTCGATTAAGTTTTTAGGAATATAACCCACTCCCAAACCTTGCCGTTGAGCCTCAATTTTACTGTCCATGTCGGGTACGGTCATAACGGTCTGTCCTCGTAGTAATGCTAAGGTTCTTGGTGTCATTTTACGCGAACTGTCCGCTGCTGCAATTGCTCGATGCGCCAATATGTCCTCAATGACTAACGGTTTATCAATTTTTGCCAAGGGGTGGTGTGGGGCGACGACAAATTCCAAGTCTAAATTTCCCATTAACCGGGTGGTAAAATTAGTGCCGGTCGGGGCGTCGCCTACCGCTCCGATAACCAAATCAGCCCGATCCCACGCGAGGGCATCCCAAGTGCCTCCCGATACTTCACGGCTGAGATTAATTACTGTGCCTGCATTAACTTGTTGAAATTCATGGATTAATGGATAAATTCGGGTTAACGGGATAAGATCCACAACGGCAATTCGGAGCTCTGTTTCCCATCCGGTTGAAACCCGTTTCATATTTTGTTCTAGCTCTAAGGCTGCTCGAAGGATATGGCGGCCTTCTTGTAATAATTTTCGGCCACAATCGGTTAATACCGCGCGATGGCCTTCACGGTTAAACAATTCTATATCAAGATCATTTTCGAGTTTTTGAATCGTGTAGGTGATGGCAGATGGTACACGGTGCATTTCGACAGCAGCAGATGCAAAACTGCCATTGCGATCGATTGCATCGATTACGGTTAGGGCTTCTAGGGTCAAATGCATTGTTTTAAGTTAAATTCAATTGTTCAATTAATTTGAATAACACACTCAGAATTATTCGCTTTTCAATAGTATATATCAAGAGTAACTTCACAAATATATTCAAAAGAAATGAATATTTAGCAACAGAAATAGTATTTATTTTGACCAAATTCTGTATACATCAAGAAGATGTGACTAAACGTTAAGCAATTGAACATGGCTTTTAGTCTCAGGTATACGAATAAATGCAGTAAAGAATCTAGCTAGTTTTTTTGTGACTGGAAAGAATCTCTGTGAGATACATTAGAAGAAGTAGTACCAAGTTGTAAAAGAAGCGTAATCGTTAGTTTCATTAGGTGTATTTGCGAATTCTATTGTTATAAAGCGATGTTAAATCCCCCCCACGCCAGAATAGGCCGAGTATGTTAATACTCGGCTTTTTTTATTCTGAATTAGATTAAATCTATCGAGTTAGTTTGTGGCGAAAATACTTTGATATTATGACGCTCAAGATAATACTACCACAGGGTAGTCCAATCCAAATCGCTTCATTGATAATCACTCGTAACCCCCACTCACTAAAAAATGATTTGATACCAATTGGTGATACGCTAATGGGTCTCCACGGTAGAAAATACCGGCTATTGTCAAAAGGTGCAAAAAAAGCGACACCGAGTCCACCACTGGTCATCGCGTCTAGCATGCCATGAGATGACATGATGAGTGTAAAAAATACCACTAAATAACCATTAAGTTTGAAACGATTATTCCACGGAGCCGTATCCGGAAAGAAAATTTTCACCAAAAATAAACTGGAAATAAACGCAAAAAATATCGAATGGCTAATACCCCGGTGTCCAAAAACATCACCATAGGGTATTCCCAGAAAAAAACCAATACTGTCAATATCCGGCGCAATCGACCAAATAATAGCGAACACTAATACACGCCAAGGGTAAACGGTATCTGGATAGAGTTTTTTTCCGGTATACGCGACTAAGGCGTGAGCAAATGCAGAAGCCATAATAATATTTTAAATGTAGTATAATTTATCTAACTTAATTGTTGATATTTATCATATCATTAGATTACCGCTAGTGTCGTATTATGCTATGTTATTACTATGAATAATATCGTATTTTGAGCACTTAAATTGTAATTAAACTGTGGCATTGGAATAATAAAAATAATAATGGCTGAACATCATTACGATTTAATAATAGTGGGTGGTGGGGTGAGTGGCACAGCATTGTGTTATATGGCGACTCGTTATTCAAATATCAAAAAAATTGCGGTTGTCGAAAAATATTCAAAACTTGCTCAAGTTAGCTCATTAAGCAGTAATAATAGTCAAACGCTACATTGTGGCGATATCGAAACCAACTACACCATAGAAAAAGCCTTAAAAGTTCAGCGTGCTGCAAAAATGCTGTTTAACTACACTCAGTTACTCGATAAAAATGTCCACATCATTTCTAAATTTTCAAAAATGGTTGTGGGTATTGGTGATAGTGAAGTTGAATTATTAAAAAAACGTTTTGAGATTTTTAGTCCGCATTATCCTAATATGCGTTTATACGATAAATCAGAAATTAAACGAATTGAACCTTTGGTGATTGCGGGTTTTAAGAACGATCGACCAGAGAATATCGTTGCTTGTGGTTCAGAAAATGAATACTGCGCAGTGGATTTTTCGGCATTATCACATTCTTTTATTGAACAAGCAGAAGCACATAAAGATAATCGGGTGGATGTTTATCTGGAAACAAAGATGCACCACATTCGAAAATACGATGATGTTTTTGAAATTCAAACCAATAAAGAAACATTTACAGCAAGCTCGGTTGTTGTATCTACTTGTGGTCATAGTTTACTTTATGCGCAAGCAATGGGGTATGGCTTAAATTTTTCTTGTTTGCCCGTCGCCGGTAGTTTTTATTTTACGCCTAAAATATTAAATGGCAAAGTCTACACAGTGCAAAACGATAAACTACCATTTGCTGCGATTCACGGTGATCCTGATTTATTAGTTGACGGTAAAACCCGGTTTGGGCCCACGGCGTTATTATTACCCATGTTAGAACGTTATAATCCATCCACAATATTAGATTTTTTTAAAGTGTTAAAATTGGATAGTGGTGTCATGAAAGTATTTTGGGATTTATTTAAAGACCATGATATTCGAAATTATATTATTCGTAACATGTTATTTGAAGTGCCAATATTAAATACGCGCTTATTTTTAAAAGATGCTCGAAAAATTATTCCGACTTTATTATTAAGCGATTTAAAATTTGCCAAAGGTTATGGTGGTGTGCGGCCACAATTAATCGACAAACAAGCAGGTGAGTTGTTAATGGGCGAAGCAAAAATAACACCTGGCAATGGTATTATTTTTAATATGACACCATCACCCGGTGCCACAAGTTGCCTGGATAATGCCGAAAAAGATTTACGTCATATCTGTGAATATTTAGGAGCCACGATAGACGAGGATAAGCTCGTGACTGAATTGGATTGTTAAAGTTACTTAAACTCAAGTAATTTTTCATCGCTGAATCTCAGGTTAATAAGCTTGGAGTTTGCATAATACTAATCACTATTTTTAAAACCCAAATTTAAAATAGCCGTCATTCCGGTAATCTTTTAAGCCGGAATCTAGAGTTAAAACCTCAAAGTGATGAATTTACACTAATTTTTTTCTTATATTGATTTGAGGTTAATAAACCTGAGGTTTGTATCAGAATAATGACTATTCTTAAAATCCGAATTTAAAAATAACCGTCATTCCGGTAATCTTTTAAGCCGGAATCTAGAGTTAAAACCTCAAAGTGATGAATTTACACTAATTTTTTTTATACTGGTTTGAGGCTAATTACACTAAATTCCACCTTTGGTTAATTTTTCAGGATCTAATAATTTAAGCAACTCCTGCTCAGATAAATCCGTCATTTCTAAAGCAACATCAATCACGGTGCGTTGTTCGGCATAGGCTTTTTTTGCGATTGCAGCACCTTTTTCATAACCAATGACAGAATTTAAAGCGGTTACTAATATTGGATTTCGATTTAAAGCCTGAGACAAATTGTCATTATTCACTGTAAAATCTTTAACGGCTTTATCGGCTAACAACCGAGCCGCATTGCCGAGTAAAATAATACTGTTTAATAAGTTATATGCAATCATCGGTAGCATGACATTTAATTGAAAATTACCAGATTGGCCACCAACAGTAATCGCGCTATCGTTACCAATGACTTGGGCACAAACCATGGCAACGGCTTCGGGAATAACTGGATTCACTTTTCCGGGCATAATCGAGCTGCCGGGTTGTAATGCCGGTAGTGCAATTTCACCAAGACCGGCAAGTGGGCCACTATTCATCCAGCGTAGATCGTTTGATATTTTCATCATACTCACGGCGAGTGTTTTTAATTGGCCGCTTAATTCAACAGCTGTATCTTGAGAAGCCAAACCAATGAATAAATTTTCCATATTGGTAAATTTAAAACCGGTTAGTTGATTTAATGCAGTAACAAATTTTTGCGCAAATTCGGGATGAGCATTAATTCCTGTACCAACCGCAGTGCCGCCTTGTACCAAAGCTCGTATACGGGTGAGTGTCGCTTGAATGCGATATTGGTTATGTTGTATTTGAGTTGCCCAAGCAGCAACTTCCTGGCCGAGTGTCACCGGCATTGCGTCCATTAAATGGGTGCGTCCGGTTTTTACGATGTCTTTAGTTTGTTGCGCTTTAGTATTTAATGTTTCGGATAAATGCCGCAGAGCGGGTAATAAATGTGATTCAATTTGCAAACAAGCACTGATGTGAATCGCGGTTGGAAAAACATCATTGGAACTTTGTCCCATATTAACATCATCATTTGGATGAATTTTATCACTGTCACCGGTTATTTTTTTATTCGCAATAGCAGCAATAACTTCGTTGGCATTCATATTACTACTGGTGCCCGA
>CAZEPW010000072.1:0-15674 GCA_964514215.1 uncultured Thioalkalispiraceae bacterium
CAGGTACAGGTACAGGTACAGGTACAGGTACAGGTACAGGTACAGGTACAGGTACAGGCTCTGCTCAAATCTAATAAATAAGAGAGTCGAATTAGTGTTAAGATGAGCCAGACTTAGTTTTAAGTCTGGCTTTTTATTGTATTTTTATTTAAAGGGTCTATTTACAGGGGCTTTACGGGATCTAATTTTAAAATTACAAACATGTCTCTAAGCAAAACTTGGTTATTCATTTATTAATAAAAATCTTGCTGGGATTTATTTGAGGTATGTTACAAAATATATTGTCGGAGTAGTTTCGTTCATTAAAACCACTTTAGACTGATTGTTAATAAAATTGTTTGCTTATGTTAAAACACTTAATGCTTTTAAAATTAGCCGTATTTTGTTAAATGAAATATAATTGCTGCGAAACTCGGTAGCTATATTGACCCTCATCACAAATCTACCAATCACCACTTAAAATCATTTGACGCAATAACTATTTGCTTTTAACCTTATTTCGTAGATAGCAATGTGGGAATAATTCCCATTATCAAAGTTTGTCAAGTATTGTTAGACAAAAATGATAACTACTTCAATTTTAATTTATGTACTAACGATTTAAGGAATAAAAGAATACCCGTAAGGAAGACGAGCTGATTTTAGTACAGATGTTCACATTGACTTGTTTTCGTGTTACGGAATTAATCACCAAATTTATTTTTGGTTTGGCACTAAGTAACGTAAGGATATCAATATGAAACGTCGCGATTTTATCAAGAAAAGCTCAGCGGTAGTGGCTACTTCGGTAGTTGGCTCAACGCTAGTAGCTTCGTGTGGTGGTGGTGATACCACTGCAACAGATACAGCAACCGGTGGCACGGGTGCTGGTACAGGATCAAATCCTGCTCCATCGAACCCGACTACCCCGGTAGTACCTTCAGTACCATCAACTCCTGCTCCTGTTGCAGATGCTCCAGCAACTACACCCAATGCAGTGGTAGCACAAACGTTTTATATCACTGAAGGCGAACTAAATATGATGGACGCTACCGGTGTAGGCACATTGGTTCCATTTAGAAGTTTTAATATCAATGATGTCGCTGGTGAGCTTAATGTTCCTGGTAAAGCGATGATTGTGAATCAGGGCGATACGGTAGAAATAACAATTGTTAACCGTTTACAGAGTGTTCATAACTTTACCATTAATCATATTGTTAATGGTGTAAATGTTGTGATTGCGGATTCGGGCGTTATTCCTGCTGGTGAAACTCGCGTTGTCAGCTTTACCGCAGGAGAGCCAGGAACTTACCGCTATGAAGATGCAACCATCGTTAATAAAATGAAACTGAATAGTATGGTTGGTATGCACGGTGGTTTTGCGGTTATGCCTATTGATGTCAATTCGGGTAATCCTATCAGTAACCAATTGACTGTTGGCAGTCGTAAGTTTGTGCAACAGTTATTTTGGGTTTTTAATGATGTTGATCCTAGGTTTAATAATTCCATTATTAATGGAACCGCGCTTGGTGGGGGGTATAAATTCACACCACAATATTTCACCATGAACGGATTAAGCGGTCGTCCACCAGCGCCTCAAAATGGCTCGCCTGTAGTTAGCCCGGGATATGGTGATCCAGAATTTGATAGTATGCACGATCCACGCAGTATGCTGGTTGGTGCTTTAGGTGATCGCGCATTAATGCGTTGTATTAACTTTGGTATGGCTAAGCATTCCATGCACATTCATGCGAACCATTTAGAATGGTTAACAGAAAATGGAAATATGGTTGATGGTATGATGGATGCTGATCCAGTTCAAACCACGAAAGATGTTATTCCGTTGAATGGTCGCGGTGGTCTTTGTGATGTGATTTATCCATTTGATCCACCACCGGATTCATATCCTGAGTTTACTGAAGCAACTGTTCAACTAGCTAAAGATGAGGGTAGAAAAATTGCATACCCAATGCACTTCCATGATGAAATGACTCAATCGGCTAAAGGTGGATCTTACTTGTTTGGAACGATGACTGATGTGTTTTATGAGCCTAAGGCGTAAAAATCAGAACAACTTACAAACAACGTGTTTAAGAAAAGGATATAAATTATGTTTAAATTAAAAGATATTGTAATGGGTGGTGGCGGAATGCCTGGTAGCGGTGGCGGTTCAGGAAACGGTGGCGGTGGTTCAGGAAACGGTGGCGGCGGTGGCATGGGCGGCGGTATGGGCGGCAATAATGCTTGTTTTATTTATGATTTAGAGCAAGCAGTTGATATTGTTGACCCTGATGTTACACCAGATATCGTTTTCAACCGACAAGTCTATATGAATGGCTCAATCCAAATGGATGGACCTGGCGGAGCTGGCACTGCTGGTGAATCAATTGCGATATGGGGATTTAATGGTACGAATTCAACTACACCTGATACTACAGCCACAGGTGGCGGTATGAATATGGGCGGTCCATTCCCATCACCAGCAATGAGACTTACATCAGGTGATATTGCACATACTTTTCTTAGTGTTGGTATGGGTGGTGATAATGGCGGCATGGGAATGGGGATGTGGAAACATACTATCCATCACCATGGCATTGAACCTGAATATCGAAGTGATGGTGTAGGGCATACATCGTGGGATGTAGCTGGTAGTTTCACATACCAATGGCAACCAAATTATCCTGGGACGTATTTTTATCATTGTCATGTTAATACAGTTTTGCATGCTGAAATGGGGATGTATGGTGCATTAATTGTTGATCCGAAATTAAATAAGGATACTGTTAATAACCCTCAGGGATTAACGTATGCGAATGAAGATCTCACTAGTCGTTATGATGTTGAAGCTATCTGGGCTGTTGATGAAATAGACTCAAGCTGGCGTGTTAGCCCGATGGAATGGGCTGCAGGAACTTGCGGTGGTGATGTTGGTTTCAACACGTTAAACCCGGATTATTTTGTTATCACTGGTGTTGATGCTTCTCAAGGTGTCAATAGTTCAGCCTATAAAAATAATGATCCTCAAACCCAGTCTGTTGTAGCGGCTACAGTGGAACAGGGACAAAAGCTTTTAATTCGGTATATTGTTGCTGGTTATTTACCCCAGAAACTAATGTTGCCACCCGGTTTTACTGGACGAATTGTGGCTTCTGATGGTCGACCTTTGCCTAATGAGAAAATAATGGCTCCAGCAAATTCTGGTGAGAGAGCGTCATTATTTACTGTATCAGCAGAACGATATGACATTATAATTGATGTACCTGCAAATCAGGCGATAGGTGATTACGCTGTTGATTTTGATATTCAAGATTGGATTTCAGGCGATACAATTGGTACAGCAACAACTCGAATTACTGTTACAGCACCAACGGTTTAAGTTTATCGAGTAAATTTTTTACCCTACTCATTTTTTGGGTAGGGTGGAAAATGTTTTAATCAAGGTTGGTCATACGGTAGCTCCAATGCTCTCGTTAAGAACTCCATCATTGGGCTTGCTGATTTGTATGCCCGTTCCACTTCGTTTATGAATTTACTGTCCATCGCGGTCGCTTTTTTTACTGTTTGAATAACAAAAAAGCTTTTTCGTCGTAAGTCATCCATGTGTGGCTGGGTTTTATCAAAACCGCGGGGTGGACGTTTGAGTTGTTCGCCTTCAATAGCACCAAATCGAGCTTTAAATGATTTATTGCCGATGACTTTTTTCCATTCATCGGGCTTCTCAATTATTCGGTTACGAATTTGATGCAATATCGGGTTCGGTGGACACCAGACACCACCACCAAAAATGACTTTGTTGGATTCGACGTGCAAATAAAAGCCGGGTGCATGGGCATCTTTACCGGCAGAATGGCGAAAGTGACATGCGATATGTTCTTTGTAGGGTGTTTTGTTTTTTGAAAACCGGGTGTCGCGATAAATTCGAAACATGGAACCACCATGTGGACGTGAGTCGGCGACGAAATCTTC
This sequence comes from uncultured Thioalkalispiraceae bacterium, assembly GCA_964514215.1. Taxonomy (GTDB): domain Bacteria; phylum Pseudomonadota; class Gammaproteobacteria; order UBA6429; family Thiohalophilaceae; genus CAYQUC01. Next base: position 3,949 of record CAZEPW010000072.1, read on the forward strand.
ACAGATTTGTTCGAGTCTAGGACCCATGGCTTTGATGAAGGCGCACATCGGTGTCACAACATCCTGCTTATAACGTTCCTTATTTTCATGATACCATTCACGGTTATTATTTTTTTTAAGGTCGTTTATAAATTTAAAAAAATGTTTTGAAAAACCGGGAAACTGTGTTTTTGCCATAACCTGCCTATTTTGCTTTTTTAATGCCGCATTTTAAATCGACTTTATTAACATGAAGATATCCTCACAGAATAATACTATGCTTATAGTAAAATTAGTAATTATTGCTACTGACTATATTACTGGAATGATGTTTTTGGGAATTTAAACTAGCATTAAAAGCTAAATAACAAATATAAAAAAGGACGTGGAATGGAACTTGGGATAAACATGCTTGATTTAGACTATAATTTAGTCACTTCAAGATTGTTTTATGCTCTACTGGCTGGTGGTTTAATTGGTTTAGAACGAGCTTTACATGGTCGGGAAGCTGGTTTTCGGACACATATGCTGGTTTGTGTCTCGTCAAGCTTGTTAATGCTGTTGATGACGTATCAATGGCATTTAGTGCCTAAAGAATTTTTAGATACGGTTCGGGCCGATCCCAGTCGGATGGCGCAAGGTATTATGACCGGTATTGGTTTTCTTGGCGCTGGAGTTATTGTTAAAGAAGGCTTGTCTGTTCGAGGCTTAACGACTGCAGCCTCGATTTGGATGACCGCATCCATAGGAATAGTCATTGGCCTTGGTTTTTATTTTCCTGCATTAATCACCACGATATTTACTTTAGCATCGCTATCGGTGTTTCGCTGGCTTGAAGCGTTTATACCGTCTCAAAAATATGCCAAGTTCACCATTAGTTTTTTGCGTCATAAAGAGCATTTTTCGGAGTCTGAAATTTTATCATTAATCAAGAGCTTTAATATTAAGTCTTATTCGTCAAGTTACCGCTTGAATAATGAAGGGCGGTATTTTGAATATGAGATGGTGATAAAATCGAAACATCATGAGAATTTTCGTAAATTGTCCGATTACTTACTACTGCAGGAAACCGTTTATGAATTTAGTGTTGCTCCGATGTAGGCCGTTGTTATGTTACACTCGACAAGAAATTAGACCTAGTATAAATTTTAGTCGTGGTTTTTGATTCTTACGTTTAATTTTTAATCATTACTTGAACCAATTCTTTGCGTGATTTAAAATTGTATCATTATTTTTTCTTAATATAGTGCTAATTTATACGGTTAAAATCTATAATGTTAGTTTATTAATTCCCCGTTGGAATTTATAGGAACGAGTAATTTAAGAATGTCGTATGGCATTCGTTGTAAAGCAGGGATGGCATCAAGCAGAACAGCCTCTATTATCTTCATTTAATGTCTATTCTATCTAACGTTGCGAAAATCGCAAATATTGATATTTAACAATACTGAGTTCAATTATGAATAATGATTTAAAATTTCCTTTAACCGCAGCAGTGGGTTTTTTATTGGGTGGTCTGTTGTTTTACCCTTGGAACATGAATAATGATGCAGTTACTCTATCTAGTATAAAAAAGAAACCTGCAGAGTTAAAAGTCGCTAACTTAAATAAATTAGTTGTTAACAAAATAGAATATCGATTTGATGCACTTGAGTTAAGTTCATCTAATTTAGCGATAAAAAATCAATTAAAAAATAATAATGTTGTTGAACATAAAGTTAATGAACTTGGTATTTCTGTCAATGAAGACGCTATTGCAATGGAAAGCTATTTATCAGGGGTAAAACAAAACTCAAATATTAATCAAAAAGTTGAAGTTCAGAAAACAGTTTACCGATTTCCTGCGAGATTATTAGAATCTTCAAATTTAGCGATAGAGAAACAGCTAGCTCATTATGAAGAGGTTAGTGCAACTGATGTTACGGACAATAATCAACAAATTAACATTGAGCAACTTGAAGTTGCAGAAAATTCAGAAACAGAAAAACTCGTTAACAATGCAGCTGATTTTTCTAACAGTGATTCGGATAAGACAGCAGTTAAAATCACTAAAGTTCGCGCTAAACTTGAAATAAAACAAAAAACACCAACATTTTTTTCTAAATCCCAGGTAAAAATTTCTAATTTAGCTATAAATAAACAACTTCGTGGTTATCGTGCTGTAATCGAAAAAAATACGAGTGATACACCTGTAAATGATACGGCATTGTCAAATATTGAAATTGAATCTGAGCTACCACCTGTGCCAGATAATGTTGATATCGAAAACCCCGTGGTAGAGAATAATACTCAAGCAAAACACGAAATAGAATCAGAATTATTATTGTCGAATACCGAGGTTAAAGATGAGGATGAAGATAGTGATGATGAAGATTTCAGTCGGGTTTTTGTCTATAAAAATCCTAATTATGGGGAGTCTGAATTTGAATCGAATCATAGTCTTCATGGTGAGCAAGATGACGACGATGAGGAAGATTTTAGTCAGGTGTTAGCATATTCAAATCCTAATTATGCTAATACTGAAAATGAATTAGACGAAGATGACGACGAATATGGTAGTGAACGTATTATGTTTAATCATGAACCTTATTATTTCACAGAAAATTTTGAGAATAATTTAAATAACTCACTTATTGGTAAAAATATTGATGTTCCAAATGTAGAAGATATTCATGAGAAGTCTAAATCAGATGTGACGGCGGAAAATGAAGAGTCTGAAATAATCATTGAAGAAATTGATTTTAATGATGATGGTAACGTTATGACTTCAGCATCTAATTAAAACTGTAAACAATTTATCCTGATAATTTCTAAGTATTCGTCGTGATTATTTCATAGTATACTGATAGAAATGAACGGGAAGCAAAGCTATGTTAGACGAACATAATACCACCATAACTTCCGTATGGCTGGTTGTATTACCCATGTTGATTTCTGTTTATATTGCAAGCTTATTAATTACGGCTGTTTTTGTTAACGTGATTGATGGTTTTATTTTTGAACATATTGTTTCGAATTTAAGAAATATTTTTGTTTATGGTTCAATTTTTGTTGGTTTCTTTGTTGCTTCGTTTTGTATTTCAATATCAACCTATATCGCTATTCCTGTTTATAAGAAAATATTTATGGTTGTTGTCTTTTTTATCCCAATCATCTGGCCAAAGATAATATTATTATTTCTGTTTGCAATTGAAAATACTGATTATAAAATAACCGGCGTTGATATTGAATTAGTTTTATTTATAATCGGATCGGTTTTAGGTGGGTTTAGTGCTTATCTTACGGTGAGTAAATTTGAGTTTAACGACAATATTAATTAACCTGAACTCGGGATAAGAAAAATATTTATTGCTGTTCAAAAATGTTATGCGAGCACAAATGTGAGGACAAGGTGAATTGCGTAGCAAGAGAAAGTGGCCTAGGCCATATGGATGGGCTACACCCCTTCCGTAGCCGGTGGCTTTAGTATTATTCATACGTAACGACTTAATTTGTTTATTTAAATTATATTTGTTTATCCCGAGTTCAGGTTAATTAAACTCTAGTTTGTATCAGGAAAAAATTAGTTTAATTTTGATGTTTTAATTTTATATTTTGGTTTAAAAATTATCACAATGGCGGTTATTTTAAATTTGTTGTTATTAGCGTAATTTAGTTAAATCAAGTTTTTTTCCGGGACAGACAGTTTGTTCTTGTTGTCCTGAAGCATCATCATAGAGAACCTGTTTATGTCCTACTATATTTTCAGATGTTATATTATTCTTTTTTTGAGTTTAGTTATTAATAAATTTAACGATTTTAGCTGTGCTTTTGTTGCGGGAGACTTTTCTAAATTACCAACTAGGCAGATACCGATGCCAAACACGTTATGATCCCAAGATTTTACGGTAACGTGAGTTCCGGCTATTTTTTGTTTCCAGCGAAAGGTTTCCTGAATTTCGCCATCTTTCATACCATTGCCATTACCAATCACAAAGTGATAAGCAATGCCACCATAACCTTGCTTCGTGTGAAACTTGTGAAATGCTTTAACTGAACCGGCACGGGTTGCTGAATGGTGAATCACTATATATTTCCAACCTTTGTAGTTATTGGTTTTTTTATAATACCAATCATCAAAGTCTGTTGATAAATATTCAACCGCTAATGCATTTTGAACGGTTATTGAAAAATAAATGATTAAAAGGGAATATATAAATCGATTAAATAATTTCATATTTCTATTTTAAATTGGAGGTTTTTTGGGAAACGTAACATTAACTGTTAAGCCAACTTTAGCATCAGGTTGACTGAATTTTATTATAGCATTTAATTGTTCGGCACATTGTCTTGAAATTGTTAATCCTAAACCACAACCATCTGCTGTTGAATCGCGTGTTCGATAATAACGTTCGAATACGCGTTCTAAATCTTTTTCTGCTATGCCTATCCCATTATCCGTTACTGTTAGATTTATGTTGTTATTGGACCCCGTTATTTTAATAATAACATTGCCGTTAGTCGGAGTATAATTTATTGCGTTATCTAAAATGTTGGCGAGTAGTATTTCAAAATTGGTTTTTTCACCGTAGATGATATAGTCATCATCACACTGGAATGATAGGTTTATATTTTTTTCTATGGCTCTTAGTGCTAATTGAGCGATAAGTTCTTCCGATGTTTTACGGATATTAATTGATTTGATATTTTGTGAGGTATTATCTTCTGAGCCAAGTCTAGCAAGCACCAACATTTGTTGTACTAAATGTGTTGCTCGATCAACACCGGTAATTATATTATCAATGGCGGATGTTTTTTCTGCATTACTTTTAGCGGCCTTAGCAACTTGTGCTTGAATTTTTAATGCAGCTAGTGGCGTTCTTAATTCATGAGCGGCATCATCTGTAAATCGTCGTTCTTTTTCGATTGCAGTGTGCACACGATAAAATAATGCATTTAGCTCTTCGATAACAGGGCGGATTTCTAGAGGGACATTTTTGAGTTTTATTGGTTCGAGGTGAGCTGTATCACGCCGAGTGACTTCTTTTGCAACTTTTCGTAATGGCAATAATCCTCGTCCTATTCCAAACCATATCATCAAGGCTAAAATTGGAATTGATGTGATAGAAGGCAGCAATAAATGTTTTACAATTTCTGAAGTGAGTTCATCTCGAATGGCATAACGTTCGCCGACTTGGATCAAGTGATTAAACTGTTTATCCCATAAACTAAAAACACGCCACTTTTCATTATTTAAAACAACATCGGAAAATCCACGGGCTTTTGGGGTTAATGCATTTTTATCCAATGCGATTATTGGTGCAGATGCAGAGCGCAGTATTAAGCGTTCACCTTTATCCCAAACTTGGAAGGCCATTTTTCGCTCATATGTATGGCTATCTCTTAAATCATATTCATTGATGGGATCTGTGTTGGCTGTGGTGATTGGGTAATCTAAAATTTCTTGAGCTCTAAAATTATCGATGGCTTTTATATTATAAAGAATAATGGCCTGTAGTGAGCGTGATGATTGTGCTAATTGCGCATCAAACAGCTCGTGCACTTCGTGATTGGCATCGCGAAAGCTGCGATACATGGTAAGGCCACCAATTAAAGATATTATAACTAATAAAACAATGAGTAATCTATTTCGAATTGAATTTAGCAATTAATTTTCTCAATCATATAGCCAACCCCTCTAACTGTTTTAATCGTTTCGTTGCCAATTTTTTTACGGAGGTGATGTATGAATACTTCAAGTGAATTACTTTCAATTTCGCCATCCCAGCCATAGAGAGTTTCTTCTAATCGAGTTCGTGATGATACTCGGCCAACATTTTCCATAAGATAAAGTAATAATACAAATTCACGAGAAGATAATGAAATTGATTTACCCTCTTTAGTGACAGTATGAGCGGCGGGATTTAATTCTAATGTTCCATGAGTTAGTATTGGATCGCTGCGGCCAGCATAACGTCGAGCAAGTGCTCGTAATCGTGCGCATAGTTCTTCTAAGTCAAATGGTTTGATCAAATAGTCATCGGCACCACTGTCCAAACCAAGAATTCTGTTTTCTACGGAATCCATTGCTGTTAAAATTAAAACAGGGGTTGTGTCGTTTCGTTTACGTAGTGCTTGCAAAACCTCGATGCCGGACACGATAGGTAAACCTAGATCGAGAACGATTAGATCAAAATCTTCATTTATCAATGCATGGTTGGCAGCTTCGCCATCGGTAACCCAATCAACGGTATAATCCGCTTGTTTAAGACCAACATAAAGTCCATCACCAAGCAGGTTGTCATCCTCAACTAGCAGTAGTCTCATTTTGAGTATCTTCCTTAATGTCAATTATTAATATAGCTTTATCATGATGCTACTTTACTATTGGTACTTTGATAAAGACTACAACTAATTTTTTAATAGCGTTGTGACAATCGGACAAACAGGTAAATCAGATTGACATGATTTTATGAGTGTATCTAAATTTTTTTGTAATTCTTTTAATTCATTTATTTGGTCTTCAATTTGATTTCTTTTTTGTTTGGTATAATTGCAGACATCATCGCATTTATTTTCTCCTAAAGATATTAGCTCATTAATTTCTGTCAAACTAAAACCTAATTTTTGAGATCGTTTTATGAAATTAATGATTGCAATGCTGTTATGAGAATACTGTCGATAACCACTTGGTGGTTTGAGTGGCGTTTTTAATAAGCCAATTTTTTGGTAATAGCGAATTGTTTCGACATTAACGCCTGCTGACTCAGCAAGTTTTCCAATGGTTAATGGTTTGTTTTGCATTAGTATACCTATCTTTATTTCTGTTGTTATTTTTATTAATCGTTACGTTTTGGGGCACTGTTTATTTTTTTATAACCATTAATCATTGATTTAACTAAGTTTTCATTATGTTGCTTACCAGCCACAACAACGCCAGAGACATGAAATACAATTAAAACTAGTGAAAAGTTAGAAAAGAATTCATGAACTTCTTCTAATGTATCTTCTAAATATTCGTATTCACCATTAAACAAAAAGGCGAGTGGGCCGGAATGATCATCTACTGCATATAGCACCACTCCAGAAATACACGTGATGATGATACTCGTTATTAATACTACAATCATTGCAGCACCAGCAGGATTGTGTCCTAAATAACGTTTATTTTTGTTTTTAACAATATCTTTTAAATACTGGATTACGATGGCCGGGGTAACGATAAAATCCTTAAATCGAGCATATTTAGAGCCTATAAAACCCCAGATAAATCGAAATGATATTAGTACTATAATGAGATAGCCTGAGTAGATATGTAGCCTAGAACTATCTTCAGTAATGATACAAATAAAAAAAGTGCTAACGAGAGACCAATGAAATAATCTAACTACAATATCCCAGACTTTAACTTCATCTGTGTGCATTAATACTACTCCGAATTAAAAATATATCGTAACAGAATAAGATTAATATATGCTTAAATCATGTACAATTTGTGAGCTGTTCAAATCGAAATAATCATATAAAATCTTAAATTAAGACTGAGATTGCTGGATATCGAGTAATCCATATTTAATAGACGCATAAATATGACAGAAATTGAGAAAACAATCTATACTAAAAATGGTGCTGTAATTAGCTATCAAGTCACTGAAGGGGCAAATAACAAACCTGATGGATTTGCGGTATTGTTGTTACATGGTTTGGCAAGCAATATGACACGTTGGAGTGAATTTGTTGCCAACACAACGCTTGCCGGTGAGGTCAATTTAGTGCGAATGGATTTGCGTGGTCATGGTAAGTCTATGAGTTATGAGCGAATATCAATTTTAAATTGGTGTGCGGATATTACTCAAGTATTAAAAGCAGAGAAATATAATTCAGTCATTATTGTTGGTCATAGTTTAGGTGCTCAAATAGCAATGCAATTTGCAGTTAAAAACTCGGATTTAATTAAAGGTTTAGTTTTAATCGATCCAGTATATCCAGAAGCACTTAAAGGTAGCTTAGGTATTATTCGACGATTGCGTTATGTTTTATTGGCTTTAATCTATGTCTTGTTATTTTTAAGCAAATTGACTAATAATAAAACGAAACTACCTTATCGAGATTTACACCAGCTGGATATTAAAACTCGCGAAATTCTTAATAATCGAGATGCTGATATTGCGAAGCTGTATATGAATCCGTTTGAGGATTTAATCTATATCCCTTTATTAAATTATTGTCAGGATATGTTTGAAGTTACCCGAAAAATACCGAATTTAAAACAAATAACATCGAAAGTACTTTGTTTATTATCAAAAGGTGCGACGGTTAGTAATATAGAGAAGACCAAATCATTGGTTCAGCAGATTCCCAAGAGTCAGGTTAAAGTTATCGACGCCGATCATTGGTTGCTAACAGAAAAACCCATCGAATCGAAAATTGCAATTGAAACATTTTGTTTAACTATTTTAGGTTGATGTCTACAAATGACAGTTAAATCCATTTATAATTTGTGGTTAAATAACGGTCAATAACTTGGCCTATTTTATATGCTATCGACATTTTTTATTAATCAAAATTTAATCAAGCAGCTATTCAAGTTATAATCTTAGGCTATTATTATGATCATCCATATAATTATAAGATAACGTGAGCTTTTGATAACTCGAAGTTCATTATTCCCGTTAGTCAATGCGGTTAGTTTTTATTACACGCTAAAATGTAAGGTTTGTCATGATAAGGGTGTTTAAACAGCCGTTTTTCTAACGTAAACCTGAGATAAATATAATAAGCAAGATGAGTGTTTCGTCAGATTTTAGGTTATGAAGAGATAATTAAGGGATAAACTTTTGTTGCTGGGTAACAATAATTAAATAAATTAAAAGGGTTCAGTGTGGAATTATTAGAAGAGTTGACTAAGCAAGCACAATTGCTTCGGGTAAAAAAAGGTGTTGATGAGGCTTGGAATAAAAATGACGAGTCGGTACAAGGCGCGGCAGTTAAAGCCTTATACAATATTCATGAATATCTGAGAAAAATAGTGAATCGTCTTAATCAAGTCCGACCTGAAGTTAAAGTTATTTATAATATTTTTAATACTTATCAACTCAACGAGTCTTTCCAAGCAGATTATGAACTTTCACTTTCCTGTAAGCAGCATGTAGAGACGCTTGAATTGCGTTTTTGGATGCATAGCAATGAAACCAAATTTGTTTTTAAAAGAAAAGATTTTGAAAATTTTGATGAACGTTTAAGTGAATTATTTTCATACGGCTTAATTGCTGATGATAATCAGTATACGGGTTCTTATGATTATAGTTCGATTGATGAAATTGAAATGCAGACCGATATTCCTGTGTCGTTTATTTTCACTGCAGCAGAATACTCAAACACTATAAATGTAGTTGCTACTAATTTTGAAATTTTAGGTGAAACTGTTTATCGTTTGGATAATGAATCGATAACGAATGGTTTTTTAGATCATTTTGCTAATTATATTATACGCAAACGTGATACTTTTATTCCTGATGAAGATGAATCAGAAAAAAGTATCAGTAAAAGAATTTCATTAAATGATGATTCACAAGAAACTAATGTTTCAGCTAACGACATTACTCAAAATATTAGTGTTAATTCAAAAATATCACCATTTAAACAAAATGTAAAAATATTTTTAACGTATCATGAAAACCTAAATGAATTAAATCCCAAAACTAAATCATTTTCAATTGGACGAGATCATCATGCAGATTTAACGGTTTTATCTGATTTAGTGTCGCGGCATCATGCATCGTTAATTTTTCGTAAAGGAAAGTTTGTGTTAATTGATCAATCAACTAATGGAACATTTATAAAACCACAAGGTGGAAAAGAAATTTATATACAGAAAGAAGAATACCCGATGTCGGGATGTGGCCTAATATGCTTGGGTAAATCTATTTCACCAAGTAATGAGCATTTAATTTATTTTTTTTGTGAATAACTAATTTATTGTAATCTATAATTTTATGCACTTTAAAATTAACTTGCATATAACTAAAGCCGAAATGTTAAAGTATTATTCTGGGACAAAAATTGTTAAAGCAAAAAGCACTGATGGACGACGAGTTCAATTCCCTGTCAATATTTTACATCAATTTATCAGTCATGAAGGGGTTCATGGGGTATTTATATTGAACTATGATGATGACTTTAAATTTAAAGATATCCAAAGAATTAATTAAGTCGACATTTCAATTGAAACTGCAAACCCACTATTTTAGCGAGTAATTCTTTGCTTTATCATGACGTTTTCAACTGCCGTTATTTTGGACTGAAACATTATTTCACATTATTTTTACATGGTTATATAACAAACCAAGTTTGTACCTGATAATTCCCCTAATAATCTGATTTATATAGGATTTATTTTTATATGTCGGATATCGGTGTGTGGCGGTGAAATATACCGATAGCGCAATTCTTTATATTAATAAATTCTAATGCGGTATTCTTAGGCTAAATTTTGTTAAAATACTCAATTTAGAGTTAGCGATAGAATAAGGAATAACTAAGATGAGTAATGAAAAAAACAGCCGTAACCGCTCAACGGATATGATGGCGCAATTAATCTTTTGGAGTCGATGGTTACAAGCTCCGCTATATTTGGGGCTTATTATTGCTCAGGCTGTTTATGTCTTTCACTTTGCTGTGGAATTGATACACCTTGTTGGCAGTGCTGCTAGTATTAGTGAAGCTGAAATTATGTTGATTGTTTTGGGTTTAATTGATGTGGTTATGATTGCAAATTTATTAATCATGGTGATTATTGGTGGTTATGAAACGTTTGTCTCTCGTTTAAATTTAACCGAGCATCCCGACCAACCTGAGTGGTTATCGCATGTTAATGCTGCAACCATGAAAATTAAGTTATCAATGGCGCTTATTGGTATATCATCTATTCATTTGCTAAAAACATTTATCAATGCTGAAAATATGAATGAAGCTACGATAAAATGGCAAGTTATCATTCATGTCACTTTTATTCTTTCTGCTGTGGCGATGGCTTATACTGACCGTATTATGACTAAGACACTTTTAGATGCGCATGGTCATACTAAAGAGTAATTTTAGTTTAATTTTGTCTAACACGGTTGTAGATTTAATTCGTCACGGTGAACCAGAGGGTGGTCGAGCTATACGTGGCTATAGTATCGACGATCCATTAAGTGAGCTTGGTTGGCAGCAAATGCGCCTTGCGGTTGCTGATTACTCTCAGTGGGATGTGATTATCAGTTCGCCTTTAATTCGATGTTTGCAATTTTCTCAAGAATTATCAGTTAAGCTAAATATTCCAGTACAAGTAGAGAATAATTTAAAAGAGGTTGGTTTTGGTTCGTGGGAAGGACGCACTCCGGATGAAATACAAAAAACTAATCCAGATGAATATACGGAGTTTTATCAAGACCCGGTAAATTGTCGGCCTAGCGGAGCTGAACCATTATCTAATTTTTATTCGCGAGTAGTATCAGCTTATAAAAAAATAATTGAACAGTATTCTGGTCAGAAAATATTATTTGTTACTCATGCGGGCGTAATTCGTGCAGTGATAACTTATATTTTACAAGCTGAGTTAAAGAGTATGTATCGAATAAAAGTTTTTAATGCGAGTATATCTCGTATGCGACACACAGCAGATAACGCAATTCTTGAACGTCATAGTTTTAACTTTATAAATCCAATCACATAATAGACTAACCTCCAAACCTTAGCTATATTTTTATATTCAAGTAAGCTTGTGT
>CAZEPW010000073.1:0-14751 GCA_964514215.1 uncultured Thioalkalispiraceae bacterium
AAAGCGAACCTCAGATGAGGTTCGCTTTATGATTTACAACTATGGGACAGCAGTGGGTCAACAGACCCTTTTTTACAATGAAAAATATTACAGGAATATTTTTGCTAACTAGCGGTTACTGCAGCAGCGTCAGCCGCTACGGCTTTCATGCTTAATCGGATGCGTCCTTGTTTATCAATTTCAAGAACTTTTACCTTTACCATTTCGCCTTCAGTGAGTTTATCGCTAACATTTTCAACGCGTTCTTCACTGATTTGAGAGACATGGACTAAGCCATCTTTACCGGGTAGTATTGTTACAAATGCACCAAAGTCCATTAGTTTTACAACTTTACCTTCATAAATGGTACCAACTTCAACATCAGCGGTAAGCTGTTCAATTTGTTTACGCGCTTCATCACCTGCTGCACGATCAACTGATGCAATTTTAACGATACCATCATCAGAAATATCAATGCTAGCACCGGTTGTTTCAGTGATTGAACGGATCGTTGCACCACCTTTTCCGATGACATCACGAATTTTATCAGGATTAATTTTAATCGTGGTATAACGTGGCGCAAATTCTGATACTTCATTGCGTGGTTTATCAATAACCGCATTCATGATAGATAAAATATGCAAGCGCCCTTCTTTAGCTTGTTCTAAAGCGGCTTCCATTATATCTTTTGTTATTCCGTCAATTTTAATATCCATTTGCAAGGCGGTAATGCCTTTTTCTGAACCGGCAACTTTAAAGTCCATATCACCTAAGTGATCTTCATCACCAAGAATATCAGATAACACTGCAAATTTATCGCCTTCTTTAATTAGTCCCATTGCAATACCAGCAACAGGTGCAATCAATGGCACACCTGCATCCATCATGGACAAGCTTGAACCACAAACAGATGCCATCGATGACGAGCCATTTGATTCTGTGATTTCAGATACAACACGAAGTGAATAAGGATATTCTTCAAAATCTGGCATCACACCAGCAACACCACGCTTAGCCAATTTACCATGTCCAATTTCACGACGTTTTGGTCGACCTACCATGCCTGTTTCACCAACACAGTATGGTGGGAAATTATAATTAAGCATGAATGGTTCGCGATATGAACCTTCTAATGCATCAATTATTTGAGAGTCACGCTCAGTCCCTAACGTTGTAACAACAATTGCTTGTGTTTCACCACGGGTAAATAATGCAGAACCATGCGTTCTGGGTAAGACACCAACTTTAACCGTGATAGGACGAACAGTACGCGTATCACGTCCATCAATACGCGGCTCACCATTAATAATTTGACTACGTACAATTTTCTTTTCTAAAGACTCAATTGTTTCACTAACATCTTCACGAGCATATTTCTCATCAACAGTTAAACTGTCTTTAAGCGCAGTTCGAATTTCTGTTAACTTTGTGTAACGCGGTAACTTTTCGCTAATTTTATAAGCATTAGCTAAATCATCAGCAGCCGCTTTTGATACTGCCTCAGTTAATGAACTATCTTCAGCTTTTGGTACGAATACTTTACGTTCGACACCAACTTTCTCTGCTAATGATTCTATTCCTTTAATAACGTCTTGGAATTGTTCATGGCCATACATAACTGCGCCTAACATAACTTCTTCTGATAGCTGTTTAGCTTCTGACTCAACCATTAATACTGCACCAGTGGTACCAGCAACAACTAAATCTAAATCAGATTCTTTAAGTGTTTCTTTTGAAGGATTTAAAATGTATTTATTGTCGATGTAGCCGACTCGAGCTGCCGCAATAGCAGAAGTAAATGGCGCGCCACTAATACTCAGCGCTGCAGATGCACCTATCATTGCGACTATATCAGCAGGAACATCAACATCTAATGAGATTACAGTTGCAATCAGTTGAATTTCGTTGGTGTAACCTTCAGGAAATAATGGACGTATCGGACGATCAATCAATCGACAGACTAATGTTTCATTATCAGACTGGCCTTCCCGCTTTAAAAAACCACCCGGTATTTTACCAGCAGCATAAGTTCGCTCTTGGTAATTGACAGTCATCGGAAAGAAATCTCGACCCTCAACTTCTTCATCTTTTACAACAGCAGTGACTAATACTACTGTGTCACCCAAACTACACATCACGGCACCGGATGCCTGACGTGCTACTTCACCGGTTTCTAATTTTAAAGTACGGCCACCGTACGGAACTTCAACTGTTACAGGAGTCATGTAATTACCTTAATGTAAGTAAATTTATTTACGCAAACCAAGACGTGAAATTAAATCACGGTATCGTTCGACATTTTTATTCTTTAAATAATCGAGCAATTTACGACGTTGGCTAACCATACGTAATAAACCACGACGCGAATGATGATCATGGATGTGTTCTTTAAAATGACCGGATAAACCTTCTATCTGTGCAGACAGTAATGCAACTTGCACTTCTGGTGAGCCTGTATCGCCCTCACCCTGTTTATAATCACTGACGATTGTTGCCTTTTGTTCGGCGTTTAATGACATTTTTGACTCCTGTAACATATATAAATACAATAACTTAGACCTAAATTAAGGCCGCTATTTTAACCGCCCGATGGTGTTCAGGACAAGTTAAATACACTTATTTATCCATAAATATACTAATTTTGGCTAAAATCGAGCTAAACAAGCTAATTTCAACACTATATGTATATTTATTAAAAATTAATCGTTAATTAACCTTTTAGGCGCAACCCGCCCATCATCTAATATATGGCCAATACCTAAAAAATGCTGTTCATTTTTCAGTCTAACCAAACCTTCGGTTGGCGCATTTGACACCAAAACTGCCTGACCTTGTTTGACGTAATAAGCTGAATTTTCGGTTAAATTTACCACTGGAATATGCTGCAACGCTAATTCCATTGGCAACAACAAAGCATCCAATTGTTCAATGCCATCAGCAGCACAAGATGCTAATGTTTCAAAACTAGATGTTTGTTCTAAATTAAACGGTCCAGTTTCGGTCCGTCTCAAACCTGCTAAGTGCGCACCACAACCTAATTCTTTGCCAATATCTTCACTCAAGGTTCGAATATACGTTCCTTTGGAACAAAACACATCCAAGTACAGGCAGTTATCTTCAATCTTTGTTAGTTTTAATGAATGAATAACAATTCTGCGTGCGGTTCGCTCAATTTCAATTCCTTGTCGAGCAAGTTTATATAAAGGTTGTCCATCTTTTTTTAATGCTGAATGCATTGGGGGTATTTGATCAATGTCACCAGTAAATTTTTTTAATACCGTTTCTATTAAATCACGACTTAAATTGGGCACTGCTGACTGTTGAATAATTTCACCTTCTGAGTCAGCGGTGTTTGTGGTTATACCCAATTTACAAATCGCACTGTATTTTTTATCAGCATTTAACAAATAAGCCGACATTTTTGTTGCCTCACCCAAGCATATTGGCAATAAACCACTTGCCAGCGGATCCAAACTGCCAGTATGACCTGCCTTACGGGCATTAAATACACGCTTAACTTTTTGTAGTGCTGCATTAGAGGTCAGACCGACCGGTTTATCAAGCAGCAAAATACCATTGATTTCCCGACCCTGTTTATTTCTTCGTGACATAATATATTTAGAGAATAACCCGTGAATTACTTTTTGTTATCATTATCAATGGCTTTATCGATTAAATCGGATAATTCACGTGCTTTAACAATTGTATCGTCATAAAAAAAACGTAGCTCGGGTACTTTACGAAGCGTTAATTCTTTGGCTATTGCTCGACGAAGAAAACCAGACGCCTTGGTTAAAACATCGATAATAACTTCTGGAGTTTGATCCGTGTTTAAAGAGGATATATAAATCTTAGCAATAGATAAATCCTTTGAAACAGCAACATCTTGAACGGTAATGAAATTAATTCTGGGATCTTTAATTTCGTTTTGAATTAACACCGCTATCTCTCTTTGAAGTTGCTGAGATAGACGGTGGGTACGAGTAAATTCTTTTGGCATAAATACTACAATAGTTTATTAAAGAGTACGAGCCACTTCAGTGCGTTCAAATACTTCGATTTGATCACCAGGCCTAACATCATTGTAATTCTTTACGCCGATACCACATTCAGTGCCCTGTTTCACTTCATTAACATCATCTTTAAAACGACGTAACGATTCAAGTTCACCTTCATATATAACAACATTCTCTCGTAATACGCGAATAGGATTGCTACGTTTAACCGTGCCTTCAGTAATCATACAACCAGCAACAGCCCCTATCTTAGGCGCTTTAAATACGTCTCGAACTTCAGCCAAGCCAATAATTTCTTCACGAATTTCAGGTGAAAGCAATCCGCCCATTGCGGCTTTAACGTCATCAATTAAATCATAAATAACACTGTAATAACGTAAATCAACGCCTTCTTCATCAATAACTCGTTTTGCTTTAGCATCAGCACGCACATTAAATCCAAACATTATCGCATTTGATGCCATTGCCAAATTGGCATCTGATTCTGTTAAACCACCAACACCACTTGCCACAATATTGACTTTCACTTCTGAAGTCGATAATTTTGTTAAAGACTCACATATTGCTTCAGTTGAACCATTAACATCGGATTTAAGAACAACATTAAGCGTTTCAAGATTACCGGCTTCCATTTTAGAAAACATATTTTCTAATTTGGCTGCTTGTTGTCGCGCTAATTTAAGGTCACGCTTTTTACTTTGACGAAGACTGGTAATTTCACGAGCCTTACGTTCATTTGGTACCACAAGCGATTCATCACCCGCACTAGGAACACCCGATAAACCAAGAACTTCAACAGGAACAGAAGGACCAACCATATCTACCGATTGACCTTGATCATTAATCATCGCTCGAATTCGACCAAACTCTAAACCTGCAATTAATATATCGCCAATTTTTAAACAACCCTTTTGAACAAGCACACTAGCAACTGAACCACGACCTTTATCTAAACGAGATTCAATGATGACACCATGGGCAGGGCCGTCTGATATTGCAGTTAATTCCATTATTTCTGATTGCAATAAAATTGCATCCAATAAAGCATCGACACCTTCACCCGTTTTTGCAGAAACATGCACAAACGGAGTTTCGCCACCCCAATCTTCAGGAATAACATCTTCTGAACCTAGCTCATTTTTAACCCGATCAGGATCTGCTTCTGGTTTATCAATTTTATTGACCGCGACTATTAAAGGCACATTAGCCGCTTTAGCATGTTGCACCGCTTCTTTCGTTTGAGGCATAACACCATCATCGGCCGCAACAACTAAAACAACAATATCAGTTGCATCTGCACCACGCGCACGCATAGCAGTAAACGCTTCATGTCCCGGTGTATCAAGAAATGTAATATTACCTTTATCGGTTTCTACATTATAAGCACCAATGTGTTGTGTTATACCACCGGCTTCGCCATCTGCAACTTTTGCTTTTCGAATGTAATCCAGTAATGACGTTTTACCGTGATCAACATGTCCCATAATTGTAACAACGGGTGATCGCGATATAGACTCACCATCGGCTTGTTGAAGTTCGTTAAGTAAAGCATCTTCAACCGCATCATCATTCACCAAGTTTACTTGATGCCCCATTTCTTCTACCACAATAACAGCTGTTTCTTGATCAAGAACTTGGTTGATTGTTACCATACTACCTAAGCCCATTAAAACTTTAATAACTTCAGCTGCTTTAACTGACATTTTCTGAGCTAGCTCACCTACAGTTATCGTTTCACCAAGATTAACTTGATGCACAATCGGAGCCGTGGGTTTGGTGAATCCATGTTCATCAGACGAAGCTGCTGTAACCGTTCGAGATTTTGATTTTTTACGACGCTTACCGGTTTTATCAGCGCTAACATGTAATTCGGCACGACCATAACGTGTGTTTTGATCACTTGCTTTATCTTTTTTACCTTTACGCTTTCTGGAATCCGTTGTCGTAGTAGTAACTTTTGTATCCTTAGCCTTAGTATCAGTAGTTGGTTTAGCGCCAGTTGTTTTAGCTTGTTTAGCAGCTTCTTCAACTGAGGCTTTTTCAGCAGCCGCTTTTTTGGCAAGTGCATCTTGATGTTTTTGCTCAAGCTCGTCTTGCTTACGTTTCTTTTCTGCGGCACGTTCTTGTGCGACTTTTTGGATTTCGAGTTCTTCTTGCTGTTTTGCCGCATCTAATGCTTCACGTTTAGCACGCTGTTCTTCAACTTTAACCGCTTCATCATCAACTATTGATTTACGTTTAACATAGGTACGTTTCTTACGAACTTCCACCGCCACTGATTTATTTTTGCCATGTGAACCTGACACCTTTAATACACTGGTTGATTTGCGTCGTAGCGTAATTTTATTTACGTCACTATTGGAATTGGTAGCCAAATCAGCAACTTTATCTTCTTTTACAGGATGTTTAGAGCGCAGAAAATCTAATAAAGATGATTTATCTTTATCGCTTATCATAGCATCAGCGTCATTAAGATTAACGCCTGCTTCTTTTAACTGAACAAGCAATCGTTCTACATCGGTGCCAACAACATCAGCAAATTGTCTTACTGTAACATCTGCCATTTATATATTTTCTCCAGACCAAAACATCATTGTTATATAATTTTTAATTTCTAGTACTGTTATCCGAATCTAATTTTCAGTTGACTCATCCGCAAACCATGGCTCACGTGCAGTCATAATCAACTTTGCGGCTTTTTCTGAATCGAGCTCAGTTATATCTAATAACTCATCAACAGACTGTTCAGCCAAATCATCCATAGTAACAATACCATTTGCCGCTAATTTATACGCGAGAGCTTCATCAATGCCTTCCATGTTCAATAAATCTTCAGCCGGCTCCGCATCTGTTTTCTCTTCTTCAGAAGCAATGGCTCGCGTTAATAACACATCTTTTGCGCGACCTCGAAGTTCTTCGATCATATTCTCGTCAAATTCTTCAATTTCCATCATTTCAGCAATTGGAACATAAGCCACTTCTTCGATGCTAGTAAAACCTTCTTGCACTAAAATCACAGCAACTTCTTCATCAACATCTAAAGCATCCATAAACACTTTTTGACTCGCATCAGATTCAGCTTCCTGTTTTTCATCGGCATCATTTTCACTCATAACATTGAGTGACCAACCGGTTAATTCACTAGCCAGTTTAACATTTTGACCACCGCGACCAATTGCTTGTGATAACTGATCTTCAGCAACCGCAATGTTCATTGTATTTTTATCTTCATCAACAATAATTGAAGTAGCTTCTGCTGGAGACATTGCATTTATAACAAATTGAGCAGTATTATCATCCCACAATACAATATCAATTCGCTCACCAGCTAATTCATTGGATACAGCTTGTACCCTTGAGCCACGCATACCAACGCAGGCACCAACAGGATCGATTCTATCTTCTGCAGTACGAACAGCAATTTTTGCACGACTACCTGGGTCGCGAGCAGCACCCATGATATCTATAATGCCTTCACCAATTTCAGGTACTTCAATTTTAAATAATTCAATTAAAAAATGTGGATCGGTTCGACTAACAAATAACTGTGGCCCACGAGCTTCAGAATGAACATCTTTTAAATAACCACGAAGACGATCACCAGTACGAATAGACTCACGAGGTATAACATCTTCTCGAGAAATCATTGCCTCAGCATTGTTACCTAAGTCCATGTAGATATTTCCACGCTCTACGCGTTTCACAACCCCCATCACTAACTCACCAACACGCTCTTGATACGTTTCGACAACCTTAACTCTTTCAGCTTCTCGTACTTTTTGGACAATAACTTGTTTTGCGGTTTGCGCCGCAATTCGTCCAAAACCAACCGACTCAATTTCCTCTTCAGTGAAATCACCAATTTCAAGCTCGGGTTCATCAACTTGAACAGCACTAAGTGTGATTTGTTGATCCAAATGTTCCATCTCATCATCAGCCACAACTTCCCAACGCCGGAACGTTTCATATGCGCCACTATCTCGATCAATATTGACCCGAACCAAAACATCATTGGTATAACGTTTTTTAGTAGCGGTTGCTAAAGCAATCTCAATCGCTTCGAAGATGATACCTTTATCAACACTTTTTTCATTTGAAACAGCGTCAACAACAAGTAATATTTCTTTATTAATATCTTCTTGCTTACGAACGACTGTTTTTTTCTTTCTGGCGGCCATTATTTTCACTCTAAAGTAAGTAAATTATTTATAAATTTCAGCTATCTAACTTTTATCTAAGTTATTAAAGGAATTAAATTAGCTTTATCAACCTCGGTAATCTCAAAGCCAATCTCACTTTTAATGTCCTCACAAAATATAAAGATTTTTTGCCCATCAATATGGGTAATTTCACCTTTAAATTTCTTTTGATCTCCAACAGCTTCACGTAATTTCAACTTGATATTACTACCGATAAACTGTTCATAGTGTTTCAATTTAAATAGTGGTCGATCTATCCCTGGTGAAGAAACTTCCAAGCTATACGAGCCTTTCAACGGTTCTTCCACATCTAAAATACCACTAACTTGATGACTAACATTGCCACAGTCATCCGCATTAATTCCATTTGGACTATCAATAAATAAGCGTAAGATCGAATGCTTACCTTGAGAATGATATTCAATTCCAAGCAACTCATAGCCAAGTGACTCAATAGCTGGTTCTAATAACTCAGTCATACCAACGGGTACACGCACTCTAAAAACCTCAATATATTTACACTAAGTAATTCTGTATTACCCAAAACGAAAAAATGAGCCACTGGCCCACTTCAAAACATCTACTAATTGAAATATTGTATCACCTTAGGTAAATTTAGCCAAATTATTGTATTAAATTCATATTAATACAATTTAAAATTTAAATAGCCTCTGAAATCAAAAAATTACAGCTCCTAAGTAATCAAAAATTATCAATATTGAGCTTAAAACCATATTGAGTAACTTCAAACCTTTATTTAATATTCATAGACGAAAAAAAAGGCCACAAATGAAAACGCTTGTAACCTTCTTCTCAAACTAACTTATTGCTTTTATTGCAAAATTTGGTAGCGGGGGCCAGATTTGAACTGACGACCTTCGGGTTATGAGCCCGACGAGCTACCAGGCTGCTCCACCCCGCATCGAGAGCGCGAATTCTACGCTATGTGTCACTAGATTGACAAGCTTATTAATCATAATTTTTAAGTAATTAGCAAAAATAGTTTTATTTAACATGTATGCCTCAGAATAAGCCATTGAATCGTCCTATTAAGCAACAAATTTGCAGCAACAGGATGACATATTCGGCCACGAAGTCTATGTTTAATAATATTATAAGGAGTACAAAACACTTCAAGTGGTCAACATCAAACGTATAAATTCATCGTTAAAACACTGCAAACTGTTTTTAACTTTCTGCAAAGTGCAATATCTTATTTTCAGGCATTAGCAATATAACCGGTTAGTTATTGTTTTATTTGACTTAAATTTTTGGCACAAAAATTGCTGTAATTATTATAAATTAAATAATTGGAAGGAGTTGTAAATATGAAGCAAACACGTAGAAGCTTTCTGCGAGTAGGAATGGCCGCTGGCACAGTTGCAATTGCAGCTGGAGCTGGTTTATTAACCCCCAGAAGCGTTCTTGCTGCATGGCCAAAATCGGCTTTCACCGAAAAAAAATTGGACAAGGCCATCAACCTTTTAACAGGCAGCTCTAATCTAGCACAAAGCACCAAAATAAAAGTCGATGCACCCGATATCGCTGAAAATGGTGCTGTCGTGTCGGTTACTATTGAATCATCACTACCCAATATTGAAACAATTTCAATATTTGTCCCTGCTAACGCATCTCCATTATGCGCGAGTTACACTTTATCTAAACAGTCAGATGGCATCATTACAGGTCGTATCAAAATGGCCAAAACATCAGATGTAGTCGCCGTTATTAAGTCTGGCGGTAAGTTACACACATCTAAAAAATCAGTGAAAGTGACCATGGGTGGCTGTGGCGGTTAACTGCTCAGTTTTACAAATTTGAAAACATTTAAGAATTTATTGAGGGAAGTCTAATGGCTAAAAAGAAAATGAAAATACGTAGCTGGATGGATGGCGACAAAGCAAAAGTTAAAGCTATTGTTTTTCATCCTATGGAAACTGGATTACGAAAAGATAAAACTTCAGGAAAACTTATCCCTGGAAACTATATTACAGAAGTAATTTGCAAACATAATGGTAATCAGCTCCTAACTTGCTTCTGGGGACCGGGTGTTTCTAAAAACCCATTCTTATCATTTAGTTTTAACGGTGCCAAATCAGGTGATATTCTGAGCATTACGTGGGAAGATAACCATGGCAAAAAAGGGTCTGGCGAAAGTAAAATTAAATAGACTCAATTTCAAACTATACGAAATAAAAAAAGCATGGTGACATGCTTTTTTTATTTTAACATCCATACCACCTTATAAAAAATTAAGGTTTAATATATAAATAACCTTGTTGTTGTAAGTGAGCTACATGAGCAACCCCTGACGGAATAATTTCAGCAAATTCGTTTATTTTGTTTTTATCAATTTTCTTGCTGCGAATTGTATTGGCACAAATCTGAAATTTAACGCCACGATTAGCTAAAGCAGAAATAGCATCAGTAAAATTATAAACCTTACCGGTCTTTTTATTTTTTTTACCCATCGCACCATCAACCATAGCAAAAGCCCCTGAACTATGAGTAACAACAATTATTTCAATGTTTTTATCCCCAACAGCATTCAAATGATTTTTAACGTTACGTAAAGCCCCCATTGCGGTATGAATATTATTTACATGGTAAACCACTTTTTGTTTTTCATAACCATTGTTTGCTGAACCGGCATTTGCTGTAGCAACTCCGCCAATCGCAATTAATACTGCGCTTGTAAATAAAATAACCTTTTTAAATAACTTCATGTTGCTATCCTCCAAGAATATACAGAAATAAACCAAATATTATAATTATAATACAACTAGTATAGAGCAAATATCGTTCCAAACGCCTCTATCTAAAACTATTTATTTATTTCCATTTAAACTCATGAAGTTACAAATATTTAAAATCTAAATGGAATGAAGCTATTTAGATTTACATTACGACCATAATGCAGTTTGCATACGACACATAAATTATGTAATGCAATTTACACCATTTCTTCATCGTATTTACGTAATTTACGCCACAGTGTCGTTTTATCAATACCTAAAATTTTTGCTGCTCTATTCTTTTTCCCTTTTAAACACCGCAAGACATGGTTAATGTATTCTTCTTCAAGATTAATCAATGATACAAAATGTTGTTCTGAAAAATTAAAAGCACTATTTTTTCGCTGTTCCTCATCAAGATCACCAATACCCCATTTTAAAATTGGAGAATCGGCTAAAATAACACTACGTTCAATTGTATTTCGTAGCTCTCGTATATTGCCCGGCCACTGAGCTTTACATAAATTTTGCAACGATACCGTATCAAAACCTTGTATTTTTCGTGAATAACGCTCTGCAAATTCTTGCTCAATACTTTCAACTAAAGCAGGTATATCATCTCTACGTTCTGCTAATGATGGTACTTGTACCGACACAACATTTAATCGATGATAAAAATCATGTCTTAGTTCTCCATTTTTAACCATCTCATCTAAATTTCGATTACTAGCAGCAACAACACGAATATCAATTTTTTTTGCTCTCGTTGAACCCACTCGAGTTATTTCCTGATTTTCAATTGCCCGCATTAACTTTACTTGCATATTGTCAGAAATATTACAAATTTCATCTAAAAATAATGTACCGCCATCGGCTTGTTCCATTAAACCAACTTTACGCTGTGTTGCACCAGTAAACGCGCCCTTTTCATGGCCAAATAATTCACTCTCAAGTAATGTCTCGCTCAAAGCACCACAATCGATAGCAACAAAAGCTTGATTTTTTCTAGGACTATAATCATGTAACGCCCTAGCAACTAACTCTTTTCCAGTTCCGGACTCGCCTACGATGATGACACAACAATTAACCTCAGCTACTTTTTCAATAGTATTAAACAGTGTTTTCATCACGATAGTATCGCCAATCATGCCATATCGATTTCTTTTTTGGCGTAATCTTTTTTTCAATAGTTTATTTTCATTCACTAATTTTACTGACTTTAATATCCTTTCTACCATTAAATGTAATTCTTCAAAATCAAATGGTTTCTTAATAAAATCAGATGCTCCACGTTTCATTGCCTCTACAGCATTTTCCACCGATGAATATCCTGTCATAACTAAAACAGGAATTTCATTATCAATACTACGTAATTCACTTAATAATTCAAAACCATTCATTCCCGGCATTTTTAAATCTGTTATAACTATATCTGCGCCACCAGCAGCAAAATCTGTTAAACATTCAGATGCATTGTGATAAACCAAACAATTATAATCAGTATTTTCACAATTTCGCTGCATAACATTTCCAGTAACGGTATCATCATCAACAAACATAACTCGAATTTTTTTATCTGACATGAACAACTCCAACTAGTTTATGATCATCTCCACCCTTATCGTGGAACACAAAATCAGATTTTTGTTTAAGATCAAAATTATTTTTATTTATTGGTAAAACAATTTTAACTTCAATACCTTGATCATTATTATTGTTTATATGAATTACGCCGTTATGATCCTTAATGATGCCATAACTAACTGACAGCCCTAAACCGGTCCCTTCACCTTCATCTTTAGTCGTAAAGAATGGATCAAACACTTGCGTAATATCATCTTCTTTTATTCCAACACCCTTATCAATTATCGAAATTTCAATACATTCATTTATTGACTTTGCCTTCACGGTAATCGACTTGTTACTAATAGATGCCTGTATCGCATTTAACAAAATATTAACTAATACCTGTTGAATTAAATTAGCATCACCATCCATCTTTAGATTTTTTTCAATTTTTAATTCTAATTGAATTCCTTGCTCCTCTATTCGATGACGAATAAGTAACAATGTATCATTTAACAACTTAGTCATATTAAACAAACAATATTTTGGTTTGTTTTCACGAGCAAAATTGAGAATACCCTGAACAATTCGAGCACAGCGTTTACCCTCTTTCATTAATAGTTTCAAATCTTTTTTTGCTTGAACATTTTCACTTTCTAATGATTGCTCAACTAAAGATGCTAACGACATAATATTCATTAACGGATTATTAATTTCATGGCCAATACCTGCTGCAAGTTGGCCCACTGAAGCTAAACGCTCTGATTGTCGGGCATTATGCTCAGCCTTCTCTTTTTCTTCTTTAGCGCGTTCTAAACTAACAATTAAATAATTAAATGCTCTGCCAGCAATACCTATTTCATCCGTACTCTTGCCTTCATATACAACTTTTCGGTCTCCATCGGCATATTTAGTGATAATATCAGCGAGCAAATGAACCGGCATAGTCAACTTAACAGCAGCCCATATGGCTATTACAACACTGACAACTAACACTGAGATTAACAGCAACCAAATTGAATTACGCATTTTATTAACAGGAGCTAAAATAATATCAGTATTTACCTCTATTGCGACCAACCATTTAATTTCAGAATTAGATAAAAATGGAACAAATGTTCGGTAAAATATTATTTTATTATCATCCAAACCTAACGTACCGCTTTTTGAAGATATAACTTTTTGCCATTGGTTAGTTGTTAATCGTGATGATAATTTATAATCAAATTCAGTCTGATTTGAAAAACGATAATCTCTATTTTTATGAAATAAATAAATTCCATCTCGACTTTTATCTTTAGCGTTTAACTCAACCATATAAGTATCACCGGGATAACCTCCCATTGCCGCTTCAATGGTTTTATCAAAACGTGTGCCCCACATATTAACAACTAACATACCATATAATTGTTCTAACTCATCTTTTAGTAAAACTGAATATCGCATCATAGCCGGACAAAAATCGGCATCCGGTGTAACTTGACCTAACTCAAAATCAGAAACAGAAACGATACGACTTGAGTTTAATGCACGTTTAAAAAAAGGCTTATCGAATTGGTCTGCAACATACAAGCGTTTATTTTTTTTATCTATTTTCTGAGGTTCAATTGATTTACCCTCTTTTACTTTAACCAAGGTCTTGCCATCCGGTGCTATAAAACGTATTGCTTGGATACTCGGTAGTGCATGCTGGTAATTTAAGAAAAAACTTTCTAATTCTTCTGCATGTCGCTGATAGG
Source organism: uncultured Thioalkalispiraceae bacterium (assembly GCA_964514215.1). Lineage (GTDB taxonomy): Bacteria > Pseudomonadota > Gammaproteobacteria > UBA6429 > Thiohalophilaceae > CAYQUC01. The sequence continues at coordinate 14,235 of CAZEPW010000073.1, forward strand.
ATATTTCATCTTTACCACTAGCACTAAATGCAAAGGCTTCAAGCGCAGGAACCCGAGCTAAACCTTTGGCAATTGCTTTTTGAGTATTTAACAGAGAAGACAATTCTGTCGACATTTTATTAAGAGCAGTATGGACCTCATAGTCAGTACGAGCAGCTAGTTCTTTTTCCATTGCTGTCGACACACCAAACAACAACACTAACAATGGTAGCGTTGTTACAAGAATGAGCACCAGAAAAAATTTAGTTTTTAAGCGCATACTGCATATTACGATAAAGTTTGCATCATGCAACCATTATTGTCATATATCGTAAATTCCAGCAAGAAAAATTTTAAAAAAATAGGTTAGAATTTTATAATATGCTTAACTTATAGTTTTTAATTGCAAAATGAAATCATTTGATTAATAGACTATATAAATAACCTGAACTCGGGATAAAAAAATATTTATTACTGTTCAAAAATACTATGCGAGTCTTGGATGGACTGCACCCCTTCCATAGCCGGTGGATCTAAT
>CAZEPW010000074.1:0-14664 GCA_964514215.1 uncultured Thioalkalispiraceae bacterium
CCAAATAAAGGCCGTCTGCCGCAGGACGCGGCAGTCGAGCAGCCATGGATGGCATCTTTTGCGCGTCTTTATTCGGTCATACCGGTTTCATCTCCGAGTGTAAACTGCATATTTGCTTATGCGCAGCTCAGGTTAAATAGATTTACACGAGTAGACTTCCCAACTGATATGCAAGTTGGTTTGGTGGTTAATGCTTATCAAGGGCCTTTTGATTTAACGGCACATTTTGTTTACCTTGATTTCCAAGTTCCATCTCCGGGAAATGACTGCTCAAGTATTCCTGCTATTGTGAATGAAACGGTATTGGAGGCTGATTTACAATTTTCTGATAATTTTTCAAATGCTAGTTTATCTGATTGGTCTTTACTGCATCTGACAGAGAACCGTGCTGCGCAATACAGTGAGCTGAATATTAACAAACCAGTATCGGATAACTCAATATAACACCATTAACCTTATCTTAATGGTGTCGGTTTTGTTTGTCCTGATTTATCTGGCACAGTGCAAGTAGGCATGATGAGTAATCGATATTTTAGTGGTGCGGTGGCAATTAGAGCGGAATATGATTATCTCCGTTTTGCTCGACCTAGTTCTGAGGATGATTGTATTCATTCTGTTAATTAAATGTAAATAGTATTAATATTACAATAGGATAAAATAGTAAAGCTCATCTTTAATTTAGCTGAGCTGCACATGAGTGAATCCAGTGGTTTAAATTTAGATTTTGGATTATTGTGTGTAGCTCAGATTAATTATCATAATTTAATCACATCTATTACAATATTGTTGTAGTAAACTATAATACTAATAAAAATGATTGATTATATTGTTACTGAGTGTTTAGAAGGACTTTACCGTTGCTTTCAAATTTCAAGCTACAACATATTTTATTTATTACCTTTACGCTCATTGCAAGCTTACCTGTTATGATGTTAGGGTATTGGGTGCAACGCGAAGCCTTAGAAAACGAAATTAAAGCCGTTGAAGAAAAACATTTATTAGTCGCAAAAAATGTCACGCGGGATTTAAGTCGTTATATTAAGGATGTTGAAAATAGCTTTAAACTTGTGATTACCAATCTGTTGGCATCAAATAAAATTGATGGCATGACAGCTCACTTTGAAACACTAAATATTCGCTATATCGATATTACCGATAACCAAGGGAATATACTCACCAAAATAGCCAATACCGAATCAAATAAGAATAAGACAAAAATAAATAATGATTTATGGCAGAAATTACAAGATACAATTGTCGTCGCAAATAAAACCAATAAAATGGCTTTTAGTAATTTAATACGAACAGGTCAAAATGAAACAACTTTTTTCATCATCAAAAGAGTTGACGACTCTAGAATAGCCATTGCAGCACTTTCCACTGATTATTTACAAGAAGTTGAAAAACAAATTTCATTTGGTCGTCGGGGACATGTGGCAATCGTTGATAGAATTGGGCAAGCCATTGCTCACCCAGTAGCGGATTGGGTAAATAACATGAAGGACATGAGTAGCATTTTACCGGTTAAAAAAATGATGAATGGTGAAACCGGGGTCATTAAATTTTATGCTCCTGCTATGAAAGGCGCGGCTGTTGCTGGTTATACCGTGGTTGCCAGAACCGGTTGGGGGGTGATGGTGCCGCAACCTTTTGAAGAATTAGAGGAGCATGCACGAACCAGCCAAAATACGACATTGATTATAATGTTGATTGGTATTGCCGTGGCAGGGTTAATTAGTTGGTTTATTTCTGGCGTCTTGGTTGGCCCAATTCATTCAGTTGTTCGAGCAACAAAGTTTTCAGAAAATGTTGAACATAAATTCATAAAACCAGTAGCGGGTTCGTTGTCTCAGCGTTTTATACCTAAAGAAGTTCAAGAATTACTAGAGTCGTTTAATAGCATGGGGCAGCGATTAAATTCTATTACTGAACAATTATACTCAAGAATTGATTTTGCTAATAAAGAAGTTCATGAGCAAAATTTAAAACTCAAAGATCAAGCTCGTGAATTGCAAATTAAAAATGAAGAGTTAGCGCGTTTATCAACAACCGATACACTAACAAATTTATTTAATAGGAGACTGTTTGATGAAATGTTAGAAACTGAATTTACATTTGCAGTGCGACATCAAGAAAATTTGAGTTTGGTTATGTTGGATATTGATCACTTCAAATCAATTAATGATGAATATGGACATGTTCAAGGTGACCGGGTTTTGCTGGAAGTTGCTACGCTATTAAAAAATAATTATCGAGCTTCAGATGTTGTTTTTAGAATTGGAGGTGAAGAATTTGCAGTATTATGTCGCCGAACTAATAAATATGACAGTAAATCATTGGCGGAAAACCTTCGTCAATCTTTAGAGCAATATCAGTTTAGATTAAAAGGAAAGGTGCTGACAGTTACAGGAAGTATTGGGGTTGTGACGATTCCTCAAGAGGCAATTGAAGACTCGGAATTATTTTATCGTTTTACCGACCAAGCTATGTATTATAGTAAAAATCATGGTAGAAACTGTGTTACGCACTACCATGATATTTGTTAGTCTAATTATATAAGCCAGCCGAACTTGCCTGTTTATATTGTTGGATTTGTTTCATAACCAATACTAAAGCATCTGAATATGGAACAGTGCCTGCACTGCGTATCACCTTTTTGCCTTCATTACTCAGGGCAAATTTTATGAAATCAGAAACCATAGGGTCAGTATTACCAATTTGTTTAACGAGATAAAGCGGACGGTATATTAAATAAGAACCATTTTTAATATTGGCATAGCTAGGTTCAATGCCATTAAGTCGTAATATTTTAACATCTCGTTTTCTGGCACTGCTAATTCCGGTGGTACCGATGCCTTTAATATTTTTAACAATGCCTTTTTCTAAGGGACCTGAGGATTTCACCTTAAATTTTACATTTTTGAATTCTTTTTCAAAATCAGCAAAGACCAATTCACGTAATGTTCGGCCAACCCCCGACATTTTGCTTTTGCGGGCGTATAACTCAATGGCTTTATTATTACCACCCAGTTCTCTCCAATTTTTAATTTTACCGAGATAGATATCTCTTAATTGTACTAATGTAATATTATTGACAGGGTTATTCTTATTCACGATAACCACTAACGCATCCCATGCAACGGGTATTTGATGGGCATTTCGTTCTTTGGCATGTCTTGGCAGAGAGACTCGACAAGCACCACCTATATCAATTTTACCTGCAGCAGCTTCACGAATGCCTTTTGTTGCACCACCACCATTTAAGATCACTTTAATGCCTGTCTTTTTTTCATAGGCTTTGCCGAGTTCGAGCATAAAAGCCTTTTTAGTAATACCGCAGCCTGCCCATATTAGGGTTTTACCGGAATCTGACGTTTTGGCTACCACCAATGAGCTACTAGCGAAGGTGAATACTAGAGAAACAATAAAAATACTAAGTTTTTTCATAACAACCCCGAAATACATGATGTAAATATTCATTTAAATAAAAACTAACCTTTAACTATATAGGTATCGGCTGAAATTGGTTTTTCTTAAATTAATATAATGGTTTGCTAATATACAGTGACTTTATGTGATAGTTACATGGCACCCAACAACACCAACAAGATATTTAACTTCTTCTAACCTTAGCAATGTGGCTAATTTTGTTTTTTACAATTTAAGTATAGATGTTAATTTTAAAATTAGAACTTAGTTATATAGAATATATATAAAAACATTCCAAATTTTTGTATTTTTAAACTTGCAATAAAGCAATTTTTAATATGCATTAATGCAAGCGAGGGGGGGTAGATATACCTTAGCTAAATCAAACATCTTATGTATGTACTAAACAACACAAAGATGGAATGTTGTTCATAATAAGTTTTAATTATCTTTATAGAGTTATCTTTAGCTAAGTGAATATCAGCATAAAAGTATAACTGGCATGATTTAAATATTAAATATGGCAGTACTAAAATAGCGTTGATCGAAAAAAAGTTTTAAGAATGCTTTTAAAATTATAAAATGCTTTTTAAAAGTTTGAATAAAAATGTAAAGTGTGTTTTAGTAGTCATTCTTGATTTGATTATTAATATTTTAAATATTAACCTTAATCTGATACAAGAAAAAATAATAATAAAACACTAAAATAATTAATGTGTTAAAAAATAAAAAAGTGTTAATACTTAAAACTCAATTTTAAGTGCATTATCCTACTAGTCGAAATCAATGTTATATACACATGAAAATGTGTAAGCACTATCGTAAGTTTTGTAATCATATAGTTAAGAAAATATAGTTAAGAAAATATAGTAAGAAAAGAAGGGTCACTAGCTGCGTTGGGTTGTGTCAGTTAATGGCTAATTGCATTTAAAGCAAAGGATGAGGTGTACACTATGTATAGATTAAAACGTAATTTCGTTTTCTTCCTCTGTTTATGTATGGCGAGTTACAGTATTCCGGTATTCGCATATGCACTAAACAGTGATGATGTCAGTGAAGATAACGTATCCAAAGTTGAATTAACGGATGAAGCAATGCAAGAAATCCAGGGAGCAGGAAATATTGATGCTACCATGTTGGATTATAAAGTCGGTGGTACTCAAGCACAGGCTATACTTGTTAATCGTTCTGGAACGACAGCAACATATGTTATGGATGTTGTTGACTTCAATAGTAATGTGTTAGAAGTGTTAAAAACAGGGCAATTACCTCCTGGTGAGTTAAGAATGGTAAGAGGGGTTCCAACCTTACTTGGTACTCAAAATCGAAATATACGAATTACTTTGCAAGCATTTGGCGGGCATGTATCTGTTGATACTTCTTTCGCAAACAGTTCTATAGATTCTGATATCGATGGCATTACCGACTGGAATGAAAAACGTTTTGGACTGAATCCTTATGATGCGGCCGATGCGGTATTAGATAATGATGGTGATACCTTAACCAATATTAACGAGATTAATAACCTTAGGACGAATCCGAATAAAGCCGATACTGATGGTGATGGTTTAGATGATAATGTTGAATTGCTAAATAATCTTGATCCATTAAATCCAGCTGATGCCACGTTGGATGCAGATAACGACTTTATAACCAATATCGATGAAATTCTGGTTTACAATACTGACCCTTATGTAGCGAATCCTGGACTAGCACCGGATACCGATGGTGATGGTGTATTAGATGCGGTTGAACTTGCTTTAGGCACCGATCTTAACGATCCGTTAAGTAATACAGTTGGTCTTGATGATGCTGCAAGCAAACGTATTATTCACTTTTTAAACCGTACCACTTTTGGTCCTACAGTTGATTTAGTGAATGAGCTAAAACTAAAAGGTGAATTCACTTGGTTAGAAGAGCAATTAATCCCCACTACTTTAGATTCGGGAATTGATGATACTCAAACTATTCGTGAAACTAGCTTTATACCGTTTGCAAGAGTTGAAAAGCTCGGAGCAGTGCGTCCGGTTCATTCAATTAAGCATCTACAAGCACGTATGGGATTATTCTGGGATAATCATTTCAGTACCTCAATCAGTGAAACTCGTTGGTATTCTGAATTACATGAAGAAGATCGATTCTATGAAAATGCTTTTGGTAATTTTAGAACATTACTTGGAATGAGTGCTAAAGGTGATGCCATGTTGCGTTACTTGGATTTATTACAAAGTACGGCAGCAGGAGCTAATGAAAATTATGCTCGAGAAGTGATGGAGTTACATACTTTAGGAACGACCATTACTGATGGTGATTATACTGGTGTAGATATTGCACAACTGGCACGTATTTTAACTGGTTGGTCAACTGTGGTCGATACCACAGTGCCAAGTCGTTATAAGTCTTATAACTCTAGCTCTCAAGTCTTTACTGACTCGTTGTTCTACAATTTCTTATTCAAACCTGCTCGCCATGATTTTGGTGAGAAATTGTTCTTAGGACAAGTCTTCCCAGCAGGCGTTGGAGTTGAAGAAGGCGATCGAGCATTAGATCTGTTAGCAGCGCACGATTCAACAGCGAACTTTATCTGCTTAAAATTGGCATTGCATTTTGTGTCTGATAGTCCAGCTGCGCAAACTTTAACGGATTGTGCTGCAACGTTTAAATTGCATGGTACCGCGCCAGATCAAATCGCGCATGTATTACGTACTTTAATTAATTCAGCTGAGTTTAATGACCTTGCTACAGAGCGTAATAAGTTTAAAGATCATCAAGAGTATATCTTTAGCTTGGCTCGATTATTAAATTGGAAAGCCGTGGGTAATGTGCCTGCAAATGGCGTGATACCGGGTAATGTGGTTGGTGATATTATTACCCGAATGGGGCAACGTCAGTTTGCAAAAGCTGAACCAACTGGCTGGGCTGAAGATGTTGCTGGTGGTTGGTTATCAGCTAATAGCGCACTCCACCGATTCCGTGAAGGCAACCTAATGTCATTTAATCGTGCTAGTCAATTGGCAGTACAATTTAAAGCTCAGGGTATTACGAGCTCAGGTGATGTGATGGCAAATCTGTTTATGTTGATGTTAGGCGGAAACTATAATAAAGATCACATGGTGATGGGTTATTGGTTATTACATCCAAATAACGCAACATTTGATTTAAACACCATGAGTACATTCGTAGCAAATATTAGAATTCGAAGTCTGATTTCTAGAATTGCTCAATTGCCTGATTTCAGCGCAAATTAACCTGGGAGAAAATACCAATGGACAATAAAAGAAGAAACTTTTTGAAAACCACGGGTGCTTTACTAACGTCATCAAGTATACCGATGCTTAGTATGTTCCCAACAACGGCTAGCGCTGTAATTAATCCAAATCCTAAGAAGTTAGTTGTTATCTTACTTCAAGGTGGTAATGATGGGGTTAACACTGTGATACCACTTGATGCTGCAGAAAATGCAAACTATCAAGCACTTCGCCCTGATATTGGTTTACCACCAGAGTTTGTTGTACCGTATGGCACATCACCAAATAATATTGATTTGGGAATACATCCGGCAATGCAGAGTTTAATGCCGCTAAAAGATAAATTAGCATTATTTCCTGCAACTCATTCGGGGCCATTTTCTAATACCTCGCATTTTTTCCAATATGATTTTTTTGGAAGTGGGCTTTATGTTGGTGCTAATTTCATCGATGATAAAGGCTGGATTGGTCGCCATCTGGATAGAAAATACAGCGCTACACCTGATGGTATAGTGGCTTATGATTATACCGGTGGCCAATTTAAAATAACTCGTGGTAATACTTTTGTATTGGGTTTAACAAATCCACTAAATCAAAACTTGGGTACTTCAGCCGCGATTGGTGCACAAATATGGGATGAGATTAAAGGTTTAACCAATCCTATTGGCAGTGCATCACAAAATAAATATGCGGCAGAACAATCACGTTTATTTGATTCGGTGTTACCGCGATTAAAAACCACTGTTGACTTCGATCGTGTATCAACAATAGCTTATCCTAAGGTATCAATTGGGACGAACTTAAAACGTACAGCTGATATGTTGTTAACAATGCCTGAACTAGAAGTTGTACACATTAGTCATGGTGGTTTCGATTTACATAGTAAAGCGGTTACTCCTGCGGATACAACATCGGGTCGACATGCTAATGTACTCGGTGCATTAGCAGATTCAATGTCTGCATTTTATAATGACTTGTTGGCAACTGATCCTGTTTTGCATGATAATGTTACGGTTGTGGTTATGACTGAGTTTGGTCGTACTGCAAAACAAAACAATAATCTTGGTACGGATCATGCGCAGGCATCGACTTGGATGGCTTTTGGCTCTAATGTGATTGGTGGTATCTATGGTGATTATCCTGGTTTGGGTGCAGCTGATCTTGAGATAGGTCGATACCTACGTCAAACAGTTGATTATCGGGATATCTTGTCCGAGATTATGGGGCCGAAATTTGTTGGTTTAACACAAGCTGATGCCAATGCCTTGTTCTCGAATTATACCGGGGCAACAACACCACTAGGCTTTATGGTTTAGTATTTTATAACAACAGGAAAAACGAATAACCTCGAAATCATTTAGTTTTTTAAATTATTAAGAGGTTATTCGTAAAACCACCATCATAAAATTAAAATTGAGGTGAATTATGAAAGCATTACGTAAAATTATGTGTCTGGTGTTGTGTTTTGCACTATCGAGTTACACATTACCATTGTTTGCGGCGACAGCAGCAGTGCAGTCTGAATCGCTAGTTAGAATTGAGTTAACGGATCAAGAAATGCAAAAAATAGTTGGTGGCACAGGCAGTGTTGATGCAACCATGTCTGAATATATTCGTTATGATCCAAAGGTTGCACCGATTGCTCAAGCGGTGATTTCAAACCGTTCTAATATATCATTACCTTATGTGTTAGAAATTATGGATCTCAATGGCAACTCACTTGAAGTTTTAGTTTCTGGAACATTGGCAGCTGGTGAAACTAAAATAATTTCTGGTAGTGGTTCTCCCGGTATAAATAAAGGATCTGTTCGAGTTAAACTCGGTGGTGATGTAGGCATAATGGCGATTGATACTGCGTACTTAATCACACAAAGCCCGCAATAATTATTTAGCTGTTTCTGAAGGGAAGGGTATAGTATATCCTTCCCTAAAGAATTGTAGGGATAGCAATTGAGAGTGAAAGAAGTTCGTTTTTGGCTTGTTGCCATAATGTCTGGCTTATTAATGGCGTTAAGTTCTGCACCGTTCGATCAGTGGTATTTATCCTATATTGCTTTTGTTCCATTATTTTTAGTCACCAAAAATGTTTCATCTCATAAACAAGGATTAGCGTTTGCATTAGCTTGCACTGTTATTGCGGCTAATTGGTGGCATAGTTCAATTATATTTAGTAGTTTATTTTTTATTCTTATTTTATTTATATTGGGTTTTGCATTTTATATATGGGCATTGCTTAGCGCACAATTTAAAACCGAAAAATCGCATCCGATAGTAACATTATTTATGCCTGCCATTATTTGGGTAGGTTTAGAGCGTATTTTAAGTAGTGAGTTAGTGGGGATACCGTGTAATATTGGCATTACCCAAACCAGTCAAACAGTATTTATTCAATCAGCTGATCTATTTGGAATATACACCACTTCTTTTTTGTTAATTTTGAGCAATACCGCTATTGCCTTGTTGATAGGTTTATTACTCGATAAGAAAATAAAAATTAATTTTCAACAACATAAACAACCAATAATCGCACTAAGTTCCGTTGTTATTATTATGATTGCAAATCTTATTTATGGTATTCAACAAGTGCTACAAAATAATGAGATTAATGATGATAGTAAAGTCATTAAAGTTGTTTTAATACAGCCAATAATATCCAGTAATTTATATGCCAATAGTTGGCGCAATCCTGAATCAAGGTTGTTCGTGCGAAATACCTTAACTCAGTTAACCAATGATGCTTTAACCGAAAAGCCTGATTTATTAGTTTGGCCTGAGGGTGGTAATGGTTACTTAAATATGCGAATAAAAAAATTACGTGATGAGTTGTATAATATCGCGCGTGATAATAATACTGATTTATTGATTTCAAGTAATGATCTTGATACACAAGGAAGAAAATACAATACTTTGTTTTCAATTTCCAGACAAGGGCAATTTTTAGATCGTTATAATAAAGTAATGTTAATACCGGGAGCTGAAGATAGCTATACGGCTGGCACGGAATTTCATCCGATTCGAAGTTCTTTCGGAGAAATTGGTCCATCTATTTGTTATGAATCAAATTTTCCGTCACCGTTAAGAAAACAAACAAGCAAAGGTGCTGAATTATTGGTGGTTTCGACGAGTGATGCTCCATTTAAAAAAACCTCACTCACAATTAATCATACTCGAACTGCAATATTTAGAGCCATTGAAAATAATCGATGGGTGGTTCATGCATCGAACACGGGGCCATCGGTTATTGTATCACCAGAGGGAAGAATAACGGCAGCAGCACAATTTTATCAACGTGGTTACATCTCTGGTAATGTTAAATATATAAAAGAGAAAAGTATATTTACGTCATTCGGTTATTTAATACCGATATTATTATCAGTAATTGTTATTGCGTTAATTTTAATTGCAGTATATAAAGCAATGAAACAACACAAAGAACTTAAAAAATCGTTAATGAAGCTTAATCTAAATAAGTTGACTAAACGGTTTATTACCCATTATTTGCCATTAACATTATTACACAGCGTTTTTTTAAGCTTACTCATTTTAACTAGCATCGTTATCGTTTCTCGTATGGTGCCTGAGTCAAAAAATAGCACGGTTGTTGATATAGTTAATGATTTTTTTGAACCTTTAGATAAACGCGCCCCCGATAAGGTTGCCGATAAATTTTTGCAAGCCAGTAGTAACACCTGTGGTCCGGCTGTCCTTGCCTATTTATTTAGTTTTTATGGCCATGAAATCTCAGAAACAGAGTTACTACCTGATATGACGGTCACTCAAAAAGGCTCAACAATGTTGGAGTTAAAAAATACTGCTATAAAACATGGCTTTAAAGCAAAAGGTGTGCGTGAGAGCTATGCAGCTTTAATGAGGGAGCCATTACCTGTTATAGCGTATATTAATGATTCACATTATGTTGTGGTTAATAAAATAACAACATCAACAATATATTTGTTTGATCCATTATTAGGTCATGTAAAAGTGGCTCGTTCAGTTTTTGAAAGTGAATGGAAAGGCTTTATATTATTGGTGAATATGCAAGAAATTAAGAAAACCATATAAATTATAATTTGCATATAATGTGGTTAACTAAGTGTATTATCTAGTTTGCCAAGCGATTTCAAAAAAATATAATGATCTAAATAATAACGTTTAAAACTTGAATAATTACCATACGGATACCCAAATTCTTCGCACGTTTGTTTTACAATTGGCGTTATTAAATGCAAATGTTCCTGAGGTATGGCAGGTAATAAGTGGTGATTGAGATGATGGTTTAAACCACCGGTGACCCAATTAAAAAACCAATTGCCAGCTTTTAAGTTTTTAGTGGTGTTACATACGTGAAACGCCCACGTGTGATTGTTATTGTCGATTGTTGGTGTTTGAGTCATATGAGGTAAACCCGAGCTAATATAAATAGCCGATTGCCAAATGAAGAAGTAAACTCCCGCAGCTAATAAAAACCACCAAACACTGGTTAAATAAACTGGTAACGCAATATGAATTGTTGCGGCAAAAATGGAGGATAAAATAATGTCACGTATATTGCCTTTGTCTTTTAAAATTTCCCTATCATCAAAAAAAGCTGTGTTATACCCACCAATTAGCTGTAAAAATAAATAATAACCATAAGCAAATGGAGCATAGATGTGTTGAAAGTTATGCTGAGGTTTTTTAGCAACCTTAGGTGATAAACGTACAATGTTTTTTAGTGCATAAACATCGTAATCATGCATTGGATCCATCGGATAGTTATGGTGTCGAATATGTTCATATTGAAAGTAACGCTCTGGCATAAAGGGAATAAATACACCCCATAACAGGTTGTTAATTATCCAGTAACCCGGGATGCGGGATATTTTTTTAAAAATATTACCATGAATTTGTTCATGCCCAAATGCACCAATTAATGATGAGGTTGCTAACCCCATTGGTATGGCTGCAAGTAATCCCCACGGTGGTGTTAAATATAAAATAAACCAACAACCGATAAATAGTAGGCTTGTTGCAAGTAATTGAAAATAACTAAAATAAGTCTTTTGGTAATTAATATTATTAGACGTAAAAAAATCATAAACGCGTTGTTTTAAAGTGCATAAAAAATCATCTTGGTATGTAGCAAATATTGGGCGATAATTTTTAACGGAACCGATAAAGAATGGTTCTAGCATTTTTTTCGACAGTTTAAAGTGACTTGAATAAAACATTGCGCTAGCATCTTCGCCAGCAAGAATTGCTAACACATTTCCACCAGGATGCTTATTAATCCAATGTGTTATATCGTAGATGTATTGATCGATAACGATCCAACAATCATTGTGGTTATTGTGCTTTTTTATTTCCTGCCAACTAAATGATTGACGATCCGATATTAACTTTTCAGTATGCAACTGCAGAGATACGTCCACTGTGTATTACTTATATTGTTGAATCTTGAGTAAGATTTGTTGTTATCGCTATGCAGATCTTAACTCAATATTATGTATTAGTGATTATTATGTATTAGTGATTGTATTAAATGTTACATATCAGAAAATTGCTCAATACTTAGCTCACCACTCTTGAGCATCGCAATTGCTTTTTGAGTTAGTATGTTGCGTTGTTGAATCGTGAGTTTATCCGCTTTTTTGATAAGGTGTTTGAGTTTCATGCCGGGGTTATTAGCCGCGGAACTGATAATCTTTTCAATATCATCATACTGTTGTAATTGTTGTGTTGTTGGTTGCTCTGCAGGTAAGGCGGTTATTTGAGTTGATTTAATTGGCTTTTTAGTTACTGCAGGAGCATTGGCAATAGCTGGATTATTGCTCATCATTGTTGCTTGTTCGGCCATTGGAGCGGTATTTTCTTGCTGCACACGCATAGCCATGTCTGACATATTTTCTAATGGTTTAGACGAATCCTGCATTTGCTCGGCTTGCATTTTTGCGGTAATTACTTTCATCGGTTGTGTATTAGCATTAACTGATGTTGTGGCAGGTGTTTGTACAAGTTGTTCTGTATTTGAGGTTGATTTTATAATTGCAAATGCACTGACAACGCCAAATAGAGACCCACCAATAAAAAGATATATTGATTTATTCATGATCACTCCTTAGTCACTTTAATAGCCTATTTAAAGGGTTTTTTGGTATTTTATACTGATGCTTTGATACTGGAAATTGCTCTGACAATTGAAAATTATTTATTTTTTTTACTAATATCACATACTATTACGGCATAAGCAATAACTATTGTGTATTTTTTTTGGACATTTTTTCAGACAAAATAAATGACATTAGTGAGTTCATTTCAGCGGAAATATCGATTGATTACAAAACATACAAACACAACATTCCATTATATTTTCACTAAAGTAATTTTCAACTATTGCCGATAGAGCGAATTCATGACCAGTGGAGAGTTTAAATGCATTCAAAAATAAGCGTTATTGCCAGTATGATGTTTAATCTATTATTTATATTAAGCAGTATTAGTTGCTTAGCGCAGGCAAATGAACAGCAATCAAAAATAACCGAGTCAGATGATGACAGTGATGATACTGTTGTGGCGATAGCCGGAGCTAATGCCCCAGATTCAAGTTTTATTTCCTATTTATCATCTTCATCATTGGCTTCGAACCATGAAACAAGTTTTGTTTGTTTAATCAATTCACCCTATGAAGTTCGTCGTTTTGAGCTTAAATGTGATGAAGCAGAATACCTTGATGTGACTTTGGCAGATTGTTGTCTTGAAGGAGATACTTGGCAAGCAACAGCTAAAGTGTGGGATGAAAAACCCAATAAAGCAATTGTTGTTACACCTAGTAAGGATAATGAAAAAAGTGCTGTGGCTCGCGTTTATAATAATGGTGGTGCTGAAGCAAACTTAAAACAATTAACCGCATTGATTGAATGTCGTTATAAAAGTGGAATTAATCAATTTCCAGCGGCTTCGTTATTTACTACAACAAGCGATGGTTATTGTACAGTGAAAGACCTAGGCGTGAAAATCAGCATGTAACCTAAATTTTAAATACTGTCATTAAACGTTAGATGATTTTCGGAGGAGGAGCACGTGCAGACGGTTAAGTTATTTGTCGAATGCAACAGTATTTGGTTGTGATGGTTAATAAGAAAAAATATTTCAGATTAGAGTAACTTAAAATTAAAAAGTTTGGACTGCTTTTACCAAACTTTTTATATCTTAATTTATTAGGACACTTCTGCCACGTTTAACCAAGTATCGTGTTTATTACAGACACTCAAGACATGCACTGGCCCACGATAATTTGCTATTGTAAAATTTGATATTGGGCTTTTTGTTTTTGTTGGATCAAACATATTTTCAGTGATATATTTAAAATCTTTGTCTAGTACGATATGTTTAATTATATAATGTCCGTGAGCTTTCATTTCGTGTGGTGTTACTACTTGTAATTTGTTACCGGATACTTCTATTTTTGGTAAGTGCCCAGCAGCTTTTTTGCTCCAACGACCCGGCGCATCTTTTGTGTAATATAAGCCACCAGCCATACTCGAGGTACTGGCAAGCACAATTTTGGGAGCAATAATACCAGTAGCTGAACCAGCAACTGCGAGACGAATAAAATTTCTACGATCCATAGTAAATACCTTTGTTGTGAAGTCATTATCTCTTTTTTGGGCAGAGATAGTTAGCCATTAAAACTGATTTAATAATAGTACATTTCATCATTGCCACAATGTAATTAGAGCTTAACAGGTAATATCGAATTATCGTAATCGGATTTCCTATATTGACACTAATTATTGATAAAGCATTTGAAGTTGTTACCCGAATTAAATAACAAAAATATTATTTATGAGTTATCGATTAATCTTTCTGACACAACTATTTGTAAAGTAGGCCTAAGAGATATTATTTAAGAAAGACGTCAGTAATATATAATGCCACACATAGCTGTTTTGAAGTGACGGAAACCAAAGCTGTTGCAAATTTAAATGATGCCACTTAGTTAACCTGA
>CAZEPW010000075.1:0-2177 GCA_964514215.1 uncultured Thioalkalispiraceae bacterium
TAATTAACATAATAAAACACATTAAAAAATCGGTGCCAAAAATAATGTGAAGTAGTTTTATTTTTAAAAATACGCCTAAATTCTTTAAAAAAATTAAAAATTAAAAATATTGATTAAAATCAATAATATATAAAAGAAAGTCGAGTAATTCTGGATGATCGCTAAAGAAACATACATTCTATGTGATTAAGTCACATACGTCAGGTAAATGCCCTAGTAGTATCGGACTAAATAAATACACAAATACGTAAAAACACCTATATCAGTACGATTTGTAGTATGGTAGCGACTTGAAGTCTTGCTAAAGCTCCAAGTTTGCTTGTGAATTCGCTGTATCTACAGTGAATACCTGATAGTTGTTTGCAATTTATCAGGTAATTAAAAGTTGGCTAGACAATAACGCAGAATTATTGGCGAGTCAGTGTTTCATTTTTAAAATGATTATTATGAGGAAAAACCATGACCAAAAGAAGAGATGTATTGAAAGGAGGCGCTGCTGCTTTAGCAACAATCCCTGCAATCTTTGGTGGTGCTGCAATTCCCAAACTAGCTCAAGCACAATTGTGTCGAGCTGAAGGCATTCGAAGCCCGGGAACAGAACCAGCTAGTCCAGCAGTTACTACTTATACAACGCCGTTGTATATTCCACCTGCAATGCAGGAGGTTGATCCGGCTACCTTAAATCCACCCCCTGATCCTAACCGACATCAACGTTTTGATGAATTCCCGCCTCAAAAGTTTTATGTGCAACGTCTTAGCGAAGGTTTATGGGAATATCATCCTGAGCTGTCAGCATTAAATCCGTTGTCGGGTGGTGCGTTGGGTGTTGGTTCATTGGCTTGGATGTTTAATGGCGCAACACCGGGTGAAACACTTGTTGCTCGTTATGGTGAGCCAGTATTTATACGTCGCTATAATGATTTACCGGCAACTGAAGATGCATTGATGCCAATTGGTATCCCTTATAGCTCTATCCATTTACATAACGCACATACTGCATCGGAAAGTGATGGTTATCCTGAAGATTTTACTGCTCCAGGACAATTTTGGGATCATCACCATGCAATGATGTATGCGCGAAATGATTCTCGTGAAGCTTTAGGTAGTCTTTGGTATCACGATCATATGTTAGATTTCACGGCGACTAACGTTTATGCCGGTTTATCTGCTATGGCTACCTTTTATGATGATTTGGATTCTGGTGATGAAAATGATCCAAATGAAAGAGCATTACGTTTACCGGGAACCTATGGTAAATATGATATTTCATTAATTTTGCATGATGTCCGTTTTGATCAAGAAGGTAATCCAACTTATAACGTATTTGATACCGATGGTCATCTTGGTGACATTATTACGGTTAATCGTAAAGCAACGCCGTATTTTGAAGTTGAACCACGTAAATACCGTTTCCGTGTTTATGATGGTGGTCCTTCACGTTTGTATGAAATTAAAATGAGCGACTCTAGCAAAATGACGGTTATCTCGACTGACGGTAATTTGTTAGAAGCCCCAGTTGAAGTGGATACTATTGTGATTGGCCCGGCTAATCGTCACGATGTCATTATTGATTTTTCGACTTACAATATGGGTGACACGGTTGAATTCATTAATATTATGGAGCAACTGAATGGTCAAGGTCCGACTGGTCGCCAGTTAAGTGATGCTGATGCAATGCCGATTATGCAGTTCCGTGTGACTAAACCGCTTGAAGGACCTGATAACAGCCGAGTTCCAGAACGGTTACGTGAGCTTCCTCCGATTAATTTAAACGAAGTTGTTGCAGAACGTGAATGGATTTTTGATCACGATATGGGATTATGGACAGTTAATGGTGAATTTATGGATCCAACTGTTATTTCAGCGGCACCGCAACAAGGTACAGCAGAAATTTGGACTTTCCGTAATGCTGGTAGTTCTTGGGCACATCCGGTGCATGTTCATTTTGAAGAATTTCAAGTATTGGAATGGAACGGCAAACCACCAACGGGTGTATTGAAGTCACGTAAAGATGTTGCTGTATTAGGTCCAAATGATACTTGTAAAGTTTTTTACCGTTTCGATGATTTCCTTGGACGTTTTATTATTCATTGTCATAACAATGTTCATGAAGATAATGCCATGATGTTGCGTTGGGATCTGGTTCCTAATGATACTGGCGGCGGCGGCGGCGGCGG
>CAZEPW010000075.1:2277-14432 GCA_964514215.1 uncultured Thioalkalispiraceae bacterium
GGCGGCGGCGGCGGCGGCGGTGATGACGGTGGCGGAATGCGTGGCGGCGGTATGTCTGGCGGTAACGGTGGTATGAACAATAGAGGTAATCGATAATGAATGTTTTTTTAATTAGACAGGTTGTTGCAAAACCGGGAGATCAAAGATGAAAAAAAATACCAGAAGAGCATTTCTTGCTTCGGCGGCGTTGGCCATCCCGGCAGCAGCAACGGCTGCGGTTGTTCCTAAAGAGAAAAAGTCTGCATTTAAAGCTTGTCCTCGAGCTAAAGGTGGAAAAACGGCATCACGTTTTCCTCAAGTAATTGTTGAAGATCAATTCAAACGTAAATCGTGGTTTTACGAAGAAATGGTTAGCGACAAACTTGTTCTTGTTAGTTTCACATCGGTTAAAGGTGAACAATACTATCCAATTCTTGACAATCTTGTGAAGGTGCAAGCCATGTTAAAAGATCGGTTGGGTAAAGATGTGTTTATGTACACGATTACGACGAGTCCTGAGAGGGATTCACCAGATGATCTCAAGAAACTAGCTGAAAAACACGGTGCTAATTGGCAGTTTATAACTGGTAAGCCAGAAAATATTCGTGAAATTCTAGGCGCATTTAATGCGCGTGGTAGCTTGCACGCACTTTCGTGGATTGGTAATGAAAGCACGGGTCGTTGGTTAAATAAACCCAGTCGCTTACATCCTGTTTACATTGCTGAAGCGGTTGCACGTTTGAGTACTGGTAAAGAGCATAAGCCTTTCTTAATTGATATGCACAGTGTTTAATTTAACAACACATTGAATAGACTAATTCCTTTGTGTGTTGTAACTAGCGCATATTAAGGAGGAGGAAAAATAATGAAATGTAATACTTTTAAAATTAAAGGACGAGCTGCTATTATGGCCAGTCTACTGACCGGAGGCATGAGTATTGCCAGTACGGGACAGGCAGGTTGTGAATTAGTAATCGATCCTTTTTTGTCGAACATAATGGGTATGCCTGTTGAAGCATATATGGGACATCCTTGTGCACAACCCCATCCTGGGCCATCCATTCAAACAGCATCTGATGATGGAATTACAACATTTGTTGAAACGCCTGAAGGCCAACATGCACCTCAAGATCCTTTTCTTGAACCACCAGGAAGCAATTTCTTGATGACTGTGTATGAAGATGCTAGGGATCTTAGTAACCGCGTGATGCCAAATACTTTGCCATCAACTCCGACTAATCCTTATAACTTGCACGATGGTCCAGTGTTAACCGCTGCAATTGATAAAACCAATCCTGAAGATGATCTTGATGCAATTATTGATAGATTAGAAGCGGGTGGTGAACTCAATCGTAATTTACTGACACGGCTTGCTACACGAGGTATCGATATTCTCGAAGGCAATCCAATCGATCGAGCTTATAGTGGCTTTCCGATGTTACATTATAATGGTCCAAACAAAGTTAGTGTTGTTGAACCAATATTTGATGCTAACGGTGTTGTGATTGGCGGTAATGTTAATGTTAACATGATCTTCTTTAATCAACACATCGAATCGGATACTGCTTTTATCGATCCGAGTGCAGTGCTAGAAGTTCCTTATACAGTGACTTACAATGTTAGTGTTTTGAATCGTGGGATTGAAGATTTTTCACCGATGACAATGAACTTTAACCGTATTGTTAATCCTGTTACTGGTGAAGATATGCGTGGCCCATTTCATGTATCAATGGATAAGAGTTTCTTTCCTATGTTAGATGAAGGTACACGTTATACCATTAAAGTTAAGGAGAATAAAGGCAAGTACTTTAATCTGACTTACACATGGGGCTGGCGTATTCATCCACCGCGTGTTCAAGTTGCTGAAAATGCTTTGAAAACTGCCGGGCCTAATGGTTGGACTTTACCAGAGTGGGAGAAATCAGCATTTTGTGAAGGTGGTGCAAAAGATCCAGATTGTGATCCAGTTGGAAATGCGGCTGATCGAGCCTATGCAATTAGTCAAATTGGTGATTTATCACCGGCTAAACGCATGTGGAACACATTCAATCTGTTGCTAGCACCAGATGCTCGTATGAATCTTAGACAAGCAACTGCTGATTTGCGTGCTGCTTTTCTTGATTGGGTTGATCGCACAAAATTACCTGCTGGCGTTACTGCCGATCCGGATGCAACATTAACATTACTCTATGTTAATAATACTATGTATGGAAATCGTCAAGGTTTGTCTGGTGATGGAAGTAAACTGGGTCCTGCGAGTTATAAAGGGATAGGTAATGGTAGTGCGCATGAATGGAATGTTCGTCCGTATCTTTATAAAGTTACTTTACTCAATGGTGATCATTTTCCTCATGCTTATATGAATGTTGACTTTGGTGGTTCACGAGGTTGGGAAAATCATTTCCAAACAACTGATCCAACGACAGCTATCGGACCGCATCCGGTTATACCACCAGGATCGCCAGCAAATGGTGAGCCTTACACTAACCCTGCTAATATAGTGGGTGGTGAGGAAAACATTTATCCAATCAATCGAGGCGGTGTTGAAGAGTTTTTACAACCCACTGCGCGTAACTTGACTGATCCGATTAATGGTGATCCTCAGTTAGGTTCTGGTTGCTTCTTTACCTTTGGGCGTAACCATGCTTGGCCAAATGCAGGTGGACCATGGGGTGGCATTATGACTCCTCCGGTTGCAGCAGATGGAACACCGGGATTGCATAAAGTTGAAATTAATTTTAACTTTGAGCCTTCACGTCGTTTAAAAATATATCAGTTTGATCCGTTACATCATGATATAGCGATATATTCTTTACATTAAGCTGTAAATTTAAGACCTTCCAGATTCTTGGAAGGTCTTTTTTAATAAGGTGAAAGATGAAATACAATTGTTCTGGTTCTAGTAATAAATATTCTTTAGTTAATATTAGGACGGGCATTGCCTTTAAAAAAATATTTAAATTAGTTAAAATATGCATTTTAATTTTATTACCAAATTTATCATTTGCAAGCACTTCATTTAAACAACACTGCACAGCTATTAATATTGAGTTGCAACAACGCAACGCACCAAATAAATTAATTAACTTTAATTCTGATAAACCCATTTCGACTTCAATAAATAATTTTAACCCGGTTAAACAATACAGTTATAAAATTGTTAGCAAGTTAGTACACGATACAAAATCGTTTACGCAAGGCTTGGTTGTTTATAAAAATTATATTTTTGAGAGTGTTGGTTTGTTGGGCAAATCAAAAATACAAAAATTGGACATAAATACTGGTGAGGTTACGCATCATAATAAGTTAAAAAATTATCTGTTTGCGGAAGGGTTGAGTGTGTTAAATGATAATTTGGTGCAACTTACTTGGAAAACCGAACGTATCTTGAGTTATTCAGCAGATAACTTAGAGAAAATTTCAGAAGATAAAATTAATGGTGAAGGATGGGGTGTTACATCGGTTAATAATCATTTAATAGTCAGTGATGGATCCGCAATGCTGCAGGTTTTAGATAAAGATAAAATTGAAATTAAACGTTTATTGGTATCGTCAAATGGTAAACCAATACGAGGTCTAAATGAACTCGAATATGCTAATGGTTATATTTACTCAAATGTATGGCCGACCGACTGTATTGCCAAAATTAATCCTGAGTCAGGTGATGTTGTTGCTTGGATTAATTTAGAAGGCTTGTTTCCTAAAAGTAAACGGCCACATTGGACAGCAATATTAAATGGTATTGCTTATCAAAAAGAAAATAAAAGTTTTTTTGTGACAGGTAAATACTGGCCCTATATATATGAGCTCAAATTTAATGATTTAATAGGGTATTCACAATACTTGAATTTATCAAAAGCAATTATTAATGGACATACAGAGTAGTAGTTTGATTTAATCTAAGATGTATCGGATTTTATGGTGAAAATAATGTCAAAACAAATATTTTTAATTATTATAGTTATCTCTGCGGTTAGTTTTTATCTTGGAAAATTAACTACCAATCCAGAGTTAAACAAATTAGATTACGCAACTAAAACAACGGAACAACTTGAATCGGCTGTGTCAGCCTATGTTTGTCCGATGCACGCTGAAATCACGTCAGATAAACTTGAAAGTTGTCCTGTTTGTGGTATGAATCTAGTCGCAGTAAAAACACCATTAGTTACTTCAGATATTAACGACACTGAATATCCTACCGTTAAAATAAATTCTTCAGTTGCACATAATTTAGGCGTTCGAACGGCCACGGTAACGCGCGGTAAATTACTACGAAATATTGAAACAATGGGAAAAATTACCCGAGTTGACCCAATGGCTAGACGAACCATTACACCACCGATTCGTGGTGAGCTATTATTCATTGCCGAAAAATACCAAGGTGATATGGTGGAGCATGGAGAGCTGCTTTTTACTATGACATCTAAAAAATTAATTAAAATGCAAACAACATATCAAAAAGCTTTTATTTCTGGAGATAAAGCAACGGCAACCGGAATGATTCCTATGTTACGAAAAATGGGGGTGTCACTGGAACAAATAGGAAAATTACAATCAAAAAAGAAACCCATGCCGATTAGTGTTTATGCCTTTGAAGATGGGTTTGTCTATACCCGTCGAGGTCGAATCGGTGAATCAGTGCATACTGGATTCACGGTATTTAATGTTGGTGGTAATTATCAAGTTATTGAAGTAACCGCTGAAATATTTGAACGTCAGTGGTCATGGGTTAGTGAAGGTCAATTGGCGACAATGACTGTTCGAGGTATGCCCGGTATATCGTTTGAAGGTCGTGTTGTTCGCGTTGAACCACCAGTGGGCTATACCACACGTTCGTTAGAAGTTGCTTTAAAGTTTCGAACTAATAATCAACAGTTATCACAAAGCATGTTTGCTCATATTAGTATTGTCGGTCAAGCCAAAGAAAATATACTACAAGTGCCTACCGATACTGTTATTAAAACCGGTAAAGGTGATCGTGTCGTTTTACTGGTGGGGGATAATCAATATCAACCAATTGAAGTTATTGCTGGTGAAGAGTCTAATGGTATCACTGAAATTCGCAGTGGCATTAAAGAAGGGGATAGAGTTGTTGCCTCAGGCCAGTTTTTGATTGACTCTGAAAGTAACATACAAGCAGAGTTAAATCGAATGCTGTCACCTAATACAAAAGTGATTAAAAATAGTTCGTTAACTTCTGATTTGTTAACGATGAAAGAATCGAGAAAAGATTGATAAAGGATTTAATGTGATAGTCAAAATTATCTCTTGGTCAATTAATAATAGATTGCTGGTACTACTTTTAACCGCGGTACTAACGATCGTTGGAATTTATTCAGTTAACAGTATAGCGGTAGATGCTTTGCCTGATTTATCTGATGTACAGGTTATCATTCGGACTAATTTTACCGGTCAAGCACCACAAATTGTAGAAGATCAGGTCACGTATCCTTTAGCAACCGCGATGTTGTCAGTGCCGGGCGCAACTTCAGTGCGAGGTTATTCCTTTTTTGGTGACTCGTATATATACGTTATTTTTTCAGATGATACTGATTTATATTGGGCACGTTCTCGTGTACTTGAATATTTAAATCAGGTATCAGATCAGTTACCCGATGGTGTAAAACCAAAATTAGGGCCGGATGCAACCGGTGTTGGTTGGATTTATCAATATGCTTTAAAAGACAGCAGTGGTAAACATGATTTATCTGAATTACGAAGTTTACAAGATTGGTTTTTAAAGTATGAGTTACAAACAGTTCCTGGTGTATCTGAAGTTGCGACTGTTGGAGGTATGGTTAAGCAGTACCAAATTGCAATTGATCCTGATCGGTTAAGGGGATATGACTTAACATTAAATAAAGTTAAAAATGCAATAAAGGATTCTAGTGCTGAGACCAGTGGTTCAACACTTGAAATTGCTGAGGCTGAATACATGGTGCGCTTTCAAGGCTATGTTAAAAATACCAAGGACATTGGTTTAACAAGTATCCCGACATCACGTCAACGTTTATCAATATCATCAATTCAATTAGACGATGTGTCAGAGTCAATAAAAGTAGGCCCTGCCATGCGTCGTGGTGTTGCAGATTTAAATGGTGAAGGTGAGGTTGTTGGTGGCATTATTGTCATGCGTTCGTCAGAAAATGCTTTAAAAATAATTAAAGCAGTTAAACAGAAAATCGAGTTATTAAAACGTAGTTTACCTGATGGTGTTGAGTTAATTGAAACCTATGATCGATCTGAATTGATTAATAATTCTATTGATACACTTAGCCTTCGATTATTAGAAGAATTTATTGTGGTTGTTTTAATCTGCGCTATATTCTTATTTCATTTACGCTCTTCACTGGTCATTGTAATCAGTCTACCAATCGGTATTTTAACAGCATTTATTATCATGCGTGTGCAGGGTATTAATGCCAATATTATGTCTCTTGGGGGCATTGCAATTGCAATTGGTGCTATGGTTGATGCTGCAATTGTTATGATTGAAAATGTTCATAAACATATTGAGCGAAGCGGGAATAACGGACAGAGTAGAATCAATGCTATTCAAGCGGCGGCTGTTGAAGTTGGGCCGGCTTTATTCTTTTCGCTATTAATTATTACGCTAAGTTTTTTACCCGTATTTACCCTGGAAGCTCAAGAAGCACGTTTATTTACACCACTAGCGTATACAAAAACATATGCCATGGCTGCTGCCGCAGGTTTATCAATTACCTTGGTTCCCGCCTTAATGGCTTATTTGATAAAAGGTAATATCCGTAAAGAACAAGATAATGTAATTAATCGCAGTTTGGTTGCACTATATCGACCGTTAATTACCAAGTCTTTAAATAAGCCTTGGTTAATGATGTTACTTGCAGTGTTATTAATTTTGTCCGCAAGCTGGCCACTATTGCAACTTGGCAGTGAATTTATGCCTGAATTAGACGAGGGAGATTTTCTGTATATGCCAACAACCTTACCAGGAATATCAATTGGTAAGGCTAGAGAATTATTACAACAAACTGACAGGCTGATTAAAACTGTACCCGAAGTGAAAAGTGTTTTTGGCAAAGTGGGGCGCGCTGAAACGGCAACTGATCCTGCGCCATTAACAATGTTAGAAACTGTCATTCAGTTAAAACCACGTGATCAGTGGCGTGATGGTATGACCATGAATAAAATTAAGCAGCAATTGGATCAGCGTGTGCAAATTCCTAGTTTGAATAATGCGTGGTTAATGCCTATTCGAACACGTATTGATATGCAGTCTACTGGAATTAATACACCTATTGGTATAAAAATATCGGGTGACAGTTTGCATGTCATTGAGGAACTGGGTAAAAATATTGAAGCTGTTTTAAGCAAGCTGGATGAAACTAAAGGCGTACTATCTGATCGATCAACCGGTGCTCGTTATATAAATATTAAAATAGATCGACGTGCTGCTGCACATTATGGTTTGAGCATTAAAGAAATCGAAGATACCGCTAATATTGCAATAGGCGGACAAAATATTATATACACCATTGAGGGTCGAGAACGTTACCCCGTTAACTTGCGTTACCCACAAAGTTGGCGTGATTCGATAACTAAACTTAAAGAGCTGCCAATGGTGGTCACTGAAGATACTCAAATTCAGTTACGTGATCTAGCTGAAATTCAAGTAGTTGATGGACCGCCTTTGATTAAAAGTGAAAACGGTCGCCTAACTGGCTGGGTATATATAACAATTAAAAATGATGATGTTGGTGGTTATGTTGAGTTAGCAAAAAAAGCTCTAGAAGATAATATTAAATTACCAATTGGTTATACAGTAAATTGGGTAGGGCAGTATCAATATATGTTACGTGCAAAAGAGCGGCTTAGTTATGTTATACCTTTAACACTATTTATAATTTTAGTTCTGCTTTATTTAAGTTTTCGCACGATGAGTGAATCGCTTATGGTTATGTTGGCTGTACCTTTAGCTTTAACTGGCGGGGTTTGGATATTGTGGGTTTTAAACTTTAATTTGTCAGTTGCCGTTGCTGTTGGATTTATCGCTCTTGCTGGTGTTGCTGCGGAGTTTGGTGTGGTTATGATAATTTATTTGCGTGAAGCAATTAAACGGCACCAACCAATAAATGAAAAAGAATTACGCCTTGCTGTGATTGATGGCGCAATTATGCGCGTTAGACCAAAAGCGATGACTGCAGCAGTTATTATTATAGGTCTTATGCCTATCTTACTCGGTAGTGGTGCTGGTTCAGAGGTTATGCAGAGAATAGCTGCTCCGATGATTGGTGGTATGATTTCAGCGCCGTTAGTCTCAATGTTACTCATTCCTGTGATGTATTTTTTGTGGTATCGACATCATATATTAAAATCGAAATAAAAAGGATAAACTATCATGTTAAAAAAATCATATTATTTACTCGTGTTATTATTTCTTGGCGCTTGTGCTACTCAAGAAAATAACGATTTAACCACTTCTAAAGAGGAAGTCAGTTACCAAGAAAATTTTGATTATCAGCTTATCAAGCCAGAACAAAGCATTAATAATGGTGATGATAAAATTGAAGTAATTGAAATGTTTTTCTTTGCCTGCCCTCATTGTTATAAGCTTGAACCGACAATTGAAAAATGGTTAGAAAACATGCCAAGTGATGTCAGGTTTACGCGTGTTCCTGCGATTATTGGCCCAACTTGGGCGGTACAGGCTAAAGCATTTTATGTGGCTGAAAAATTGGGAATGGCTGATATCGTCCGCAAGAAATTATTTGATGCTATTCATAAAGAGGGTAAACAAATTTACAATGAATATTCGTTAATGACTTTTTTTTCGGAATTAGGTGTTAGTGAAGAGCGGTTTTTAGAATTATACATGTCAGAAGAAGTTGTTGAATTAGCAAGTGAGGCACGTAAAAAAACCGTTAATTATGGTATTCGCGGCGTTCCTGCGATTATAGTTAATGGTAAATATTATACTGCTACTTATTTTAAATCAGATCATAATAAAATGCTTGATGTGGTCAATTTTCTTATAGATAAAGAACGTAAGGAAAAATTAATTACTGCTCAACTTAAACTTAACACAGGGAAATAAAATGATTATATCAACTAAGAATAGTGTTTTTAAGGTTTTGCTAATGAGTTTGTCAATGATTGTATCAAGCTCTGTTTTTGCAGATTACGTACCTTATCCCGGAAAAAAGCAAGTTAGACTAATTAGCATTGAAGCGGCCAATATTGTTGTTATTAACTTTGAAACATGGCCTGGCTATGGAAAAACAGTAAAAATAAAATTGCCTGATTTAGTGTTGCCTGCTAGCTCGGCTAAACCACCGCTATGCGAAATAAAGCTAGCAAAAAAAGCGTTAAAGTTTACTCAAGCCTATCTCAAGTCATTTAAAAAAGTAACAGTAGAAGATATGCGCATGAAAACAAGTGCTGATAATGAAGCGATATCTTCTGTTTATACTACAAAAGGAAGTTTAGCTCAGGCTTTAATAAAAAAAGGTTTGGCTCGTTCTAGCGCCATAAAGCTTAATAAACCTTGGTGTAAATAGGAGATTATAGTGAAAGTCAAATTAAAGCTGATTTTGATTTCTGGCAGTTTAATATTATTAACTCAGTTTATTTTAAGTTGCAGTTCTAAAATAGAAACCACAAGAGGTTATATTGATGAACGAAATAAACCTATTATTGCTTATACAGGGCCGACTCGAAGTGGTTCAACAATATATGTTAAAAGTTGTGCGACATGCCATGACAGAACAACACAAGGGGCACCTTTACCAAATGATGATATCGAATGGGCTCGTCGTTTAAAGAAAGGTAAAAGTGTTTTACTAAAACATGTTATGGAAGGTTATAAAGAATTAATGCCGGTAAAAGGTGGTTGTCGAAATTGCACTGAACAAGAAGTGCAAGCGGCAATTGATTATATATTATTCACTAGCGGTGTTGAGAGTAAAACTGTAAAAAATTAACGTTATTTTTAGCTAATTAATTTTGGAGGATATAATGAACTTATCTATTTGTAAAAAAATGTGCGGCGAATGTCCCTTTAGCCAATCGTCACCTAAGGGCTGGCTGGGGCCTCATTCTTTAGATGATGTTTTAGAAACGCTGCATGAGGGTAAATTGTTTAGTTGTCATATGTTAAGAAAAGTGGATATGGTTCAGCAAGATATTGAAAATGGCGATATACGCATTTGTCGTGGTTTTGTTGCGAGTGCAACTAAGTCAGGTATTGTTTTTGATAGACAGACAGAAACTCAAAGAGCGATAAGTGATTTACAAATATTAGTGTCTCGTGAAGCAAAAGAAGAGAGTGAATCTATATTATCTAGTGACGAATTTAAAAAACACCATTCACCTTTTAGACCCAGAAACGACTTGTCGGAAAAAGATCTAAATCAACGTCTTGGTTATAAGATTAATCGTGACTCAATTTGATTTAGCTAGATTCAGTCTAAACTGAGATGCGCTTACTAAAGTGCGATAATTTAATTTGTGTTTAAATTTTAGTACTATCATACTATTATTTTAAGTTGAGCTACGTATAATTACACTACGTAGTTCAAATCTAGAGCCGGTATTTTAATTATATTTATTTATTTTCGTATAGCTGTTGATGTTGTTTACCACTTGCTTACAAATAAAACAATAAAGAGAATTTAGGTAAAATAATTAAACATTTTAGTAATAAAGTGTTTCATTAAATACTAATATATGAAAAGATACTGCCTGTTAGAAATCAACTGGATATAAGCAAGCGATAGTTATACTTAACAAAAATATAACTGTGGCGTAACTTAATATTCAACTGCAATAGGTTTCCATTAGCGTTTTCCTTTTTCGAAATTGTTCGATGTCGATCTGATTTGTTTAATTAATTTAAATTAAATCAGGTGTTACTAAATTTCAGCAAGAGATTAGCAAAGTTAGCAGGTAGTCTTGAACTATCGGGTTGCAGGGTGAGAATCTGGCTGCTTTAAATTGTGTTTTAATTTGGAGTTATTAATATATTGGTGTCACTGTTTGATAGTGGCTTGTTTAGTAGTAAAACTTTTAAAAGGTGATTTATGAATTTATTATGGAAGATAGTAACAGCAGTATTATTATTAAATGTTGCAGTTTTTGCATCTGCCGATGATGTATGCCCTGATACTTTAAATGCAGATGAAATGTATGACTGTATTGTAGTAGAAGGTGCTGGTGGAACTTATTTGGATGAACGTGCTAGTGAGTTAGCAGAAGGTGAAGCTACTGTGAGCGAAGAGTCAAAAGAAAGTAATAACACTGCAAGCAAAGAATCTACTCAAGTTAAATTATAAGCACAAAAAAATTTTGTTAATAAGATTAAAATAGAGTTACAGCTTATAAATATTTTTTTACATTTATTCTGAGTTGCTGGTTGTGATGATAGTTTGTTTAATCGCTCATTTGTCATCATGATCAGTAACTGATTTAATACATTTCACCCCAAATTTTGGTCCCATTTTCTGTAAAAACATTGAAGTTTTTTAGTTGATGGACGCTATTGAGTAAAACAAAGGGTGGTTTGAAAGTGAAATTGCAATTATTAATATGCCTCATCAGCTTAACTCTTGCTAGCTGTGCGATAACGGGCAAAAAATACCACTATACAGGTACCAAACATAATAATAAGGGCGCTATTCGTGTTGTTGAACGTGTCAAAATTCAACATAATAATAGTGGGATTATTTATGGTAATTTTCAGACTGGTTCGCGTTTGAGAAGTGTTGTGATTAATAAATTGTTGGGCAATGGAAAAGTAGATAAAAATGCATCGGTTAATGTCAGAACATTTATAAATGGAAATTTTGTTGCTGAGAATTTGAAACCGGGTATTTATATAATTTCGAGTTTAGAGACTCGAAATCATTCTCTTGATTTATTTGTTGTTGTGCCTGATATGGCGTTTTTTTCTATCAAGGTTAATGAAGCTGAGGCTAAATATGCCGGGACGTTTAAAATAGTTGATACCCAAAATAATACGAACCGCTTGGTTTTAATCAGAAGCGCTATTCCCACGGAAAAGAAAATATTAAAACACGTGAGTTTTCTTGAGCGGGATACTGTTTGGGAAAAAATGTTATTAGCAAGAATGAAAAAACTTATTTAACCTGAACTCGGGATAAGCAAATATAATTTAAATAAAGAAATTAAGTAGTTAC
>CAZEPW010000076.1:0-13838 GCA_964514215.1 uncultured Thioalkalispiraceae bacterium
AATTCTATTAAAACACTTACGTTTCTTAATTGACTTAGGTTACTTACATCAACGTTCTTCGCAAGAACATCGTTAACGCAAGTACCCACACAAATTACTTAATCTATTTTGTAAAAGAGCTGCTGAAAAACTGTCTCCAGCGAGACGACCATTATATACTAATTCTAAATGTTCGTCAAGCTTTTAATTTAATTTCTTTAATTAAAAGCTATTTGCTT
Organism: uncultured Thioalkalispiraceae bacterium; assembly: GCA_964514215.1. Taxonomy (GTDB): domain Bacteria; phylum Pseudomonadota; class Gammaproteobacteria; order UBA6429; family Thiohalophilaceae; genus CAYQUC01. The sequence goes on from CAZEPW010000076.1 coordinate 219, forward strand.
CGTTTTTTTCAGTTCCCTGTCTCAGGGAAGATGCGCATTATACGCATCGTTGTAAATCGGTCAAGGCTTATTTCGAATCTTTTTAAATCTAATTAAAACCTTAACTTTGTTTCTTTCTTCCCCTTCATCAGGGAAGTCGCGCATTATACGCAGCCAAGCAAATCGGTCAAGGATTATATTGAAAAAGTGTGGAAATAAATTTAAGAGAGGTTATAAACCTAGCAATATCAGTGAGATAGCTAAAAAACTATCCGTCACAGCATAACACTGCACTAGGTTTTATCGTTACTGCGTTTTACTAATGATTTTAAATAATGACTTTCTTCAATATCAATGGACTCTGGTAGATGAATACCATAACCCTGAGCATAATCAACGCCAATATCTTTTAACCTTTCAAGAGTTTGCTCATTCTCAACAAACTCGGCAATTGTTTTTAAATTAGCGACATGCCCTAGTTGGTTAATGGCCGTTACAAATGCAGCATCCATATCGTCATACAACATGTTTCTGACAAAACTGCCGTCAATCTTTAAAAAATCAACGGGGATGTTTTTTAAATAAGTAAATGAACTTAAACCACTACCAAAATCGTCTAATGCAAAATGACAGCCCTGTTCTTTGATATCACGTATAAAATCGATAGCAAGTTGCAGGTTAGTAATGGCTGCAGTTTCAGTTATTTCAAAACAAACAATTTTTTGATCTAAATTATATTCTTTAAATTTGTCACGAATATAATTAAAAAACTTATCATCACTTAACGACGCTCCTGATAAATTTATAAAGGCAAAAAATGAATTACTTCCAGACATTAGGCGTTCTGAGTTTTCGGCTAAATATCGAAAGGCTCGATTGATAACCCAACGATCCAAGTCTGGCATCAAATTGTAGCGTTCTGCTGCTGGAATAAAAGCACCTGGTGGAATAATTTCGCCATTTTTATCTTTTAATCTTAGTAAAAATTCAAAACTTGAAAACTCCGATTCATCCTGATTAACCACCATCATGTTTTGTCGATATAATAAAAACTCATCATGTTGTATGGCCGCTCGAATTTTTGAAACCCATTGCATCTCACCATGACGGCGTAATAATTCTTTATCATCTTCCTTGTAAATGTGAATTCGATTGCGACCAAGATCTTTTGCGGTATAACAAGCAATATCGGCACAACTCAATACGGATGAAACATTTCGACTTTTATTATTGATCGCAACTAAACCAATACTCGTCGTAATATCAATCGATTTATTTTGCCATTGAAAACTGAAGTTATTAATTTCAGAAATAATATTTTCAGCAATTGTTATTGTTGTTTCAATTGGACAGTTATCCAATAAAATTCCAAACTCGTCACCACCCAATCGAGCCAGAGTATCGGTTTCTCGAATTTGACTATTAAGCACATTAGACAATTGACGTAAAAGCTCATCACCGGCAACATGACCACAGGTATCATTAATTATTTTAAACTGATCTAAATCGATATACATCAAACCATGATGAATATGCCTTAATTTAGAGACTGTAATGGCATCTTTTAGGCGGTGTTCAAACTCATTTCTATTGGCTAGTCCGGTTAAAGCATCATGATAAGCCATGTGGATAATTGTTTGTTCGGCTTGCCGTCGAGCCTTACGTGATTCAGCTTCACGAACTTCCCGCTGAACAGCCGGAACTAAGCGCGATAAATTATCTTTCATAATATAATCCATCGCACCGGATTTCATCGCATCAACAGCAATATCTTCCCCCATATTTCCCGATACAATAATAACGGGAGTATCATTATTACTATCACTTGCAATTTTTAATGCCTGCGTTGAATCAAACCCCGGCATATTATGATCGGTAATAATAATATCCCATGCACCACCCGCTATGGCATGTCGCATGTCTTCACTATTATCAACCCGCTCATGGCTAACATCGTAACCGCCTTTGCTAAGCTCTCGAACCAATAATAATGAATCATTTTCAGAATCATCAACGATTAATAATTGAAGCGGAATACTCATTTAAACGATTCCATTAAGTGGTGGTGTTATATTGGCAGAAAACCAATAATCAACTAGCTGAATAGATATTTCAGAAAACGTATCAAAGTCGAGTGGTTTGTGTATATAACTATTAACACCCGATTCATAACAATGAAGAACATCACTTTCTTCAATTGAAGACGTTAGCATAATAACAGGAATTAAATTTGTACGGCTATCACCACGAATGTCTTTTAAAACATCAAGGCCATTTAATCGAGGAAGATTTAAATCGAGAATAATGATATTAGGTTGATTTGAGCAATCACGATTTTCATATTGACCTTCACAGTGAAGATACTCTAATGCTTCAACACCATCTTGCGCAACAATAATGTCATTAACCAAATTGTGTTTTTTAAATGCTCGAACAGCTAATATCGCATCATCGGGATTATCTTCAACCAATAAAATAACAAGTGCACTCATATAGGCCCAAACATAAAATTACTTATGACATTATGTATAGTATCATTTGTAATCGAGGTCAAAGTTTATGCCTATAAAAAATAAGTTTATTTCAATTAAGCAAAAATTAGGGGCATTTAGCTTTTTGGACTAAATAAAGACAACAATCATTTTAGTTCTACTCTCAATTGAGTTTTCGACTATTTTTAAATAACGATGCGCTTAAAATTCATTAAGCATTACATTACTGGCGTAAGCATTTTACACCTGTATATAGCCACTTATATGAAGTGAAGTATATTTGATTAATTAAAAGGCGAATTTAGATTGAATTAATAAATTACTAATGGTGTTTAATAACACCTCTCGACTAACCGGCTTGGTTAAATATTCAGAAATACCATGTAAATGTGCATTCTCACTACTGACTTGCTCGCTATAGCCCGTACATAAAATGATCGGTAATGCCGGGTTCAATTGTTTAAGATTTTTACTAAGTTCAATTCCAGTCATGCCGGGCATGGTTTGATCGGTAATCACTAAATCAAAACTCTCTGGGTCATTTTTAAATATTTCAAGACCTTTTGAGCCTGAATTCGCTACCGTGACTTGGAAACCGTGTATGTCCAATAATTCGTTAATGAATTTTGTTAAACTCTCTTCGTCATCCACAACTAAAATATGGCCTTCATTAATTAAGCGAGGTGGAACTATTTCAGTTTCACGACGTTGTTCCAATTCATCGGTAATAGGAAATAAGATTGAAAAACGAGTGCCTGAATTTGGAATGGAATCGACTAATATATGCCCTTGAACTTGATGTACGATACCATGAACAACCGATAACCCCATCCCCGTACCTTTATCAACGGGCTTACTTGAATAAAACGGCTCAAATATTCTAGCTAGAGTGGCTGAATCAATGCCACAGCCCATATCTTCGACACACAGCTCTATGTATGATCCACGAATCTTATGTTGGCAAGATGTACATAAGGTCTCTTGAGTCACCACATTTAATACTTTGATTGTTATTACGCCGTTACCATTCATGGCATCGCGGGCATTAATACAAAGATTCATTACAATTTGATGCAACTGTACCGGGTCCATCATTACTGACGGGATATTTTTATCAAACTCTAACTTTATTTGAATTGTCGATGGTAAAATAGAATCAAGTAATTTGGTCACCTCAGTAACGATGACATCAATTTTAGTTGCTTGGGGTTTAGTATTACTGGTTCGTCCAAAAGCTAACATTTGGCTAATTAAATCCCGTGCACGTTCACCGGATTGTTGTACCTGTAATAAATATTCATCCAATTTGTCATCACAGAACTCGGTTGATCGTAATATCGCTAACTCGGTATACCCTAAAATACTTGCTAAAATATTATTAAAATCATGAGCAATGCCACCAGTCAACTGCCCTAAGGCTTCCATTTTTTGCGATTGGACTAATTGATTTTGAAGTTCTTCTCTTTCTATTTCACCGGCTCGTCGTTCAGTCACGTCGCGCCAAATGCTTAAATGAAGAGTTTTATCTCGCAAGTAAATTTCACGCGTACTAACAAGCACATCTCGGTAACTACCGCTTTTAGTTTTATGACGCGATTCATAATTATCGAACCCATTTTCTTTAACATGTTCTAAATGCTGCAAAAATGCCTCGGTGTCAATATTTGCATCCACATGATTGATATTTAATTTATGAAATTCTTTGCGGGTGTAATGTAACGTGATATGCGCGCTATCATTAAATTCCAGTATATTTCCAGTCGCAGCATCAACTAATACAATCGAATCAACTGCTTGCTCAAATACCGCTCTAAATCGTTCTTCAGATTCTCTTAGGGCCGCATCAACTTCAATACGAGTAATGGATTCTGATAATACGTTAGAAACTGAGCGCAAAAAACTAATTTCTTCCGGCTTAAAAATCCTTTTCTCTTTAGTGAAAACACCCAGCAGGCCATGAATTTGACTGTTAGCAGAAACACCAACACTGATACCGCTGATAATTCCGTGTTCACGCAAAAAAGTCATCGATGCAAAACGATTATCTTGGTCAATACGAGTTGATGCGATACATTTTCGTGTATTAAACAGGTCGGTCGCGGCTAATGGTAATGATGGAATTTGGATGCTAGAAAAATCGACACAACTCCATCCAGTGCCTGCTCGACCATTTAAAAATCGAGTGTCTTGAGATAATTCTAAATAACCTGCAAATTCTAACCCCAGTGTCGCGGTACTAATAATGATAGCTTCAGATAACAGCTCATTTAAATTGGTTGAAGATAATGCATTTAACCCAAACTCAGCAACGACTGCCTGCATCCAAGCATGGGAATCCGGCGATAAACTGGATTCGATACCTTTTTCTAAATTCTGTAATGAACAATAGACCAACTGCACTTTATCATCAGCGTCTATTTGAGGAATAAAGTTAACAATTAGATTATCATTACCGTACTTTTGTTTGGTGGTTAACTCTGTTTTAACGACATTACCGTTTAAAGCAAATTGAAAATATTTTTTAAAATCATTTATTTCACTTGAAATAAATAAATCCGCTAGTGCTTGATTAACGATGAGTAATTCATTTTGAATTGATAACACATTAATTAATTCTGCATTCACCCTCTGGATGATACCGTTGGTATCGATTTCGACAATGCAAATAGGTAACTCAAAAAACAACTCATCATTCGTTGATTGCTGTGATTTTCTTTTGTTTAATTCAAAGGTATTAACAATATTATCCAAACTACTAATATCGAGTTCAGGCGCGACCGATCGAGCTAGTGTGCGAGCAACATTAGTGACCGTATCGCAGTCTAATTTAGACCAATTTCGCTGGCATTTTGATAAAATAGCGATTGAACCCACGACCGCATCATCCGCAACCAATGGCACCTCTAAAATGGAAATAAAATAACTAGCAGACAAATCATTGGAATTGTATTTAATTGTTTCTTTATTACGAAGTTTATCTAAATAACCCTCAATATTATCCAGTCTGGCTTTTAATGCCGCTAATGGAATTTCATCGTAAGGATTATCAACATGTACTGGAACTAAATCCCAGGTTGCATTAAATCGGTTTACAATAATAATTGCCGGAGAGTAAAATTTTGCGATAAAATGTGTTAGCTGTTTGGCATGCTCGGAAAATGTTAAGCTGGAAGAATCTGAATTCGAAAAACTACGATACCAGTCGAGCTGCAGTTTTTGAGCTTCTACAAATTTTTTTAATTCGTAATTTTCTTCTTGTAATGATTTATCTGAACGACGCGACTCAAACTCGCTGGAGTTATTTGTAACCTGAGAATCGAGTACTTGAGGTAGATGTAATTTACGCATCGTTGATTTCAATAACACTAACTAATTAATTTTAGTAACGAGTTATTACCATTTTATAAATATGGTAATATGAAATCGTCCATGACAATTATAATTTAATATCCATTAATAATAGTCGCGATATTTTTCTATAATCCATATTAAGCATTATAGACTACACGAAAACAGCTTAATATTGTAGTAGGTAATTACCCTTGTTTTGATATAAATCCTATATTACCCAATGGTGTCTCCCTATAATAACACCATAAAATTTATTGTATCGTTATCTTAGCAAAGCGTCGCTTACCAACCTGATAAACGTGGCAAGTACCCGACTCAATAATCAGTTTTATATCCTCAATTTTTTTACCCTCTATTTTAACAGCGCCTTGTTTTAACATTCGTAATGATTCAGAGGTGCTTGATGTTAATTTAGCATCTTTTAAGATATTTGCTATTGCCAACGAGCCCGTTTCAGTTGTTAAGGTTATCTCATCAAGATCATCAGGAATGGCTCCCGCTTGAAACTGTTTAATAAATTGTTGTTGTGCTAATTCGCCGCTACCCTCACCGTGAAACCGTTCAACGATTTCCTGCGCCAAAATAAATTTAATATCGCGAGGGTTTTTGCCATTATTAATTTCTTCTTTAAAAATATTAATTTGCTCAACACTTTTAAAACTCAATAATTCAAAATAACGCCACATTAACTCATCTGAAACAGACATTAATTTACCAAACATTTCTTTAGGCGGCTCATCGATAGCGATATAATTACCTAATGATTTTGACATTTTTTGAACGCCATCCAAACCTTCCAAAAGTGGCATAGTAATGACGACTTGTTGTTCCATACCACTTGATTTTTGCAATTCTCGACCAACCAATAAATTAAACTTTTGATCGGTACCGCCAAGCTCAATATCCGCTTTCATAGCAACTGAATCGTACCCCTGAATTAATGGGTATAAAAATTCATGTATGGCTATTGGTTTACCTGCTTTGTAACGTTTACTAAAATCATCCCGCTCAAGCATTCGTGCCACAGTATGTTGTGACGCAAGTTCAATAATACCCGTTGCACCGAGTTTTTTAATCCAACTGGAATTAAACACAATTGTTGTTTTATCCGGATCTAAAATTTTAAATATTTGTTCTTTATATGTTTCAGCATTTTCCAGCACTTGTTGCTCGGTTAATGCTGGCCGTGTCGCCGATTTACCGGTTGGATCACCAATTAAACCGGTAAAATCACCGATTAAGAACAAAATTTCGTGTCCTAACTCTTGAAACACACGCAGCTTATTAATAAGCACCGTGTGACCTAAATGTAAATCAGGTGCAGTAGGATCAAAGCCACATTTAATTTTTAAAGCTGTACCTTTTTTGAGCTTTGCAATTAATTCTTCTTCGACCAATATTTCATCACAGCCTCGTTTAATCCGCTCAAGCGTTGATTGAATATTAGTTGTATCTGTCGTTTGCATCACTTACATACCCTAGAAAAAGTTAAAGTTAAAAATGTGGAAATTAAGCATGTTAGGTTACCATACTTAATATAATCAGTGATATTCCTAATTTGTTGGCAATTCATTATATTTAATAATGAATTGAGTGCCCTGTTATTGACCAATCACGGTATTTCAGGCTATGGTTGTAATATGAAATAATTTAGGAAAATCCGTGAATTACAACTCTTTCTTGAAAAAAGACTATAAGAATATTTCTCTTACAAATCCTAAGGGAAAATATCAAGAATGGCAACAGCCAAGTCCTCGCATAAAACGATCCCATATGATTATAATGGTATGCTTTTTAATCATCATAAGTGGTATCGCGGTGTTTATTTCAGAACAGGCAGAAGCGACTCGAGACATTGCTGTAGAGTCACAAAGTGCCAATGAGAGCGACCAAATTACAGTTGATTTACCATTAAACTTTAATAACAATAACCAGTATATCGATGAGCCTGATGTTGAAATGCCTAATTTTAATAAGCCCGATATCGATGCTATTAGTATTTCAGAAAAAAACATTTTCATCGATAATCCCACCGTTCTAACCTCAACATTACTCCAAGAAAAAAAATCTGTTTTTCCTAAATTAAAGTGGTCATCTTATAAAGTAAAATCGGGACAATCTTTAGCATTAATCTTTAAAAAAGTTAATTTAAATCCAAAAGAATTACATAAAATCATTACTTTAGGTAAATCAACTCAATCCTTAAACGCAATAAAACCAGGGCAAGAGATCAAATTTCGAATTTCTGATAATGGTTCATTACAAGAACTCGTTTATATCCAAGATTCATTAAATTCTTTGCACGTTATGAAATTTAACGATGGTTATCAAGCTGTTCCTATCATTAAAAGTATTGAAAAACGCATTACACATGCCAAAGTGAGGATACAAAGCTCCTTGTTTGAAGCCGGTCTATCGGCTGGATTATCAAATGGCATTATTATGGATCTAGCCGGTATTTTTGGTTGGGATATTGATTTTGCACTAGACATTCGTTCCGGCGATCATTTCAGTATTGTTTATGAAGAGCACTTCTTAGAAGGCAATAAAATTCGTGATGGTGCTATTCTAGCTGCAGAGTTTGTTAGTCAAAAACGCAGTTATAAAGCAATACGCTTTACCGATAAGCAAAAACGAACCGATTATTATACACCTGAAGGTCTATCAATGCGTAAGGCATTTCTAAGAACTCCGGTTGATTTTCGACGCATTAGTTCACGCTTTGGCAAACGTAAACATCCTATTTTAAATTACATGCGATTACACAAAGGCGTTGATTATGTTGCCCGACGTGGTACGCCCGTTCGTGCATCGGGTAATGGTAAAGTTATTCATAAAAAACGTAAAGGTGGTTATGGCCGAGCTATTATTATCAAACACGGTGGTAAGTACAGCACGCTCTATGCCCATCTAAATGGTTATAAAAAAGGACTTCGAGTGGGCCAGAAAGTTAAACAAGGCCAAACTATTGGTTATGTTGGTAGTTCGGGGCGTTCAACGGGCCCTCACTTACATTATGAATTTCGCGTCAATGGTGTTCACCGAAACCCATTAACGGTGAAATTACCAAACGCTAAACCAATTAATAAAGAATTTAAAGCCGAGTATTTAGTCTATGCGACTAAAATGATTGCTCAATTAGATAGTTACAACCAAATTAAAGTTGCTTTAAACCCGTAAAATAACAGATGAATGGAAACTACATAGGATTAATGTCCGGCACCAGTGCAGATAGCATTGATGCTGTTATTGTTTCAATTACTAATCAAAAATTAGTAGTATTAGACAGCTATTCTCATGAAATTCCAAAAACCATTCAACAAAAAATCTGGCAAGCAAATTTTTCCAATGATGGTGAACTAAAAACCATGTTGCAGTTGGATTATCAACTCGGAACATTATTTGCTGATGCTGTAAACCATTTACTTAATAAATCATCGATATCAAAACAAGATATTATTGCAATTGGTTCTCATGGACAAACCCTACGTCACTACCCAAACAGTGATTTCCCATCAACGTTACAAATAGCCGATGCCAATATCATTGTTGAAAAAACCAATATTACAACTATCTCTGATTTTCGTCGTGCCGATATCGCTGCTGGCGGCCAAGGTGCGCCATTAGTTCCTGCATTTCATCAGTTCCAATTTCAACACCGCGATAAAAATCGTATTATTTTAAATATAGGTGGAATTGCAAACATTACTTATCTTCCCAGTGCAAAATCGGAGCTTATACAGGGCTTTGATACTGGCCCGGGTAATTGTCTGATGGATGAGTGGATTCAACAACACCAAGACAAAACCTATGATAAAAACGGTGCATGGGCTAAATCTGGAACAATAGATAAAAATTTTTTAAAGTTATTACTGCAACACGACTACTTTCAAGAACCGAGACCAAAATCAACTGGACGCGATATATTTAATGTAACGTGGCTAAATACGGTTTTAAATAACTATCGCAAAAATAATTCGATCAGTAATAACGATATTCAAATGACATTAAATGCACTGACGGCACAAAGTATTGTTAATGATATTAATTCATTAAATGATATCGATGAAGTGTTTGTCTGTGGTGGTGGTGTTTATAATCTTACATTAATAACATTATTAAAAGACTTGTTGTCAAACAACAATATCAAATGTGATTCAACCCTTGTTTTAGATTTTAATCCAGATTGGGTTGAAGCTTGTGCCTTTGCCTGGTTAGCCAAACAACGACTTGAAAACCAAGCAGGAAATTGTCCATCGGTTACGGGAGCAAGTCATCCGTGTATTTTAGGTGCTGTTTATGCTGCAACAACACCAAGTTATTCAAGCACACTGGCAACCGTCAACAATAATTGACTACCAACAAATGGTTTAGCAATAACCTCTTTAATTGATGTTATCTTACAATTAGAATCATTTATTATTTCATTATTACCTGAACAAACGATAATTGACATTGCTTTTGATAATTTACTGCATTCTTTTGCAAGTTCAATCCCCGTTAAATTTGGCATAGTCATATCGGTTATTAACAAATCAAACTGCTCCGGATCATTTTTTACTAAATCCAATGCCGCTAGGCTATTAGTAAATACTGTGGTTTTATAGCCATGTAATTTTAAATACTCTCCTAAATAGTCAGCCACCGGTTTTTCATCATCAACCACAAGGATGCTCGCTTTTTTTGATGTCTCGGTTATTGGAATATTTTTAACTTTTGAACTTATTGGCTTTATTTTTTTAATAGCAGGAAAATACAATTCAAATGTAGCTCCTTGACCAACAACAGAATCGACACAAATATGACCATTATTTTGATGTACAATTCCATGTATTACCGATAAACCCATACCAGGGCCATCCCCAAATTCTTTTGTAGTAACATAGGGATCAAATATTTTATTCAATGAATGAGAATCGATCCCTTTACCAGTATCATCGATAGTAAACACGACATAACTGCCACCAAAAGATTCATGACAAGAGGCGCAAATTTTTTCATGGTTTGAATCAACATTTTCATACGTTAACGAAATGATAATTTGGCCTTTACCTTCCATTGCTTCTTTAGAGTTTAAACAATGATTCATAATGACTTGTTCTATATGTATTGGATCAATAACAATACTGGGTAATTCATTTTCAATGTTTAACTTTATTTCAATCGTTGTAGGAAAAGATGATTTTAATAATTTAACTAATTCTTTAACTAAAGGCTGTAATAATACTTTTGATGAATTGCCACCACTATCTCGGCTATAGGTTAATAATTGAGATATTAAGTCACGAGCTCTAGAACCGGCGATAAGTATTTCATCTTGATATGCGCTTAATCGAGTATCACTTTCCTTTAATAAAAATTCTTTAGATAATTCTGCATAGCCCATGATTGATGCCAGAATATTATTAAAGTCATGTGCAATACCACTGGTTAATTGCCCAAGAGCTTTCATTTTATGTGATTGTCGAAGTTGAGTTTCTAATCGTTGACGTTCAAATAAGGTTTGTTTCTTTTCAGAGATATCACTATGAGAACCTGAAATAAAAATAACCTCCTTATTTTGATCATAAGAGGCCATCGCACGGATGTGAATCCACTTATATTTATTTTGTTTTGTTAATAAGCGGTATTCAAAGTCGATTGAACTACTCGTTCCATCAAGTAAATTCAAACACAACATAAGGGACTTTCCCGAATCGTCAGGGTGAATTAACCCACGCCAATCGGTATATTTCTCTGGAAAGTTAGAATTAAAATAGCCCAGCATTTCTTTCCAACGACTCGAAAAAAAAATTTCCCCTGTTTTTATATCCCAATCCCACATACCATCATTCGAACCATGAATGGCACGAACAAAACGCTCTTCGCTAGTCTCTAAGGCTTTTTCAATTTTATTTTTTTCGCGGCTAAGGTTGGATTGATCAATACAATGCTTAACTCGGATTTTAATATTCTCAGCGATATAGGGTTTATTAATAAAGTCATATACACCAATGCTAAACAATTCAGCTGCTGAATCGATGTCTTTATTATCAATAATAACCATCGATAATACATTTTTTTGTATTTTATTTAATGACTTTAAAATTAATGTATTTTCACTCAAACAGGTTTTAAAATCTAAAAGAATAATCGTTGGCTTGACTGTTTTTAACGTAATATACAAATCATTGCATTGTGTGTATATATCAACTTTATAGCCATAAGATTGAAGAATTTTATCCAGTTGCAAGGCATCATTAATATCATTATTAATAATTAAAATTGAGTCTGACTCTATAATCTTACTTATATCTGGCATGTAATTTATTTGCTAACTCTAATTCAATTCTAGTTTTTAGTTGTAAACTAAGTATAGCAAGCGCTAAACAAACTTGAGACAATACTGACTAAATTGTTAACATTTATCGATCATCTAACAGTGCATATTTTCTAATAGGTTCACCGATATAAACTTGGGTTGGTCTGAATATTCGATTATCACCAAGCTGCTCACGCCAATGCGCTAACCAACCTGCAGTTCGAGAAATTGCAAAAATGGCAGTAAATTGATCTTTAGGAATGCCCATTTCTTCATATAAAATACCCGAATAAAAATCAACATTGGCATATACACCTTTTTTAGAAAGCCGATCTTCACAGACTTGCTCAACCATTTTAGCTAATTCAAAACGAGGATTGATATTGCCACCACGAGACTCAATAAATTGATCAACTAATTTTTGTAAAATTGTTGCTCGCGGATCTTTGGTTTTGTATTCTCGATGTCCCATACCCCAAATCACTTCTTTGTTTGCCAGCTTGGTATCAATATATTCTTCAACTTTTTCAGAACTGCCAATTTCATCAAGCATATCAAGCACACGTTCATTCGCACCACCGTGTAATGGCCCTGATAAGGTGCCAATTGCGGAAGCCATAACGCAGTTTGGACTGGCTAATGTCGAGCCATTAACCAAGACTGCAAACGTTGATGCATTGATGGTATGTTCAGCATGTAAAATTAGGCAAACATCCATAATTCTTGCAAGCATTGGATCGGGTTCTTTTCCGGTAAACATATACAAGAAATTTTCAGCATAATTTAAATCTTTTCGTGGCTCAATCGGATCATAACCATTGCGAATATGCTCCCACATGGCAACCATGGTGGCCATTCGTGCAATTATTTTAATTGACATATTATTAATGTAATTTAAGTCATTACATTGAGAGCCACCAATTAAACAATCATTACCGGGATAAAACATACCCAAACTGGCTATCGAAGTTTGCAGCATTTCCATTGGATGACCTGCAGATGGCAATGCTTTCATAAGATCACGAATTTGATATTTTACGCGACGGTTATCTCGTAAACTATCATCAAATTCAGCTAATTCATGCGCAGTCGGTAAAAAACCGTCCAGCAATAACAATGCAGTTTCTTCAAAACTGCTGTGTTCAGCCAATTCTTCAATAGGGTAGCCACGATAGGCGAGAATACCTTTGTCGCCATTGATATCTGATATATTTGATTTTGTCGCGGGGACTCCGGCAAGGCCAGGTAAATATTCTGTCATCGAATACTCCATTTACTCAATAGTTCATAGCCTGTTTAACTAAAAGACCAGTACTCCAATAGAGGTTATGAACACTGTTTCAATAATTTTATTGTGTGATTTACTCGTGATGATATCTAAAGAATGCTATCACTTTAAACAATAGCTCAGTCTACACTAAGTCTATATAGTCTATACAATTTTATTATAGAAATATAATAAGTCGTTGAATTGAATTAAGAATGTACAATAATTAA
>CAZEPW010000077.1:0-13403 GCA_964514215.1 uncultured Thioalkalispiraceae bacterium
AACATCATATTAGATCGCCGCAGTTTTTTACACTATTATACAGCCACCCCCTAAAACATATTCTCTTTTATTCAAGTTAATTATTATTTTCAAGAATATCAGTATTTTAATAGTGATTCACTCATTTTAATGAAAAGATAAATACTGCATATTTGTTTATTTGCAATTAACATTTTTTAGAACAAAAATACGTTAATGTTTTTTTTAGCGTTAGTATTTTTTTAATAAATAAAATTAAGATAAACGGCATCACCATTGTCTTAGTTTATAATATAGGAAGTAAAGTGCTACATCACAACTTTGATGGACTATCAAAATTGTGATGTAAAATGAATAAAACACAGGTAGGATATTATTTAGTGACGAACTTAATAATCAACCACATTTAGAATCACCGCAATTCAAGCATGTCATGCAACCATCCATTTTAATGACCGCCTTGGTTGAGCATTTGCCACATAACTGAGAGCCAGCAGGGAAACTGCTTTTATCAACACTAAGCTCGTTTTCAGGCTTCGTGGATTTTTCAAATTCGGCTCGTTTGTCGGCTATTAATTTTTTTTGATGTTCATCTAAACTATCGTCTACTATCATTCCGATCATTTTAAGATGAGACTCAATGGCATCGCCGATTTCAGCCACTAATGAAGGCATATATTTTCCGCCTTTTTTAAAGTAGCCGCCTTTTGGATCAAACACGGAGCGCAATTCATCCACTAAAAACGTAACATCTCCACCTTTACGAAACACGGCAGATATAATTCGAGTTAATGCGACTATCCATTGGAAGTGATCCATATTTTTGGAATTAATAAACACTTCAAATGGACGGCGTAACTCATGCTCGGTTCCTCTGTTTAGTATGATGTCATTAATGGTGACATAGAGAGCATGCTCAGACATTGGCGTTTTTACTTTATAGGTTGAGCCGTGTAATTCTTCTGGGCGCTCAACCTTTTCGTGCATCTGAATTATTTCAGCGGTTGGCTCTTTTACTGCTTCAATTTCTACTGCTGGTTCTGCTGCGTCTTTTTTTGCAACTTCATAGCCGACGATTTTTTTGCTTATCTTTATCGACATTTTTCTCTCCTTTTAATTAAACCAATAATTTTTTGTTTTTGTTGTTACTGGTTTAGTTAATATAAATTTAATAACTTAGTCGTGTAACTCGTGTTCATACATTGCGATTTGCTTTAAACGCCGTTTGAGTGCTGCACGACAATAATAAGTTTGTTGTAATGCCAGCAGCTCTGGTGAAACTGTTTGTGTTTCTACTTTTGCCGTTTTTTTCGTTGCGTAAACATACCGCAATAAATTGTGCATTAAATCAAAATCACCAAATTTGCTTTGATTATTTGTAAGCGATATTACATTAGAATTTTCCATAATAACCCTCTTTGAGTGCGTCAAATAAGTTTGCTGCAGAGTGCATTTCACCGTCATATTCTATTTCGTCGTTACCTTTAACTTCAACAATTGAACCATCATCTAAAGTGAATTTGTATGTAGTTTCTTCTAAGTCTTGTTCTTTAACTAACACGCCTTGGAATGCTTCAGGATTAAACCTGAATGTGGTGCAACCTTTAAGGCCTTTTTCATAGGCATAAAGATAAATATCTTTAAAATCTTCATAAGGATAATCCGTTGGTACGTTTGCTGTTTTAGAAATGGATGAATCAATCCAAATTTGAGCGGCAGCTTGTACGTCAACGTGTTCTTTAGGATTGATATCGTCAGCACTAATAAAATAATCAGGGAGTTGCGCTTCTGGATCGTCGCTATAGGGCATGGCCTTATCATTAATGATTTCCCGATAGGCAAGTAACTCAAATGAAAAAACATCAACCTTCTCTTTCGTTTTGCGACCTTCACGTATGATATTACGTGAGTAATTATGTGCAAAACTTGGCTCAATGCCATTACTTGCGTTATTCGCGAGTGATAGTGAAATAGTCCCGGTGGGAGCAATGGAGGTGTGATGGGTAAAACGCGCGCCCACTTGAGCCATTTCATCCATTAGCTCTGGTGCGACATCGGCTATTTGTTGCATGTAGCGACTGTATTTTGCATGCAATATTTTGCCTTGAACTTTATCACCAACTTGGTATCCATCTGTTTTCATTTCTGGACGTTTATGTAACATTTCACCAGTGACTTCAAACGCTTCGTCCATAATGGCTGCGGGGCCTTTTTCTTTTGCCAGTTCAACAGCAACTTCCCAACCGGTAATCGCTAATTCGCGGCTCACACGTTCGGTAAATTCTAATGATTCTTTAGAGCCATATTTGCTACGTAACATGGTTAATGTGGAACCTAATCCTAAAAATCCCATGCCATGTCGGCGTTTGTATTCAATTTCATAGCGTTGTTTTTCTAAAGGCAGGCCATTAATTTCGACTACGTTATCTAACATACGGGTAAAAATGGCCGTGACTTTTTTAAATTCAGCCCAATCAAAAACAGCATTTTGAGTAAACGGATCACGTACAAATTTGGTTAAGTTAATGGAACCTAATAAGCAGGAACCATAAGGCGGTAATGGTTGTTCACCGCAGGGGTTGGTGGCGCGAATATTTTCACAATACCAATTATTGTTCATTTCATTAATTTTATCGATTAAGATAAAACCCGGCTCAGCAAAGTCGTAAGTCGAGGCCATAATCATGTCCCACATGCGTTTGGCGGGCATTACTTTATAGATAAAACACGCAACCAAGCCATCATTATTAACAATATATTCAGACTTAATTGGCCACTCACGCCAAACGACTTGTTTGGCATCGTTTAAATCAACGCCATCGGTATCAACTTCTGCTTGAGTAATTGGAAAAGCCAGTGACCAATCGGTTTCGTTATGGACTGCTTCCATAAACTCTTTGGTGATCAGTAGTGATAAATTAAATTGCCGCAGTCGCCCGTCTTCGCGTTTTGCACGTATAAAATCGGCAGAATCGGGATGACCAATATCAAAAGTAGCCATTTGTGCGCCACGCCGACCACCGGCACTCGATACCGTGAAACACATTTTATCGTAGATATCCATAAACGATAACGGCCCGGAAGTATGTGCGCCGGCACCAGAAACATAGGCACCTTTTGGGCGTAGCGTTGAATATTCATAACCAATGCCACAACCGGCTTTTAATGTTAATCCGGCTTCATGCACCTTATTTAATATGTCATTCATTGAATCATGAATGGTGCCAGAGACGGTGCAGTTAATCGTTGAGGTAGCAGGTTTATGTTCTTGTGCGCCTGCGTTTGATGTAATGCGGCCCGCCGGTATGGCGCCATGGCGCAATGCCCAAAGGAATTCAGTTTCCCAAAATGTTTGTTTTTCTGATGTTGTTTCAACTTGAGCGATAGCGCGCGCCACACGGTTGTAAGTATCATCGATGTTTTTATCGATATGTGTGCCATCTTTGGATTTTAGGCGGTATTTTTTATCCCAAATATCAAGTGATGCTTCTTGGTAGGGTACATCTGCAGCATTAGTGTGGGTTACTTCACTCAATTGAGCACGCTTCATAGTTATTAAATTCTCCGAGTCCTGCTAAAATTAGTATTAAACTAATTTATTGCCAAATATAATTGTTATTGAAACAGGAAACCAAAAAAGAGGTGCATGATACGCTGCATAGTAAAATGCGACGCATAGTGCGCAAGTTATCCACCCCATTACTATCCCTGATTCCAGTTTTTCCCGTTTTCACTTACACTAGGTAGTGATGCTATCAGCCAATTTAGCAATCGGACTGATGTCTAACTTATTCTTACTTCTCGTGTTTTTTTGGTTTAAGCACTATTTTGAGCCAAATTAACCATAATATTTGCGGATTTGGTTTATATTTAGAATCTCGCATATAAAGTGCCATATTCTGTTAAAAACACAAGATGTTGTGTCATGCGGAAAGCATAGGCGCAATATAAAGGGTTGTCAACGCTAACTTGTCCCCCGTTTATACCGTGTTATACCCAAGTTATCCCCATGTTATCCATAGTTAGTCCCCAACAAGCGGTGTATAACTTGCTAACTCTTTGATTTTATTTATCTCTATTTAAGTGTGTTATTTAATAATCGAATACTATTTAATCACACCTATTTTTATCATTCTGAAAAAAATCATCAAAAAAATAAAAATATTTTAAAACAGATGAATTTCGAGCATATTTAGTAACAAATAAGGAATAATTAAAATAAAAAAACTTGAAAAAATTTCTTACATCCCCATTTTTATTTCAGAGCAAAGTAAAACACTTTAAATTTTTGAAATGAGGAACACGACAATGACTTTAATGAGATATGAACCACTCGCTTATAATAACTGGAATGCATTACAGCATTTAACAGACGAATTTTTTAACAACGTTAATAGTGAGTCGAAAAAAACGGTAGCTGAAGATCGAGTGAACAAAAACAGCTGGACACCTGCCGTTGATATTCAAGAGCAGGAAAATAATTTTATTATTTATGCCGATATTCCCGGTGTTGATCCAAGCACAATAGAAATTCAAATGGAAAACGCAGTACTAACAATTAATGGCGAACGAGATACGCTTGGTGCTGCAAATAAAGATAGTTTTAAACGCCAAGAACGCAGCACTGGTCACTTTTACCGGCGCTTTAGTTTACCCGATTCTGTTGATGTCGATAATATTAAAGCTAAAAGCAATAATGGTGTTTTAGAATTAACGATACCAAAATCAGAAAAGATTAAAGCACGACGGATTAAGATTGATAGCTAATATTCAACTTAACTTTACGACATAAAAACATAAATTGCATTAAATGTAATTTGTGTTTTTGTGTTTAAACAAATAAAATTTATACCCTGCTCGGGAACTTATTTTGAAAAGTCATTGTCATTAAAGTAAGGTTCATTATAAATTTAAAATAAGGTTTAACTATCAATGCAAAATAAATTCATTAAACTTCTTTTAGTTTTTTTATTCTCTAACATTATCATCGCTAACAGCTTTGCTGGATTACCAATTACAGATAGCCAAGGTACTAAGCTACCAACGTTAGCACCCATGCTAAAACGAGTGACACCGGCGGTTGTTAATATTGCGACCATTGGTTATGTGCGACAACAACGTGCAAACCCGCTATTACAAGACCCATTTTTTCAGCATTTTTTTGGTGCTCCATCCCAACCACAACAACGTGAAACCCAAAGCCTCGGCTCGGGTGTTGTGATTGATGCCGAACGAGGTTTAATCCTAACAAACAACCATGTGATTGATAATGCAGCCAAAATCCAAGTTACTTTACGTGACGGCAGACAACTCGAGGCAAAACTAATTGGCACCGATCCAGATTCAGATATTGCCGTTATTAAAGTATCAGCAAAAAATCTAACGGCTGTAAAAATAGCAAATTCAAGCCAGTTAGATGTTGGTGATTTTGTGGTGGCTATTGGCAACCCGTTTGGCCTTGGACAAACAGTAACATCAGGTATAGTTAGTGCATTAGGTCGTAGCGGCCTTGGTATTGAAGGCTTTGAAGACTTCATTCAAACCGATGCATCAATCAACCCGGGTAATTCTGGTGGTGCATTAGTGAATTTACGGGGTGAGTTAGTTGGTATTAACACTGCTATTTTATCGAAAAGTGGTGGCAATATCGGAATTGGCTTTGCGATACCAATCAATATGGTTATTGATATAAAAGAACAACTATTAAGCCACGGTGAAGTTCGACGTGGTCGATTAGGTGCGCAAGCACAAGACTTATCACCACAATTGGCTCAAGCATTTGGTATTCCAATGCAACAAGGAGCGGTTGTAACTTCAATTGCACCAAATTCAGCGGCAGACAAGGCCGGTCTAAAACCGGGTGACATCATTACCAAAATAAATCATAAGCAGGTTAAAAACACCAACTTATTACGCAATGCCATCGGTTTATTACGAATAGGACGCTCAGTCACATTAGATATCATTCGTGACGGCAATCGAAAAACCTTAACGGCTAAAATTGAAAAACCAATCGCAACGACATTGGATGGCAAAGACTTACATGCGAAATTAGCAGGTTCGATATTGGGTAATATTGATCAAAACTCGCCACTTTATCGCCGAATTGAAGGTGTAATATTTAATCAGGTTGACAATGGCAGTCCCGCGCGAGCTGCAGGTTTACGGCGTGGTGATATCATCGTTTCCGCCAATCGCATACCAATATCGAATATTAGTGAATTAATGGATATTGCATCACGCAGCAACGAACTACTATTAAATTTACGACGAGGTAATGGCGCTTTATTTTTATACCTACAACCCTAGCGTTCGAGCCAAACCTTAAACTAAAAGCGGTCAATAGATTCGCTTTTTTAATGATGCCAACCGGATGACATAAAGTTCTAGAATGGCATGCCGCTAACCTGTAAAACGGAAAAATAGGTAGAACGATGCCCAATTTAAATAAAATTTTATACATCGAAGACGAACCCGATATCCAAACTGTCGCCCGTTTGGCATTAGAAAATGTCGGGGGCTTTATTCTCGAGGTGTGCAGCTCTGGCCAAAAAGCACTTGAAGTCGCTGAAGACTTCGCTCCAGATTTAATTCTTAGTGACGTTATGATGCCGGGTATGGATGGTCCAGAAACGATCACTGAATTACGTAAAATTGACAGCCTCGCGAATACACCGGTTATTTTCATGACCGCAAAAGTACAAGCTGACGAGGTTCAAGAGTTACTCTCGTATGGCGCGCTCGGTGTCGTACCGAAACCCTTCGATCCCATGAATTTATCCGTTAAAATTCAAGAGTTGTGGGAAAATCAGTAAAATCTTCTAAAAATGCCAAATTGACACAAACCTAATCGATATAACCCATAATTAATTTTATATAAGACTTGATTTTACTAATGAGCGTCTATATTATAATCGTATTAGAATTTTATAATATACTTATTTAGGAGATTATTATGTCAGGATTTATACCAAATTTTCCACACGATGGTGTTGTTACTGTTAACCGAGTCATTTTAAAATCAGAATACAGCTTAGATGATTTACAAGAACGTGTTGCTGAGCTATGTGAAAACGTTAAAACGTACCATTCAGAAACCGGTTTTATTGGTGGTTTCGTGTCTTTAAATATGGGCATGATTTCTAACGAAGGTTCAACTACTGGCCAAGCTGTTGATAGTGAGCTTAAAGGTAAAGAAGCTATTATTGTTACTTTTTGGGCTAGTTTTGAAGAGCATGAAGCATCTCACCGTAGTGATACTTTCCGTCCTTTATTTGAAAAAGTATTAGAAACCTGTGAAAACGGTAATGAAGAAATTGCATACGAAATGCTTTGGTCTGGTGGCGCATATGACGCTGAAACAGCAAAAGCAGCTCAAGAAGCAAAAGCAAAATTTGCTGCTTAATTAGCTAAGTTACCTTAGGTTGATATATGAAAACATACGTCATTTCCGCATATATTTAGCGGAAATGACGGTAATTGTTACGATAATGCCGCTTTAAATAGCCATTTTTCATAAAGCAGCCTAAGTTAAGTGACTTTATCCCCCAAAAGCTGATATATTCTATATCAGCTTTTTTTTTGCAAGAAAAAATATTCGTTAAGTACTTATCAACCAATAATCTGTACAATTTTGCTGGAAACGAATAATAACTAAAAAATAAAGCATTATCAGAAGCCGCATTTATCGATATTAAACCAAATTATTACGGAATTAACCATGAAGCTACAATCACTCATAATCAGTCTTTTATTAAGTTTATCAATGACCTCTAGTGCTTTTGCAGCAAAGAGCAACAGTTTAAACTGGTCGGGATGTGGTATCACCAAAAAAGCATTTATGGCTGAATTAGCAACGGCTTACGAAAAGAAGACCGGCATAAAAATTAACTTACGAGGTGGCGGCGCAACCCGCGGAATTCGGGATGTCGTTAAAAAGAAAGCCCATATCGGTGGTGCTTGTCGTACACAAATGGAATTAAACCCAGTTGAACGTCAAGCCCAACAAATCCCCGTTGCCTGGGATGCCCTGGTGGTTATCGTGCACCCATCAAACCCTGTAAAAGAAATCAGCTTGATACAATTGCGCGATATTTATCGAGGCAAAATAAAAAACTGGAAACAACTTGGCGGTCGTTCTGCTCCAATCGATGTTTATGCTCGAACCGGCAAAATCTCAGGAGTTGGCTTTACCTTACGTGAACTTGTGTTTAACAATCTCGATGAAACATTTAAAGCCAAACGCTTTTTTAAATCCTCCGGGCCACTAGAAAAAGCCATTGAAGGAAACATTAATGCCATCGGTTCAACCGGAATTAGTAGTGCAAAACGTCGTAATATTAAAATTCTGAACCTTGAAGGTAAAGAACCCAGTTACGAAAACATTCGCCAAGGTAAATATTTATTGTATCGACCACTTTATCTGGTCATTCGACAATTTGAAAAAGATAAACGCATCACAGGCTTTAAGCGCTTTGCGCTAAGTAAAGAAGGCCAAGCAATTATTCGTGCTGCCGGTTCAGTGCCTTATGCCGATGCAGTGCAACTGGTAATGAAGCAACTCACAGAGCGTCGACACGCAGCAAACATTCAATAACATCATCTTGCGCTATCAACATTTATTATTGATAGCGTAATTATCTATAGCAAAACTACCTATCCCTAAGCCCTATATCAGTATCACAATAAGATTAACGCTAGACTCCGGCTTCAATATAACAAGCATTTATTAAGGGACGGTTATTTTAAAATTTAAGTTTAAAAAAATAACCATTATCCTTTTGAATTTATTAATTTTTAACAAATAAGTTCAATTTATCAAGTCCAAAGTATTACTATAGAGAATCCAGCTAAAAAGACTTTACTTTTAGGGGACAAACTCGCTAAGTTAGTCACTCATGATGTTTGCATTTTTTTAACTGTCCTAGATCATGAAACATAATAATATTAAAAAAAATTTAACAAAATACCATTAAAGTACGTCAGTAAGTTGAAGTATAAAAGTAATCAGGAAAAGTACGTCTTTATCGTCAATTTTGCGGAAGTGTGTTATTTGAAGTTAAGTTCCGCCTATAAAATAACGAAATTATTTGTGATATTTCCCCTACCGACTCGCTCAGCTTACAGAGTAATAAAATTCGAATTAATGTCATCTGTTACGAATCGTTAATAGATGATAGCGTCTTTTCAATAAATTATTGACGAAAAAGACACCCAATTTTGTAACTTATGAGGAAAGACTAAAATGATAAAACCAATTGGTTCAAACGAACTACAACCCCTTTTTGTCTATGATGACAACGAACATGATAAATTAAGCAAAGAAGCAGAAACACTACCTTCAATTATTATCAGTTCACAAGCTGCAGCCAATGCCGTAATGATGGGCGCCGGTTATTTCAACCCACTAAAAGGTTTTATGAATGTTGCCGATGCAATGGGCGCAGCGGAGAAAATGACATTAAGCGATGGTTCATTTTTTCCTGTTCCCGTTTTATGTTTATTAGAAAATGTTGATGCGATTAGTGGTGCTAAACGAGTTGCACTACGTGATCCCAATGTTGATGGTAACCCGATTCTTGCCGTGATGGATATCACCGCAACGGAACAAATCAGCGCCGAACAAATGAAAATTATGACCGATAAAGTTTATCGTACAGATGACTCCGAACATCCGGGGGTCAGTGCATTTAACTCCCAAGGCAGCATCGCGATTTCGGGCCCCATCCAAGTATTAAACTTTAGTTATTTCCAAACTGAATTTCCTGATACGTTTCGTACCGCAGTAGAAATTCGAAACGAAATATCAGAACGCGGTTGGAATAAAGTCGTTGCATTTCAAACTCGAAACCCAATGCATTTAGCTCATGAAGAATTATGTCATATGGCAATGGATCGTTTAGGCTGTGATGGTTTAGTGATCCACATGTTGCTGGGTAAATTAAAACCCGGTGATATTCCTGCCCCTGTACGTGATGATGCCATTCGTAAAATGGTTGAATTATACTTCCCTAAAAATAGTGCAATGGTTACCGGTTATGGTTTTGATATGTTGTATGCCGGGCCACGTGAAGCAGTATTACATGCCTATTTTCGCCAAAACATGGGGGCGACTCATTTCATTATTGGACGTGATCATGCCGGTGTTGGTGATTATTATGGTGCTTTCGATGCACAAACAATTTTTGCTGATGAAGTACCAAAAGGCGCAATGGAAATTGAAATCTTTGAGGCCGATCACACCGCATATTCTAAAAAATTAGATAAAGTGGTCATGATGCGCGAAGCACCGGATCATCAAAAAGAAGATTTTGTTTTATTATCCGGTACCAAAGTTCGTGAAATGTTAGGTAAAGGTGAAGCACCACCAAAAGAATTTTCACGGCCTGAAGTTGCTAAGATATTAATTGATTATTATCAAAGTATTAGCTAATGCATTCATGGCATACTTAATTTACTAATTTAGCAAATACTTATAAAGCCGTTTCAATGCCAAGTATCTCTCAGTTATCTCTATCGATTTATACTGCGAGTATCCAAGTAACATAAAATGTTATTTGTAGTTTAACTTAAACGGAATAACTGACTATTTATATACAATAAATTTAGCTTATACCAGTCATTGTAATATTAGTGATCATACGAAAAATTTGGCTTTATTTTGCGAGTGAAACTCGATAAGTTAGGTGTGCCCAGAAAATGTTCTGCTGGCAGTGACAAGGTCATGTACTTTGCATGATCGTCACAGATAAAATGAATAATTAAAATAGTTTACTATCCAGTTGTTTTAGTTAATCGAAACCGAATGTTAATTAGTATTTACTAATTTAGCATTTACTTAATAAGTTTCGACTAATATGAAAATACTGAACCACAAAAGTAAATTATCTTGAAGAATGTTTTTCTAAACAGATAGCTACTGTTTTAAAAAATGAAGTTGTTAAATAATTTTTAATTGCTAGCAAAAAAAAGAGAGGAGTAACACAATGCCAACTTTTGTACGTACTGATAAGTGCGATGGCTGTAAAGGCCAAGACAAAACAGCGTGCATGTACATCTGCCCGCACGATCTAATGAAGCTTGATATGGACGGTTCAGATACTGGCCATGCAATGAAAGCTTATAATCAAGAACCAGAGCAATGCTGGGAATGTTATAGCTGTGTGAAGATTTGCCCACAACAAGCTATCGAATGTCGTCACTATGCCGACGTTGTGCCACTAGGCGGTTCAGTCCAACCATTACGTGGAACTGATTCCATTATGTGGACTATCAAATTCCGTAACGGCAACATGAAACGATTTAAGTTTCCTATCCGTACAACGCCTGAAGGTTCAATCGATCCTTATGGTGGTAAACCAGAAGCTGAAATCAGCAAAATTGAAGAAACTGGTTTCTTCGTACAACACAACGGTTACCGTGCTGGTGATCCAAGTGAATTAATCTGTAAATAATTAAAAGAAATTAATAGAGGAAAGTAAAATGGCAGGAGAATTTGGTAATCCTGAAGTCGTCGAAGAAGAAGTTGATATTCTTCTTATCGGTGGTGGAATGGCATGTTGTGGTGCTGGTTATGAAATCATGCGTTGGATCGATGCTGCAAAAAAAGATGGCACTGATATTTCAGTTAAACTAGTTGATAAAGCAGCAATGGATCGTTCCGGCGCTGTTGCTCAAGGGCTTTCAGCAATCAATACCTATATTGGTACAGAACAAGATCCAGCTGATTATGCTCGTATGGTTTCAAATGACTTAATGGGTATTACCCGTGACGATTTAGCCTACGATGTTGGCCGTCATGTTGATGAATCAGTGCATTTATTTGAAGAATGGGGCCTACCTATTTGGAAAACAGATGAAAATGGTGAACGTTTTGATGGTTCTAAAGGTATGACTCCTTTAGCAGAAGGCGGTAAACCGGTGCGTTCTGGTAAATGGCAAATCATGATCAATGGTGAGTCTTACAAATGGATTGTTGCTGAAGCGGCTAAAAAAGCGTTAGGTATGGCAAACATTGAAGAACGTATCTTTATCGTTAAATTAATTAATGATAAAAACGATCCTAGTCGAGTTGCTGGTGCTGTTGGTTTCTCAACGCGTGATAACAAAGTTATTGTTTACAAATTCAAAGCTTGCTTATTAGCAGCTGGTGGTTGTGTAAATATTTTCCGTCCACGTTCAGTTGGTGAAGGTACAGGTCGTGCTTGGTATCCTGTTTGGAATGCCGGTTCTACTTATGCGATGGCTGCTGAAGCCGGTGCAGAATTAACATTAATGGAAAATCGTTTCGTTCCTACTCGTTTTAAAGACGGTTATGGTCCTGTTGGTGCATGGTTCTTATTATTCAAAGCTAAAGCAACAAATGCTTTTGGTGAAGTCTATATGGATCGCAACAAAGACATGTTGGACGATTATCCTCCATACGGACAAGCTGCTGTTCCAGCATCATGCTTACGTAACCACTTAATGTTGAAAGAAATGAAAGAAGGTCGTGGTCCAATTTATATGGATACAGTGACTGCGCTTGCTAATCTTCGTGAATCATTATCACCTCGTGAAGTGAAACATTTAGAAGCTGAAGCATGGGAAGATTTCCTAGACATGTGTGTTGGCCAATGTGGTATCTGGGTTGGTGAAAACATTGAACCTGAGAAGAAAAACTCAGAGTTAATGCCTACTGAACCTTACCTACTGGGTTCACATTCTGGTTGTTGCGGAATCTGGGTTTCTGGTCCTACTGACGTTGGTGCGCCAATGGAAGAAACAGAAGCTGGTGTTCCTGATCATCTACCTAAAGGTTGGAACTGGGGCTACCGTAGCATGACAACTGTCGGCGGTTTATTTACTGCTGGTGATGGTGTTGGTGCTTCTGGTCATAAGTTCTCTTCTGGTTCACATGCCGAAGGTCGTATGTGTGCTAAATCTATGGTTAAATACGTTATCGACAATAAAGACTTCAAACCTGAATTAGATACTTCAGTTGATGATCTTGTTGCTGCTATCTATCAACCAGTGAAAACATTCTTAGAACATAAAGACTACACAACAGCAATTGACGTTAATCCTAACTACATTACTCCAAAAATGTTGCAGTTCCGTTTGCAAAAAATTATGGATGAATATGTTGCTGGAACCTCAACTTATTATCAAACTAATGCAGAAATGATGAAAGTTGCTGGTGAAAAGCTCGACATGTTAAAAGAAGATGCTGAAAAAATGCGTGCTAAAGATCTTCACGAATTACTTCGTGCTTGGGAAAATTATCACCGTATTATTACAGCTGAAGCGCATCTTAAACATATCGAGTTCCGTCAAGAAAGTCGTTATCCTGGTTTCTACTACAGAACCGATAAAAACTTTGTTGATGAAGAAAACTGGCATTGTTTTGTTAACTCAATTTATGACAAAGAATCTAAAAAATGGAC
>CAZEPW010000078.1:0-13064 GCA_964514215.1 uncultured Thioalkalispiraceae bacterium
TTAGTTACTAAAGCGTGAGGGTTTTGCTCGTTACTAGCAAAAGGGTAATCTGATCCTAGTGTTTCAGCGTTTATTTTAAAAATCTCATCTTTTGATTCTAAAGGGTATTGTTTATCTGCAGCATAGACAAACCCAACCGCACTTGTTGTGTCAGAGACACATAAATCAAATTGCTTTGATTTTGCTTGCCGTAAAATTTCTTTTTTTTCAGTGGATGCTTCAACAGTATCATAAGGATTTTTAAGATCGGTAACTTGAGAATAAGTGAGCGCGTTAGCAACGCCACTAAGTAAATAGAAAATTGTAGTTAATAGCAAAGTGATTTTTGTTATCTTAAATTGTTTCACCTCATAATTAACGATAATAACGATTATTTGGATATAATTATATCTAAATACTTCATAATATTATATTCATTATTTTTGTAATAAATAATGATAGTAAACTAACAGCCGTTAATTCTATTTCTTATTTTATCTCTTTTGGTGTTGTTACACCTGAAATAGCAAGATTTTTAATTTTTAATTTATTCCTGACTATTTACTTGGTAGCGCGTCTCATGTTTAAGGCGACTTGTCGGTTGCTGTGTGAAGTAAAATTATAAACTGGAGTAATTAGTTATGAGTAAGTTAGGCATTTTTCTTTTTGTATCAATTTTATTAATCACCGGTTGTGGTGGCGGTGGTAGTAGTAGTGGCAACAATAGTAGTGGCGCGAATTCTCGGGGGCAGGAACGTATTTTATCGATTTCAGGTGCTGATGCAACGAGTTTAGGTGGTGAAATAAAATTAACCGAAGTCGCTTATAGAAAAAATTTTGGTTTTGCTGATGAGGTAGTCATCGCAACAACTGATGGCATACTTGATTTTGTGTTAGCTTTGGCCGGCGAAGGTACGGCTAATCCTTCAGGCCCGCTACCGATAGATAGAACGGTATTTAATATTATGCCATTTGGTATTTCCATGACTATTTTTCGTGGTGACCAAGAATGGGCTTACACTTTGGCGTGCACAGCCAATAATGGGCTTACTGTCAATTGCAGTAACATCAACTTTGATTCGACAAATCGCACTATTACACTTACCGATGTTGTTGTTATGGCTGCAATTAGTAGTGGTAATCTTGCCTCAGCGCCATTAACCCTAAATGGCTCAATTACTTGGATAGCAGCTGATGAGATACCCGCTAGTGGAACCACTTCTGGTGGGGAACCCGTTGTAAATGGTGCTTTAACGGATATTACTGGCAGCTGGAAAGAGGATGTTCCTAGTTTATATTCTTCGGTTCTCGGTTATGCTGATGAAGTGTATGAAATTTATAAATCCGATGGAACGAATCTAACATTTGCATATTATCAAGCTGATGGCTGTTACGATAGTTATTCTGCAATGTATGTGGATTTAGGGAATGGAAATATTTCTACTGATGGTGATGCTGCTTATAATTTCTCAATAGTGGCGGATGTTATGACAATCTCTTATTTAGGTAATAGTTATACTCTGACAAAATCGATTCTAACAGAAAGTGACTTTATGCCTATTTGCATTTAATAACGTTAAGTGGTTTATTTGTTTTGCGGTGACAGAAGGTGTGTTCAATTTTAAATGCAGTTAAAAGTTGAATGCACCTAGTATACAAATAAATGTACTTAATCTTGTCCTTATAACATGATGTTAAGTATCAATATAATTTGACCAGAGAGCTTAATGAGGCTTATTATGATTATAAAGGGCTTATATCTTTGAGGCATTAAGTTCGAATATTAGAGATGAACTGTTTTTAGCTTATCAAAAAAGGATTTAATAATAATGGATTTTTCGAAATATGGTGTTGCTGATATAATCATCAGTATTGATAATTAACAATAAAATGATTAACCGATTAAAAAAAGAAATTCATGGTGTTTACCGTAATTTAACTAATGGTATACGCTTGATTTTTTTTAAACGTGTCTCTTTGACTGAATTTTACATTTCTCAAGATCAAGTCGTTGCCTTGATATTATTGCTTAGTGCTGTGATGTATATAGGGAGTTATCTTCTTAGCCTTCCAAAGCCAGAATTTAGTCAATATGGTGTGGCTACAATTGCAATAGAATTATCTTTATTTTCCTTGGTTATATATTTATATTCTAAAATACATAAAGCGAAAAAAAGTATACTGCCATTATATATAGTATTTTTAAGTGTTTGGCCTTTTTTTCATCTGATGTGGGTTATCGTTGGTAATAGTGCCACTTTTTCTTATTGGAATATTTATGGGAATGATAAATACTACTATATAATACTTAATATCTGGCTTGCTGCAGTGATTGTAAGTGCTGTTATTCGAAATTTTGAATACAGCAAGAAACATTTAATTTTAACATTATTTTTTTATATTATAGCGTTAGGTTTTCCGTTGAATTATTTATCTTTCGGTGATTTTTGGCGTGAAAAGTATATTTATAAAGAAGATTATAAAAGATTAAATCAAGAAACAACGTATTATAAACAATTTAAATTTATAGAAAACATTCGAGCAAGCTTACTGCCACAAAGACGAGGTATATCTGATATTTATTTTGTGGGTTTTGCAAGTTATTCCAGTGAAGATGTTTTTATGAAAGAAGTACAATATGCAAAGAACTTGCTTGATGATAAGTATGACACTAAAGGTAGATCGGTTGCGTTAATTAATAATAAAAAAACGTTAGAGAATATACCGCTGGCATCAAAGAGTAATTTAAGTTTAGTGCTGGATCATATTGGAAAATTAATAGATCCAAATGATGATATACTTTTTTTATATTTAACAAGCCATGGCTCAAAAAAACACAAAATTTCGGTTAGAATGAGTTCCCTTGATTTAAATGAAATTGATCCAACCGATTTGAAAATGGCATTATCACATTCAGGTATTAAATATCGGGTGTTACTTATTTCAGCATGTTATTCGGGTGGTTTTGTAACACCCTTAAAAGATGATTACACACTGATATTTACTGCCTCGGCAAAAAATAAAACATCTTTTGGTTGCAGCAATGAAAATGAGTTTACTTATTTTGGTCGGGCTGTGTTTAAAGATAACATGGAAAAAAACTATAATTTTATAAATGCATTTAATGCTGCGATTGAAACGATTAAGAAAAAAGAAAAGAGCAAGAAATTAACCTATTCTGATCCTCAATTGTTTGTGGGAAGTAAAATTAGAGAAAAAATAATTACTTTGACTAGAGAAATTGAAAAATATAATCAGGAAAAAAATTAATAGAAAATTTTTTTTACTGTTATTAAAGGTTAATTTAAACTTAAAAATAGTGTTTAAATAATATATTGAATTGTATGTTTAGAATTCCCGCTAGTTAATGCGGGAATGAGGCTTTTAATGATATTTTTTAGATATCAACATTATGATAAATATTTTGCACATCATCCAAATCATCTAACATATCAATAAATTTCTCAAACATCGCAATATCATCACCTGAAATTGACGCGGATGTTTTAGGAATAAATTGAATTTCATCAACGTCAAATTCAACTTCGTCGAAAAAATCGAGCAGAGCTTGTTTAGCCTTAAAATATTCAGTGTGAGGGGCAAAGACTGAAATTTTACCGTCTTCGGATTCTATATCCGTTACATCAACGTCGGCATTTATTAGCGCATCGAGTGTGGCATCTTCGTCTTCACCTTTAAAAACTAAAATGCAGGCATGATCAAACATGTGACTAACACTGCCCGAGGTACCTATTTTACACTTGGTTTTAGTAAAGCATTGGCGTACATCACCAAATGTGCGGTTGGCATTATCGGTTAGACAATCAACGATTACGATACAACCGCCAGGACCAAAGCCTTCATAACGAGCAGTAAAGAAATCTTCACCGCCACCGCCTATTGCTTTATTAATGGCTTTTTCAATAACATGAGTTGGCACTTGGTCTTTTTTAGCGCGTTCAATAAGCCCTCGCAAAGCTAAGTTGCCATTTGGATCAACTCCTCCTGCTTTAGCGCAAACATAAATCTCACGACCATATTTACTATAAACCTTTGCTTTGGCGTCTGAGGTTTTCGCCATAGATTCTTTACGATTTTGATACGCTCGTCCCATTTATAACCGTTCCTTAATTTGTGACTAAGCGCTAAATTTTACAGTGTCATCATACTTTTTTAAACTAATTTAAATAGTAAATTCTTAATGTGAATGCTTAGTTAAGTTATTTCCTAATAAGTTGCATTTATAGTCTTATTTGTGTTTTGGGTGGAAAAACCGCCATTTTATTGATTTTATTACCATAGCCTGAGATTACTAATCTATTACAATAAACTGAGCCATCATGGCTCGATCTTCATGTTCAAGAATATGACAGTGCATCATGTATGATGATTTTATGTCATGCGGATCGCCAACATAATCATCAAACCGACCAATGACACGTACGGTTCCCATAGAAGGTACTTTGAATGTATCTTTCCAGCCAGCATCATGTGCCCCTGGTGGTTTACCATTGATGTCTAATATTTGCCACATGACATCATGTATGTGTATAGGGTGTCCCATTGGCGTACTATTATATAATTCCCAAATTTCAGTGGTACCAACTTGCGGATAAGCGTCAACACGATTTTCATCATAGGCTAGTCCATTAATGGCCCAAGGCATTGCGCCACCAACTAAACCAAATTCCCAATGACGTGTGTGCACCGAGTCAGCAGGATTAAGTCGTTCAATACTTCGAAATACGTCAGGGATAACGCTTGGATCGGGTCTGCGCCTGGTTACATCAAATCGCATAATCTGAGCTGTACTACCTGTGCCGCGAGAGTTTTCAAGTACTATTTGATCTCCAACAGCAGCATTACTAAAATCAATTATCACATCAACACGTTCTGCCGGTGCAACGACCATGCTTGTTCGTGGGACGGGTGATTCGAGTAAACCACCGTCAGAACCAATTTGAATAAACTGCGCACCATTACTTAGTGATAGTTTGTAAACGCGAGCATTTGAACCATTAAGAATTCTAAAACGATAACGTTGTGTATTTACTTCAAAATAAGGTGACGGTGCACCATTAACTAAGATGGTATTTCCTAGTTCTCCCATCATAGCTTGGTGGTAGATAAGTGAGCCATCAGTTGCGAAGGTTCGATCTTGTATTACTAATGGCACTTCGTTTCGACCTGATGGTAATCCAAGTGACCGTTCGTAATTGTCTTCAATAATATAAAAACCTGCAAGCCCGGCATATACATGTGCACCAGTTAAATCCATTGCATGATCGTGATACCATAAGGTAGTTGGCAACTGTTTATTGGTATAGAGATAATCTTTAGAACTTCCCGGTTCAACATAATCAACAGGATGACCGTCATTACCGGTTGGCATATGGCCACCGTGTAAGTGGGTTGTTGTTTTTACATTGGTTTGATTTATTTGTCGTACAATAACTTCTTCATTTGCATTGACTCTAATGGTCGGGCCTGGAGTCATACCATCATAACCTAGAATATCAGTTTGTAATCCAGGAATTATTTCAACAGTTGCATTTTGTTGTGTCAGTTTATAGATAGGACGTCCTGCTGTGTCTACACCAGCGGGTCGAGCTTCAGGTGGTATATTCAGGGGTACTGCAAATAGTGGTGCTACAGCAGTATTGTCACTGGTATTATCAGCTTTTAGTAAGTTGGGTTTGGCTAGCATTAAAGCAGGTGCTGTTGCACCAATTGTTTTTAAAAAATTTCTTCGTGAACCGGTCATCATGTTTTCCTTATTTTTATTTTTGATTTTGTAATTTACTTATTCGTTGGGTTTTGTATCAAAACAAGGTCACATTATCAATTTCATTTAATAACAAGACGGAGTTATGAGAATGAATGCTAACTTTTTCATTAAAACGTATTATTTTTAGTTCTGAAATATGAACTATGCACGTTAGTGATATTTTATTTTTTATAAAAAAAGGTTGAGTACTTGTTGCAAGTATTCAACCTTTGTTAAGCTGTATTGTTAAAAAATTATAGATCGTGTCTATCCATATCTTTTCCTTCTACCATCACACCAGTATAACCTTGGTTTCGAATTGATTGCATAACTTCAGCTACGCGCGATTCTGTAATAGGTGTTAAGTGTGACAAAATTAATTTTTTTACATTCGCTTGTGTTGCAATTTCACCAATACGCGTTGGCGTTGTATGCAATGAGCGGAAGAAAGGGCTTGGTGGTAATCTATCTGTTATCCCTGTGTCATAAATTAAAATATCTGCATTTTGAGATAGAGCTATCATATTATCACTTGTTGAAGCTGTATCGCCTGAATAAACGATACTGTGTCCTTTGTATTCAACTCTAAATGCGATAGCGGGTACAGGACCGTGATCGACCGCAATCGTCTTAATAACTAAACCATCGTTAGTTCGTAATACTTCTTCTATAACTGCACCATCAACTGTTGAGTTGAAGTTATGTGCTCGATAATTAAATTGGCTTGTGCGAGAAGTTATTTGTCTAACAAATCTTTTTAGATAACGTTCAGTGCCATTTGGTTGAGCATAGTGACCATCAGCATAATCGGTTGTTGACGGATAATCATTGTTTCGTGGATTAGCCAAAGGACCATAAATATGTATTGGTTTTCTACGACGAGTGAATGCTAAAGTATTATGGAAATAGATGGTTTTAATAATTGAACTCATGTCTCCAGTATGATCTAAATGAATGTGAGATAATAAAATATGCTCCATATCATTAATGTTATAGCCACTTTTTGCTAGTCGTTGAAAAGAACCACCACCAACATCCATTAGTACTCTGGGTTTACCATCGGTAAATATCATATACGATGCACTTGCTCGACCACTGTTTGTTGCGACAGGTCCACCTGAGCCAAAAATCATCACTGATAATTCATCTTGAGCTGCATTTGATGCTTGAGATATAAACATAAGAGGTAAAATGGATAAAATGATAAACTTTATTTTTTTATTGAACGTCATATTTTTTCCTTTGTAAATTGTAAAATTGTAATTTTTATAATTAAACTAAAATTTCATGTATGTTTTATAAATAGTATTTTTGAAATTAAAGTTAAACCTTTTGCTAGGACTGGTTCGGTATTTATTAATGCTATTGTTTCAGGAATGTTTCACTCAAAAAATAAGTTAATAAATTTTGAGCTTGGTAATTTACTTACTATTAACTTTTGCTACTTGAACAAAGTCTCAAAATTTAATGTAGAAATTAAATGGATTGGTAGAATGGGAGTGGCTTCAAAGTATTGTTGTAAAACTGGTTAATTTGAAACTAGAAGCATGACACATGCACGGTAAATTAAAGTTTTTATTTTAAGAGCATGCGCCACTACTGTGTAAAACAGTAGTGGCGATTGTATTTTAGGAAATACTACGAAAAATGTTAATTAGAGGCAGGTAATTATGTACTAAGCAACTGAATGAGCCATTGAATAACCTTTTAAACTATTTGCAAAATCTTGTAACGCCTTAATTCCCGTTGTTTCTGCTTGATGGCACCATTCTAAGATGGCTTGTAACCGTTGTTCATGTGATTCAGCCGTTTTATGCCATATATTGTGTAGGCTTTGCTTAAATTCGTAAACTGTATCCAATGTTTGGTTGTTTGACAGTGTTGCTTCTAATTTACGCCGGCTTGGCTCATCAATTAAAGTGTCATCTCGAGTCATCAATTTGCGAACACGTTTTATTTGTTTTCGTAACACGCCATTTTCAGTTTTTTTAACTTCATCATCACAAACCTGTTTCATCACTTGATGTGCATAATTTGACATTAGTTGAAACCGATTGGTAACCAATGCCATTACAGTATCAATATCGATAGAAGGTTTATTGGTATCTATCACGGGTTTAGGGGCGATTTTATTTATTTTACAAAGTCCTAATATTGATAAAATAGTGATGTACATCCAGCCGATATCAAATTCAAACCATTTTACAGAAAATTTTGCCGAACTCGCAAAGGCATGATGATTATTATGATGTTCTTCACCGCCGATTAAAATTCCGAGAGGCATAAAATTTGTGGCGGCATTACTAACTTCAAAATTTCGATAGCCAAAATAGTGTCCTGCACCATTGATTAATCCTGCAGCATTAAATGGAATCCAAGCCATTTGGATGGCCCATATTGTAATACCGATAGGACCAAATAATATCACATCGATCATGAACATAAGAGCGATGCCTATTTTGTTGTAGCGTCGCTTCGAATAAATATTTCGCTCTAACCAATCGTTAGAGGTGTTATGTCCGTAATTTTTTAAAGTTTCGGAATTTTCAGCTTCGGCTCTGTAAAGTTCAGCTCCTTGAAATAATACTTTTTTGATGCCATAAATTATTGGGCTATGGGGATCTTCCGGTGTTTCGCATTTGGCATGGTGTTTTCGATGAATAGCAACCCATTCTTTCGTCACAATACTGGTCGTTAACCATAACCAGAAACGAAAAAAATGGCTTATGATAGGGTGCAAGTTGATAGCTCGGTGGGTTTGGTTGCGATGTAAAAATAAAGTCACGGCGGCAATGGTGATGTGAGTTAAAATTAAGGTCACGACAATGTATTGCCACCAAGACAAATCAAGAATACCGTTTAACATGGATTACAATTTCCTAAATACGAGTAGTACTAGATTAATAGGGATGTGGTTTTTAATGTTTTAAAACTACTTAAACTCTATCGACAGATAAATTAAAATCTAGTGGATATTAGGCGATATTGTACCTATTGATCTAATAAGTTGATACTAGTTTAATCCCTTAAAATTATTGGTATTTGTAACGAATGGTCAGAATATGGTCTTTAAAATCAACAGTTTAACTGATTTTGGTTTGATGTATTTATTGGTTAGTGTGTTAATTATTATAATTTAATAGGGTTTATAATGATTTAAGTCAATTGCATGATTACTCTAATGTGGCTATGAATTTTGGTTAGCGCAATAATTTTACTATTCATAGTGTTGAGGAAAATTATTCGAAATTTAAACATTAATTTGAAAATAAATTAAACAAATTAAAATTATTTTTAAATGGGACTAAGTCTGCATTAGGAATTTTTTTATTTAACATTACCAAGTATTGCGCCATTTGATGGTTCTTAATATTACTTTCATCTAGCGCTTGTTGGGTAAATTTTGTAGCACGTAACATGCTATTGACACCTTCCAATACGGCATAACGTGAGCCCGATAATAAAATAATTTCTTTACCTTGATGCCAATAAATATCAAGGTCATTAATGTCCATCGGATCAATTAATGGAACTAAGGGGATAATATCTTTTTCAGTAACAATGCGAATAATATTTAAATGTTGAAATTTATAAGCACCCGCAATGTTGGTAACCTTTGGTTGACCAAAGGTTACCACCTGTCCAATGCGGTAATCACCGCTATCGAGCTGCATGGCTAATATTAATGCTATTGCACCACCTAAGCTGTGTCCAGTTGTATTGATGACATAGTTAGTTTTAATTTTAGGTTTGATTTCGGCATAAATGGCTTGAGCTGCATGTAAGAATCCTTTGTGTAAATATATTCCGGTGTGTTTATCTAAAGATAGTTTCAATGCCAAATTGACTAGGGTATTTTCAACATTGGTTGTGCCACGTACCACAATATTTTGAGTTTTTGTTTTATCATTGGTGGTTAAAAAATAGGACACTTTTATTTCTGGAATGGTATTGTGATGAGTTTGCGAATAATGTTTCAATAGCTTGGTATTACGAAGTTTAGTTAAATTTTTGTAAGCTGCATCGGCTAATATTGCGTATGTTTGAATATTTTGAAAATTGATTGATCTTTTATCGGTTGATGTTACGGCATAAACTTTATTTGATAATAGTGTTATTAGCAATAAAATGAAGTATGCGTAATTTTTTAAAGAATTCTGAGTCGACATAATATCAGTATTCACTGTTCCATTGTTATATCATTGTGAGCGTTTCTCTTTATAACATAATTGAATAAATGTTGCTGATATAGGCTTTTGTATAACAAGAATTAGGTTAAGAATTTTTGGAAATTTATTATATGATTTATATCTCGACATTAATGTCTGTATATTGTTTAAGTTAAAATATCTTAGCAGGTTAACAAAGTAACCTGCTTTTATATAAGTATATCCGTTAGTCTAAAGCTAAACGAAATCCTGCTGAGTTTGATTTAGCATTTGCTGGGCTGTTTCCGCGCATACTAAGACGCAGAAAAAACGCAGGACTACCCCATGAGCCTCCTCTTAAAACTGATAGTTTTCCTCGCTTTCGTGCTTGCCCATTATTAGGAACACCGCGGTAGCTTTTATACCATTTGTCTTCGCACCATTCATGAACATTGCCAACCATGTCGTATAAGCCCCATTGATTAGGTGAATAAGTTGCAACTGGGGCAGTAGTATTTAAATAACCATCTTTCGGCCATTCCTGCCA
This sequence comes from uncultured Thioalkalispiraceae bacterium, assembly GCA_964514215.1. Lineage (GTDB taxonomy): Bacteria > Pseudomonadota > Gammaproteobacteria > UBA6429 > Thiohalophilaceae > CAYQUC01. Next base: position 10,442 of record CAZEPW010000078.1, read on the forward strand.
CGTTTTGTCCCATGGAATTCCCAGTGTTTCAAATACTTTTTTCTGGGCACCATTAGCATATTGTTCATTAGCATCATTACCCCAGTAGTAAAGAGTATTACTGCCGGCTCGAGCGGCGTATTCCCATTCGGATTCTGTTGGCAACCGAAACTTTCTATTTGTTTTAGTATTTAACCATTTGATGTATTTCTTAGCATCGAGATAGCTAACATTGATAACCGGACGATCACCTCTTCCCCAGCCACTATCGTCAGGCTTTTTGCATGATGGTGTTTTATCACAATAAAAATCATACTGCTTAAAAGTGACTTCGGTAGTTGCTATAAAAAATTCTCTAAGTCGAACATAATGAGCTGGTTTCTCGAAGTTTAAACAACTTTTATCACCTTTTGAACAGCCCATTTTATATTGACCGCCCGGGATTAATACCATTGTTGGGAATGGTATTGTGCTTGCTTTAATTTGAGGGGCTTCAAGTGTTGATGGTGTAATTCGTTTAACGAGCCAATGGCCGTATAGCTTAGATTTGAAATCATAGGTTTTGTAACCTTCGGTAACTATTTGGGCAAATTTCATATTGATAAAATCTTCGCTGTCTTTTTCAATACCTTTTTTAGTTTGCCATTGCATATCGGAAACAGTTGAAAATGTTATTAAGTTTTGCCCTAAGTAGTTGCGTGAAAAAGCGAGCATTCCAATAGTGCTGGCTTTGCCTGTGAGTTTATAATATTTATGGATTGTTCCTTCACGTATGGCTCCGGTATCGCCAAAACTATCAATGAATTTTTCAACAAGCTCGGCTTTATTTTTTGATATTTTTTTCATGCTTAAACCTCTGTATCGAGGTTCAAACTTAAACCAACGATTAACTAATGATTTAAATTCACTTTTAGTGGCATGACGCCAACCTTCGCTTTTATCAAACATATTTCCTGCTGAATTGTAATCTTTTCGAATTTCAGTGAAGCTGAAATTCGTGGTTTTGCTTAGGTTATACCATTCAAGGCCCGATTTAACGTCGATAACGCTATTTTTTTTGATGATAAATAATTTTTCCTCTGCGATAGTGATATTAGCATATGAAAAAAAGAATAATATTAAAATGGATAATTGTTTCATAGTTTTAATTACAGTTAGTAGGTTGATGTATCTAAATTTTAAATAGTTGTAGTATAGAGTATATAGTTGACTTTTTGTGTTAAGAAAGTTAAGTTTTTTCTTTTTAGTTTCGGTCTTTGACTTTGTCTAAATTGAGTTATTGAGAAACAGAGTGTTATGGCTTATTAATATCAGTGAGCTATTTTAATTTGTGTATGTTCAATATAACTGTAAATTTTTAATATTTGATTTACTTTTATATAAAAATAATACAATGAATTCGAGTAATAATTCAGAAACAATGGTGCCAATTGAATTTTTTTTGTTAGAGTTAAATTTGATAAAACTTGTATTAGTTTTTTGTATGTGGATAGTGATTATAGTATTGGTAATAGTTTTTTACTTGGTTTAACTATAAATTTATTGTGTCACTTTATGTTAGGGTTATAATTTCAAATATTCTAACACTAGCTTTGACATTTCGATGAATTGATTTGGTGTTGATGTCATTGGGGTTATCTTAACGTTTAATCATATAATTAATGTTTAATTTACTTATAGAACGTTAAATTGTTATATTTAAAAATTCAAGCTTGAATTTCCCATTATTTTGTTCTTGCGACAAATTTCTATCTCTACATTAATTTACTTTTGTTAATCACCTAAAGTTTACCATGTAAATTGATTAAAATTTATTCATTTTTACAATTGCTTGTTTATCAAAGTGAAAAAAAATAATTCGATATTTAAATAACTTTTAAAATATTTTGTATTAGTATTTTAAAAAAAATAATTAAAAATACACTAATATGTGTCATTTAATTTAAAGATTATCTCATTGCTACCGATATTTTTTTAAATCAACTAAAAAGGCTGGAGTGTATGAGACTATTCAATAAAAAGGTATTAACGACACGAATGATTGGGCTTTTACTATTGGCATTTTCATTTAATGTAATGGCTAGTGAAGAAAAAGAAAAAGAAAAAGAGGAGGATGAAAAAAGTTTATATATTTATCATATTGATACTGATTTAGATACAGGCTTTATGATAATTAACGGCTACAACTTATTGCCTATGAATAACAACGATGATGATGAGCACGATGAAGAGCGGGATGATGATCGTGATCACGATGATGATCGAGATTATGATAAAAATAGTAAACGCGATGATGACGACGATGAAGATCATGATAGCGATGAACATCATGATAGTGATGATGATGGTAACAAGAAGCAAGTATTATTTGGTCAATATGAAGTTGATGTTGAAAGTTGGACTAATACCAGAATAACGGGTTATTTACCTCCTAGTGTCGTGCCTGGGCATTACCGTGTTTTTGTAATGAGTGGTAAAGGTGAGTCACGCCAAGACAGGTTTGAAGTTACCATAGGTTCATCTGGAGGTAATGGAACACCTGGTCCCAGAGGTCCTCGAGGATTTCCAGGTATCGATGGGCAAAATGGTCTAGACGGTGCGCCGGGAGTAAACGGTGTTGATGGTAAAAACGGCCTAGACGGTG
>CAZEPW010000079.1:0-12575 GCA_964514215.1 uncultured Thioalkalispiraceae bacterium
CAATATATTCTACTGACAGAATTTGTCAGTAGTGTCGGTATATAATATAAATTATCACTGCTGTCCCGTTAACTGAAACAAAAAAGGCTTAAATCTCAATGAACTGTTACAATGGAAGTGCGAACAAACACTATAATAGAAGGAGATTTAAGCCATGGCACATCATAACACCGTATTTTCACAATTGCTCAAATTTATCCCCCGACATGAATTCGAGAGCCTTGCAAAACAGCACCATACAGGCCGTTCATTTCGAACAGCCTCGAGATGGTCGCAGTTCGTGACCATGGCTATGGCACAACTGGCCGGGCGAAACAGCTTGCGGGATATAGTTGAGAATATCTCGGCGCAAGCCCACCGTCTTTATCACCTCGGTAGTACAAAATTGTCCCGTTCCAATTTATCTCGCATAAATGATAGCAAGCCACATTCACTGTACGAAGCCTTGTTCGGAAAACTGTTAAGCCGCTGCCGGGGCATCGTTCCCGGTCATGATTTCCGGTTCAGCCATCCACTGTATTCGCTGGATGCCTCAACGATTGATCTATGCCTGTCGGTTTTCCCCCCTGGGCGGATTTTCGAACCACGAAAGGTGCGATAAAACTGCATGTTGGACTGAACCATGGCGGGTACTTGCCCGAGTTTGTGACGGTCACCTAAGGCAAAAACCATGATGTGACTGTGGGTCGCACACTGGAATTCCCCAAGGGCAGTATTGTCGCCGTTGATAAGGGCTATAACGACTACACTTGGTATAAGCAACTGACTGACAAGGGAATATACTTTGTTACCCGACTCAGAACCAATGCAAAATACCGCACAGTCAGTCGTCGAGCGGTATTAAAAAGCAAGGGATTAATCTGCGATCAAACCATCGAGTTCACCGGCATTCAAACGGCAAAGAAGTGCCCTGTTCAATTACGCTGCATCGGTTATCGGGATGCACAAACAGGAAAGCGTTATATGTTTCTGAGCAACAACTTCAAGTTATCGGCTAAAACCATTGCTGATATTTACAAAGCAAGATGGCAGGTCGAATTATTTTTCAAATGGATCAAGCAAAACCTGAAGATCAAATCATTTGTGGGTACCAGTAAGAATGCGCTCTTGACACAGGTATGGATTGCCCTGTGTGTGTATTTGCTTCTGACCTTTCTCAAGTTCCAGTCGAAGTTACAGAAAAGCACGCAACAAATTTTATAAGTTATAAGTTAACAAAGCATTTATATGACAGTACTGGGACGGTATTAGGAAGTTTACCAACAGCTGCCTTTGACAAATGGACAAAACGGGATAGCCAACATTTAAATCAATGAATGGCTGTCCCGTTTTATATACCGGATTACTTATTTTTAATCAATTTCTGCTTTAAGATCGCGCGTTAATAGGCTTTGCACGGCTGTTTTAGGGTCGAGCTGTTGATGTAATACTTTATAGACTTGTTGTGCAATTGGCATATCGATATTTTTTAATTGCGCTAAACGATAAACTTCAGCTGCCGTATTGATCCCTTCAACAACCTGACCAATTTCTTCACAGGCACTAGCAATGGATTTACCTTGTCCGATGGCAAGGCCAAGACGGCGGTTACGTGATTGATCATCGGTGCAGGTTAAAATTAGATCACCCAAGCCGGATAGTCCCATCAGCGTTTGTTTTTGTGCACCAAAACTCACCCCCAAACGCATCATTTCATGCAAACCTCGAGTGATTAATGCGGAACGGGAGTTTGCCCCAAAACCTAAGCCATCGGTAATACCGGCGGCAACGGCTAATACATTTTTTATTGCACCGCCCAATTGCACGCCCGGCATATCGTCACTGGTATAAGCTCGCATATAGGAGTTTTGCAAGCTGGCTGCAATTTCTGTTGCAAATGCGGTGTCGCTCGAAGCAACGGTAATGGCGCTTGGCAAACCCATTGCGATTTCTTTTGCAAAATTAGGGCCCGACAATAATGAATAACTGCGATTAGCGCCTAACTCTTCAATGGCAACATCGAGTAAAAACTTACAACTGCCTTTTTCTAAACCTTTTGTTGCCCACATTATTTTTTGATCGGCATTAATCAGGGGTTTGATTTTAAGCAGCGTTTCTCGAAATGCGTGGCTTGGAACCACAATTAATAAATACTGCAAATCCAATAATGCATTTGCCAAATCTCTGCTCGGTACAATATTGGCAGGAAATTTAATTCCGGGTAAGTATCGCCGATTTTCGCTATCGGCTATTAAATCCTTTATATGCGCTTCATTGTGCGACCATAGGGTAACATCAAAATCATTGTTGGCATACAGTAACGCTAAAGCCGTACCCCATGATCCGGCACCAAGAATCGTTATTTTTGATTTACTGCCGCTTGCTGTAGTGAGCATTGCAACTAATGAGTCGTTGCTTCAGCAAGATCGGACTTACTTTGTGATTCTAAATGTTGTTGGTATAAGGCATCAAAATTAACCGGTGCCAATAGTAATTGCGGAAAACCGCCACGGGTGACTAAGTCTGAAATAGCTTCACGAGCATAGGGGAATAGTGCATTAGGACAAAAGCTACCTAAAATTGCGCCCATGTCGGTATCACTAAAACCATTAATGGTAAATAAACCGGCTTGATGCACTTCGGTTAAATAAATTGTTTCATCTGAAATTTTAACGGTAATGGTGATCGTTAACACCACCTCATAAACTGATTCCGTTTCAGTCTTATTCGCACCGGTATTAAGCTCCATATTAACATCCGGATTCCATTCTTTAAGAAACACCGAAGGCGTGTTTGGGGACTCAAATGAAATATCTTTAGTGTATATTTTTTGGATAACTAATTGTTGTTCCGATGCATTACTTTCCGAAACGTTATTTTTTGGTGCTTTGTTGTCTGAATCTGACATTGATCTTTACCTGCATTATAAATTTTAAGAAATTAATTACTGCGTATTAAATATGTTGTTTTACCCAAGCAACAAGCGAACTCAGCTCCATAGCACCTGCGGTTCTGGTCACTTCGTGTGCATTTTTAAAAATAGCCAGCGTTGGAATACTTTGGATTCGGTATTGTGCTGCAATATTTTGTTGTGCTTCGGTATTCACTTTGGCGAGTCTAACGAGCGGTTCTAATTGTTTTGCGGCTTGTTCAAAAATCGGTGTCATCATTTTACACGGACCACACCATGGCGCCCAAAAATCGACTAACACCGGTATATCACTTTTACCAATATGATTGGTGAAATTAACCGTCGTTAACTCTATGGGTTTTGCTTGAAACAATTTTGATTTGCAGTGACCACAGCTAGCGCCATGTTGCAGCTTATCTTTTGGCACACGATTGGTGCTATTACAATCCGGGCAGATGATGTGTAGCGAGTCTGTCATAAAAAAACCTGTGAACTAATATTTAAGATTCAGCTGGCTTGCTAACAAGTGTGCTACTGCAACATTCAGATTGAATTATTACGCGACACTAATACCAAGCAACGAATCAAGTTTGCCTTGTGCTTCAAGCGCGTACAAATCATCACAACCACCAACATGGTTTTCACCAATAAAAATCTGCGGCACACTAGTAACACCATTACTTTTGTTAGTCATAATTTGCCGTAACTCGGGATTACCGTCAACCATAAGTTCTTCAAAATCAATATTTTTATTCTTTAATAACATTTTAGCTCGAAAGCAGTATGGGCACGTTGCAGTGCTATACATAATTACATTTGGCATCGGGGGAATGTCCTTGATTAAGTTAAGTTACGATTATTGCTTAGTAATGGGCAAGCTGGCATTTTGCCACGCCATGATGCCACCACTGAGATTATGAATGTGCTCAAAGCCACTTTTCTTTAAAATTCCGCAAACATGTGCCGAACGATTACCACTGCGACAATTGACGATAATTGGCTTTTGTTTATATTTCTCTAATTCTGATAGGCGTTTGTTGATACCACCTTGTGGAATATGAATGGCATTAACAATGTGCCCTGAATCAAATTCTTTGCTTTCGCGAACGTCAAGAATAACAGCATCATCATGGTTAATCAGTTGTGTTGCTTGAGATGGTGATATTGGGTTATAACCTTTTAATTTTGCGCCAAATAAATTATTAAACAACAAAACCAGTATTATGACAAAGGCGAGACTCAACATTAAATTTTCTGAAATAAATGCAGCTATTTGATCCATTAATTTTTTCCAATGATTTCTAGGTATTTTCTGCCATACACTGCCGTAGGGCGTGTGACATACATGAACGTGGTTAATTTACATCATTGATGGTGACATTATTTGCTTCAGGGTTAATCTGGAGTACAAAAAACTTCACGCATCATCACAATTAAGCGCAGTGTACGCGCATCACCAACACGGTAATAGACACGGTTAGCATCTTTACGTGAGGCTAATATACCTTTGTCGCGTAATATCGCGAGATGTTGTGATATATTACTTTGGGATGTACCAACATTTTCGACAATGTCTTGGACACTGACTTCCTGATCCCCTAAAGTACATAAAATCTTTAGGCGCAACGGGTGTGACATTGCTTTGAGTGAACGCGAAGCGCGATCGATATCTTCTTCACGAGTTATTAAACCTACACTTTCAAATTGGTTCATACTATTCATGATACTTTTAACCTTATTGGTTCGGGGGACGTTAACTATTAATAAGCTTTAATACAAAATACCACTTGATGTATTTTTGCACTAAATCATACTGTAACAGTATTTTAGTGTTTTAGTACATTACTAGTGTCTTTATTACTAAAACATTATACAATTATGTACCGATTTTAAAGTATTATTTTGATTAATAAGAAGAATATTTGATTTAAATTAACTATTTTGCCTATTTCAGGGCATTTTGTTAACCACAAGTTTACTAATCGAAAGAATAAACATGAATTTATTGTGTATTTCACCTAGAAGTATACAAAACCGATGGATAAATAGTAAAATTCACACTCAGTTGTCGTTTAAAAAGCCCAACAAAATTTCATTATCATCATTTGCTAAAGTATTATATTACGTAGAGTTAAGTTATTGAATTATAAGCCTATTACACTCCTAATATTAGATGGATACGGTTATTCTGAGCAAATGGAAGGAAATGCCATTGCTCACGCAAAAACACCAAATATGGATCGCTACCTATCCGAGTATCCCCATAGTTTTATTCAATGCTCGGGTGCCGGTGTTGGTTTGCCGGCGGATCAAATGGGCAACTCCGAAGTTGGGCACCTTAACCTCGGTGCCGGTCGAGTTGTTTATCAGGAATTTACCCGCGTTAATCGCTCGATAAAAACTGGTTCGTTTTTCACCAATCAAACGCTAACCGATGCAATGCAAGTAGCGATTGATAATAATAAAGCAGTGCACATCTTAGGCCTATTGTCCGACGGTGGCGTACATAGCCATGAAACACACATTCACGCCATGGCAGAATTAGCCATTAAACAAGGCGTACGCGAAGTCTATTTACACGCATTTCTCGACGGCCGTGATACTGCACCTCAAAGTGCCAGTGCTTCAATAGCCGCCATGCAGCAAAAATTTGATCGCGAACTTGGCCGAGGTCGAATCGCATCCATTATTGGTCGGTTTTTTGCGATGGATCGAGACCACCGCTGGCCTCGCATCCAAGCAGCTTACGATTTAATAACTCAAGGCAAAGCCGAATTCAGCGCCACCTCGGCACAGGCCGGTTTAGAACAGGCATATGAACGTGGCGAAAAAGACGAGTTTGTCCAAGCCACGGCAATTATTCCAGAAGGAAAGTCGGCTGTGCGAGTTGAAGATGGTGATGTGATTGTCTTTATGAATTACCGTTCAGATCGTGCACGACAAATTACCTTGCCGTTTATTGAAACTGAATTTGATGGTTTTAAACGTGAGCATCAACCCAAATTAGGTCAGTTCGTCAGTCTAACCGAATACAAATCCGAATATGATATTCCCGTGGCTTATCCACCGGAACGACTTAGCAATGTCTTTGGTGAAGTTATTTCAAAATTAGGCATGCACCAATTACGCATAGCCGAAACAGAAAAATATGCGCACGTAACGTTCTTTTTTAATGGTGGTCGCGAAGAGCCATTTGAATTTGAAGATCGCATCTTGATATCGTCACCTAGCGAAGTGACAACTTATGATCAAAAACCAGAAATGAGTGCCGCAGAGGTGACTTCAAAATTAATTACCGCCATCGAAAGCGCTAAATATGACGTCATCATCTGTAACTTTGCAAACCCCGACATGGTTGGTCACACCGGTAATTTTGATGCAACCGTGTTAGCCATTGAATATTTAGATTCATGTGTTGGTAAAGTAGTAACTGCTATCCAAAAAGCCGGTGGTGAAGTATTAATTACCGCCGACCATGGCAATGCCGAAAAAATGGAAAATAAAGAGACCGGGCAAGTGCATACCGCGCACACATCAAACGTAGTTCCGTGCGTCTATATTGGCCGTCCTGCTACAATGTCAGAAAATGGTGCATTATCGGATGTTGGCCCCACGTTAATCAATATGCTCGGCATAGAAAAACCCAATGAAATGAATGGCGATAGTTTAATCACGATAACAACACCAGAATCTGAATAATAATAATTTTATATAGCCGTTAACTGAATAGTGATAACGTATATAATTATAATAGGCGGCTTAAAATAAAATAAATGCTACATAAAACAGGACATTATCTGGTACTACTGTTTATCCTAACTACTGCACTGCCAGTAATAGCCGATGATTCAGTCATCCACAAAAAACAATTAGATAATCTTCGCAAACGCATTGGCGGTCTACGTGATGAATTAAACGTAATTCGCGGCGAACATGCCCACGTTCGAAACGAACTACAAGAAACCGAATTAAAAATTAACAAATTTATCACCACACTAAAATCACTTACCCGAAATATCCGTCAACAAAATAACGAACTAATTCGTCTTAAAAAAGACAAATCTCGTTATCAAAAAGACATGGCAACCCAATTAGACTTATTAGCCATACAAGTTCGATCTGCCTATGCCATTGGACGCCAAGAATATTTAAAGTTATTACTAAACCAAGAACATCCAGAAACAGTTGGACGAGTATTACGCTATTACCAATACTTCAATGAAGAACGAAGTTCACGGGTGGTTCGCGCAGAAAAAATTGTCGTCAAATTAAATAAAGTCCGCAAAGCGATTAATCGAAAGGTAAGCCAGTTAGAAGGCTTACGCAAAAAACAACGTAGCCAGAAAGGTGCATTAGAAAATACCAAACGCGCACGAAGCTTAGTATTAGCTCGACTGAAATCCGAATTATTGAATAAAGGCGAAGAACTTGGACATCTTATTCAAAATGAGCAAAAGTTAGCACGGCTGATTAAAGAAATTAATGAAGTCATGCCCGATATCCAAATGGAGCCTGGTAAACATTTAAAATTCGCAAAATTAAAAGGCAAGCTTTACTGGCCAACTGTCGGAAAAGTTAAAAAAATCTTTGGTAAGGCACGTAAAAGTAAAAAACTCAAATGGAACGGGATAATAATAAAAGCCAAATCCGGCATGAACGTACGCTCAATTTCACGTGGCCGAGTAGCCTATGCAGATTGGCTTCGAGGTTACGGTTTATTAGTCATTATTGATCACGGTGATGGCTATATGAGTTTGTATGGCCATAATGAAAGCCTACAAAAAGAGACCGGAGACTGGGTTGAAGCAAATGAAGTGATCGCATCGGTTGGTAATAGTGGTGGTAATGAATTTACTGGGCTATATTTTGAGATACGTCACAATGGTAAACCAACCAATCCCAGCCGTTGGTGTAAAAAAACTCGTCGGCTTTAAATATGCCCATATTATTGAACTATATAATAGTATATGGCTCTAAATTGGGGTATTTTGTAGGCATAATCGATATGTTAAGGTAGTATTTAGCATACAATAGGTAAAATAATAATTAAAAGTATTAACTTTTTAAGTGTTTAACGATCGGTGTTAAATCAATTTCTAGTATAGAGTAATCTCGAAGGTGCAAAGAATGAATTCAGTATTACGAACCAGTTTTATAATGGCAATTGGTCTGGTTGCCGGTATCATGCTTGCCGTTGGCACGGGTGTCTGGGCTGACAAATCGGCTCCAAGTTATAAAGGCTTGCCGCTTGATGATATTCGTAATTTAAGTGAAGTATTTGGCAAAATTAAAGAAAACTATGTTGAAGAAGTTGAAGACAAAACCCTATTAGAAAATGCCATACGCGGTATGTTATCTGGCTTAGACCCTCATTCTACCTACCTTGATAAAGAATCATTTCGCGAATTACGTGTTGGCACTAGTGGCGAATTTGGTGGGCTCGGCATCGTCGTCGGAATGGAAAATGGTTTCGTTAAAGTAGTCTCACCAATTGATGATACCCCAGCAGCGCGAGCAGGAATTGAAGCCGGTGATTTAATTATCAGACTTGATGAAACGCCCGTTAAAGGCATGACCTTAGATGACGCCGTTAAAATCATGCGTGGTAAGCCAGGCTCACCAATTAAATTAATGGTTGTTCGAGAAGGAAAAAACAAACCTTTTGATGTCACCATCGTGCGCGATAAAATACGCGTTAAAAGTGTCAAACCAAAAATGCTCGAAGCAGGCTATGGTTATATTCGTATCACCCAATTCCAACAACGAACTGGCAGTGACTTATTGAATGCGATTAAAAAATTAGAAAAAGAAAACGATAATAAATTACGTGGCGTTGTTTTAGATTTACGAAATAATCCAGGAGGCTTATTAGATGCTGCCGTTGATGTAACTGATGCATTTATCGGAAGCGGTAAAATCGTAGTGTCCGTTAAAGGCCGTAATAAAGACAATCAAGATATACGTCGCTCAAAAAATAGCGATCAAATAAAAGGTGTGCCATTAGTTGTATTAGTTAATGGTGGTTCAGCCTCCGCATCTGAAATTGTAGCCGGTGCATTACAAGATCATAAACGTGCAGTGATTATGGGAACACAAACCTTTGGTAAAGGTTCAGTGCAATCAGTCGTGCCTCTTGGCAATAATGCCGGTCTAAAATTAACAACCGCGCGTTACTACACGCCATCAGGCCGAACCATTCAAGCAAAAGGTATCACCCCGGATATCGTGCTCGACAATTTAAAAGTGGACATTAAAAAAACAGAAAATGTGTTTAAACCAATTAAAGAAGCCGATTTAAGTGGCCACTTGGAAAATGACAAAGACACAAAACCAAGCAAAGACAAAAAGTCTAAAGATACTAATAAAGATGATTCTAGCAAAAAAGACGACAAAAAAACCAAAAAGGAAAGCTTGGCCAAAACAGATTACCATTTATACGAAGCGCTAAACTTACTCAAAGGCTTACATTTACTAAGCAGCCGATAATAAATAGTAGTTTTAGCATTGAAAGGAATCCTACTATTAACTAACTTAAAACGACAGCACATTATTGCTGTCGTTTTTTTATTTGCCATAGAGCAATTTATCCCATCCAGCTTTGCCGCAGAAACAAACGGCACAACGATAGAAAAATTACGCCCAGCTGTTAGTATTATAATCGATGATATTGGCGATCGTTATAAAGATGGCCTTCGAGCCGTCAGCATAGCCGCACCTTACACCTATTCATTCTTGCCCAATACACCCTATGCTAAACGGTTAGCAAAAAAAGCCCACGAAATGAATAAAGAAGTCATGTTACATATCCCCATGCAAGCTATCAATGGCAAAAAGCTTGGCCCAAATGGGCTCACCAACGATATGACGCGCGATGAATTTAATAAAACACTAAAAAATGCCTTCAAGTCCGTCCCATACGTTGTTGGGATAAATAACCACATGGGCAGTTTGCTTTCTGCAGATAAAGAAATAATGCGCTGGTTAATGAATTTTGTTGTTAGTCAAAAAAAAGGACTTTATTTTATCGACAGTAGAACAAGCGCAAACTCTGTCATTGTTGATGTCGCAAAAGAAAAAAATGTTAAAGTATTATCACGCGATACTTTTATTGACTACAAGGCCTCGATTGAAAACATAACCAAACAAATCCACTATTTAATTAAAATTGCCAAAAAAAATGGTTCGGCCGTTGGAATTGCACACCCCTATCCAAACACACTAACCGTACTCGAAACAGCCTGGCCACTATTCTATGAAGCCGGTGTTGATCTTGTCCCTGTTTCAGAGCTAATCAAATTAAACTATAAAAAAGAATTATCCGAATGGCGACTGTCCTCGTCCCATTAGCGCAAGGCTGTGAAGAACTCGAAGCCGTCACCATTATGGATTTAATGGTGCGAGCGGGTATCAATGTTATTTCAACAGGTTTGGATGACAAACCCATAATAGCCAGCCGAGGCACGACACTTATCGCTAGCACGACAATAAATAAAGTTAAAGCCAATCAGCTCAACATGATGGTTTTGCCTGGAGGCCTTCCCGGAGCAGACAATTTAAATTCCGATCCTTATATTCAAAATTTAATTATGCAATTAAATGAAAATAATAAACCCATTGCAGCAATCTGCGCAGCCCCTAAAGTGCTTGCATCGTTAGGTCTATTAAAAAGCAAAAAAGCCACGGCTTTTCCGGTATTTTAGAAGACTTAAAAATCAAAAATATTCAACTGGAACACAACCATGCCGTTGTCCACGATGGTAATATTATCACTTCACGCGGCCCCGGAACCGCAATGGATTTTACTTTAGCTTTAATCGAAATTCTCTGCGGCAAAGCGAAAAAAATCCAAGTTGAAAAAAAATTGCAACGTTAAATTAAAATAGTGCAATCCAGAATTAATAGTAGTTGATTTTAATCCTTTGTTTAAATCCAATTTTTTTCACAGTACCAGTACACCTAAGATATTTTTACTTATACCTCCATGATTCTATCAGCGAACCCATTGAGCAACTACTGAATAAGACTCACCCTCATAGGTAAATTTATTACCAGCAGTTATTTCAGAAATATCATAACCACCAAAAAGGGTTAAATTATAAACAACACCAGACATTAACACTGCACTTAGACCATTCGGCAGTTCAGGTAACGTAACTGAATTTGAATTTCCATTTATCCTGATATCCCAACCAGAAAAATTACGGTCTCGAGCGCTAATATACAAAGATTGTCTTTCAACACCATTATCAACTGTATCCCACGAAATTGTCCTACCCCGTTGATTTGGTGGTATTAATGGGATATTAGAGATTTTTGGAGAGATTGAAATATTATTTTCGCCAACTAAAAATTTGTTAGTATAATAACTCCAGTAAGATAAATTCGAGTTACTTGCTGATATGGAAAAATACAAATTTACAAAATCAAATGGTGTTATGTAAGCTTCAATAATAGAATTTGGTGTTATTGCTATTGGGTTTGAAGATGAGCTAGCATGCGAAAACAAAACAACGTTATGAGTTCGAGTAGGAAAATCGGTTGATTTGAAGCTCCCCGCAAAATAAACGGTGTTTGCAGTAAACCCAACTGGAAAAGTTATATTATTGATACCCAACAGCGTAGATTGAGCTGGTTTAACAAAAGCATCTTGCAGAATAACATTATTGGTATTAACAGCACCTGTTTCCGTCGTTGTATTGGTTGTAAATTGAGGTATCAAAAAGGCATCAACCAGAACATAATCACCATTTGAATTTCGAGTGCTTTCAAATACCCACAACTCATTAGAAATTGAAGTATTGATATCTGTTTCAAAAGCAATTTCATAATTATAACTAGACGAATTATTTTTGATGGAAGAAAATCCTGAATATAATCGTCTCGGCTCGGAAGCATAAGAAAATCTAATATTACTATCCACAGCAGCATTCGAAATTGAACCACCAAGATTAACGTATGAAATATTTCTTGTTTCTGGAGTTTGCGATCTATTATTACGATACAGATACAAATTTAAACGATTACCCGATAACGCATCCACATAATATTCACTCGCCCACCGATATTCCGAGCCACCAAAAAGGTGTACATCATGCTTAGCAGGACTAAGCCCATCAAAACGAACAAAGCCATTTTGGTCTGTTAATAAGCACGAGCCATTATTATCCAGTTGAATCATTGCACCTTCAAATGGGAGCAGTGTATCTCCAGAAATTACATTGACTTGTATACTATTGGCCGTTATTTGGGTGTTCGATGTGGAATTAGTAGGACAGTTTACTGCAGCTGTTGTAGTGTTATCGGTACACGATACTAAAAAAAATAAATGGAAAAAGAATAGTAAAAATAGATTTGTATTTTTTTTCATAGCATTATCCTTTGCTGATTACTTATTATGATTAAGGTATGATTTATTATTCTGCGACTATTATTTCACACGCATAATATATTACACTAGTTTTTATTTAATCGGGGGTTTATCTCGAAGTTAGCCACAAATGTGTAAAGCCATATTCGACAATTCTAAAACTTCGAAAGATTAATCCATATTAACTTAATATAATAATAAGGAATAATATGAAAACAATTTTTTTGTATATGATGTTAATTATTTCACCCGTATCTTTTGCCAGTCAACAAGCTGTAACGGATACGGGTGTAATCGTTATATTAAATGACGACGGCA
>CAZEPW010000080.1:0-12420 GCA_964514215.1 uncultured Thioalkalispiraceae bacterium
GCTTTCTTATCTTTTTGAGTGTTCCATGCTTGAAAATGTGTTCCGAATATATGGTAGTAGCGCACTTTTCCTTTAATCGTTTTTTTTATTTTTGCATAAATTACACCTTTAGCGGCAAGGCAATCTTCAAATTTACGGTTACAAGCGACATAAACATGCTTATCTTGGTTAACGATTGGCCATCGGGAAACAATCAATACCCCGCCATCTGAGATACCTTTAATGGGTGCTCGGGGCTTTAATCGAGTTGAAAAATACTTAAAGCCCGCTTGGCGTAGTTCTTTTTGAAAGCGTTTACTTTTTTGAAAATTTTCTTCAAAAACAATAACATCAACTTTACCATTGGCTATCTCAGAAAATTTTCGAGGTATGTGGGCCATTCGTTCTTTTTGGCCATCGTGTCCCGCGATAAATGGACGTGAAAATATATTAGCATCAAGTATATATAGCTGGCTGGCATTTGCACCTCGGCTATTGTATTTTCTGATATTACGAGCCCTACATTTAACTTTAAAGCCCGACAAACATCTTTTTCCAATACCGCTTCGGCTTTTGCCGATATAATCCATATCAAATGATTCACAATCGGAAGCTTTTCCTTTGCATATTGGTGAAGTGCCTATCCATTTGATCGATGGCGCATTTTTATCACCTTCACATAAAACTTTTGTTCCGGTAAAACATTTTTTACCATTTCCTCTTTTATTAGAACGGAGATATTTCATGCCGTATTTACTACAGTCTGATGGTTTAGTTTTGCATATTGGCGCAGTGCCTAACCATTTTTGATACTTGCCTTTTCTTTGATTAGCCGGTTTACACAACACCTTGCGACCAGAAACACAAGATTTGCCATTACCTCTTTTACTGTAGCGAACAAAGGTCATGCCACGTTTACTACAGTCTGATTTTTTTCCTCCGCAAAAAGGTGCTGAGCCAAACCATTTTTGTCCAGGAACGCGAGGTTCTGGAGCTACCGTTTTTTGTCGGCACAACACTTTTCTCCCTGTTAAGCATTTTTTTCCGTCACCGCGTTTATTTGATTTTATGTATATCATGCCACGTTTCGCACAATCTGATGGTTTTGTTTTGCAAAAAGGTGCAGTACCAAACCATATATCTTTTGCGAATAAAGTCGGAGGGAATAGTAATATACTGATGATAAGTATAAATTTTATTGTTGATTTTTTCATCATAATAAGTACTTTTATCTTTTAGTTATATTTGATGCTAAGTATATTCCCGATGTTAAAAAAATAATTCTGTCTAAAGTTTGATTTTGTATACAACTTTAGTTGTAGTTAATGATTTTAGTAGGCTGTTTTTGAGTTTTTAAAGCAACGAGTAACTCTGTCATAGGCTTCAAGTCGGTCACTTTCATTGAATAAAGTTAAAAAATTTTGTAATGCATAGGACTGAGCTTGAGACTTTGAAAAACCAAGTTTAATTTTGGTGTCATATTTCGCTATTATTTTATAACCTACTTCAGAATTAGTTCCTCCAACACAAGATGAAACTACGTCAATAAATCGCTTTCTTTCATCATTGTTTGTATATGTTGGTCTTTGGTTGGTTGAGCACGATGATAGAAAAAAAATAAATAATACAATAATATTTCGCATGGTACTTTCCTTTTTTATTTAATATTCAATGGTGTCACATAAGATAGTGTCGTTGGTAAAAGATAAAAACTTACCAGATTTCATATTCTTGCAATCAAAAAAAATACTGATACTACTTGTTCGAATTGATTTTGTTTTTACGTTGCATTGCAGTAATCGTGCATATTCAGGTATATCACCAGTTTTAAATGCATTTTTCATGTTTGTGTTGAATACGTCATTGCCTTTAATTTGATATTGGCGGGCATTACGGCAGCTGCCATTAAATTCATAGTAGTTCCATATTTTAATTTTTTCTGCTTTGGTGGCAATCGTTGTAAAATCAATACATTGATAATATTTTTCTAGGGCGTATATTCGATCTTTTTCGGGTATTTTTGACATTAGTGATTGAATGGCATTTTTTTTCGCTTCATCAAAGCTATATCCTAAACTTATTCCTTCTTTAAAGTTTATTATAAAATTTAATTCTGTTTTTATTCGATGTTCTCCCGAACATGCCGAAATCACGTCCTTAAAAGAGACAGTGTTTTTGTTACCGTTTCTCGAAAACGCACTGCAAGATATTAATGATGTTGTAATTAATAGTATTAATAATGTATGGCGCACACTTTACTCCAGTTTTAATCTCTTATTTAAGATATACAATAATTTATAAATTAATTCAAATTTATAAATTATTTTTTTATATTCATATATAAGAGTGAAAAGTTATAGATTATGGTTTTTAAAAAATAAATTATTACAATAATTTTTTATTTGGCTATTATGCTAATACTATAATTTAGTAGTTGGTTTTAATTAGGAGAGACAAATGAAATATAAAAAAAATAAAGTAAAATGGATTTTTTCATTAATGCTATTGTTATTTGTATCAGCAAGTCAGGCTAGCAATTTAATTTTTGAATTTGGTTATCATTATGGTGGTGAGGAATTGGCTGTTACCGGTTCAGCCAAGTCATCTGAGTTTAAACTTAATTCGGGTGAACGATTTACATTTTCTGTTGGGACTCATATTTATTTGAAGCACGATCTTTACCTTAGAGCAACGGCTGGAATAAAATCGACATTTGGTTTTGGTGATAGAGGTGATGTCACTTGGTCACGCTTTCCTGTTGAATTCATGCCGTTTATTCGAGTTGATAAGTGGGCGTTTGGGGCAGGTTTGAGCTATCAGCTTAATCCTAAATTATCTGGGGGCTACGTCCAGAAAAACAATATTACTAATTCAGAATATAAAAATACATTGGGTTTTGTTTTTGAAGTGGATAATCAGCAGGATGAATCATCATACTTTGGTATTAAATATACTGTTATTGATTATAAACCAAATAACTCTGATTCAGATGCCATTACTGGCAATAGTATTGGGTTTGTTATGGGTACGGTTTTATAGTGTTACAACAAAAGTTGTAAGCAACTTCATACTGATGCTGTATTTATCTATTTTTTATTTGTAATACACTTGATCGTAATAGTTTAACGGTGGATTTGTTATTAACAAATGGGGAAAATAAATTTAATGAAAAAAATTATATTTTTAATGTTATTTTTTACGTTAGGCACTCTTGATGTCCGGGTAAATGATAAATTAGAAATAAATTTGGCCTTTTGTAATACTGTTCAGGCATCTTATGCAACAGTGCGAGATCGAATTTGCGGCTCCAGTAAACCCATCAAATGTTCTGCGCCAATCAAAAATCCTTATGATGCAAAGTTTCAAGGTGCCTGTAGTACTCATGATTATTGTTATCGCTTTGGTTATGCCACCTATCGCTATAATAAGTCACGCTGTGATGGCGATTTTATGCGTGAGATGAATAATATTTGTTCAAATTTGGATTGGGTTTTGTTGGCCTCAGCCGGTTTATCTTTTGCTGCCTGTCGAACTGCTGCTAAGGTGTATTATTCTGCAGTGGTTGTTGGAGGTGCTTCTTCATTTAAAAAAGGCAGAAAAAAATGTCAATATATGGGCTTATGCCCACCCGGAAAATTCAGCACAACCGGCAATCTAAATAACTGTAAGTGTCCATTGAATACACGTAAGGTTTATACAGAAAAATTTACAAAGTCAACGGCTTATTGCAAAGGTTTGGTTGATTGCCCGACTGGCATTTTTTATACTGACGGTCAATTCCGCGGTTGTCGTTGTCATGGTGGTGGCGGAAAGATTTACAGTGGTATCGGTAATATACAAGCCCAATGTAAAGGTGCTGCTGGAATAGCGACTTGTCCAAAAGGAAAATTTAGCACCACAGAGAGATATCGTAATTGTAAATGCGCCGGAGGTACAGCAAAAAAACGCTGGGGTATCGGAAAGATCTATGGCATGTGCGGTGGCGAGATCAATAAAAGGACTTGTCCAAAAGGAAAATTCAGCACAACCGGAAAATACCGCAATTGTAAATGTCCGGGTGGTAAAGGTAAAAAACGCTGGGGTCTCGGAAATATGTATGGCATGTGCAAGGTAGGCGGCAAAGCAACGTGTCCTGGTGGTAAATTTAAGACAACCAAAAAATGGCGCGGTTGTGTTTGTCCGGGTGGTAAGAAGAAAAAATATACTAATATATTTAAATCAAAAGCACGCTGTCGTTAATTTGTTTTGGTTATGAGCCAGTTGTTTCAAGCTCGTTAACCATGTTGGCGGCTTGGGTTCGATTGTGAACATCAAGAATTTGAAAAATAGTGTGTAAATGCGCTTTGACCGTGGTGTCGCTTATATTGAGTTCGGCGCCAATTATTTTATTTGATTTGCCTTCTTTTAATTTATGTAATATTTCAAGTTGGCGCGAGGTTAGTTCATTTATAGAGCCCAAGTCTGGAATTGTTGGTTTAAAATAATTACCGGATAATACCACTTGGATTGCTGCTGTGATGGTGTTATTGGAAGCCGATTTTGGTATAAATCCCATTGCGCCTAAATCCATTATTTTTTGGATTTCAAAGGGGTTTTCGGAGGCACTCAGTATTGCAATGGGTATCGAAGGGTATTTTTTTAGGATGAGTTGCACAGCATCGATTCCTTTCATACCGGGCATGGTTAGATCATATAAGACTAAATCGAGGTTTGGGTTTTTTTCTATTAATTCGATTGCTTGATGGTGGTTACTGGCTTCAAAAATAGTGAAATTGGCATCAATATCTTTTATTAGTTGGCAGATACCAAATCGATAAAGATCATGATCGTCTGCGATGAGTATTTCCATTATACTTTATTGGTTTTGTGCTATTTGTCGAATTGACTTTTTATGCTACTACATCAAATAGAGTAAGTATAGTTACAACTTTACAATTACTTTCATTGGAAGGTCTTGCAGGAAATCACTAATATCAAAAAAATGAGTAGACACTATTTTGACATTCCCGCTAAATTATAGCGGGAATAGTGTTAAATTATTGTTGGTGATACTTTGGGCTAAATTCATGCACGGCATTAACAAAAGCCTCGGCATGTTCCGGTGGTATGGTTGGGTGTATACCATGGCCTAGGTTAAATACATGGCCTTCATGGTGACCAAAACTGTGTAAAATTGTTTTTACTTCTTCACGGATACGTTCTGGTGATGAATATAAAACAGTTGGATCCATATTACCTTGCAGTGCAACTTTATGGCCGACGCGTTCACGGGCATCGCCAATATCAATTGTCCAATCTAAGCCTAGTGCATCGGCACCGGTCGCGGCTTGGCGTTCTATCCAACCAGCACCACCTTTGGTAAACATAATGACCGGGATTTGTTTACCATTGTGATTGCGGTTAACACCATCGATGATTTTCTGCATGTAGTTTAGTGAAAATTCGACATAATCTCTTGGAGTTAATGAGCCTCCCCAGGTATCAAAAATCATGACGGTTTCGGCACCATGTTCAATTTGGGCATTTAAGTATTGAATGATGGTGTCGGCTAAAATATCGAGTATTTTATGGAGTAGTTTGGGTTGGCTAAACAACATGCCTTTTATGTGGGCAAATTCTTTTGATGAACTGCCTTCAACCATGTAGGTTGCTAATGTCCATGGGCTTCCGGTAAATCCAATGAGTGGTACACGGCCATCTAATTCGCGATGAATCATATTTACTGCGGCCATTACATAGCCGAGTTCTTCATCCATTTGTGGCACAAATAATTTATCAATATCGGCAGCGCTGCGCAGTGGCCGTTCAAACTTGGGGCCTTCGCCTTCAGCAAAATACAAACCAAGTCCCATGGCATCGGGAATGGTTAAAATATCTGAAAATAAAATGGCAGCGTCTAATGGAAAACGTTCGAGAGGTTGCATGGTGACTTCGGTTGCAAGCTCGGGTGTTTTGCATAGTGTTAAAAAATCACCAGCTTTTTTGCGTGTCGCGCGATATTCAGGTAGATAACGACCCGCTTGACGCATCATCCAGACCGGGGTTTTATCTACGGGTTGGCGTAGAAGGGCACGTATGAAGCGATCGTTTTTAAGTTCCGTCATTATTCTTTTTGTCCTGTTTTGTTATTTGCTGCTAATGCGTTAAGCTCGCGTTGGAATAGCGTTTGATAAATGCAATTATAGCCTTATGTTTGTTTTATAACCAACGACTGGTTAATAATTTGCGATGCTTTTGTTTGATGATTCTAAACGTTCAAATAATCCAAGATTCCTTCTGCTGCTTGTCGGCCTTCATACACCGCGGTGACTACCAAGTCTGAACCGCGCACCATATCACCGCCGGCAAACACTTTTGGGTTGCTGGTTTGAAATTTAAATTTTTGCTTATCAGACGCAATAATTCGGCCACGCTCGTCTAGTTTAATATTATTATTGGATAACCAATCTGCCGGGCTAGGTTGAAAACCAAAGGCGACGATGACGCAATCAGCGGGAATGATTTCTTCAGAACCGGCGATAACCTCGGGGTGGCAGCGGCCAAGTGCATCGGGCTCACCGAGTTTGGTGCTAATGACTTTAACACCTTCAACTTTATCGGTTCCAACAATTTCTAATGGCTGACGGTTCCATTTGAATTTCACGCCTTCTTCTTTGGCATTGGACACTTCGCGTTTTGAGCCGGGCATATTTTCTTCATCGCGACGATAGGTACAGGTGACTTTAGCCGCATCTTGTCGAATGGCGGTGCGGTTACAATCCATTGCAGTATCACCACCGCCAAGCACGACGACTTGTTTGCCCTGCATATCCATAAATTCTGCGTTGTCTTTTTCAAAACCAAGGCAACGATTGGCATTTGAAATTAAATACGGTAATGCTTCAAACACGCCGGGTAATGCTTCACCGGGGAAACCACCTTTCATGGAGGTGTAAGTTCCCATGCCCATGAACACCGCATCATAGTCTTTCACTAACGCTTCAAATTGCACGTCGCGACCAACCTCGGTGTTGAGTCTAAACTCAACGCCCATTTTTTCTTGGATGGCGCGCCGACGTTGAACAATTTCTTTTTCCAATTTAAATTCAGGAATACCAAAAGTTAATAAACCACCCACTTCAGGATAGCGATCAAACACAATCGGTTTAATGCCGTTGCGAACCAACACATCAGCACAGGATAAACCTGCTGGTCCGGCACCAATGATGGCAACTTTTTTACCGGTATCACTAACATTGGATAGATCCGGTCGCCAGCCTTGGTCGAATGCGGTATCGGTAATGTATTTTTCGATGGCACCGATGGTGACGGCACCAAACTCATCATTTAATGTGCATGCACCTTCACACAAACGATCTTGTGGACACACTCGGCCACAAATTTCAGGCAGAGAATTGGTCGCGTGCGATAACTCCGCGGCTTTAATAATATTGCCTTCAGCAATTAACTGTAACCAGTTGGGAATGTAATTATGAACCGGGCATTTCCATTCGCAATAAGGATTACCGCAATGTAAACAGCGATCGGCTTGATATTTTGCAATCTTGCCATCAAATTTACCGTAGATTTCGCGGTATTCTTGTATGCGTACTTCAACGCTCACTTTTTTAGGGTTGTAACGTGGTACTTCTAAAAATTGAAAATTATTACCCATGTTATGCTGCCGCCTGTTGTAAATCTTCGAGCAGGTTATCTAATGATGCTGCTTTGGGTTTCACTAACCAGAATTTATTAATTGCATCTGCAAAATTCTCAAGAATATAGTGGCCTCGAACGCTGGAGGTTTCGTTCACAAATTCTTGTACGACATCACGCAAATGATTGCGGTACATTTCCATTTCTTCGGCACCGATGCGTTGGATATCGACATCCATGTTAACGTTGTCGGCAAAGACATTATGCTCGTCATAAACATAGGCAAAACCACCGGTCATACCGGCACCAAAATTACTGCCCGTTTCGCCAAGCACGGTGACCATGCCACCGGTCATGTATTCACAACCGTGATCGCCAACGCCCTCAACCACCGCAAAGCAACCGGAATTTCGCACAGCAAAACGCTCACCCGCTAAACCCGAAGCAAATAATTTACCGCCAGTGGCACCGTATAAACACGTGTTGCCGATAATGACGGTATCGTAACTATTAAAGCTGCTATTTTTAGGTGGATAAATGGTTAGCTTACCACCAGCCATGCCTTTGCCGACATAATCATTGGCATCCCCTTCTAAATTCATGTGTAACCCGCCGGCATTCCAAACGCCAAAGCTTTGTCCTACTGTGCCTTTCAGGTTTAGTGTGATTGGCGCATCGTCCATACCTAAATTATGATGCAATGCTGCAATCTCGCCCGACAGACGTGCACCGATTGAGCGATGAATGTTTTCAACATCGTAATTAAAAGTGCCACCGGTTTTATTGTTAATTGCATCCTGCGTATCAAGCACCATTTTTTCAGCAAGCTCACCTTTATCGAATGGCTCGTTTTTGGGTGAGTCGCAATAACGCGGTTTATTGGCTAGTGCGCTATTATTATTTTGCGAATCATCGAGCAATGCGGATAAGTCTAATGACTTTTGTTTATCGGTATTGCCGGGGATTTGATTTAATAAATCCGTGCGACCAATTAAATCCGTCATTTTACTAATACCTAAACCGGCCATTAATTCACGCGCTTCTTCAGCTATGAAATGGAAATAATTCATCACGGCTTGCACTTCGCCGCTGTAATGCAAGTCGCGCAACACATCATTTTGAGTTGCAATACCAGTGGCGCAATTATTCAAATGACATATGCGTAAATATTTGCAGCCCATTGCAATCATCGGGCCGGTGCCAAAACCAAACGTTTCGGCACCAAAAATGGCGGCCTTAATAACGTCGAGTCCGGTTTTTAAACCGCCATCGGTTTGTAGGCGAACTTTACCGCGTAAATCATTTGCGCGTAATACTTGCTGGGTTTCGGTTAACCCTAATTCCCAAGGACTGCCGGCATATTTTACCGAGGTCAGTGGTGAGGCACCGGTGCCGCCATCAAAACCCGAGATGGTAATTAAATCGGCATAGGCTTTGGCGACACCCGCAGCAATCGTGCCTACGCCAGCTTCAGCTACTAATTTAACCGATACCAACCCCTCAGGATTGACTTGTTTTAAATCAAAAATTAATTGCGATAAATCTTCTATAGAATAAATATCATGATGCGGGGGTGGTGAAATTAACGATACCCCGGGTTTGCAATAGCGTAAGCTGGCGATGTAGTCATTGACTTTACTGCCGGGAAGTTGGCCACCTTCACCGGGTTTTGCGCCTTGTGCGACTTTAATTTGCATCACTTCGGCGCTGCGTAAATACGCTGGTGTGACACCAAAACGACCGGAAGCAACTTGTTTGATCTTGGATCGTTTCATGGTGCCATAACGATCATTGTGTTCGCCACCTTCACCGGAGTTAGAACGACCGCCAATTCGATTCATCGCTTCGGCTAATGTTTCATGTGCTTCAGGTGATAACGCGCCGAGACTCATCGCAGCCGAATCAAAGCGAATCATAATATCTTCAATTGGTTCAACATCATCAATTGATATGGCTTTAACATCCTTATCACCAATGCGTAACTCGAGTAAATCGCGTATTGCTAATGGCTCGCGGTTATTAACTAAATCGGCATAAATTTTATATTGCTGATAATCACCAGAACGCACGGCCGCTTGCAAGGAATTGACTACATCCGGATTATAAGCGTGTTGCTCATTGTCATGCACGTATTTTAATAAACCACCTTGTGAGATAGTTTTACGGGGATTCCACGCTAGCTTATGTGAGGTTTTTTGATCGCCATCAAAATCTTCAAAACGAATACCCGAGATTCGGTTGGTGGTGCCTTTGAAACATAAGTCAACGACGTCTTGGTGTAAACCAACCGATTCAAATAATTGCGCACCACGATAACTGGCGATAGTTGAGATACCCATTTTCGAGGTGATTTTATATAAGCCTTTTTTAATGCCTTTACGATAATTAATTTCAAACTTGCTTGTGCTTTTATCGGTTAGTTCACCGGTTTGTTGCATATCACGCAAACACGCAAAAGCAAGATAAGGATAAATGGCCGTGGCACCATAACCCAATAATACTGCAAAGTGGTGTGGATCACGCACGGTTCCGGTTTCTACGATGATATTGGCATCACAACGTAAACCCTTATCGATAAGCCGATGATGCACTGCACCAGTAGCAAATGCTGCGTGTATCGGACGGCTAGTATTGCTGATGTCTTTATCGGTTAATAATAAGATAACTTTGCCAGATTGAATCGCCGCTTCCGCTTTGTTGGCAATATCATTAATAGCCGTTTTTAAATCTACCTCGAGTGGATAATTTAAACTGATGGTTTCATTAGCATATTGTGCATCGGTTGCAGCTAATGCCATTAATGAATTTAATTTGCTGCGTGATAACACCGGAGAATTAACAATGGTACGTTCAGCATTTTCCTGTGTTTCTAAAAATAAATTTTTCTCACGACCAAAACAGGTTTCTAAAGACATCACCACTTGTTCACGAATGGGATCAATCGGCGGATTGGTCACTTGAGCAAACTGTTGTCGAAAATTATCATATGGCGAACGTACCAGTGTTGATAACACTGGGAACGGTGTGTCATCGCCCATTGAACCAATGGCTTCTGCGCCACTTTCGGCCAAGATACGCAATATTTGATCGCGCTCTTCAAACGTGACACCAAATAATTTTTGATAAATAGGAAATTGTTTAACATCAACTGGATCTAAAACAGTTTCTTCATCAAGAACGGATTCGATATGATTGCTGCGTTTCATCCATTCTTTGTATGGATGGCGTTTTTTCAACATGTCGTTGACTTCATCCGGTAATAATAATTTACCTGTCTCTAAATCGGCAGCTAACATTTGTCCGGGTTTTAAGCGGCCTTTTTGTACAACGTCTTCGGATTTATATTGATAAACGCCAATTTCAGAAGCAATGGTAATATGACGATCTTTGGTAATCACCCAACGAGCAGGGCGTAAGCCATTTCGATCCATGCTACACCCAGCATAACGGCCATCGCTTAATACAACACCAGCCGGGCCGTCCCACGATTCCATGTGCATTGAGTTGTATTCGTAAAAGGCTTTTAAATCCGCATCCATGTTTGGCACATTTTGCCAAGCCGGTGGAATTAACAAACGCATGGCACGGAATATATCCATACCGCCCGCCAATAATGCTTCGAGCATATTATCCAAACTATTGGAATCGGAGCCCGACATTGATACCAAAGGTCGAACATCTGCCATTGGAATGGCCGGACTTTCAAATTTATGGCCACGAGCAACCGACCAGTTACGATTACCTTGAATGGTATTGATTTCACCATTGTGCGCTAAATAACGAAAGGGTTGTGCCAAACGCCATTGCGGTAAGGTATTGGTTGAAAAACGTTGGTGGAAAATAGCCACTGAGGAAGCCATGTTTGCATCGGCTAAATCCGTATAAAATTCCGGTAAATGCTCGGGCATCACCAAACCTTTATAGGAGATCATGCTTGATGACAAACTCGGAATATAAAACATCGGGTCGTTTGGTTCGATCGCTTTTTCACAACGACGACGGGCAATATATAAATGTTGTTCAAATGCGCTAGACGACATTCCATCAGGTGCATTGACAAAAATTTGTTCAATTTGAGGCAAGCTAGTAAGTGCTTGCTCACCACAAGCCGTTTTGTCCACCGGCACAACACGCCACCCTAGTGTTAATAAACCTTCCTGCTTGAGTTCGGATTCAAGCTGTTGCCGAGTAACCGCTGCCAGTTTTTTATCTCGATTTAAAAACACCATACCAACGGCATAAATTGGATTTAACGTAAAACCAAGCGATTGTGCCTGCTGTTGTAAGAAGGTATCGGGTTTTTTAATTAAAAGACCACAGCCGTCACCCGTTTTACCATCAGCAGCAACGGCGCCACGGTGGGTTAATCGCGCTAAGGCAGTAATTGCAGTGTCCAATAACCAGTGGCTGGCATCATCATCCATGTTCGCAATCAGCCCAAAACCGCAGTTTTCACGCTCGAATTCAGGTCGGTACATCGCACCATGTAATTTTTTCATATCAGTAAACTTCTTAAAGTATTGATTTATCGACGATTTTTGAATCATTTGATAGAAAAATCGTCATTGAATTTTGCTAAGTCAAACGGCCAAGCAGTATACAATCCTCACTAGCTAGGTTCAATTGCTATTAGCAACTATTTGTTTCGGATATTTTAGATTTAAATTCCTTTGTATTCAAAAGGTTAAGAGCTATGGCCAGTGGACATAGGGTTAATTTATTAGTGTAACTCCTTCAGCTCCAAATACTGGGGTTGGGGAGTTTGAATTCTAGATTGATAGGTGACATAGAATCGCCTCCTGAACC
>CAZEPW010000081.1:0-12018 GCA_964514215.1 uncultured Thioalkalispiraceae bacterium
TAGTTAATTGATAATGACTTGTATTATTTTACTTAACAAATCGTTTATTATTTTTGTGGTTCGACATGTTATTATGTTTAAAACTGAATACAGTGTAAACGAGATTTATGTTAGAACAATCTAAAAATAACGCGGCTATCGAAAGCGTGGTTTTACTGCACGGTATGGGGCGTAGTTCACGCTCGATGAATAAAATCGCAAATTCATTAAAACGATCAGGCTATAATGTCATTAATATTTCATACCCGTCTACTAAAAAACCAATTATGGTTTTGCTTGATGATTTTATTAAACCGCAGTTGGATAAATTAAAAAAAATATCGAATTCAAAAATTCATTTTGTGACACATTCGCTTGGCGGCATTTTAGTTCGATTATTACTACAAACAGAAAAATTACCAGATGGCAGCAGGATTGTCATGTTAAGTCCACCCAATCATGGTAGCGAGATTGTTGATCGTTATAAGACTTCGTGGTGGTATAAGCGTATTAATGGCCCGGCTGGCCAAGTGCTGGGCACAATACCATCGAGCCTACCTAATCAATTAGGTGCACTTGATTATAGCATTGGAATAATAACCGGCAAAAAATCTTATGAACCGTGGTTTTCTCGTTTGATGGTAGGTGATGATGATGGAAAAGTATCGGTTAAAAGCGCCATGTTAGATGAAATGGATGATTTTCTGGTGGTTGGTTGCGGGCATACTTTTATAATGCAAAATAAAGATGTTATCAATCAAGTTAAACAGTTTATTGTTTGTGGTCGTTTTAAGGTTTAATGGAACGAAAATAGAAATACAAACTTATGAATAGTTAGTTATGCTCAATATCGAAATGACTTCGTTTATTGAGATACTATTAAAATATTATTAATTCGTTAAGAAACAAGAGAGAACCTGTATATGAGTTATAACCGTTTTATTATCATTTTATTAACACTATCGCTTATTAGTTGTGCCACTGATGAATATGGCAATTCTCGTCAATATACTGATGCTGAAAGAGGCGCCTTAATCGGTGCCGGTATTGGTGCACTTATTGGTTTAACCGCTAAAAATAAAAATAGTGGTGCTGTTATTGGTGCCGTTGGTGGTGCGCTTGCGGGTGGTTTTGTTGGTAGTTATATGGACAAACAAAAGCAAGACTTAGAAAAGATTTTAAAAAATGATGTGAATAGTGGTGCAATTGTTATTCAGAAATTACCCAAAAATCAACTAATGGTGCGAATGACTAACGCGACAGCATTTGCTGTGGATTCAAGTGACATTAAATCGGGTTTTCATAACACGTTAAATAAAATGGCTAAAATTTTAAATCGTTATGGTAAAACTGAGTTAATTATTGTTGGCCATACTGATAATACTGGTTCGAAAGTGCATAATCAAAAGTTATCAGAACGTCGTGCGAATGCCGTTAAAACCTATTTACGAAATAAAAAAGTGATACCGCAGCGTTTGAGTGCATATGGTAAAGGCGAATCGAGTCCAATTGGCAATAATCATACCGAACAAGGTCGAACGGCTAATCGTCGCATTGAAATTTATGTGTTGCCGGTGGTTGAAAAACACGGTGAGAATTAAAATTGAAACAGAATGAAAAAAAAAATTATTGCATTCCATGTTGATGAGCTTGATGATTGGGTAGCGGATTTAGAGTGTGGTCACAGCCAACACGTACGACACCAACCACCGTTTCAAAATCGTCCGTGGGTTATCGATGATAGTTTACGCCAATCCTTCATTGGTTCTGAATTGAATTGTATTGAATGTGATAAGGATAAATAGAAATGGAATTAAATCTATATCAAATAGATGCTTTCACGAATAAAATATTTCATGGCAATCCGGCTGCTGTTTGTCCGTTAGATTCTTGGCTTGATGATGATGTTATGCAGGCCATTGCACAAGAAAATCATTTATCTGAAACGGCTTTTTTTATTCCCAATAACAGCGCTTATGATTTGCGTTGGTTTACACCCAGTATTGAAATTGATTTTTGTGGCCATGCAACATTGGCTGCGGCGTATGTGTTGTTTGAGTGTTTGGCATATAAAAAATCCAGTATTGTTTTTAATACCCAACTCGGTGAGCTTCGTGTTTCGAAGGAAAAGGAATATTTTATAATGGATTTTCCACGAATTGATACGACAACCTATGCGATGGATGAAAAACTAGTATCAACTTTTGGCGTTGTACCTGATGAAATTTTAATTGGTGCTGATACGGTTGTGGTATTACCGTCGGAGCAAGCGGTTATTGATTATCAAGCAGATTTTGAATTGTTAAAAAAACTACCTGGACGAGGCGTGTCGATTACGGCTAAAGGCAAAGAGTATGATTTTGTTAGCCGTTTTTTTGCTCCTAAGGCGGGTATTAATGAAGATCCGGTAACGGGTTCGGCTCATTGCGCGCTTGCACCGTATTGGAGTAATAGGCTCAATAAAAAACAATTAAGTGCCAGACAAGTTTCCTTTCGTGGTGGTGATGTTTTTTGTTTGGTGAGTGACGAACGCGTTACTTTGCGCGGTCAAGCGGTAAAATACTTGCAGGGAACAATAACCATCTAAAATATCCCGAACTTAGGTTAGTTAAGGGGGTGTATTATTTATGTCGGGCGATTTGATTTTGTAGTTAAAGTGATTGGCGTAATTTTTTGATTACTGATTGGCTATCGGGGTGAACGGCGCGCCAGATATAAAATGATTGTGCGGCTTGTTCGACTAACATGCCGAGACCATCACTCACAACAGCAGCATTATTTTGTGTTGCCCAATTCATAAAGCGCGTTGGTTGGCTACTATACATCATGTCATAACAAATGGCATTTGCTGCCAGAATAGTATCGGGTAATGGTGCTAATTCGCCATGTAAACTGGCGGCGGTGGCGTTGATGATAAGATCGAATTGTTTGTCGGCCAAGGCATTATAACTACCGGCACTGATATTACCGCTATCACTAAATAGTTCGGCTAGGGTTTGGGCTTTATCAACGGTTCTATTCACGATAAATAGTGAGCTTGGGTTTTCGTTTAGTAATGGCTTGATAACACCGCGTGTTGCACCTCCGGCACCCATGACTAAAATATTTTTGTTTTGTAGTTTAATGGCTAAATTATTTTGTAAGTCATGCACTAAGCCAATACCATCGGTATTGTCACCGACTATTTTATCGTTTTCAAATGTCAGGGTATTCACCGCGCCGGCGCGATTGGCGCGTTCGCTGCATTGGTCTGCTATTTCAAATGCCTCTTGTTTAAAGGGCACGGTAATGTTTAAGCCTTTGCCACCGGATGCCTGGAAATTTCCAATTGCTTGCTGAAAGCCACCACTATCAACATGGATGGCGCTGTATTCGAGCCGCTGTTTGGTTTGGATTGCAAAGGCGGTGTGTATTGCTGGTGATTTACTGTGGCTAATGGGATTGCCCATTACGCCGTAAATATCATTTTTGGAATCAAAATCAAATAGATCGGACATTAATTTGAGAATATTCCTTTGAGTGTAAAGAAGAAAAATATCGACATGATGGCACCGGCGGGTAAGGTGACAATCCAGGATACAAATATAGTTTTAATCACATTGAGATTTAATGCCGCAATACCGCGTGCAAGACCCACGCCCAATACTGCACCCACTAAGGTGTGGGTGGTTGATATCGGTAAGCCAGTGCTGGATGCGATCACAACGGTTGTTGCGGCTGCAAGTGTTGCAGCAAAACCCCGGCTTGGGGTTAACTCGGTGATTTTATTGCCAACGGTTGCGATGACTTTGTGGCCGTACATTATCAGCCCGGCGACAATTCCTGCACCCCCTAAGATTAATATCCAAGGAGCCATCGCTGATTTTTGGCCAATATTACCATCATTTTGTACAATGCTGACGACTGCGGCAAGCGGGCCAACGGCATTGGCGACATCATTGGAACCGTGTGCAAATGCCATGGCACAAGCTGTTATCATCATTAACACACCAAAGATTTTTTCAACATTGGTAAAGTGAAAATCTTTATCGGCTTCTGGATCAAACTTTAATCGGTTAATGTAAAATTTTCCGATTAAGCTAATTACAACAGCAAAGCCAAATGCTACTAAATAAGCATCACTTGTTTCCAGATGTAAACCAACGTGTTTTAAGCCTTTAAACAAGGTAACCAATGCAATAATGAACGCAACTAAAAAGATATACATCGGGACATATTTTTTTGCATTTTTAAAGGGTTCATCGGTGTTGATGACTAGGTTTTGCACGCTCATGAAAATTGCAAATGCAATCACACCGGCGAGCAATGGCGACACCACCCAACTGGCAACGATAAATCCAACCTTTGTCCAATGTACAGCTTCGATACCAATGCCAACGGCTGCAAATCCGACGATGGCACCCACGATGGAGTGTGTGGTTGACACTGGCCAACCCGCGCGTGATGCGATTAATAACCAAATACCGGCGGCTAATAATGATGCCAGCATGCCATACACTAATAGCTCGGGGGTGTCGGTGAGTAGTTGCGCATCGATAATGCCTTTGCGAATGGTTGCGGTTACTTCGCCACCGGCTAAATAGGCTCCGGCAAATTCAAAAATAGTTGCAATAATGATTGCTTGTTTGATGGTGATGGCTTTTGAGCCTACTGAGGTTGCCATTGCATTGGCGACATCGTTGGCACCAACGCCCCAAGCCATAAAAAAACCAAACATACCAGCAAGAACAATAAAGATGATGCCGTATTCGATAATGTAATTCACGTTCTTGCCCCTATTTCGCTAGCATTAATTCAAGTCGAGAACCGACTCGTTGTGAAATATCAGCTAGATCACCGACCCATTCAATGACTTTATACATGAACATCACATCAACTGGTGGCAACTCTTGTTCTTTTTTAAATAATTCAAACCGAATATCAACTTGAATGTTGTCAGTGTCACTTTCGATTTTATCGAGTTTTTTAATCATCGAGGCCACTAATTTTACTTCTTTGCCACGAAACCCGGTTTCGACTAGCTCGTCTAATTCATTAATGGCTTTTTTAGCTTGAGCTGAAGCATCAACGCAGCGTTTGATAAATTTCATCATTAAGCCTTTGGTGCCTTTGGGGAATTCCATTTGCCGGCCTAAGACAATACCCGCGATGTCTTTTGCTTTGTTTGCTATTCTGTCTTGCATCGTTAAGACTTCTAATAAGTCACGACGCGATACCGGCATGAATAAACCTTTTGGTAAATTTAAACGTAATTGTTTTTTTAACTCATCGGCTTCGTGTTCTTTTTTAGCAATTTTTTGTTGCAGCTTTTCAGCTTTACCCCATTCATTGCTGAGTACTGCGTCAAAGAACGGTATCATTATCTCAATACAATCCTGAACTTTACCCATGTGTTTCTGGAGTGGCGAAATTGGCGAGCTGCCGAATAGGCTGGTCATGACATCTGACATTAAATATTTCCTCCTGGCTAGGTGCCGTGGCACTGCCGTCAATATCGAATTATTTTATGTTGTAGTGAGCCGCAGTATAACCAGTCAAAAAGGAAAAACAAGAATTTTTATGGCAGATTTATGACAAAAAATACAATGGCAAATAATACTAAATTGGCCATTAGTATTATTCATTTGCACATTATTTTAGCCACTCACAAGCCTGCTTCGCAAAGTAGGTTAAAATGCCATCGGCACCTGCGCGTTTAAAGCTTAATAAAGACTCCAGCACCACGGCTTTTTCGTCTAACCAACCATTTTGGCTTGCTGCTTTGAGCATGGCATATTCGCCACTAACCTGATAGACAAAGGTTGGAGCGCCAAATTCATCTTTCACACGACGCACGATGTCTAAATAGGGCATGCCGGGTTTGACCATCACCATGTCAGCGCCTTCCTCAATATCCAACGCAACTTCCCATAACGCCTCGTCTGAATTGGCCGGATCCATTTGATAGCTGTATTTATTGCCGCCAGCAAGATTGCTGGCCGAACCTACCGCATCACGAAACGGGCCATAAAAACTCGAGGCATATTTTGCAGAATAAGCCATAATGCGAGTGTTAATATGATTATTTGACTCCAAGCCTGTTCGAATAGCACCAATTCTGCCATCCATCATATCCGACGGCGCAACAATATCCGCCCCTGCCTCGGCATGTGAAATGGCTTGTTTTACTAAGACATCAATCGTTTCATCATTGAGGACATAACCACTGGCATCAATGATTCCATCTTGGCCATGGGTGGTGAATGGGTCGAGGGCGACATCGGTCATAACGCCTAAATCCGGAAATTCCTGTTTAAGTGCACGCACTGCACGTTGCGCCAAGCCATCCGGATTATAGGCTTCTGCTGCATCGAGTGATTTTGATTCCGTGGGGGTCACTGGGAAAAGCGCAATTGCAGGGATACCAAGCTCAAGGCATTGTTCGGCCTCCTTTAGAAGTAAGTCCACACTAACACGTTCAACTCCGGGCATCGAGGCTATCGCTTCTCGTTGTTTGGTGCCCTCCACGATGAACATCGGGTAGATAAAGTCATCATTGCTGAGAGTTGATTCACGCATTAATCGTCTTGAAAACGTATCGCGTCGCATGCGACGCATGCGTACTTGCGGATAACGACCTAGTCCGGTTTGAAATTTTGCCAAAACAGTCTCCTATTCTTTCTGGATTAAATATTATACTTAAACCTTGATTTGGCTAAATTTATAAGCCATTGTATTTATTGCTATTATTAAATAATATGAACTATTTAACGATACTTTGTTCATAGCATTTTAACAGGGAACTACACAAAAGTGCCAAATGTGGCTAAAATATACCGTTAATTCAGCGTCGGTTCAGATTTACTCGATAAGCTATAAGTTAAGTAAATAAAACTGGGAGAACTACCCTTATGATGGGGAAACAAATTGTAAACATTAAGTTAATTATCAGCGGCTTAATATTCTTATTAGTAATAAATAGTGCTAGTCTATTTGCCGCAGATAAAGCCGCGATCGCTTTGCCACAAGATATTTTAAATCAAGCGACTGATGATTTACTGTTGGTCATTGGACGTGATCGAGAACGAATTCAAAAAACACCAGATTATGTTTATGACGTTGTAAAAAAATATTTAGTACCACACGTTGATTTTGTTTCAGCGGCTCGGTGGGTGCTAGGCAAGCACGAACGTGGTGCGAGCAAAAAGGAAAAAATTCAATTTATAATTGAATTTCGAACATTGATGATTCGATTTTATGCCACGGCCTTACGTGAGTATCTCATTAATAACGAAGATGACATTAAAAAAGAAATGATTCGATATTTCCCTGTTAAATTAAAACCGGGAGATAAAGAAGTTATTGTGCGCTCAGAAATTGTTCCAACCAGTGGTAAGAAAGTACCGGTAAATTTTCACATGCACATAAAAAAAGGCAAATGGAAAATATTTGACGTATCGGTAGACGGTGTTAGTGTTGTTACTACTTATCGCACCAGTTTTTCGAGCCAGATTCGTAAGAAAGGTTTAACAGCCGTTATCGCAACATTAAAAAAACGTAATGCAAGTTTGGTTAAGCCCGTTAAATTAAGCAATAATGATGTTGAAGAAAAAAAGAATTA
This sequence comes from uncultured Thioalkalispiraceae bacterium, assembly GCA_964514215.1. GTDB lineage: Bacteria > Pseudomonadota > Gammaproteobacteria > UBA6429 > Thiohalophilaceae > CAYQUC01. Next base: position 7,580 of record CAZEPW010000081.1, read on the forward strand.
ATAAAATAATAACCGTGATACTAAATTTAAATTTTACTTAAAAAATAAACTGTATTTATATAACTTAAAATGGAAAAGCAAATGAAAAAAGTACTACAAGTTGCACTAAGCAGTGCATTAGTGATGGGTATCACTGGGCAAGCCTTAGCAGCAGATATTAAATCAACGAAACAAAAAACCAGTTATGCCATTGGTGTAAACATGTCGAACAACCTTAAAACATTAAGTTCAGAAATTGAGGTTGATGCGTTACTTGAAGGCTTATCAACAGGCTTAAAAGGCTCAAAGCTTAAAATGACTGATGAAGAAATGAAAAGCACATTAATGGCATTTCAGAAAAAAATTACAGAGAAACGAACTGCAGCAAAAACAAAAGCAAAGTCGGCTAATGTTGAAGCGGGCAAAAAGTTTTTAGACGAAAATAAAAAGAAAAAAGGCGTAATCACCACTAAAAGTGGTCTACAGTATAAAATTATCAAAAGTGCTAAATCCGGTAAATCACCCAAAGCAACAGAAACGGTGACAACACATTATCGTGGCACATTAATCGACGGTACTGAGTTTGATAGTTCTTATGCGCGTAAAAAACCAACATCATTTCCGGTTAATGGTGTTATCAAAGGTTGGACAGAAGCATTACAACTGATGAAGCCCGGTGATAAATGGAAATTATTTATTCCTGCTGATTTAGCCTATGGCGATCGTGGCGCAGGTCCTAAAATTGGTCCTGGTGCAACATTAATTTTTGATATTGAATTAATTAAAATTGGTTCATAAACTAAAATTAGTTTGAACAAAAACCAGATGAACGATTAGTCATCTGGTTTTTTTATGTGCCACAATCTATTTAGAGTCGATCTAGCTAATTTTTTGTTATGTTAAATAATAATGTAAATTAGTAATTTACGGCTAAATATCATAGAATAATCCCATGAAATTTAATTTCATGGGATACATGTAAAAGTCAGCTTAATTGCTGGCTTTTACAACGCTTTAGAAAAGAATTCAGTTAAATTTTACTTGAATTTTCTTGTTTAACTTGTTGATTATGATCGATATTTTGTTAATAATATTCATATCTAAAATTGATAAGGTGAATTTGACACAAATAATGACATTGTCGAAATAGAAGTTTCCCCCTCTTCGTATCTTCTAATTATTGTTATTCAAAAAACACCAAGCAGGCTTCGAGCTACTAAAGTCTTGAGCATAATATAGGCTCCAAAATAGTATCGAAGAAAGGTAGTTGTATGAGTTTACAAAAATTTAAACTAGCAGTATTCGTTAGCGCAATTTTATTCAGTGTGCACGGTACATCTGTGGCTGAAGTAAATAGCAGCGCCACACCTCATACCGATGTTCGGGAAGAAATTCTTGCGACCATCACCAGCATTAATGAATTACGCTTGTTACTGCTAAAAACAGAAATGAAAGACAAAGAAAGAGAAAAACTAAAGCAAGCAGAAAAATTAAAACAAGAGCAGGCATTAAAAGTTCAAACGAACGCAGTAGAACCGGAACTGGCTGTTGCCCAAGAAAAATCGACTAATAATACCGTTAGTGTTGTTAGCGCTATCGAATCAAACGTAACCAATAATAATGAAGCACTTGAAAACCTAATTAACGAAACAAAAAGTAATAATATTCGTTTATCAATTTTAGAGAAAAGAACATTTTCGAAGGCTGAAAACGATTTTAATGATTATGTGACAAAATCATCAAATAAAGTTTTTGTGGTTGAATTAGCGCAAACTCGTCGTGGTGATGTCGACTGTGATGCCGTCACCGATACTTATTCGTATAACCGAACAACTACTGATGAAAATATTGATATAATAGAAACCATCACCCGACATGATATAGCTGGTAGTATTTGTTTTGAACGTGATGTTTTTAAACGTAAAACACCTACCGAATTATTGTATCTATCTAATCAAAATAAAATATATAATAATTTTCCAGTCAGTGATTTAGTTACCTACACTGATCCCGTTATCGTATTAGCTTCATCCATGGAAAAAGGCATTTCATTTGGTAGTGGTGGCATCATCACTTATCAGTCAAATGGTCAAACAAATAAAATGGTTTTTAATAAAGTGTCTACCATGTTAAACGACAATGCCGAATTAATATTAGTCGTTAATGATGCAGAAAAAACCTATTCTAATTGTCTTATCATTGGTACACGCAGTAATAGCACGGTGAGTACCGAATGGTATTGTCCCGGTGATGGTTTAGTGAAGCGCGTGATATTTTATCCTAGTGTCGAAAATAAACCCGCACGTAGTGAAATAATCACTCTTCGTAGCATTGCAGCATATTAAATTGAGTTTAAGATAAAAGCCTCAAGCTATTATCCTATATGTGCCTTGCCTCGTAGTTTCGCCAATTGAATTTGTTTTTCGCGTTGCTCAAATCGGACGCGATCTTCATCTGATTTGGTGTTAAAACATTTAGAGCAGCTCACACCTTGAACATAATATTCGCTTTGTTTATCTTGTTCTGTAATTGGTAACCGGCATGCATAACATTGATCATAACTGCCTTTTTCCAAATTATGATCAACACTAACACGATTATCAAATACAAAGCACTCGCCTTTCCATAGCGACTCTTCTTGCGGGACTTCCTCAAAATATTTTAAAATACCACCTTGTAAGTGATAAACATTTTCAAAACCTTGTTCTTTTAAGTAGGCAGTGGATTTTTCACAACGAATACCGCCCGTGCAAAACATAGCAATTTTTTTGTTTTTGTCGGCCGGTGTTAATTCATTGATATAGCTTGGAAATTCACGGAATGTTTCAATATTGGGGATGATTGCATGTTCGAAACTACCAATGCCTGTTTCATATTCATTGCGTGTATCAACAACCAAAACATCGGGATCAGAAATTAATGCATTCCAATCTTTAGCTTGCACATAAGTACCAACAACTTTATTTGGATCGATTCCTTCAACTCCCATAGTCACAATTTCTTTTTTGAGTTTAACCTTCGTTCGATAAAATGGCATTTCATCATCGTAAGAAAACTTCGCGGTTAATTTGGTAAGCCGGTTATCTTCTCGCAGCCATGCTAATACCCTGTCGATACCTTTTTGTGAACCGGCAATAGTGCCATTGATACCTTCATTGGCAAGCAATAATGTGCCTTTAACAGCATTTTGGGACATGATATTGAGCAATGGTTGGCGTAATTCAGAAAATTTTTCGAGGCGCACGAAATGATACAGCGCCGCAACTACATATTGAGACATGATTATTACCTATGTGCTAATTGGAACGTAAATCCAACGCAAATTGAAAGAGTGGTTATTATATCGAAATAGAGTGAGCTAAAAAACTCAGAAATTAAATGCCATCTAAATCATCGGTTTAGCTTCAATAAATTTTAGACTTAATCTAATTTTACTGTCTATTAAGTGGTATTTAACGATATCTTAATATTATTAAAAGTAAATTTGTATATAATGGCTAGCTACTTATTTTATTCAGGAGAACACCATGAAGGGACCACAGTCTCTAAAACCGCTAAAACGAATTTCTTTGATATTTTTAACGATTACTGCATTAGGTGTGACAAGTTCATGGTTGAGTAGCTGTTCCGATACTTCGGCTGCAACAACAATCGATCACACCAACATTGAAAACAGGCTAATTAGAATTGAAGCAAAATTGGGTAATCCCGGCGATCCTTATAACCCAAATGATACGGTGCAAACCATGGCAACGCTTACGAGTAAACTATCGGATGATATCGGTATTATGGCCGACAGAATTCTTGAAATGGCCGATAAGATTGTTGAAACAGAAGTGTTAATTGTTCAAGTAATAACAAATCAAACAGAGGCTGCGACGGGGACAATTAATAATCTTACCGCATTAAAAGCTGATGCGAGTCCACGTAATATTACGGGGCCAAAATTATTTCAAAACGCAGACCCTGCAGCAGCAGCCTATTTTGAGCCGACAGCAACACCTTTTGTTTTGAAAAGCATTTTAGATGGACATAATGGTTCCAATGGATCGTTAATTAACTTAGTGGCTGGTGGTGGCACACCGAGTGTTGCAGTGGCTCCTAATTTTAATATAGCTGCAACAGCTGCAGCAGCATTTCAATCGCCGTACGTTTTATTGATGTCAAATAATGGTCTTTTTGATGGTGCAACATCAACTTCAGTTATCATTGATAATAATAAAACACTCGATACCGGATGGTCTGAACTGACAGCTATATTAGGAGTTGCATCACCTGCAAAAGTTTATTTTGCTGTTAAGACGGTTTCTGGTGGTCAGTTATCGGCAGTATCAAATACTTTAAATGTTACGTTTTAAGTTTAAATAATTAGAATCTCGAACAACCGTTGTCCCTATAATGGTTTTGAGCTAGTGTTTTAGTTTTCAAGTTTGCGGTGCTGGTATTTGGCCTTGAGCAAT
>CAZEPW010000082.1:0-11731 GCA_964514215.1 uncultured Thioalkalispiraceae bacterium
CATTAGTTTTATCGATAATTTATCGAGAAACAGAGTATGACAGAATTGTATTTCATTACTATTTCTCTATTTATATTTAAAATTAATAACTTACCTGAGCTGCGCATAAGCAGATAATATAGTTTAAATACGGATCAGCAGTGGAAATAGACAAATCATGGCTCGCTAGTCACATCCATGTGCGCTCGACTACCGCGTCCTTGCGGCAGACGGTCATAATTTGTCTATTTCCACTGCTGATCCTGACTTTATCTGGATAAATTATATCCAATAAAAATTTAAATCCTGATGCGCAGCTTAGGTTAACTTGCTTTAAATTTGTAGCTGTTAATTTTTTATTAAAATAACCTGGACTCGGGACAAACAATTATGCAGTTTAAACTCGGTCATACCGATTCCATATCCTCACTGTGGAGCTTATAAAATATCCAACGTTTTTAGTATATCCTTATGCAAACCTTAGGTTAATTACGCCGGGAAGCTTTAATCGCACTATTGTTCCACCATCGGTTCGGGCAGAAAATTCGAGTGTCCAACCGTTGGATTGGGAAATTAATTGTGAAATAGCCAGGCCTAGTCCAAGACCTTTAACTTTAAGTTGTTTATCTTCGTTAATGCGTACAAATGCTTGTAATATTTGAGTGGTTTTTTCTGGGGGAATTCCTATGCCTCGGTCGAGTACTAAAATAGTTAAATTTGATTCGCGTATTTCAGTTTGGATCTGAACTATTTTGTTGCCACTGTATTTTAGGGCATTATCAATTAGGTTTGATACTACACGACGAAACGCTTCTAACGGAATGTTAATGCTGCCGGTGTAAGATGATTCGATTGATATTCGCTCGCTTGAAAAATTCTCTGCGATGTTTTGTAATGACTCGGTTAGATTAATATGAATGCACTCTTGTATGCTGATGCCGCGACCAAGTGATAAAAATTGTTCGATGATGGCATCCATATCTTTTAACACTTGGCTGCAATCAGTAAAACGCGACTGGCTTAATTGATCACGAGCCATTTCTAATAATAACGTTAAGCGTGTTAAAGGTGTGCGTAATTCATGTGAGATACCAATTAAGAGTGTATTTCGGTTATCGATTAAGTTTTGAACCTGAGTCGACATCATATTAAATTGATTGTATAAATCTTGAATTTCACGGCTGTTATTTTGCTGGTTAATTTTAGGTTTAATTCCCTGCCCTAAAGATTTTGCGGCATTAAGTAAATGCGTCAGTGGTTGTGTTATATATCGAACAAAAACAAAAGCAGTTAACAAACTAAATACAACATTTAAAATCAATAACGCGATAAAAACGGCCGAAGGGTTGGTACCAATACGCTCATGTTTATAACCAATTTTAATAGTTTTTTTATTTATTTTAAGTAACATCCAATAATATTTTTGATTGGATATAGATGTTGACCATATTTTAATGTCACGTTGTTGTTTTTTAGTTAATACTTCAGACAATAAATTATTAAAAATTAAATCACTGGTTTCTGATGTTTCAAGTTGCATGTTAGTAAAAATATAGAGACTGGCATTGTTTTTTAGGTAATTTTGATAATCTTGTTGTTCATCTATTGTTAAGGTAGTCCAGTGGCTGGCTGCATCGATTAACCGTTCAGATAAATCCTCAACGGCTTGTCGCATGACGGGCAATAAACCCATGCTCATGGTGATGGCCATCATTATGATTTGGAAAAGTAATAATGCTAAGATTAATATGATTGTTAAACGAGTACGTAAACTCCAAGGACGTGTTTTACTCTTATGAAATAACTTGGACATAGTTTAGTTATCATCAAGTGAAAACAAGTATCCTTTGCCTCGAATAGTACGCAAAAATTGCGGTGAAGATGGGTTTGCTTCAATTTTTTTACGAAGCCGTGTGACCCTGACATCGATACTGCGATCATAGGGGGAGCGATCAAAATCATTTAGTTGGTTGATTAAAAAATCACGTGGTAAAATTTTATTGGGATTTTCTAATAAGATTTGCAGCAAAGAATAGTCACCCTGAGTTAGATCAACTTCGATATTCATTTTGGTTAATTGTAATCGTGAACTATTAAATTTAAATTCGCCGAAATGGATTACGGTTTGAGGTTCTATGTGTTTTGTGGCTATTTTTTTGTCGGCAATTCGGCGTAACTGTATTCTGATGCGCGCTAATAACTCTCGTGGATTAAATGGCTTTGCCAAATAATCATCGGCCCCGGTTTCCAATCCCGCAATTTTATCAACGGCTTCACCATGAGCCGATAACATGATAATGGCAGGGTCTAATTTTTCTCGAAGTCGTTTGGCTATTGATAAACCATCTTCTCCCGGAAGCATTCGATCCAGAATGAACAAATCAACGCAATGCTTGTCTAGATAGTTGTCCATTGCCGTTGCATCGGCTACTGATGACACTGTTAAATCATTGTCTGATAAGTATTGACATAAAAGCTGGCGTAGTTCAGATTCATCATCAATAACTAGTATATTATGATTAAAATCCATTTTTCTAGGTCCTGTTATTTTATAATAAACGTTGTGAATTGAATCGCGATTAAATATAGCATACTAAAGATAATTTAGTACAAAAAACAATCTATCTTAATATGAGGTATATAGTAACAGCCTGACCTTAAAGGAATATTGATGTCTTAAATTAAAAACACAGTTTAAATAAGAGATATATCCGACTAGTGTTTGGTATTGTGTCATTTTTTATAAATTCTACTTTAGAAACAGTGTCTTATATTTGTTGTAAAAAATAGTTTAATTAGGCTGAGAGTCACTTATGAAGCAATATTTTCTTAATGTTTTAATTTTTTTTGCGTTTAGCCAATTTACCAGTGGAATGTTACTTGCTGCTAGTAGCACAGAAGCAAGTTCCAATAAATTGGCGAATCACGCGTCTCCTTATTTAGCGATGCATGGTAGTGATCCGGTAAATTGGCAAGAATGGAATGCCGAGACTGTGGCTCGGGCTCGTAAAGAAAACAAAATTTTATTTGTGTCCAGTGGTTATTTTTCATGTCATTGGTGCCATGTTATGCAACGTGAAAGTTATAAGAATAAAGAAATTGCAGATATTATTAATGCAAATTTTATTGCGGTGAAAGTAGATCGTGAATTAAATCCAGCATTAGATGCTCGTTTAATCGATTTTGCTGAGCGGACTACTGGTAGCGCCGGTTGGCCGTTAAATGTATTTATTACGCCTGAAGGTTATCCGTTAGTCGCGATGACTTATGTGCCAGCAACTCAATTTAAAGGTATATTACTAAAAATTAATAACCGTTGGCAAAAAGAAGCTAGTGATTTAAAGCAGTATGCGGTTAGCGCTGCTGATGAATTATATCCTGTTTTACGTCAGACTGATGAAAAATTAGCTAAAGGACTTGGACGAGAATACCTTCAAGTTTTTCAAATGAAGGCTCTTGATTTTGCCGATGAATTACAAGGTGGCTTTGGTCAAAGCTTAAAGTTTCCTTCGGCACCACAATTAAAATTACTACTTGATATCCAAAAACATAATCCAAATCCTAGGTTGGAAACGTTTTTACGATTAACGTTAGATCAAATGCGCAGCCAAGGTTTGTGGGATCAAATTGGTGGTGGCTTTTATCGTTATGTTGTTGATCCGGCTTGGCAAGTGCCTCATTTTGAAAAAATGTTATACAATAATGCGCTATTGGCCGCGATTTATTTTGATGCGGCTCAAATTTTTAAACAAAAAAAATATCGCCAAACTGCAATTGCGACATTGGATTTTATGATTCGAGATCTTTCTACGACAGGTGATGCTCTGGCTGCTAGTTTATCTGCGGTGGATAATAATGGTGTTGAAGGTGGTTATTATGTTTGGACAAATGATGAGATAAAAAAATTAGCCAGTAGCAAAGAATATTCTATGGCGGTACTTTTATGGGGATTGAATAGTCCTCCTGCACTAGAACATGGCCATCATTTAACACAAAAAATGAGTTTTGATGATATTGCAATAAAACTCAAAATAACAAAAAAACAGGTTAAGCAATTACTTGCCTCACTTAGTGTTAAGTTATTTAAAGTCCGACAGAAGAGGAGTTTGCCCAAAGACGATAAGCAATTAGCTGCTTGGAATGGTTTGGCATTGTCGGCTTTTGTTAAAGGTGCGAGTGTAACGGGGCAGCAACGTTTTAAACTTCAGGCAAAAAAAATCAAAGAGTATATTGAAAAACAACTATGGCAAAATCAACAGTTATTACGCGCGGTTAAAAATTCGCGGGCAATCGGTGTTGCAGGTTTAGAAGATTATGCTTATGTTGCACAAGGATTTTATGATTATGCTGTGTATAGCAAAAACACCAGCGACATGACTTTGGCGCACCATGTTGTAGAACAAGGTTTTTCACGATTTTACACCCAATATGGTTGGGTCTTGTCTGAGAATATGTTGTTGCAATACGGTAAAGGTGAAATTTTAATGACCGATGGGCCAATGCCTTCTGCTGCTTCGTTATTAGCGGCAGTTAGTTTGCGTTTGACTAAAAAATTCAAAGATGCGAAATTAAAGAAATTAGCTTTATCATCTTTAAATGTAAAACCTGAACAATTATCGAATCAACCTTATTGGTATGCAACACATGTAAATGCAATTGCAGAATATCAATTGGATTGGTGAATTTTAATGACTGGCCACCACGTTTGAAATATCCACTGCTTCAAATTGAAATTGGGCGATGCTACCGGTGGCGAGTAGTAATTTTGTGAGTCGTAAATAATACAGACGCTCAGAAGTATTCACCGCAATGACGGTATTGATATCGTATAAAAAAGCCGGAACAATAATATTATGGCCTTCAATTTTAGTATTGGTGTCTTCGATTAGTAGGCTTCGATAATAGTCTGTGCCCGCACCTACCCCGGATATACCTTTTACTGCAACTGGACTAGCATCGGATGCAATGCTCATGACGCCAATTTCAATGTTGGCTCGATCGCGAGATTTTTGCCAACGTACGATACCAAATTGCCATTTTGCTTTTTCGTGACGCTTCGCTTTATATGCAATGAGATCGCCAACTTTAACAATTTTACGGGTATATTTTTCAAGATCGCCGCTAAGGGCTAGCCCAAATTCACTATTATTAATTTCATACCAAGTGCTGGTTAAATAAATCGTACGGTTATGCCGTTTGTCACTTTCTAATGCAAATTTATAGGATTCAGTTTGAGCTTTTCTGTCGTTAGTTGTCTTTGATGCACCGGCAGTCATCATTTTGTATTCATCCATTGCTGGAGTAAAATGTGCTTGTTGTGATAAGAAAAAATGACACGCATTCATGCTGTTGATTAATGTCATTTCAATAGAGGACTTACCGCGGATAATTTCTCGAGATACACGTTGTCGCCAATTGTCTGAAATTCGCATCAACATATTTCGTATATTTCTATTGAGTAATGTCTCCGGCTCTATTGAATCATTGAGAGAGTTGATGAGCAATTTCTGAATATCATTTTCAAGTTTTTTCTTCACTAGTGAAATGTCGACAATTCGGCCATCACTCGGAATCCAAGTATTGTCATTGCTAACATACCGAGGCCCTAAGTCGTCTGTTAGATCAATTATATATTCATTATTGGGTGAGAAATCACCGAGAGGTATAATATTGCATTGCTCAATCCATTGAGTCGTAAGTCGGTATACCACATCCGATTCGTTTTGCATTAAATTATAGGGCTCTGCGATGGCAAGCAAAACAATTCGTTGATACATTTTATCGATAGTATGCGGTGGTGAAAAATGCGCTTGGGCTAATTGATCATCAACCGGAAAATCTTGCAAGCCTAAAGTTAATGCATAGCGATATAGCTGGTGTAATTCACTCCACACGTCTTCTGGTTCGGGTTGGTAGCAACGGTATACTTGTAGTAATTGCAAGGACAAATAGTGCATTGCAAAATAAACGGCTTCACAAAGCATTGCATCGTAATTCGTCCGGCTATCATCTAAAATAGCAAGTTCACTCACGATTAATTTATAGGATGATGCTAATTCGTTAATGAGTTTAACAATATTCGTTTGTCTAATTGCAAATTGATCTTTATAGGGCAGTTTAGCGGTGTTTAGGGTTTGCTCCAAACCCGACATAATTTCATGAGCCCGTGGCTGAATCAGCAGCATTAATTTTAAACGATCTTTTGATGGGTAGTGCGATTTGTTTAGTGCTAGCACTTGCTTCGTTAAATCAACAATTGAATCGTCTAATTTGCTTGATATCAACTTCTCTAACCAACGGGATAAATTACGCGGTTTGATATAGGGTTTTGGACGTTGAAATAAATCTTGATTTGGCAGGTTTAACACTGGCAAGTACATAAGTACTCTCTAAGCTATTGATTAGTTAATATTTTAGTCCTTAGATGTGGCTCTGTCACGGTTAATTTATCGAATAATAAAAAATACTCGTTAATAACATACAATTTTAAGATATTGAGTGTATTTTGGTGAAATATTTTCGAAATAAGCGTGTTTGTTATTTGTAACCAAATGGTGTTTCTGATATCGGATAATTAAATCAGTATTTGCCGCAATAACTATATAATAATATGTAAAACTGCTGAGGATCAAATCTGCTACTATTCAAGTAATGAGTATGAGGTTAGAGTGTTTGTACTGAAAATGAAAAGCAGAAATTTAAATAATTTAGTTACTCTCAGTTGGTTATATATAAAATGAATTTTGGTATATAGTTAATCTATGAAAACCATTCCTATTAAAATAATTCTGTTATTGAGCTTTTTCGTTTTGTTCATCAATGCTTGTGCAACTTTAAATAAAAATGAGTGCAAAACAGCAGATTGGAGCTTAATTGGATATGAAGATGGTGCAAAAGGCCGAGTTGCAGGGCGAATAGCTCAACACCGCAAGGCTTGTGCTGAATATGGTGTTAGTCCTAATTTAACCTTATATAACCAAGGGCGAGCTCAAGGCTTGCATGAATATTGTATTGCTGTTACTGGCTATAATCTTGGATTACGGGGTTCTGCCTACAAAGGCATTTGTTCTGGTTATAATGAAGCTGAATTTATTGCTGCTTTTAAATCAGGCCAGCAAATATACCGTGAAAAGTCTAAATTACGGAAAATGAAAAAAAACTTAGTGCATAAGCAGGAATCATTAGAAAATATTGCTGTGCAACAACGTAAAGTAGAACAACAAATAATTAAAGGTAATTTACCATCAGCTAAAATTATCTTATTATTGGTTGATACTAAAAAGCTTGCAGCCAATCATGCCATTCTTGCAAAACACATACACGCTTTGCAAGCTGCTATTGTAGAACAAAAATCTTACATCTCTCACTTAAAGCAACAATCCACCTACTAAACTTCAGCCGTTCTTAAATTTTTTGAGCTGAGGTTCAAATTCTATAATAACTATAAACATATAAATTGTGTGTCATCAAAAACTATGATGTTTTAACATGCTTTGTATTATAGAAATTGCCTCAAATGTCGATATTGTAAAGTGTGAAGTTATTCTTCTGTTATATTAATTAACCATAAAAATAATTAGGTTTATGTTAAAAGTTCAAATTAAAGATCTTGAAGTTGGTATGTGCTTATCCGCCGATGTGTGTGATTTAAATGGACGTTTTCTTATTGGTAAAGAGTGCACCATAACGGAGAAACATATAAAAACGTTACAGGCATGGGGCGTTGTTAGTGTAGAAATAAAAGGTGATGGTGGTGATATCCTTGCTAAAGAACCATCCGTTGTTACTGCTGAATATCAAAATCAAATAACTAAACTTAAAACTATTTTTATTCATAATGATTTAGAACATCCATTTATTTCGAAATTAATAAACGAAACAGTAAAATATTTAATGAACAAAACTAATTAATTTTGAATGAAAATTTCCGCAGAAACAATCATTACAAAAACGCTTAAAGTTGCTGCGTTGCCTGCAGTGGCCTTGAAGTTTAGCGAAGCTATAAGCAATCCTTTAACGAGTAACCTTGAATTAGAAAAAATAATTTCAGAAGACTCTGCTCTTGCGTCAAGATTATTACGAATTGCTAATAGTGCGCTTTATAACTTTCCATCAGAGATTGATACCATTGGTAAAGCAATCACAATCATTGGACAAAAGCCGCTGCACGATATTGTTCTTTCATGTTCCATTGTTAATATGTTTGATGGCATCACTAAAGACGTTATTAATATGGAACAGTTTTGGGAACACAGTATTGCTGTGGCAACTGCCTCACGTTTATTATCGTTTTATCGTCGTGAAGTCAATATCGAACGTTCATTTACCGCTGGTTTACTTCATGATATTGGGCGACTCATTATTTTTATTGAGCTACCTAAACAAGCACAAGAAATAATTTCTATTGCTGCTAGTAAGAATACTTTATTGCATAGTATTGAGTTAGATGTATTGGGTTTTGATCATGCTCGTTTAGGTGGGATGTTATTAAAAAAATGGAAATTACCTGATCGAATTATTTCATCTGTAAGTTACCATCATTCACCAACTGCAACCAAAGGTGATGTCGTTGCCCCTAGTATTGTTCATGTTGCTGATATTATATGTCATTCATTAAAATTAGGTCGTTCTGGTGAGCGTTTTATTCCAAAATTGAATTCTAGGGCGTGGGATACATTAGGGTTAAATGCTGATATTTTAGCGCAATTAATTGAACAGCTTGATATACAATATCAAGATGCAGTTAAATTTATACTCGGAGAGGATAATAATTAGATGGCCTCTGAAGAAATTAAAAAATTAGAATTATTTTATAATGATATTTATAAAGGTTTTGAAATTAATGTTGAATTTATTAATGATTTAATGTTTGCAAAAAATGAATTAACAGCTAATGAAATTTTAAAAATATTGGGTGAAAAAATAAAACAATTTTCATATTTTAATTATTTTGCATTTTATATCGTTGAAGACAATGTTGATTTTAAATTATCAAACTGTAGCGCACAAGAATTTCAGAATACTATCGAACAAGATGTTGAAAAACATATTGAAAACGGTACGTTTTCTTGGGTTTTGAATAATAATAAACAAATAATAATTAATGGCCCTGTATCACGAAAACAGCAATTGTTAATTTCTATTGCCACGAAACGACGAATTCATGGCATGTTTATCGCTGTAGCTAATGAAGGTTCAGAAATAAGTGGAATCATTCAAGACATCGTTAGCATGCTAATATCAACTTCGGCACAATCAATTGATAATAATGGTTTAAGCATTAAGTTGCAAAATTATAATTTAGAGTTAAATGAATTAACGGTTCAATTACAAAATTATAACGTTGATCTTGAAGATAAAATTAAACAACGTACCCAAGAACTAGAAATTGCCAAGGACAAAGCTGAACAATCTGCTAAATCAAAACTAGAATTTTTAGCTAATATGAGCCATGAAATTCGGACACCAATGAATGGTGTTTTAGGGATGTTAGAATTATTAGATAAATCTAATCTGGAAAAAACGCAACAGCACTATGTTGATACGGCTTATCAATCTGGACAAAACATGATGGTCATTTTAAATGATATTTTAGAATTATCTAAATTTGAAGCTGGAAAAATAACCATTGAAGAAAATGAATTTAATTTAATTGATACCATTGAAGATGTCGTGGCAATGTTTTCTGCTAAAACAAATGAAAAGAAAGTTGAATTACTTAGTATAATCGATAATAAAGTACCTGAGTTTGTTTTTGGCGCACAAACACGTGTCTGGCAAATTATTATGAATCTAGTTGGTAATGCCGTTAAATTTACAAAATCAGGTTCCATCGTTTTAACCGCGTCAGTGTCGAATTTTGAGCAAGATAATTTTAAGCTTAATATTTGTGTTAAAGATACCGGGATAGGAATTTCTGATGAAGCATTGAATCTTATTTTTAATCCATTTGAACAAGCTGAAATTAATACCGCAAGAAATTTTGGTGGAACGGGTTTAGGCTTGGCTTTGTGTAAACGTTTAGTGGAATTATTGGGTGGTAATATTGGTGTCAAGTCAACGCTTGGTGAAGGTAGCAGTTTTGAATTTCATTTAAATTTAAAATCAATTAAAACTAAAGATGCTGGTGAAACATTACAATCTGGCCATATACTTTATATCGATTCTTCAGAAAACGCTTGTTTATCGATAGCTTCAATATTTGAAAGAATGAATTTAAACTTTAATATAGTAAATGATAAATCAAAAGTTAAAGAATGCTTCGTTGCAGGTGTTGAGCCAATTTATTCAATGATAATTTTAAATGAGTCATTAGCTAGTGATTGCTATCAAACTATAGCGGATATTTTAACTTCTATTACAGGCGATACCAATACTCAACTGGTTTTATTAAGCTCAGAAACTCCAACTGGCAAAAATATTTACGAACATGTTATCACTAAGCCGTTACGCCGAAGTGATATAACTCAAATTTTATCATTAACTGATACCGAGCCTCAAACCAATATATCAAAAAATAGTGACAACTGTAGTGGTTCGATATTGCTTGTTGAAGATAACGAAGTAAATCAACTGGTGGCTACCGGTATGTTACAACAACTCGGTATTAAACCGGTAATTGCGAATGATGGTGCAGAAGCTGTCGCGGCTGTGGCTGAAAATGATTTTGATTTAATTTTAATGGATATAAATATGCCGAATATGGATGGTTATCAAGCAACTAAAATTATTAGGAATAATGAAGCTCAAGGCATACGTATACCCATTATTGCATTAACCGCAAATGTAATGACCGAAGATGTGAAAAGTTATTTTGATGCCGGTATGGACGACTTTTTGGCAAAACCGTATTCATTTAAAAGCATTGAGTCCAGCCTAGTAAAATGGCTTTATGGTGGTGAACATGATGAAATAATTGAAGATGAAACCTCGAATCAATCGGCATCAACTACTTATATTGATAGTAACGTTATCAATAATTTAAAAAATATTATGGGCGATAATTTATCGGAGCTTATTCAAAAATTTATTCAACGCAGCACGATTCTTGTTGATGAAATTATGGCTGATAAGAAAAATTTAGAAAAAATAAAATTTAATATCCATAGCTTAAAAGGCAGCAGTGGTAATATTGGTGCTAACGAGTTGTGTCGGTTATGTGAGTTAATTGAAAATCTGGTTCGAAGCAAGCAAGTTGATAAAATTGAATCTTTTTTGATTATTTTAAAACATGAACTAGCGGGAGTGTATAAAGAGTTAGATTCGCTTTGAGTTGTGTTGTTACGGTTGTTATATCTGAACATGGTGATACTGATTTAGACAGAATAATAGTTAACCTGAGCTCGGGATAAGGAATGAACTAAAAGCCAGTTTACCGATCAGATTTTCTGATAAAGGAATCCTCTGATCAAAAAGGTAAACTGACATGGATAAATTAGTTGAAATTTTCTGCGATGTCGATGACTTCTGCAAACTATTTATACCCGAATGGGAAAACACATTAATTGAAACGGGAGACCGGAAACGAAAACGGCCATGCCGGTTGAGTTCATCTGAAATCATGAGCATCATTATTCTGTTTCATCGTTCAAACTATAAGGATTTCAAGAACTTCTATACATTTCACATGCACAACTACTTAAAAAAAGCCTACCCAAAACTGTTAAGTTATACTCGATTTTTAGAAGTCATGCCGAGGGTGTTGGTTCCCTTATGCGGCTATTTTACGCATTTGAAAGGCAAACCAACTGGA
>CAZEPW010000083.1:0-11710 GCA_964514215.1 uncultured Thioalkalispiraceae bacterium
AAAATAATGTTGGATAGAACGTTTTACTAATAACTAAAGTAGCTAAATACAGGTGGATTAATCACCTGTATTTATATTTACTTAGAATTTGCTAGTAGAATGTTCTGGACGATTTCCGTGGCAGCCTGCATCACATGTTTTATGCGAAGTATAAGTATCTCCAGGTTCATGATCATTTAAGTTGTCATTAAATTTCTGAGCATGACAACCAGCGCAATCTGGCGATAAGTTTTTACCAATTCCTCGCCCAACATCAAACTGACTGTTTGTTACATGACAATCTTTACATTGATATTTAGCGTGAGCACTTGGAAATACACCAGTGTGTGTATAACGCATTTTTGTCTTCCATGTTGATGGAACTGGGTTTGCAACAGTATCATGACATTCTTCACAAACATTTAATGTAACCATATGCGCTGAACTTTTTTGTAGACCGGATGTTGTGCCGTTATGACAGCTAAAGCAGCCACTAGTAATTGTTCCGTGGTCAAAACTTGCGCCTTTCCAAGTAGTAAATCCTTTGTGGCAATCCTGACAGATATTACTGCTTTGGATGTGAGCTGCGTGTTTACCGCGTTGTTTGGTTGCATTGGAGCGGTCTGCTGAGTGGCACGTCAGGCAGGTGTCTGACACCGAGCCATGATCCATTTTTTGCTTGGTTTTCCAATCAGCTAATTGTGGATTGGAGTTGGTGCCATGGCAGTTTTCACATAGATTAATTATTACCAAAATGTGAGTATTGCTTTTTTTAGCACCAGAGGTTGAACCATTATGACAAGTTGCACAACCACTAGTGATAGTACCATGGTCGGTGCTTGCACCTTTCCAAGTAGAAAATCCTTTGTGGCAATCAGCACATAAGTTGTTACTGGTGATATGGCCAGCATTCTTACCACGTTGCTTACTAGCACTGGCTCGATCTGCTGAGTGGCAAGTTAAACAGGTTGGTGAAACGGAACCATGATCCATTTTTTGACGTGTTTTCCAATCGGCTAATGTTGGATTGGATTTGGTGCCATGACAGTTTTCACAGATATTAACGGTAACAGGGATGTGGCTTGCACTTTTTTGTGCACCTGTTGTTGTGCCATTATGACAGATTGCGCAACCTTTAGTGATTGTTCCGTGATCCATGCTGGCATTTTTCCACGAGGTAAAGCTTTTGTGACATTCACGACACTCATTGCTGCTTCGAATATGGCCACTGTTTTTACCACGTTGCTTCGATGCACTGGCTCGGCTAGCTGAATGGCAAGTAGTACAATTGTCTGAAACAGAGCTGTGGTTCATTTTAATTTGCTTCCAATCTTTTTCGTTGTGACAGGAATCGCATGATTCTGTGGTACGAATATGAGTGGCAGATATTGTGGAGTTTGCAATTTTACTACTAGAACCATGGCAAGAATCGCAAGATTTAGGTGTGCCTTCAAATACGCCACGTTTATGGCAAGCATCACATTTGGTGCGTTTATGTACACCATCTAAAGGGAATTCAGTATTATAGTGATCAAAATTTTTGTCCATGGTGGTGGCGGCAAAAACTTGAGGTGCGGATAGTGCTAGTGCGCTTAATAATAATGTTTGAATGAAAAATTGAGATATAGACTGTAACCTCAAGTCTATAATCGAACGCAGTTTATTCATCATAATAAATATCCCTTAGTAGTTAGTTGTATATGTGAAGCTTAAAAAAAGAAAGATACCGTTAGTCAGTTAATACTAATCAGGATATTTCTGTTCATTGGCATTTCTGCCGTAAAGCTTGCTTTATGGCATACGTTTCCAGTTTTATTATCTAAATTTTTGATGATGGAAAAGTATTGGCTCATAAAGTTGGATTAAATCGCATTATTATGGCCGATTAACACTTAGCAATCTGTGTTCAAAAGCTATTCAGATTTGTTAATTATACGAGTTAATTTTTAGCAAGTCATTAACAGAGTCACACTATTTATTAGTATTTCTTTATATAATTCAATAAGTTACAGATGTTGTTAATAATTTGAGTTATGTTAAATGTTTAGCCTAGTATTTTACTCAAGAATTGTACGATTATGGCTTTATTGAGTCTAAATATTAAATCTGAAATGGTAAAAATTGGTTGGGGCCAAAACGGACAAAGCAGATACGATGATCTGCTTTTATTTTTATGTTTTTAAGATGTAATCTAAATTAGCTTATAAATATACGCTTATAAATTAAACCCGGGTTAAACATAACCTCATTTGTTTCTAATTGGTATAACGGACAGCCATCTGAATCACAAGTTGCTAAACGGACGTATTCAAATTTTTGTTCGTCTGTGGTAATGGTTTCATAGATTGGTTTTCCCAAGTGAGAGCCTATTGGGCGACCATAAGAACGTTTCTGCACTTTCATCTCCTATTTCATCGATTAGTTCAGTGTTGACGAAGTTTTAGTTTTGCTATGAATACTATCGGCCAGTTATTGGGATGTTTTAATTAATCTTGCAATAAAGACATTTTTCGTCAACATTAAACTAACTATATAAATTCAGAGAACTGTTGTATATAAAGCAGGCGTAGTATTTCTTAACAATCACTACTAAGTCTCAAATCTTTTTTTTGGAACCAAACGCAACGTGATGAATATCACGCTATGCTAGCTGTATTCATCACAAAAAATAGAATCAATACGCATGCATCAAGAAACTAATGGAATTCGTCAGGCGGTATTATTAGTTATTTTAGATGGTTATGGGGTTAATCCGAGCCGTTTAAACAATGGTGTTGCCGAGGCAAAAACTCCTAATTTTGATCGTTATTTTTCACAATATCCCCATACCGTTATTGAGGCATCGGGACAAAGTGTCGGTTTACCTGATGGTCAGATGGGTAATTCTGAAGTTGGTCATATGACGATGGGATGCGGCGCAATTCTGCTCCAAGATTTGGTGAAAATTGATCAAGCAATAGCCGATGGTAGCTTTAAACAAAACACGGTGTTAATCACGGCAATTGAAGCGGCTAAAGCTGCAGCAAGACCAATTCATTTACTGGGTTTGGTATCAACAGGTGGTGTGCATAGTCATATTAATCATTTATATGCTTTGTTGGATTTATGTCAACGTCATCAAGTAGAGCCGGTAGTGCACGTTGTTACTGATGGTCGCGATACGGCACCCTATGCCTTTAAAAATAATTTAAAAGATCTAGAACAGCATATAAGTAAGGCAGGTGGCCGAATAGCGACTATTTGTGGGCGATTTTATGCGATGGATCGGGATAATCGTTGGGACCGAATTGAGAAAGCTTGGCGTGCAATGGTTATGCAACAGGGAGCTAGCGCGAAGAGCTGTGATGAGGTTATTGCTTTAGCTCAAAACAATAAAATAAGTGATGAATTTATTGAACCAACGGTTATCAATGGTGGCGTGAAATTTTTGCCAAATGATAATTTAATCTTTTTTAATTTCAGAAAAGATCGTACTCGGCAAATTACTTCGAGTTTGTTTAAAGTGGATTTTAGCGAATTTGATCGAGCGGATTTTACACCAATAACCGTGACTTGCATGACGGAATATGATCAATGGTATGGCTTGCCATTTGCGTTTAAACAAGATCGACCTGAATTGTCTTTGGCGAGTTATATTAGTCGCTTAGGTCTTAAGCAGTTTCATTGTGCCGAAACAGAAAAGTATGCGCATGTGACATTCTTTTTTAATGGTGGACAGGGAGAAGAATTTTCTAATGAAGATAGAAAAATAGTGCCGTCACCTAAAGTTGAGACCTATGATTTGTGTCCTGAAATGAGCGCTAAAGAAGTGGCAGATGAAACCATTACGGCCATTGAGTCCAATCAATATGCGTTTATTGTGGTGAACTTTGCCAATGGTGATATGGTTGGACACACTGCTGTTAAACCTGCCATTATAAAAGCCATTGAAACGTTGGATAGTGAAGTGGGGCGATTGTTAGATGCGGCAGTTAATCAACAATATTCTATCGTGTTAACTGCTGATCACGGTAATTGTGATGAAACTATTGACCCCGTATCTGGCCAACCGCATACCCAACATACTTTATACCCGGTGCCATGTTTAGTTGTTGATAAAATGGCATGGCAAATGGCGACGGGTAAAGGTTTGAGTAATATCGCACCAACGGTATTACAATTGATGGGCTTGGAAAAACCAGCAGCCATGACGGCAACATCGTTATTGTTAAAGCCTATTTCGAATTAAATATTTTGTATAAATAGGATGCTGGTGGTATGGTGTTTTTGTTGATATATTTCGGTATCGATCTTTAAAATAATAAAAATAGCATGTCAGTTAAAAAACCAATCATTGCAATCACCGGCGGTTCAGGTGCTGGAACCACAACAGTATCGAAAGCATTTCGAGGTATATTTCGTCGTGAAAAAATCAACGCCAGTTTTCTAGCTGGTGATAGTTTTCGCCGGTTTAATTATAAGGAAATGGAAAAACTGACCGATGATAAAGCCGCTCAGGGTGAAAGCATTAGCCATTTTGGACCAGAGGCTAATTTATTTAACGAGCTCGAAGGCCAATTAAAATCATTTTCTGAAACAGGTCGCTGTAAAAAACGTCAGTATATTACCAAAGATAGCGATCAAAGTTTGGGGAAATTTGGAACCTTTACTGAATGGCGAGAAATAAAACCGGATCGTGATATTTTAGTATATGAAGGTTTTCACGGTGGTGTTGTTTCAAATAAATGGACTCGTCGTAAAATGAGTGATTCGCACAATCCTAAAGTTCAATTAGAACGGCGAGCGGTATCAGAAAAAAACGGTATTGATGTAGCACAGTATGTCGATTTACTCATTGGTATCGTGCCGGTTGTTAATCTCGAATGGATTCAAAAAATTCATCGTGATACTAATATACGTGGTATTGAGCGTGAGAATGTGACAACTACGATTGTGCAGCGAATGCAGGATTATATTCACTTTATTGTGCCGCAGTTTTCGTATTCTGATATTAACTTCCAACGTATTCCATTAGTTGATACTTCAAATCCATTTATTATACGGGACATTCCAAATGCCGATGAAAGTCTTTATGTTATTCGCTTTAGAGAACCAAAAAAATACGATATTTTGTATTTTGTCGGTAAAATTTCAGGGGCTTATTTGTCACGGCCAAATACCATGGTTATACCCGGTGGAAAATTACAGCTGGCAATCGAAGTTATTTGTAGCCCGATAATTCGAAAATTATGCCAAAAATAAAGTGGTTAATTAGCTTAAGCTATTGAAAGCTAAAGAGTTAAAAGCTTGATAATATGCTTATTTTTTATTCAAATTAAGTTATACTAAATTAGCTTGATTGGAAAGCACAAACTAAACTGTGCGGCTATAAGGATATTCTAATATATAGTTGTATCGACATGATTAGTGAAAAGCGTAAAAATCGACGAATTGAATTAGCTCGTCCTATTTTAATGCAAACGGCTAAAGGCAAAAATATCCCATTAAAATGCCTTAACTTTTCAATGGAAGGCGTTGGTTTATTGTCTGAGCAAAAACTTGAAATGGGCAAGCGTATTATATTAACTATAAATATTGCGCAGCATGGTAAAGTACGGTTGTTAAATTTTTTAGGTGAAGTGGTTTATACCTGCGAAGCAAATAATGTTTATAACATTGGCCTGAAATTTTTTGATACTGAAATGCCTTCGGTTTATCATTAGCTGCTTATTCTGCCCACCCAATTTCACCAGCTGTTACCGTTCCCACTAGTGTTTGATTCAAGCTGTTTGGCATTATCATTGTTGTCTCGGTTAGAGGAATTCGTGCGCCCATGATCTCGGCTAACTCTTGTGGGTGTAGTGGTTTTTTATCGGGTTTGGCATAACCTTGTGGAAATATTGGATAGCCGTCTTCGAGAGAATATTTATCTGTTGCGCCGATGGTATGTAATAGCTCATGAGTAATAACGACATTATTTTTTTGGTTATACAAGCGACTGGCATAGGCATTAACAATACCAAGCTTACCTTTTTTGAGTCCTAAAGAATGAGCTAATTGTTGTTTTGAATCGGGATCATAATAAACAACAAAAATTTTAATATCGGGTGAAGGACCGGTATAATTATTGTGTTGATAAGCCCAGTAGCGAATTTTTAAACTCCAAAACATGACTTTTAAAATATTACCATTTTCTGGTGGAGCAGGTGGTTTGTCTAAGACAACCGGGGCTAATTTAACTTGCAGTGGGGTATTAATTTTAATTTTAAAATAATCTGCTTCTTCAGCGATAAATTCTTCAATTGGAGCAAAGGTTTTTTCTTTTAAATAGTTAATATAGCGAGTTGTTTTTTTACTGCCATCGCCATTAATAGGATAAACCACCATCCATAATGGCTCATCCCAATCGGTACTGCGTAGATCACTAAGCCAGGTATACATTGCAACAATAAAAAGAACAATAAGTAAAATAAGTATACGAATATATCGAAACAAACTACGAATAGTCATAATAATTGCTTAGGCCAAGATTAGGGTGATAAGAAGATACAGTTTATAATAGACTAATTATGATAAACTAGTTTAAATAGCAATAAAATAGCCAATCGAATGAAAAAATCATTAATTGTTGTCGCACACGGTAGCCGACGTAAAGAGTCCAATGACGAATTAATTGCCATCGCAAAAAAATTATCCGCGTCGATGATTAGTGATTTCTCAGATGTGCATTATGGATTTTTAGAGCTAGCTGAGCCATCCATTCCTGATGCAATTACCCAGTGCATTCATTCTGGTGCCGAATCAGTTACGGTGCTGCCGTATTTTTTATCAGCAGGACGGCATGTAACGATTGATATTCCTAACGAGGTTTTAAAAGTACAGCAATTGTATCCTAAATGTTCAATTGTTATCACGCCATATTTAGGTGCTGCCGATGGCTTAATCGATGTTATTGCTAGAGTCGCTTTAACAAATTCGAATCATTTGGGCTAACACACCATGAGTGAATATTTATTTAGTTTGTTGCTTATTTTTATTGTTTGGTATGTTGTTGAAAACATCCGAGTAAAAGAGATAGCCGTTAAACATTGCAAACGGTTATGTTTATCACAGCAATTTAGCTTATTGGATGAAACGGTAGAAAAATTTTCAACTCGGCCAATGCGGGAGCAATCGGGCTTATTAAAATTACTTCGTATATACTCGTTTCAGTACACTTTAGATGATCTACAGCGCCACCAAGGTAAAGTAACCATGTTGGGTCATCGGGTGGTTCGGGTTGAATTTGAGCATGATGAGTATTTGCAAACCTTAAATGCCTAATTTTTGTTTTCTATACAAATCAAACACTTAGCTATTACACCTTAATTAACCAAGGTTATATCGTACTTTTATTAGACATTTTTTATCTAATGCTGCCCAAATTTCCTTGATCAATCATAGCAGAAGGATTACGGTTTAATCTCGTTGGTGATTTGGATAAATCCCTCTATTAATATAATGTTTTTTCCCTCTCCGTTAGGCATTGAACTTCTTGATTGAGAGGTTTTTTTTGTCTGCATTTTTGTTATATTCTTAAAAATAATTAACCGAGCTTGCTATAAAAATCCTTGTTATTTTTTATACCAAGCTGATATAAATTTAATAACAAAACACGACCAATGGGATGAGTGAATGAATGATAGTCATGAATTAGAGTTATTAATAAAATCTCACATTCCCATTATTGCAATTGAAACCAAAGAAGAAAAACGCGTTATTGAGTTATTTAAAACCATTCAAAAACGTCTCAATGTGGCGACATTTCAGTGGACTTTAACGGAAGGGTTAAATTCCGTCATGTTAAGTTTTGAAAATGAACACCGTTACACCAAACCTGAAGATTTACTGCGGCATATAAAATTAAACACGGACGCAGGAATTTATATTTTAACGGATTTTCACAGCTTTCTTGAAGAACCATTACTGGTGCGGTTATTAAAAGATATTGCGCTGGATTACGATGTTATTAAAAAGACGATTATTTTTCTCGGACACGATATTGAAGTTCCTGGAGATATTCAAAACTATTGCGCTGATTTTGAAATTAGTTTACCCGACAGTAAAGCTCTTGAATTAATCGTTAAAAGAGTCGCTAAATCCTGGTCTGAGCAAAACGCACAGCAAAAAGTTCGAGTTGATCCTAAAGCTTACGAAATGTTATTAGGCAATTTAACCGGTTTAACGTCGGCTGAAGCAAAGCGCTTAACGCGCAAAGCCATTTTTGATGATGGTATTATCGACCAATCTGATTTACCGGAGTTAATGAAAGCGAAATACAACTTATTAAATAATAAAGGTGTATTGCAATACGAATTTGATACCGAGCAGTTTGCCAATGTTGGTGGTTTACGTGAATTAAAAAATTGGTTGGATATTCGATATACGGCTTTTGTAAAAAACAAACAAGATGTTGCCGATGATATTTTTGATGTACCCAAGGGCGTATTATTACTTGGCGTGCAAGGTTGTGGTAAGAGTTTGGCAGCTAAGGCTGTTGCTGGACGATGGAATTTACCATTATTAAGACTTGATTTTGGTGCGATTTATAATAAATTTCACGGTGAGACAGAGCGCAATATTCGAGAGTCGCTGAAAATGTCTGAATCCATGTCACCGTGTGTGCTTTGGATTGATGAAATTGAAAAAGGTTTTTCAACCAACGATAGTGATGGCGGTACTTCGAGTCGGGTTCTCGGAACGTTATTAACCTGGATGGCTGAAAAAAGTAAATCGGTTTTTTTAGTCGCGACCGCGAATGATATTCAATCTTTACCACCGGAATTGGTTCGCAAAGGTCGTTTTGATGAAATATTTTTTGTTGATCTACCAAAACATTCTGTTCGCGATTTGATTTTCAAAATACACCTTGAAAAACGCAAACAAGATATTAGCGTTTTAAATATTGGTCAATATGCTCAAATCTCCGATGGTTTTTCAGGCGCAGAAATTGAACAGGCAGTTGTTGCTGCATTGTATGCTGCTCGAGCAAAACAACAACAATTAAATGATTCCCATATACTCGATCAAATTAAAAATTCAAAGCCATTATCGGTGGTGATGTCTGAACGAATAACGGCATTACGTGATTGGGCTAGTGATCGGACGGTTCCGGCTGATTAGCTGGGCAACCTTATTTTACCTCGAGATTTGCACAGAATAACGGCTCTTTTTTAAGCACAAATTTTAAAATAGCCGTCATTCCGATAATATTTTATCTTACACCAAGCTGAAATTAGTCAATTTGGATTGCGAGTTAATGCAACAAGTCGTTATTACTCGCGAAACAAATGCCATCTTTCTTGGTAATAGTTATCCTGCTATCTTGGGTTTGCGCCTTTAATTAAAGGATTGCTGAGTGCTTGGCCGTATTCAGCCATGGAACCATCATATAATCTGACATTTGTAAAACCTAAGTTTTTTAAAGTCATGTAGGTTTGGCTAGCGCGGTGGCCACTTTGACAATAAACAATCACTTGGGCATCTTTATCGGTAACGCCCACGGCTTGTAAATTTTTCATGATGTCCGCTGATTTTTGCTGTTTAAAACCATCATCAAAGTTGACGGATTGTTGCCATGGAAACCATTTAGCACCGGGAACATGACCACTACGGCGATTTTTTGGGTTACCAAAATATTCTTCTTTAGAACGAACATCGAGAATCACGGTTTTAGAATCTTTTGAGGCTGCGCTAACATCAGCCAAGCTCGCTAATGTGACTGAAGTCGATTTAGACGGTGTATAAGTTGCCTTAGTCGGATTAATTACCTTATTGGTCACTTTATAGTTATTTAAAACCCAAGTGACTAAGCCGCCATCTAAAATGGCTAGTTTTTTATGTCCCAGTCGTTCTAACTCCCAATATAAGCGTGAAGCATGTAGGCCACCCATGTCGTCATAAATCACGATATCGTTTTTTTCTGTGATGCCCATATAGGATAATAGCTTGACGATATTATCTGAGCCAATACTTTTTGATATGCGTTTTTTGTTTCTTTGATTAATCGCGCGATAGGGTAAATATAAGGCATTGGGTAAATGAAAGCGTTGGTATTGAGTTTCATCGCTCATATCAATAATAACAAGATCGCTATTATTTAACTTGTTTTGTAGTGC
Organism: uncultured Thioalkalispiraceae bacterium; assembly: GCA_964514215.1. Lineage (GTDB taxonomy): Bacteria > Pseudomonadota > Gammaproteobacteria > UBA6429 > Thiohalophilaceae > CAYQUC01. Next base: position 10,116 of record CAZEPW010000083.1, read on the forward strand.
TTTGCTATCAATAAAGACTGTTGCAGCATATGATTGACCAAGAGATGTTAGGGTAAAGACTAGAATTAAGGTGAGTTTTTTTATATGCTTCATGATTGTTCGATTCCTTTGTATCTAAATTAATTAATAGCTAAATTTCAAGGCGAGCTGATTATGGCCCAAATTGTGTGTAAATACCACAACGAACGACCTGCAAAGTGGTATTGTGAGCCTTGCCAAATTAATTTTTGTTCAAGTTGTATACCTCGTAGAGCAATTTATGCTGCTGTTAAATGTCCAATTTGTCATCAGGACGTTGAGGCGCTAGCTGCTGAAAATAGCATCGAATCTTTTTGGAATCGGTTACCACTTTTTTTCTTATACCCTATAAAATTTTCATCGCTACTATTTTTATTATTGCTGAGCTTAATGTCATTGGGCATTGAATATGATCCAATTTTAGCAATATCCATTCCTATTTTTGTCATTATATTTTTCTTTCGTTATGCCTATATTTCGCTTGAACAAACTGCAAAAGGGCATATGGAAATTCCAGGGTTTTCAATTGATATTTTATTAAATCAACTGGACATTCCGCTAAAACAAATTTTAATTATTGTTGCTGCTATTGCGGTTAATTTTACGGTTTATGATGTTTTTGGAAAAGCGGCTTTTATTGTCACACTACTATTAAGTATCGTTGCAGCACCGGCAAGTATTATGGTGTTAGCAACAGAATACAGTTTTTTTAGAGCATTTAACCCTTTAATCATTGCCCGGCTGATTATACGACTTGGAAAATCGTATGCTATATTATGTGCATTTTTAGCCTTGTTAATGCTCAGTAGCGAAGTTAGTTTTAGTTTTATGTCCAAAGTCATTCCGGCCAAATATCTTTGGCCAGAGTATTTTTTTATAAATATGTACTTCATTTTAATTATGTATAGCATGATGGGGTATGTGATTTTTCAGCATCATGAACAGTTAGGTTTTGAAATAGAAGTTGATTTGGATCAGCATGTAGCCGATGATGATTTAGCAATAGATAAAAACAAACATGAGTCTATCGTCCAAGCTGAGATTTTGCTTAAAGAAGGAAAAGTTGAATTGGCAGTAGAGGTTTTGTCCAAAGCAATTAAAAGCTTTCCTGCCGATTTCAGTCTCAAGGCAATGTATCATAAGTTATTAAAAGTAACAGGCAATACTACAGAGTTAGAATTGCATGCGTCTAACTATATTGAACGATCATTAATGAGTCATAAGCAAGCATTGGCGATTGACGTGTTTATTGAAACCAGAGAAATTATACCAACGTTTCTTCCCGACAAAGCAAAAAATCGATATGAGTTGGCATTATCACTTAATGAAAAAAATTATTCAGAATATGCTTTGGCTTGTGTTAATAATCTCCACCGCGATTTTCCTAGTTACGATGGCGTTATAAAAGCCTATTTTTTAGCAGCCAAAATAATGTGTGAAAAACTTGGTGATGATGATAAAGCCATTACGGTGCTTGAATTTGTTTTAGGTAATTACAGTGTTAATGAATTAAAACAAGAAATGCTCGATTATATTGAAATGATAAAAAACCTTAATAATACTTCTGATTAATTAAC
>CAZEPW010000084.1:0-9903 GCA_964514215.1 uncultured Thioalkalispiraceae bacterium
CCATAAAACCATCATTTTTTATTTTTCTATTTGCACTATACTTAATAATCAAAAGTACAATTAAATTAATACGTGGAATTATACTTAAAATAATTAGCGGCGCGGCAACCATTGATGAGTAAAGCAGCCAACTAAGTCGTGCTGTAGAAACCGCGATGGCTAAAAATATAGGAATAATGAGAAATTGAAAATATATTTTATACTCAGGACTAATTTGTGTGGTGATAGCTGCTAGAATTAAATAGCTTAGAAAGCTATAGATTAATGCTTTTTGTCTTGTGGCGATGCGCAGTGTTAACTGTAACTCATTTTTTGTTTTGGTTATTCCTAATGTTGAATTTGGAACTTGATAAACATCATTAGTCATGAGTTTTCCTTTGTTACTTGTGTTATTAGTATACGTATATTCGACAGTTATGTTCAATAAGTCATTATGAAAAATTTTAAGAATGTATTAGTTAAACAAAAATTTAATTCTTATCCTACTAAAGTGAAACAAAACTTAATGTTGATAAGAAAAATTATTTTTGAAGTAGCCGGTGAAGATGAAAATATTGGAGAGTTACAAGAAACGTTAAAATGGAATCAGCCAAGTTATATTACAAGCACACCTAAAAGTGGCACAACGATTCGTTTAGATTGTATCAACTCATCTGAATATGCGATTTATGTTCATTGCCAAACAACGCTTATTGCAGAATTTAAAGAAATTTATCCTGATTATAAATACGAAGGTAATCGAGCCATTATTTTTAATGTTGCGAATAAACCACCATTAAAAATAGTAAAACATTTTATTTATTTGGCATTAAGCTATCATTATAGAAAAAATTTAGATATTGGGTTTTAGTTGAGCGTTTCCCAGCCTAATACTGCTTGATAATTCTTTTTAGAATCCAAATGAATAATGGTAAATACATCTGAAATTAATTGTTCTGCATTTTTAATGTCATTTAATTTAAACGCTCCTCGAAATGTATCAAATTTAAATTCTTTATTAGTCGCAGGGTCTTTTGATTTAACTTGTTTCTTATCAATACCGGCCTTCTTAAATACTTTTATTGCACGTTTCATTGCTGTTTTATCAATTGAAACCACGGGTAAATCAACTTCAAAGCTATCTTGGTCAAGCTTAAAAAATTGAAAATATTTTCCGGTGTTTTTATTTTCTAATACAAAAAAAGCATTCACTTCCTGTTTTAGCATCAGCCTAACTAAGGATTCAAAAGAGGGTTGTTTTTCTGCCGCTATTGGCAAGCTCCAAAAAGCAATTGCTAATGATATTACTGTTCCAGAGAATAACTTACTCATAACTTTTGTCCAATAATCTTATTTAGTGAATGTAGGTTCATTATTCTATAATTGAATAATTAAAATTAACAGTGTTTTTAAGTATAGATGAGAGTTGTTGCTTGAAATAATGTAATTGGATTTTTACTATTTTTTAAAATAGATTTGTGATGTGGTTACTATTAATTAAAAAAATATTCTTATTTTAATTGTGGTTTTAACTGATAGTGATGTCTTGTTTTAAAATATATTGTTTGTAAGTTGTTGAATTAAGACCTATTATTATTTAGTTTAGAATCATTCTATCGAATGATCTGCTTTTGTATTTGTGACAAATATTATTCGTGATACAGGTAAATCATTTTAAGTTTCGCTCATGCTATAATTCAGCGCCTTGCAACTAGTCGAACTGGAAAAGGAATTGAATATGATAAAATTAAAACTACTAACTGGTATGCTCATTATTATATTATCATCATCTGCCTATGCTGTGGATCATATTGATTGGAAAGCCTGTGCTAAAGAAATGAATAACTTGTCGTGCTCAGGTTCGGATAAAGCTGTTTGGATATGTTTAAAAAAGAATAAAAAAAAATTAAGTCAGCAATGCTTGGTGGTGCAACGCATTGGTAACAGTTTATTTCAAAAATAAGTTTATACTGAATTTTGAGTTTGCCAAACAGAGCGGGTTATTTTATACAATAAATGTTCTTGAAGTATATGCCCGTGAGGTACTTTAGGATACTCAAATGTTGTATTGGTATTTTGCATGTTTAGCCGTTGCATCACTTTTTCCGATGGTGTATTTAATCGTGAAGTGAATGCGATACCTTATCTCAGGGCGAATTGTTTAAAAGCGACAACCAGAGCAGTTTGTGCAGCCTCAGTTGCGAAACCTTGGCTCCAATATTTTTCACTGAGCCGCCAGTCAATTTCAATACACGGGGAAAAGGGCAGTTGATAAACAGGTTTGTTTAGGCCAATAAAGTCAATAAACCCGATAAATTCATAGACACTCGGAATTTCAACAGCCCCAACCTTTTTCTGATATTCGCTGTTGGATATTTGTTGCAAGTTCATCACTTTGAGAATGTGAAAGTGTATTTGGCATTAAGACATTATTGTTCGGCCATTGTTGCGAGTTCGTTTATTAAATTAACCATCAGTTTTTCACCGCTAACTGACATGCCTTTGCATAAAATATCAAGATCACGTTCACCGTCAATTAAACGCTTGATATTGCCACCAAGAATGCGCATATCACCGGGTGCGTTTGTCATTTGCTCAGCCATCATACTCAAAGACTGTAATGCCGGAACATCACCTTTATTGGCAGCATAGATCATGTGAGCAATGCCCGGTGCTGCCAGTGCAGGATTAGCTTGGGCTGGCGCGGGTAATGTTTGTGGATTTTGCAAACCTTGCAAAATAGCAGTAACGATAATTGTATCTTCTTCATCGAGATTATTAACTAAATTCGTTTCTCGTTGGCCTTCCAGAATAGCATCGATGGCGATAACTAATTCATGCCAATTTTGTTGCGTGGCAAAATCAAGCATCGCTTGTAAGGCTGGTCGTTCTTGAGGATTTTGGCATGCCTTAACAACTTGTATAATTAATGGCGCATGCGTTTGTTTAATTTGTTCTGCTTTATCGGGTAAGATTGTCATTGTCTTCTAACGTATTTTTTTCGATAAGCTTGTGCACAGGCTTCACAAATGCAGGCTTTATCTTTAAATTTAGCTGGAATGTGAGTAAATAAATCAACAGGAAATTCATATTCTGTATTTTCACACCAGCAGGGTTTTGTTCTTGAAGCACCATTAACGATATTGTGGCAAGCGTTGTTTTGGCCACACAGAGGACATTTTGCTTCATCACTATTTTCGTTCATATATTACACCGTATAGCTTATGGTATTTTTATTTTGCGTTCAACTTGAGTTGTGGATTAACTGTTTTAACTTATTCACTGGTTAGTGAAACCCCATTTGCTTTGGACTGAAGGTGACTTAATGCAAACTTATACTTGATAGTAAAATGATGACAGCTTATAGCGCTGATGTGGCTCCGCCATACATTCGGTAATCAACTAATTATTGCAAGGTTTTTATTTTTATTGGTTATACGCTAGTAATATATCAAAATTACAGCTTATCGGTCGATCTCATCTTCAGATGTTGTTTTTTTTTAATCGCTATTAGTGCAGTAAATGCAATTGTAATTTGCATTATGCCATATTTAATGCGTTTGAAACAAATATATAATAGTAATTTCTAAATGTAGACAAATTTATATAGGGAAACGACTATGACAACGGTAACAATTTTGGGTTTAGGTGCAATGGGATCTCGGCTTGCATTGAATTTGATTGAAAGTAACTACCAAGTAAATGTTTGGAATAGAAACGCAGATCGATGCCAGCAATTAGTTGAATGTGGCGCTAAGCAATATAACAGCCCAAAAGAAGCCGTTGCAGATGCTGATTTTGTTATTGCAATGCTCAGTGACGACAATGCCTCACGCGATGTTTGGTTGACACAAGACACCGGCGCGTTGTTTGGTTTGAAAGAAAGTGCAATTGCAATTGAGTGCAGCACACTTAGTCTGTCTTGGACGTTAACACTTGCCAAACATTTTAAAGATAAGAGTCTAGAATTTATTGATGCACCGGTTGTTGGTTCCCGACCGCAAGCTGAAAATGCACAATTAATTCATCTTGTTGGTGGCCATCTTAAAACAATCGATCGAGTGCGTGAGGTATTGTCGGTTAGTTCATCCGTTATACATCACACAGGTCAAGTTGGTAATGGAATGATTTTTAAATTAGCGATTAATGGTTTGTTTGGTATGCAAGTTAGTGCTTTGAGTGAAATGCTTGGAATGTTAAAGACCTTAGGGATCACAAATGAATCTGCTGTTAGCATACTAAACGAATTACCCACCACCAGTCCTGCATTAAAGGGCATTGGTTTGGCTATAGCCTCCGGTAATTTTGATCCATTGTTTCCAATTGCTTTGGTTGAAAAAGATTTTTCTTATTTAGAATTATTAGCGGATGCAAAAGATTCGGCAATTCCACTAGCAAATACAACCCGGGTGACATATAAAAAAGCAATGGCGTTAGGTTATGCTGAAAAAAATATTTCAGCTGTATCACAATTATATTCGTAATTCAATTTAGGTTTCAGACACTGGTTGGGCACTAGAATATTCTCGAAGAATATCAACTATTTGAACTTTATAGTGCTTATACCATTTAGACTGGCCAAGTTTTTGAACCACTAAATGTTTCGAGTCAGATTTCCATTGTTTAATGTGATCCAAGTTTTTCCAATAAGAAATCGCGATTTCGTCATTACCCTGCGTAACAGAAACAAATTCTGTGCAATTATATTTCGATATTGCTCGGTTTCTCATTTGAATAGCCATATCGGAATAGGTTTCATCGAGTTTATTAATTTCAGCTCTAAAAATTACAGCATACATCGTTGTTAATTCCTCATTAGTGATTAAATTTTAGTTGGTTAGACTATTGCGGTTAAAAGTATCATACTGGTTTAATTTACTAAACCGATTTATAGCCAAAGAATTTGATTATGATTGATTTAAAAACTGTATTCACAAGCGTTATATTTAGCCTATTATTTATTTCGAGCACGTATGCTGGCAATTGTAACAATTTCAAGTTACAGATATTAGGTGCTGGAGGGCCCGAAATAAATGACGGTTTAGCATCAAGCTCTTATCTCGTGTGGATCAATAATAAAGCGCGCATCTTAATTGATGCCGGCGGTGGCAGTAGTTCCAATTTTGAAAAATCCGGCGCTAAGTTTAATGATTTATATGCCGTTTTATTGAGTCATCTGCATGTGGATCATTCGGCAGCCTTACCAATCTATTTAAAAGCCGGCTATTTTACCAACAGGAACAGTAATCTGGCCTTATTCGGGCCAACTGCAGGCGGCGATTTTCCTTCTACCACTGAATTTTTATCTGCCTTAATCAGCGACAAACAAAAAAGTGTCTACCCTTACTTATCTGATAATCTTTTTCAGAAACCCACAACCGATTTTTTAATCATTCCTAAAAGCATCATCGCTAAGGATGTTATCTGGAGTCAGAAATTAACAAGCGATATTACGATAAAATCAATTTCAGTTCATCATGGCTCGATTCCAGCGCTTGCTTGGCGCGTTGATTATAATCACTGTTCGATTACTTTTAGTGGTGATATGAATGGTTCGAGTAATAACTTACAGAAGCTGGCTAATAATACCAATATTTTAGTAGCACATAATGCCATACCTGAAAATGCATTTTCGGTTGCAAAACGGCTACACATGACACCGTCTAAAATAGGACAAATTGCAAAAGAGGCCGAGGTGAAAAAATTAATTCTATCGCATTTTATGTTACGAACAATCAATACAAAAAATGAAACTAAAACCTTAATACGAAAAATGTACCAAGGTGATATTATTGAAGCGCAAGCCTTGATGATTATCGATGTTAACTAATGTTATGCACGGTATTGACAGCTTATCTCGGTTAAATTTAATTTATAGCCGATAAACTTTACAAGCATTGCGAATAGAAATGTTAATAAAATAAACACGGCGTGGTATTGGCTGTAAATATACATTGATTTATCAACCTCAGTATAATGTTGACCATTACCTAAAAAATAATGTTCGGCTATTATTTTACCATTAACCGCATCACCACCAAGATAAATTGAGATTAAAATAAAGCTAATTAAATTGATAGCAATAACCCCGTTTATTAATGGCGCTATGGTTTTAATTAATTTAGACATAGGAATCACTTTGCTTAAATAATATTAATGATATTATTGTATCTAAATAGCTGACAAGTTCAATTGTTTTATCAGAATTTCAATTTGATTGCATAGTCGATTAATAATGAGTTGATATGGCTAGATTTTTTTTGCGACGACAGAATATACTTGCCACTCATGAGGCATCCCTTGTGGCGTTTTTCCCGATGTTTTATGCTCAGTAAAACGGCATATTTCATAACGTTTAAAAATATTTAATACTTCTTTTTTTTCAAACACTGAAATTTCAGGCCAAAAAGCATTCTTATCATATACTGGTTTAGCCATAGTATCTTTAGGCCCTAAAAAAGAACCACAGAAGATTCCATTTGGATAAAGACAGTTATATATATTGTTCCATACATCGTCAAACTCCGTCTTTGGGCAAAAGAATAAACTTGCGTCAGCGACTACCAGTGACGCTGTTGGATATTGATAGGAATTAAATCCGGCTTTTGATAGGATTACATTTTTAGTATTCTTAAAGCGCTGATGACACCTTGAAATAGATTCGTCCTCCTTATCTTCTTTTAAGGCGATTGATAATAAATAATGTTGGGCGTTGATGGATTTCATATTTATCACAAAAAATACTAACTTGAGCCAAGATTGACCAATGTTGTCTTATTATAACTTTCATTGCAGGATAATCACAAAATAAATCTCACTTTAATCTCGATAGCTATCGAGTCCAACCTTCATAACGTATTTTAAAATGTTCGATTATATTATTATTTTTGATGCCGCCGTCTAATACGATTAAATAATTTTTATTGTTTGTTAAAATCGGTTTTATTTCAGTTGGTATTATTGGTAGCTGAATCGTTGTCGCATTTGTTGGTAGGCGAATATTCCATGTTGGAGACTGTGCTGTAAACACAATGTCTCTAATTACTAAATTTAAGTGTGATAAGTTGTTGGCAATTGAATTCCAATTAATGCTTGATCCGGTTTGTTTGTTTGGGAAGTTTGGAAATACCGTTATATTTGGAGCAATGTTAATTGATGCGTATCTTGAAACTTCACCGCTAATGTTCCATTGCAGTATCGAATTTAACGTTATTTTTTCTGAAAAAATATAATAGGAAACCATCGAATAATCGTATGGTGTATGTGATTGAAATGTTTTTGGAAATAGCACATTTTTAATTGAAGTGTTATTAAGAAAAAGTCGGGGGTTTAAATCACTTACTGAGTTAATGTCATACTCTTGATCCAAATAAATGCTAGATGACGTAAACCCGGTCGGGATAGACATCTTATTTATTGTGATAATATCTGTTTGAAGAGGCTTATTAGCGGCATTTGATAATACTATATCTTGCGATAAGTAATTATCTTTTGTTGCACTGGTAATATAGGTGTTTAATGGTATTTTTTCAGAATCAACCAAAATAGCTTCTCTTAGTAAGCCCGTTGTCGTATCAATATTATATTGAGTCTCTAGCACTAATAGTTTACCGGTTGCTTCTGTATTTGCTGGCACATTAAAAGTAAAAGTGACTTGAAAATTGTTATTTGCTTTAATCGTCTTACCTTGGTACTGCTCACCTGTTAAATTATTATAAAAAATAAATAAATAGGTATTACTTGGGTTATAATTTGAAATTGTGCCACTAAAGGCTACATAACTTGTTTGTTGGAGCTGTTGATCTTGTGGGAGTGGCGCAATATCATCTTGATTAAGAAGTTGTATTTTATTTAATATACCTTTCTTAACGTTATAGATGCTATTCCATTCAAATCCATTTTCGCCAAATACATGGATGTCGTGTTCAATAGCATCAGTGATATTAAATTTTGCAATACCCTTTTTATCGGTTCGAACGCTGATACCATTATGATCGAGTTGTATAAGAACACCCTCTAATGGCGGGCCATCAAATTTGAAATTGCCGGTTGATTTTACAATTTTAATGTGAATTGCACTGGGATCAAGGTTGCTTATTGGAGTGTCGTTGGAATTACGACCACCGCACGATGACAGTAATATGGCGATAGTTAGAATTACAGTGAATTTCATTTAGATATCCTTATCGAAATTAATTGTGGATGAGTAAACTCGATTTAGTATAACAGTGTTATGTTTTAATTTATTTTTATCTTAAAATTCCATCAACTATTTCCACTGTTAAGTTATATTTAATTACGGATAAAATCAGTTTTTTAATTTCTAGTTTATTCAAATTTTGTTTTTTAGTATTATGTCTTTGTATCAAGTTCTTCTACATATTTAAATATGCCGTATATTACTTTGGCCATTTTTTTGTAATTTAAACGATCATAAGTATCGTCGATAGTATGGTATTTAAAATTACGATAAAATGATGTATCCGTAATCATAACAGCAGAATAATTATTTATCCAATAGCTTCGATGATCCGAAAAATCAATACCGGGTATAAATGCTGGCGCGTTAATTGAATACGCAGGTAAATCGGTGTGCCGATTAATTGCTGATTTAATTTTCTGAGCTTTATTTGAAAATACGTGATCAACTACTGCTATGAAGTTACCCTTATTTGGATACATTAGGCTTAGCAGTTTTGAAGGATAGTCCTGTGATTGTTCTTCTTCACTAAAATAACCAATCATTTCAAGTGATATCATAATTTTAATTTTTTTGTTTTTTAATCGTAATTCTTTTGCATGATGTGAACTTCCCATATTGGCTGTTGCAAAATTAGGCGGTTCTTCAAGTGTATAAGCGACAAGCTCAACTTTAGTTTTTAAATTTAAATTTTTAATTAACGTACCAAGCGCAAGTAAACCAGCCACACCACTAGCATTATCGTCTGCACCTGGAAAAGTGGAATATGCATCGTAGTGAGCTCCAATGATTATTACCGCTTCGCTATCTGGCCCGTAGGTAGCAGTGACATTGGTATATTTTTTTCCATTAACATCATAAAATGTTAATAATACATTGTTAGATGATTGTTTTAAAATATGCTCTATATACTTTGCTGCGTTAATTAAATTTTCTGGGTTATTACTATCTCGTGGACTAAAATTTTCACTCAATGTTTTTGTTTGTTCAGCCAATTGAGTTAAATTTATTGTGTATTCAGGGCTATATGTAGTCGAAGTAAAATACATTGGGCGGGCAATGATTAGCCAAATAATTACCACCGATACAACTAGTAAAATCGTTATATTAATAAAAAAAGTGACTATTTTTTTCATTTAATTGTTATATCATTAATACGTTGTTAGGCCATTTAGTAAGTCACTAATTTCATTTTTATATTTGTTAATTAAATTAGTTCCTGTATATACAACTAATTGAGTTGATCCTAAAGGGCCTGAGTAATAATAACCAAAGTACGTGACTTTAATACTTTGTACAGTTCCAGCCATTTTCATGTATATTACTTTCTTGTTATTTACGATTCGATATTCTTTTGTAATTATTTTTATATCAGGTGCGACACTTTTTGCTGTGGATAAGGCTATATCCGTTAACGCCGACAAGTCCATTTCAATGGCCTCCGTTATCACCATGGAATATAAATCTTCTCCTTTTAGTTTAAATTCATATTCAGCCTCTTTGTTATTCGTGTTTTTAGTAAAAGACCATTTTTTAGTATCTAACCAATAAGCTGAATTGTTTTTTGTGCTTTTTAATAGAAAAGAAGATTTTTTGGGTTTTTTAAATATTTTTTTATTCGTGGTTAGTTTAACCAATGATTTTTTAGATTCGTTTGAAATCTTCCAGGTGCCGTCGTCATTTAATATAACGATTACACCCGTATCCGTTACAGCTTGTTGACT
>CAZEPW010000085.1:0-9636 GCA_964514215.1 uncultured Thioalkalispiraceae bacterium
TATTGACCTATGTTATATTCCCAAAATAAACTAAAGCACTGTATTTGTGACATAAAATTATAATTCCAAAAATTGGACAAACAGCTTGTCGGGTTCATGATGGTATTTTCACTAAAGCACATTAAGCTCAATTAAACAAAAACTTCGACTAATACATAGCGAATAAAAATAATATAGAAGACTTTCAATACTTTTTATAATGGAGAAATTAAATGAAAAATTTACACCAAACTAAGGGCTTTACCCTGATTGAACTTATGATTGTGGTTGCAATTATTGGAATATTATCTGCTATTGCGATTCCGGCTTACACTGGTTATATCCAGCAAAGTAAAGCAACAACAGCAGTTGAAAATCATCAAGCCGCTATTCGTATTGTTCGAGCAGCAGCGAGCAAGGCAGCAGCAAGAGGTGGTGCTTGTGAAGCTAATTATTCAGTTATAACTGATCTTAACGCGTCAGGTAAAAAAGCCGTAGGTAATCCAGCTGCTGCAGCCTATTCTTCAGATAAAGTACCAGCAAAAGGACAAATCGGTATTAGTGGTATGGATTCTGACACCTGTCCAATATCAGGTGATGTCGTAACAATTGCTATAACCCCACCTAAAGGTGTAGTAGCAGCCGATGATTTCCCAGAAAAATATGAGGTGTCTGTGGTTTACACTGTTGAATAGTAATGTAGTTAAGTAACACATTCGGTATAGGGTGAATGTTTAAACAAACAACACCTTATACCTAATTTTAAGACAATACAATTTTAGCAAATAACAATTAACATAGGTTAAAACAATGAAAAGTGTACAAACTCACAACAAAGGTATGACCCTCATTGAGCTAATGATTGTAATTGCTATTCTCGGGGTTGTTTCTGCAATCGCTATCCCGGCTTACAAAGGTTATGTCAAAACAACAAAAGCCCAAGAATGCCAACAAGGATTAGCCTCTCTTGTACTCGCACAAGAAGAATACTTCTTGGAACAACGAAGTTATTTTACAGGGGCAAGTATTGCTGCATTAGAAACAGCAAGCAAAGGTTTATGGACGTATGCACAACCCAGTGCAGATAGAAACTGCGCCTACCAAGCCGCTTTAGTCGGTACCACGGGTTATAGCATGACTGTTAAAGGTGCCAACAAACTAACACCCGAAGACTTCACTAAAACAATAACAAAATAATATATTTCAAGCTCACTTTTCATTCAATTTTCTATAAATTCTGCCGATATATTAGTATGTTGTTGTTCTCTTGAACTGCAACAGATTGCCTATGCTTATTTTTTATAATAAGGTAAAGTATTGTAAGTAAATAATATTCTTACAATTTACGTTTCATTTGTAATAAAACAAATATACAATTAAATTGTGTAAAATATCTAAAAGATCATTAAATATTGCGTTTTGGAGATAAATTAGTGGCAACACCCAGTGCAAATATCCCTCTAAACGGACTGGCATTACGTCTTGTTCAAGATGGTATTATAAATGAACTAAAAGCCCAGCAAGCCTATACCGATTCTATAAAACAAAAAATCCCTCTGGTCAGTTACCTTGTTGATAAAAAAATAGCAACCGGTATCCAAGTTGCCAGTGCCGCGGCGCACGAGTTTGGTATGCCACTGCTGGATCTTTCTGCAATCGATATCGAGCACGATATCGTTAAAATTGTAAAAGAAAAACTCATTCGCCAACATCAAGTTTTACCAATCTACAAACGTGGTACACGGTTATTCGTAGCAGTGTCCGATCCAATCAACTTGCAAGCATTAGATGAAATCAAATTCCATGTTGGTATGACGGTTGAAGCCATCTTGGTTGAAGATGATAAGCTTAAAAAAACTATCGATAAAGCCATGGAGGATAATGACACCAGTCTGTCTGATCTGGCTGATGGCGATTACGATGATGTTGAATTCGCTGATGAATCAGCCGATACCGGATCCGATGTTAGTGAATCAGAAGCGGATGATACACCGGTCGTTAGATTTGTTAATAAAGTGTTACTGGATGCTATTAATAAAGGCGCTTCTGATATTCATTTTGAACCCTATGAAAAGTCCTATCGCGTTCGGTTCCGACAAGATGGTATTTTAGCCGAAGTAGCTTCACCTCCTGTTGCAATGGCTCCTCGGCTTTCAGCTCGGTTAAAAGTTATGTCACGACTTGATATATCAGAACGCCGAGTTCCTCAAGATGGCCGTATCAAAATGCATCTTTCAAAAAATCGTTCAATCGATTTTCGGGTTAATACCTGTCCCACGTTATTTGGTGAAAAAATTGTACTACGGATATTGGATCCGAATTCAGCAAAATTAGGTGTCGATAAACTAGGTTTTGAAAAAGAACAAAAAAAACGATTCATGGAAGCTATCGTGAAACCATATGGCATGGTATTAGTTACTGGTCCAACAGGTAGTGGTAAAACTGTTACGCTATATACCGCGGTAAATATTCTTAATATTGCTGATACCAATATTTCAACCGCTGAAGATCCCGTTGAAATAAATTTAGCCGGTATAAACCAAGTTAACGTTAACCCAAAAGTAGGTTTAGACTTCTCCAGTGCGTTAAAAGCATTCCTCAGACAAGATCCCGATATAATCCTAGTTGGTGAAATACGAGATAAGGAAACCGCTGAAATTGCAATTAAAGCGTCTCAAACAGGTCATATGGTACTCTCAACATTACATACCAACGATGCACCACAAACACTAACCCGTTTAGTCAATATGGGAATTCCGGCTTATAGTATCGCGTCTGCGGTAAACCTTATCGTTGCCCAACGACTGGCTCGACGACTTTGTGTGCACTGCAAGAAAAAAATAGATGTTCCAAATGAGGCTCTTTTACAAGAGGGTTTTACTTCAGCACAAGTAAAAAAAGGCATCAATATTTATGGCAATGTCGGTTGTGATCAATGCAATAATGGCTATAAAGGTCGAGTTGGTATTTATCAGGTAATGCCAATATCGGAAAATATGGGACGAATAATCATGGAAGGTGGTAATTCCATGCAATTAGCCGATCAATCTCTAAAAGAAGGCATCGCAGATTTAAGAATATCAGGGCTTAAAAAAGTTGCTGATGGCGTAACAACGCTCGATGAAGTGAACAGAGTCACGAAAGAATAACCAAAAAATAGTTATTATAATAGTGTATAGATATAAACCAATCTACAATAGTAAATAACATCAAATATAGGTGTATTAATATGGCCAAAGCAGCAAGCCAATCAACCTTTCTGTGGGAAGGAAAAGATAGAAAAGGGCAAAAAGTTAAGGGAGAATCTCCTGGAAATAACATCGCCTTAGTTAAAGCAAACCTACGCCGCCAGGGGATAAATCCAACTAAAGTTCGAAAAAAATCCAAACCATTATTTGGTGGCGGTAAAACCAGAGTTAAAGCAGCCGATATTTCTATTTTTGCACGCCAACTGTCCACCATGATGAATGCCGGTGTACCACTAGTGCAATCTTTTGAGATTATAGGTAAAGGCCACGAAAATCGAGGAATGCAAGATTTACTGTTAAAAGTTAAAACCGACATTGAAGGCGGTAGTAATTTATCAGATTCTCTGGCAAAACACCCATACCACTTCGACGAGTTATTTTGTAATTTAGTTCGCGCCGGTGAACACGCGGGTATTTTAGATAACATTCTCGACAAGGTCGCAACCTATAAAGAAAAAACCGAGGCCATTAAAGCAAAAATTAAAAAGGCGATGACCTACCCAGCAGCAATTATTGTTGTTTCACTGTTAATTACCACATTGTTAATGCTCAAAGTTATTCCGCAATTTGAAGACTTGTTTGCTGGTTTTGGTGCCGATCTACCCGCCCCAACAAAATTTGTCATTGCAATGTCAAAGTTTTTTCAAAGTTACTGGCATATCATGTTTATCATCATTGGTGGAGCCGTTTATGGCGTAATGCAATTAAAGAAAAAATCATTAGCTTTTAATCATGGCATGGACAAAGCAATGTTAAAAATGCCAATACTAGGTGCCATTGTCAGAAAAGCAGCTATTGCACGATATGCTCGAACTCTGTCCACCATGTTTGCTGCAGGTGTGCCATTAGTAGAAGCAATGGACTCTGTCTCGGGTGCCGTTGGTAATGTTGTTTATGGTGAGGCCGTTAAACGAATTCGCGATGAAGTGGCAACAGGTACGCAGCTTAATGTTGCTATGCGTAATGTTAACTTATTTCCAAACATGGTAGTACAAATGACCGCAATTGGTGAAGAATCAGGATCGATTGATATCATGTTAAGTAAAGTAGCCGATTTTTATGAAGCTGAAGTTGATGATGCCGTTGAAAATATGAGTAGCTTAATCGAACCATTTATTATGGTATTTTTAGGTGGGCTCATCGGTGGTTTAGTTATCGCAATGTACATGCCGATATTTCAAATGGGTAAAGTGGTTGGAGGTTAACTCAAAACCTATTAGAAAATGTTTCTAAGATAATAAAATCTAACCCCATAAAACCTAAGATCATAAAAATAGAGTGAACCTGTATGGCTATAATAACGCTATTTCAAAACGAACCTAAGCTTTATTATTCATTCATTTTCATTCTAGGTCTTATCGTAGGAAGTTTTATAAATGTTGTCATTTATCGATTACCCAAGATACTTAAAAAAAACTGGCAATCGGATTGTGAAGAATTTTTAAATGAAATTAACAATAAACCTCAACCCACCATTGATAGCTCAGTAGCAAAATACAATCTTAGCACCCCTCGATCAGCATGCCCTCAATGTGGACATCAAATTACCGCAATTGAAAATATCCCGGTATTAAGCTATCTGTTTTTGAAAGGAAAATGTCGTAAATGCAACACCACAATTTCAATTCGATATCCGTTAATTGAGTTGTTTTGCGCGACTATAGCGCTAATTGTGGCAATTAAATTTGGCGTTACACTTACAACTATCGCAATGATAACACTGTCTTGGGCGCTGATTACATTAAGCATGATAGACTATGACCACCAATTTTTACCCGATGAAATCACTCTTCCCCTGCTCTGGGCAGGTTTACTATTTAATGCCTACTTTGAAACCATTCCCTTATTCGATGCCGTTCTAGGTGCAAGTGCTGGTTATTTGGCTTTTTGGTCTTTATATAAAGTATTTAAATTAATAACAGGAAAAGACGGAATGGGCTATGGCGACTTTAAACTATTAGCTCTTCTCGGTGCTTGGTTTGGTTGGCAATCATTATTACAGATTATATTAATATCCTCTCTTACAGGGGCAATTATTGGAATTTCATTAATATTATTAAAACTCCAAGAGAAAGGTAAACCAATTCCATTTGGACCCTATCTCGCGCTTGCAGGCTGGATAGTTATGATGTGGGGCGAAACAATAAAATTACATTATTTTCAGTTTTCAGGCTTCACCACATAATAATTAAAATAATCTAGTACCTAGGCACTAGAATCAGAATACTAAAACAATTATTATAGTGCTATGCTCATTATAGGACTAACAGGAGGCATTGCCTGCGGTAAAACCATCGTTTCACGCTACTTTGAAGGTTTGGGAGTTGCCGTTATTGATACAGACATAATTTCCAGAAATTTGGTTGAACCAGGTTCTCCTGCACTATCAGAAATAATCGATATATTTGGCATGAATATCGTTGATGATAACAATCACTTAAAACGAAATCAGCTACGAGAAATCATATTTAACTCTAAATCACAACGCCGCCAGCTCGAAGCTATTTTACACCCAAAAATACAAGATGTCGTGGCACAACAACTATCGTCACTTGCGGTTAAAAATAAAAACAACCCTAATAACAATCCCTATGCAATCGTTGTTATACCCTTACTTTTAGAAACAAAATTAAGCTATCCAATCGATCGGATATTACTTGTCGATTGCACTCAAGAGCAACAAATCGAACGAACATCATCAAGAGACAACAGTTCTCGCGAACAAAGTCTTGCTATCATTAATAGTCAAATATCAAGAACAAATAGAATCGCAAATGCAGATGACATAATAGAAAATTATACCAATCTTGATTTTTGCTACTCACAAGTAAAAAATATTCACGAAAAATACTTAGCTATTTCCAAATCCAGATTAGTTAAAAAGAATTAAATCTCAGTAAATTTCAATAAGTCTAATGAGATAAAACCTGCTAGAATTCACCTATGTTAAATACGATTTTATATGAACAACCTCTTAATGAACGTGTCCGCTCATTCATGCGCCTTGAACAATTATTTTTAAGGACTCAAGAATATATTAACTCAGATTCAGAATGGCATACCAGAATGACCATGGTGGGTTTATCTGAAATATTGGAATTACTAAATCGTTCCGATTTAAAAACTGATATTCTAAAAGAATTAGAACGAAACCAAATTAGTTTAGCAAAACTCAGTCATACTCCAGGAGTTGACACTAAAACGCTAAATGAAACACTTGCCAATTTAGATCAATCCTATCAAAAAATTATCAATACTCAAGGTCAATTAGGACAGGTTTTACGAGAACAAGAAATTTTAACTAATTTGGTCAAACGAAATAGTTTAGTCGGTGGAATTTGTAGCTTCGATCTTCCTATTTTTCATCATTGGCTTAATACCGATATCACAGCCCAGCAACATGATCTCAAGACGTTATTTTCATCAATATTTGATACCCAATACGCAATTAATTTATTACTCAGCATCATTCGACAAAGTACCTTAATCGCAGATAAAGTTGCTGAAAATGGCTTTTACCAACAAAATTTAAATCCCAAACATCCTTACCAAATGATACGAGTTATAATACCTAAAAAAGAAAATTATTTTTGTGAAATAAGTGCAGGTAAACATCGGTTTAGCATTCATTTTTTAACAATAGCCAATAATAATTATAACCATCGCCCCAAACAACTGATGGAAGACATTTCATTTCAACTAGGATGTTGTGCCGTATGACGACAAAAGTAAAATGCCCTACTTGCCAAACATTAGTATCCTGGGTAAAAAAAAGTAAATATCGTCCATTTTGCAGTGAACGCTGCCAATTAATTGATTTGGGAGAATGGGCTAGCGAAAAGCGAAAAATTTGCAATCCTAACTAATTCAAGCTTTACATAAACATAACGGCTATTTTTGAGAACTCAATTTTAAAATAACCACGTTTCCATAGTAGTTTGATTCAAAATTTAAAATTATAACACCAATACTTTCAGGTTTCGGTAATATTGTTTTTATACCAATCGAAGATTAACTAACCTCAGATTTAAATACCACAGATGAGCATAAAATTAAATCAGTTCACTTTTTGAATAACCTCTCCTACCTGAGGTGGAAATATATCCAGTATATCTAACATTTCAAATGTAGAGCTATCTAACACCGCAATTCCAAATTCATAACGCGAATAAAGTGGAAAATACAATAAAGAACGATCACTAAACTTATTTTCCTTTAAAAACTGTTTATAAATAGCTAATTCTCTTGCTTTTTTTACACCATCTTTTTTATTCTCCAAAAAAGCATCAACCGACATGGCATTTTGTATTAAGAATTTTTTATTTTCCTGAGTTAGTTTTTCATATAAATTTCCACTTAACTTTAGTTCACGCCCTTCCCCCATAGTTTTAGTGCGTAACTTTAATAGTTTATCAGGATCCTTAGGCAGATTAACGAATATCATAGGAGGGTGTAAATCACTATATTCACTCAGTGAAGCAATTGAAATACCAGCTTCTTTAACTTGATATGCAGCAATAGGATTAAGACGATTATCCATAATTACAACCGCCACTGGGTGCTCATTATAAACAACAATAGTCCCGGATATCAGCGCAGTAAATTGAATAATCGCAATAATGGATAAATCCATTTTCAATTTGGCTTTACCTTGCTTATACACCACCAAAGTTAATAACGGCCCTAAAACGATATCAACAAAAGCAATGAGTCGAATACCCTGCCAACCACCATCGGTTCGAAATAAGGGTTGTGGATACCATTCTACTAATATGAAATACAATAAACCACCGAATATAATTAAACTTAATCCCAAATGAATTAAAAAGGCATTTATCTTTTCTTTGGTAAAAAATGCTTTAAAACGTCCCATATCAACCCCATCAAACTGCGTAGCAAGTAAATTATAATTTAAGAAACAACCATTCAAATTAATAAAACAAATGATATTAGTAATTATTTTGTAGCAAGTATCGTTCCACTTTATTTAAATTGAATTTAATATTTTTCAACTGTCTTACATTTGAAGTGTTCGCTTTATGGTTTTTAACTGGTCCTGACAAATAATAGTTTTGCGAATTCATATTTTTTTCTATCGCCAAAATGTAATATTTTTTTGCATTTTCATATTTTTTCATTAAAAAAGAAACATTCCCTAAACCAAAATACCCACTAGCTCTATTTGGCAAAAGTTTTACTAACACTTCAAAATCTTGCTTTGCAAAATTTATATTTTCTGTGGTCAAATATAAATTTCCTCTAGTTAAGCGTGCGCGAGTATTGCTAGCATCAAAATTTAAAAGATAATTCATTATATGTAATTTTTCTGATATTTCAGCACCACAAAAACTAAAAATTTGAGTCAGATTACTCTGAGCCAAAAAATCAAAACCAAATATATTATTAGAAATTTTAATCATTTTTTTCGCATTTGTACAGTCTCTAGCTAACATACTATTTTGAGCTTTATTCAAATATATATTACTTTCTATATATTTATCATAAAATATAATATTGATTGTAATTAAAGCAATTGAAACAATAAATAATGAAGCAAAAATAAACTTACTCACTGCAATTTTTTTAGTTTTAAAAAAATTGAGATACAATCCGATAAGAGCTCCAATCCATATGCTAGCCTGAATAGCTGAACTTGGCTTTCGTAAAGGAAAATCAACCCACGAATGGGCGCCACTAGCAAGCAAAGATAAAAATATCCCAATATAAATAAATTGCGCAGTATTATTTTTTTCCTTTTTAATAAGCTGCCAAATTAAAAATAGAATATATAATAATATAAAAATAACAAGCAGCCCAATAAGTATACCTAACTCGGCAATATATTGCATAGGATCACTATGTAGCCTTAATAAATTAATATCTTCATTTGCTTGTTTTAATGATAATATTGCAAACATATAAGAACGAAAACCAATTCTGAATCCACCAATACCCGTTCCGAATATGGGCTTGTCTTTTATCATTGACATTGAATTAACATAAACCGTTAACCTAATGCCTGATGATTCAGACTTTGCATAACTGCTTTTAAATGTTCCACCAGGTAAACTTATTAAAACAAAGGGAATAATCAAGCTAATGGTTAACAACATCATATTGTTCTTAATTCTAGAAATAAAACTACTCCTAAAGCTTATGTTTTTTTGTAACACTAAAATTAGCGTAATTAACACTACAAGCAAACCAACCCATGCACCTCTAGTTTGCGATATAACCAAAAAGGACAAACTCAAACTAAAACATAGAGCGAAAATCCATTGCAAATATTTTTTTTCAACAGTTAAAAAAAACATAAAAGCCACAGGGACAATTAAATCCAAATATATTGAAACTAAATTAGTAACCGTAAATGTCGAAGCCGGTTTAGAATACTGAATAAAATTAAATG
>CAZEPW010000086.1:0-2868 GCA_964514215.1 uncultured Thioalkalispiraceae bacterium
CGATTAAAGCTGCGGAAAGCTTCCCGTGGAAAAAAACGCGCGAGCAAGCATTACAGTCGGGCTGGCAACCGTCGGGTGTGGGTGAAGGGGCATGGCAGCGGAACAGCGCGAGTAATGCGGCTTAGCTGATTTAATCATTGGAATACTGACTAAGCTCCGTTCTGTGTACTAAAAATAGTAGTGCCTACCCCTTAATCTTGAGGTTTTAATTTTAGATTCCGGCTCAGAATATTACCGAAGTGACGGTTATTTTAAAATTTGGGTTTCACTAAATAACCATTGTCTTTCTGCCAAACTATATTTCAGGTAAGTTAATAAAATCGTCTTTTAAAAAGTCAAAATCTTATGTGTGTATATGGATTTGATGTAAATCAATTCGTAGTCATTTGTAAAATTGATTTTAACTGTGCGCTTTGACACATAAATAGTAGTCTAAAAAAAATTATGTAAAGTAATACTTATAAATAGTTTAATAATTAAATAAATTCTCTTCTTGGATCATTATTTTTGTAATAATAATACTTATTGTAATATTTGATGTATATAATCAAATTAAAGTTTATTTAATGACCCGCCTTTAGACTTAAATTAACAAGTTTGCGAGTATAGGATTTTGACAATGTATTTTAGACGGTATCAAATATTGTTTACGATGATGTTGCTGTTATCGTGTCAACAAATTTGGGCTGCTGATATTATTATGTCTGCACCACCACGTGAAAATAAACAGCAAGCAGAAGCGTTATATAACCCCTTAGCAAAAGCGTTTAGTGACGTTTTGGGGCGAACAGTACGTTATGTTTATCCTGATAATTGGATAAAATATCAGCTTGATATGCGTAGTGGAAAATATGATATTGCCTTTGATGGGCCGCATTTTGCTTCGTGGCGGATTAAGCATTTAAATCATGAATTACTGGTTAAATTAACCGGTTCAATTAAGTTTGTGACTTTGGTGCGGCGTAAGGATAAAAGCGTATCTTCATTAAAAGACTTGGTTGGTAAAAAGATTTGCAGTATCTCACCACCTAATTTATCGGCGTTAACATTATTGGGTAGCTATAAGAATCCGGTTCGGCAGCCGATTTTATACGGTATTCGTGGTGGCATGAAAAACGTTGTGAGTCGATTTTATGCGGGTGCGTGTGATGCTGCGGTTATTCGCACGCGTTATTATAAAAAGAATTTTACGTTGAAGCAGCGTTATAAGATTAGAGTTGTTAATCAGTCTTCGCCTTTACCAAATCAGGCTTTTACGGTTAGTAAAAACCTCTCGGCGGTTGAAATAGCGAAATTGGCGAGTGCTATTGAAACGGGGTTTGCTAAAAAAGCTATCCATCCGATTGCGCAACGCTTTGGTGGCTCTAAGGCCGAATTTTTGGCTGCAAGTACGTCGGAATATTTTGATCAACGGTTATTGCTCGAAGGCACTGTGTTAGGCTGGTAAAGTTTGTTGTGTGAGCGCGCGCTTAGTGACATAATTAAATTATCATCTTTGGTATTTTGATAGTAAAGTGCGTAAATCATTGATGAAATTATTGTAGTTGATGCCGTTTATTTCAATATTACCCGATAGACTTATTTTGGTTTCAAGTTGTATGTTACCGTCAAAATCGGCTATTGCATCTATTTTGATGTCATTCAAATGTTCGGTGGGCAAATAAGTTTGTTCTCGGTCCATATGCCACTCTCCTTGTTGATCAGTCATTTATTGGTATATTGTAATTATATTTGTGCGGTTTTGTAGCGTTATTAGTGTGACATACCACGTTGTTTAATAATCAATTAATTTTTGATTGCTGTAAAGTAATTTTATAGCATTATTATTTTTGTTATATCACAATTATTAGTAATTTATTTATAAGATCTTGTTTTCAAGGTATGTCAGTCATAAAGGTATTGAGGTATAATTATGTTTAATTTATGTTCACTTTTATTTGTTGTATAGGAATTTTATTATGTCGCTAATTAAAAGGATTTACTTGTTTTCTTTTATTGTTTTATTGTCTAACGCTTCTGCTTTTGCAAGTGGTATTGAAGGCAGTTATGGTTTTGGTTTTGCCACTGGTTCTTATCAGCTTAAAGCCAGTGAAGGTACACTTGATGATATTTCATATGCATCACCGATTCATTTATTCTACATGGCTGAAATGGGATCAACATCGCGTTTAACGGCTGAATTTTTTCATTATAGTATGAAGTTTGAAAGCAAACCGAATGATACTATGGGGGCTCAAGTATTAAATTCTGGTGTGAATTTATTGTATGAAGAAGAAATTAAGTTTTCGAATTCATTTAGACCTATTTTGGGTGCGGGGCTGTCAGTGTCTAAGTTAGTACAAACTGCGCGTCATGATACGGATGCCAATGGAAATTTAAAAACCCAATATGCCGATAAAGATGAATTTACTACATCGTTAATATTTTCTGCGGGTTATGATTTTCAAGTGACTGACAGCATGGTGCTTTATACACGTGTTATGCAATCATTGGGAATTTCAAACGATTTAACGGAAACACAGTTTTTAGTTGCATTTATGTTTCGCAAGTAATGAGTAAATTGATTGCTGCTAGTGGTTAACACCACTAGCAGCATTGTCCTTCCGGTTTAGGTGCAATAATGTATTAGTCTATTTCTTCCACTATTTGTTTGGCTATAATTTGATGTACTCGGCTGGTGGGATGTCTTTCATCAAAAAAGATATAGCTCGGAAAATTTGCACCAAAGTTACAGCCATCATTAAATGTTAGGGTTGCTGTGCTAAAACAGGCATCGGTAGTGTTGCTAAAACCTAGATCTTGAGCATCTTCAAGTAGCTCGTTAAATGCTTGGTAGAGATCAAACGTTTCTATTTTGATGTCACTGTC
>CAZEPW010000086.1:2968-9474 GCA_964514215.1 uncultured Thioalkalispiraceae bacterium
GATGTCACTGTCGTGTTTAATATCTTTAAGGCTTTGTTCTAGAGTTTTATTGTAGCGGTTCACTAAGTTATTCGCGTAATCGACTAGTGCGGGATTTTGTAATGCTGCAGTGCTAATTAGTGGTGTGATGCTAATATCAACTACATTGACAACTAAAAATGCTTCTGCCCCGGCATTAATTAATGTTTGTATTTGTTGTTTCTCGGCTATCACTCCGGCATCGATTAGTTGCTCGGCGGCATTAATGTCGGGGTTTTGAGCTGCATCAAAAACATCATTACCACCAGTAATCATCACATATAAGGCATCTTTAGGGGCACTGGCATTTTGATTCGCTAAGAATGCGGCAACCTGCGCAGTTAAATCAATCGGACTGTCTCCTGCTGAACGAGCACCTGCAACGGCATAATTACCACCAGCAGCTAAGCCTAATAAATAAAGTGAGGCATCGGCTTTTAGGTTAAGTGATGCGGCAATAGTGTCAACTGCTATTAAACCATTACTCACACGATTATTAAAAAATGGCGGATTTGGAAAGTCGCCACGAATCGAGGCGAGGTTACCAGTATCGGATAAGCTATCGCCAAAGATAAAAATTTTGTTGTATGTTGGATCGGCCCAAGTAATGGGGCTAGTGATTAGTGCTACTAACAGCAATGTTAAACGGCGCCATTGATTAAATGTGTTTGAGTTCATTTGCTTATCTCCGTATTTTGAAATGAGTTGAATTTTATTATTTTACTTTTGTTAATGTATTTATATCATATTTTGCTGGGTATTTAATTTTACTTCGATTAATAAGCGGCTATACCATGAATTGTTGTGGGCTGTTGTTATACTTTATGGGTGCCGCGCAATAGAAATTAAAATACCGGAAGCTCCATTGTTTGAAATACAACATAGATAACTAAAAGTAGACTAATTATTTTCATGGCTCGTTCTGTTGTATGTAACATAATATAATGAATAATGTCTTTTAGCGTTTTTAGTGAAAAAAACAAATGAATAAAACTTGGTATTCCCATATCAATCTCCAGTTTGGTCAATTATAAGGATCCATATTCCATGCCAAATCGTATTGTAGCTTTTGTTTTATTTTGTATGTTATCTATACAACTTGTTTCTGCTGCTTGTGTAAAAACCAGTGATGAACTAATTCCTGTAAACAAATATTATGCCGGAACTGAAAAGTTATTCGCAACAGATTTGCATAAGGCATTGAATAACATCATTAAAGGCCATAAGGCGTTTAAGTACAGTCCTTGTTTGTGGTCGATTTTAAAAGAGTCGGATGTTGATCCCCGAAACACTAATAATGTGATTGGCTTTTATACGCGTCGCTCTATTAAAAAATCACGACAAGTTTCTGGCAGGGGTAATTCAAATGATTGGAATCGTGAACATATTTGGGCTAAGTCGCATGGTTTTAAAAGCCGCAATCAATTTGCTCATACCGATGCTCACCATATTCGCGCGACTGATGTGAGTGTTAATGCTGACCGGGGTAATCGTGATTTTGCCAATGGCGGTAAGCCGAATAAAGAATGCCAGCAATGCAAAATGGCAACACTGAGTAATGGTGCTGCCGGAACGTGGGAAAGCCCTGATGTGGTCAAAGGGGATACTGCGCGCATGATGTTTTACATGGCGGTTCGCTACGATGGAAATGATAAGAGTCAAACACCCGATTTGGTGCTGGTGGATAGCACAACTAAAGTGGGAGAACCCAGATTTGGTCAGTTATGTACTTTACTTGCTTGGCACAAACGCGATCCGGTTTCGAGTGAAGAACGATTACGTAACGAGGTTATCTATAAATGGCAGGGGAATCGAAACCCCTTTATTGATCATCCGGAGTTTGCTGATTTAATCTGGGCAGGAAAATGTGGTTTAAAACAGCCTGCTACTGCTGTGCCTGGTGATAAAACGTTGATACTTGAACACATTGAACGGATTGAGTCAGAATTAAAACAACTACGTAATCGGGTTATGAGTTTACAGTAGCATCGTTTGGCGGTTCAATGCGAATTTTGCTATTATCCTGCAGATGAAATATAAAGACCTACGAGATTTTATCGCTCAACTTGAAGAAAAAGGTGAGTTAAAACGCATTACGCAGGAAGTTGATCCTAATTTAGAGATGACTGAAATTTGCGATCGAACACTACGTGCCGGTGGCCCTGCTATCTTATTTGAAAATCCAAAAGGTTTTACTACGCCGGTGTTGGCCAACTTGTTTGGAACCCAGCAACGTGTTGCGATGGGCATGGGTAAGGATTGTGTTGAAGATTTGCGCGAGGTCGGCAAGTTATTGGCTTTTTTAAAAGAACCCGAGCCACCAAAAGGCATGCGCGATGCGTGGCTTAAGCTGCCGATATTTAAGCAAATATTAAATATGGCACCAAAAGTTGTTAAATCT
The DNA here is from genome assembly GCA_964514215.1 of uncultured Thioalkalispiraceae bacterium. Classification (GTDB taxonomy): domain Bacteria; phylum Pseudomonadota; class Gammaproteobacteria; order UBA6429; family Thiohalophilaceae; genus CAYQUC01. The sequence goes on from CAZEPW010000086.1 coordinate 5,388, forward strand.
GCTGCTTGTCAGAAAAATGTCATCGAAGCCGATGCCGTTGATTTAAGCCAACTACCAATTCAAACTTGTTGGCCGGGTGATGCCGGGCCATTAATTACTTGGGCGTTAGTGATAACCAAAGGCCCAAATAAAGAGCGACAAAACCTTGGTATTTACCGGCAACAAGTTATTGCTAAAAATAAAGTGATCATGCGTTGGTTAGCCCACCGTGGTGGCGCATTGGATTTTAAAGAGTGGACTGAAAAACATCCCGGAGAACCTTTTCCGGTTGCAGTTGCGCTTGGCGCTGATCCAGCCACAATATTAGGAGCGGTCACCCCGGTGCCCGATGCTTTGTCGGAATATGGTTTTGCAGGACTATTGCGTGGAGCCAAGACCGAAGTCATTAATTGCAAAGAATCTGATTTACAAGTGCCTGCCTCGGCAGAATTTATTTTAGAAGGGTTTATTTATCCCGATGAGATGGCCGATGAGGGGCCATTTGGTGATCACACCGGATATTATAATGAAGTTGAATCGTTCCCTGTTTTTACAGTGGAACGCATAACGCACCGCGACGATGCTATTTACCACAGCACCTACACCGGCCGACCACCAGATGAGCCCGCGATTTTAGGGGTGGCCTTGAATGAAGTTTTTGTACCAATATTACAAAAACAATTTCCAGAAATAGTTGATTTTTATTTACCACCGGAAGGTTGTTCCTATCGTATGGCGGTGGTGAGTATGAAAAAACAATATCCCGGCCATGCAAAGCGCGTGATGATGGGGGTTTGGTCTTTTTTACGACAGTTTATGTACACCAAATTTATCATTGTCACTGATGATGATGTTAACGTGCGTGATTGGAATGACGTTATCTGGGCGATGACCACCCGAATGGATCCGGTACGCGATTGTACTTTGATCGAAAATACCCCCATCGATTATTTGGATTTTGCCTCACCCGTGTCAGGGCTTGGATCTAAAATTGGATTTGATGCTACCAGTAAATTACCGGGGGAAACTACACGCGAGTGGGGTGTGCCGATTGTTATGGATGAGAAGATAAAAAAGCGTGTTGATGAAATGTGGGACGACTTAAATATTTTGGATAATCAGGAATCGAAATGACTATAGCGGATACTGTAACGGGTCAATGTTTTTGCGGTGAAGTCCAATTTGATATTATGTTGCCGGTGTTTGGTGTTATCTATTGTCATTGCAACATGTGTCGTGAATCAAATGGTTCAGACTACACAACGTGGGTTAGAGTGTTATCCGAAAATTTTAAAATAACCAAAGGTCAGGAAAGTGTTACCGAGCTTGTTATAACCGAAAAAAACAGCAGTTATTTTTGCTGTGAGTGCAGTAGCACTATTTATACCGCTGATAAAGACTACACTGATTCGGTTGGAGTGTTACGCGGTATGATTCGCGGTGATATTGGTCAAGAGCCATTGAAGCATTTTTTTTATGATGACCGCGTTGCGTGGCTTGATGCTCAGGATGGCTTGCCAAAATTTGGCGGCGAGAGTGGTTTTGAACCTTTATAGCTAGCACCTCGAAGTACGGGTATTTGTTCAATTTTAAACTTCTGATATTTTGAGCCGGTATCTCGTGGTATTGGTATTCGTTGAATTTTAAACTTCATCGGAGCTGGACTCTCGTTAAAAGCATACGGGAGTGACGATTGAAATTGGCATTATAGTAAAACCGTCATGCCGGTGATATTTTGAGCCGGCATCTCGTGGTATTGGTATTCGTTGAATTTTAAGCTTCATCGGAGCTGGACTCCTGTTAAAAGCGTACGGGAGTGACGGTTGAAATTGGCGTTATAGTAAAACAGTCATGCCGGTACTTTAGCAAGAAAAATTTATTTTAACTCTTATTTAAAATAGCTTCTAAACCTAATTTTAAAGTTGGATATTGAAATTCAAATTCAATTTCATTTTGTAAACGTGATATATCCATACTGCGAGATTCTTTTAAATAGGACATCATTCCCGGACTGATACTTTCTTCGGCTTCAACCCAATTAATTTCCGGTGGTCTGGGTAAACCAAGAGCATCGGCGATGGTAAAAAAGTATTCGGTCATATTACCACTTTGGCCATCACTAACATTATAAATCCGATTTTCTTTACCATTAAGAGCCACCTTAAAACAAATAGTCGCTAGGTCATCGGCATGAATTCGGTTAGTACGTGGCGCTAAATATTCATGCAATACTGGTACTTTATTGCGTATGCGTTGCTCGGGTAAGCGGCCAGGGCCATAAATTCCTGCGACGCGTAGAATGTTAATTGCCACTTTACGTGATTTTGACCATGCAATTAACTGGGTTTCAGCATCAAGGCGGCGTTTTGCGCGGCTGGCTTTTGGATTTGTGGGGGTGCTTTCATCAACTGATGCGCCTTGATGATCACCATAAACACCTGAGGTACTAATTAATATAAATCGTTTGGGCGTTATTTTTTGCACCGCCAGTGACTGCAGAAAAACATCGATCCGAGGATCGCTGACACCAGTCATTGGTGGCGGAACAAAGTAGTAGATTAAATCGACATCATTTGAAATGATGGGTACATCGTTATCATCGAAGTTACCAACCAACGGATTGATGTTGTTTGCTTGCAAGGTAGTGATATTGGCATTGCTGCGACAGACCCCACTCACTATTGCCGCTTCATTTAGCCACAATTTAGCGACACGAGTACCAATATCTCCACATCCGGTAATAAGTACATTTTTCAAGGGTTTATCTCCAATATAAATTCAGGGATAATGCGCGATTGTTTTTTGTAAAATGAAGATTTACTTTATGTTTATTATTTTAAATTATTAACCTATAGGGTAACAGATATTTGAAGACTGTCACTATATTACCGAGCAAACATTCTTTTACGGTCGATAAGAATGAAACAATGCTTGATGCTGCTTTACGACAAGGCTATTCATTATCCTATGGTTGCCGTAATGGAGCTTGTGGTTCGTGTGTTAGCAAGCTCATCGCAGGAACGATCGATTATCCCAATGGCCAACCTGCTGCACTTGATTGCAATGAATTTGGTCAAGCGGCAACCGTGTTATGTCAGGCAATACCGTTAACTGATGTGACGATTGAAGCTCATGAGATTGCGGCGATAAAAGATATCCCGGTAAAAACCCTACCTTGTCGAGTGACATTGATTGAACATCTGTCACACGATGTGATTGAAATGCGTTTGAAACTACCGGTTACTGAGCGACTTCAATTTCTTGCTGGACAGTATTTGGATTTTTTATTAAAAGATGGGCGTAGACGAAGTTTTTCAATTGCAAATACACCGCATAATGATGAGTATATTGAACTGCACATCCGACATATTCAAGATGGACAGTTTACTGGGCGGGTATTCGATGACATTCAAGAAAAAGATATTTTAAGAATTGAAGGTCCAAAGGGCAGTTTTTATATTCGCGAATCATCTAATCGTCCCAGTATTATGATGGCAGGAGGAACTGGCATCGCACCAATAAAATCAATGGTTGAATACAGTCTCGCTGCAAATTTAGATAACCACATTCATATTTATTGGGGAGCAGAGTCGTTGCGTGATTTGTATTTGCATGAGCAATGGTTAAAGTTAGCAGAGCAATATGATCATCTGGAATACACTCCAGTGTTAAACAATCCTAAGCCGGAAGATAAATGGAATGGACGTACTGGTTACGTTCATCTTGCGATTATAGAAGATTATTCTAATTTGAGTGACTATGATTTATATGGCTCGGGTCCTCCGGTCATGGTTTATGCTGGTCGTGATAGTTTTCCGGGCAATGGTTTGGATTTAAAAAATTATTATTCAGATGCGTTTGAGTTTCAAAAAGATTAATTTTTTATGTGTATGGGTGTTGGTGGTTGAAATTGGAGTTAGATTAAAAGCGTCATGCTGGCACTTTAGTACGCTTAGGCGTCCATTAAGTATTACTTCTCTATCGTTTAGGTCATAATGATTAATAAATGCTTGTTGCATTTACAGCCGGTATCTCGAAGTTTTGGTATTGGATGGATTTTAAATATCATCGGAGGTGGACTCCCGTTAAGAGCATACGGGAGTGACGG
>CAZEPW010000087.1:0-9454 GCA_964514215.1 uncultured Thioalkalispiraceae bacterium
CTTAATTCCAATTATCGCGATCCCAAATTAATTCACCCCAATTACTTGAGGTGGTATTAACTTGAGCATCGCATCTTGCGGTGGCGGCTAGTGCGGTAGGTACAACGGCAAGGTTTGTTGCAAAATACCAACGACAGGTAGATAACAGAGTGTTACCGGCTATATCGGTAATACCACTAAGCTCAACAAGGTAAATTTTATCGTCGACTAAAAATGTTCCTGCTGGTGCTCCAGCATTGGCAAAATTAATATCAAGTACGGTATTACTTTGAGTAGAATCTAATACCAAAATGGTATCGGGTAGTGCTAAAGGCCTAACATTTTGACTATTTGGATCAGACTCGGTAATGCTGATGTTATTGGATTTAATTAAGCTAACAGGTTCTGAAAAGGTAACACTGATGCTATCGCTTATTGGACGCTGATCGCCAACTGGAAAAAAACTGGTAACATACGGTGCAATGTTATCAACGGCTCGACTGGGCAGACTCCCTGAACTGCCACCGCCGCCACAAGCTGTTATTGATAAACTGATAAAGGCTATTGCATTAAATTTTAAAACTGAATGTTTGTTTGACAACATGGTTATCCTTTTCTCTAACTATCTCATTCACAAGCCATCGTTAATTTCATGGTATTGTGAAAATTCCATATCCTTGATAAGTATTAGGTTATTTTATCATTTTTTTTATGACTAGTGTGATGAATTAGTGTACTGGATACTGGTATTTTTAATTTAGTTTTTGCGAAGAAATTTTTAGCGGGATTGATTTTTTGGTGGGCCGTGCCCACCCTACTTGATAAATGAGATTATTTGAAGCTATTGTTTAGGCTTCTTTTTGAGACCCAATCTTTAAATGCTTGACGTTGCTTATCGTCGGCCATTTTCCACCAGTGTTTTAAACTGTCGTAAGGGTTTTGCGGTGCGGTTGCAGCTTGTGGTGTTGGTGCTTGAGTTGACATTTTTGCGGTTGATGGGCTTAAAAAACCATTGGCCTCTTTAGTGTCAAATGCCTGGGTAATTTTTCCGGTGTTTCGTTGGTATAACCAAACTTTAATTTCACTACCGAGCATTGCAAAATCAGCATGCGCTAAATCTTGCGGGGCATTGTGTTTCAACAAAAACATATCTGCGGCTGTGACGGTTAACTTAAAAAGAAAAACCTTGGATTTGACCATACTGCCATTACTGTTATCGCCCCAAAACTCATTGTATATCACCATCATTTCGTGCTCACCCGGCAATAACTCAATTTGATAAGTACCATTTGGGATATAGGGTGGACTGATTGTTTTACCGTCTATTTCAAACACTTCTAATTCATAAGGCACAACAACGGTTGCAATTTTGGTGGCTGCTTGTTTGGCGCCATCATATGCTTGAATTTTTATAGAACCGTTCGTTAATGAACAACCAGCCGTTATAACAATGCTGAAAACTAACAGCCAATATCGATAATAAATCTTAAATTTCATTAAAACCAATCCAAATTGATTACACCTAAATACGTGTATTGATACTATAACCGATGCCAAAAATTAGCAATCGTTAATAAAAAATGGGGCCAGAGGCCCCATTCAAAGTTTTACTATTTATAGTTATTATTAGAACTTAATACGTAAACCTGCAGAAACAACAGAGTTATCGTTTGTGTTTGCTGTATCAAAATCTGTATTACGATAACCTACCCATGCAGCAGTCTTTTTACTTAGGTTGTGCTTAACAGCTAACATTGTGTATGTTTTATCATTATTAGCATTATCACTATCTAACTGACCATATTGAACAGTTAAAACATTTTTACCCATAGTCATATGATAAGCAGCAAAAATACCTGTAATGTCATTATTAGCAAGATCATCAGACTGTGTTTCATAACGAGCAATAACTTTATGAGGACCAGCTTTCCAAGTTACACCAAGCTTACTACGTGTACCACCAAGTGTAGCGGCAGCAACAGCAGCTTCAGCATTCGTTGTAACGACAACAGAATTACCATCAGTATCAATAATTGTAGCTGTACCGGCAGCAACTGCAGCTTTTGCAGCAGTAGACGCATCTTGTGAAATTGTTGCAGCAATTACTTCAATACCAGCACCCGCTTTAAAACGAACAGCAGCAGCAAATGTGCTATCTTGTACAGCACTTTCACTTAAATGATATTGTAAATGAACAGAAACAGCTCCAAATTTCTTTTTATAAGCAATTGAATTATCAACGAATCCGTTTTGACCATAATCGCTAGTCATTGAACCTTCATTTTTCATTGCACCACCATTGCCCCGAGACTCTAATACAGACGCTGTGTAAGGGTCATAATCAGTACCGGCATTTGATTTGTATGGGCTTGCTAATGAACCAGCATAAACTGTTCCAAAGTTACCTTTTAAACCAACATAACTCTCACGATTATCAGCAGCAGCACCACCTAAATCAGTATTTACTCTCCACTCAGCTTTATAGATAGCTTTCATGCCACCACCTAGGTCTTCATTACCCTTAATCCATAAACGGCCACGAGCGTTATCTTTTAAGTTTAATTCATCTTTATCATTAGAAACATTATCTTTAACATCTGGTGAATTTAATTCGATTTGCATGTGGCCACCTACAGATGGTCCAGCGATTGCAGCAACAGGTAATGTAAGACCTGCAGCGATAGCCATAGCTATTAATTTTTTATTCATTTGTCGTTCTCCTCATATGAGAATTATAAGTTTTATTTGTTGGGTGTATTTATAGCGAAGTCTGTGTGCAGATGCAACATTTTTTTGTAAAAAAAACAACAAATGTTACTTTGTTGCATTAATGCAACACATTATATTAGCAAAACCTGATATAGCTTTCATAAAACAACAGGTTAGGATCGAAATTCGAAATTAATTCAAAATTAATTTCGGTAGAAAAATAAAGTTAAATGACACATTTGTTACTATAACGATTAATTTCTGTTGTTTTAACACAACATTCTGAAATTAACATGAATGAATATTTTTTTACCGGACACAAAAAAGCCTGACAAGAGTCAGGCTTTTTAAGCTCAAACGATAATGACTTATCGTTTTGAGAACTGAGGACGTTTACGCGCTTTATGTAAGCCCACTTTCTTACGCTCAACTTCTCTTGAATCACGAGTGACATAGCCAGCTTTACGTAATGCTGGGCGTAATGTTTCATCATATTCGATTAATACACGGGTTATACCATGACGAATTGCGCCCGATTGACCAGTATTGCCGCCACCTTTCACAAAGATATTCAGGTCAAATTTGTCGTTCATTTCAACTAGATCTAATGGTTGGCGTACGATCATACGTGCAGTTTCTCGACCGAAATATTCGTCTAGTGGGCGTTTATTAACAGTAATTTGTCCTGTACCACTTTTTAAATAGACACGTGCAGATGAACTCTTACGACGGCCAGTACTATAATGCTGTGTTTCTGCCATTTTCAATTAACCTATTTCTAATGTTTTTGGTTGTTGTGCTGCATGATCATGTTCTGCACCACGATAAACGCGAAGTTTACGAAACATCGCACGACCTAATGGGTTTTTAGGTAACATTCCTTTAACTGCTTTTTGAATAATCATTTCTGATTTTTTCTCACGCAATTTTTCAAAAGTGATATCTTTGATACCACCGGGATAACCCGTGTGGTGATAATAAATTTTATCTTTTAATTTATTACCGGTAACGCGAATTTTATCCGAGTTAATCACAACAATATAATCACCAGTATCCACATGCGGTGTATATTCAGGCTTATGCTTGCCACGCAATCTTAAAGCGATTTCGGTAGCCAAACGACCGAGCGTTTTTTCGGCTGCATCGACAATATACCAATCACGTCGAACTGTTTCTGATTTTGCTGAAAATGTTTTCATTTATCTATGTCCGTACTGCGTAATACAGTGTTAAATCTGTTTCGATTCTAAAATTTCTTTTTACTGGCATTTCATGCGAGAAAAAATGAGGCAAAATAATACCTAATATAGCCAAGGCTTACAAGCATTATCCTCTGAATAATCCGCGTATTATACCGGATACCGAGGTTAGCGCTATCATTATTTACTTTAATCTCGATATTAGCGCTCACAGGCATTGATTGGCTCAAACGAAATAATGATTAGCTTTAAACCGTGTTGCTTTGCGTTGACGCATTTTTTCAGTCATTTAAAATTTTCCAAAAAAAAACGCGACAAGGGATTGTCGCGTAAAAAAAAATACCACCAAAGGAGGATGGAGGAGTTAAATGAACATGCTGAACTGGTAATACATAAATATTGGCCAACTCAGTTTCTGCAATAGCAGTAATTCATTAATTGCTAATATACTTAATTAGCCCCTTAGAGTCAAGTAATATCAGGATAATTTAGAAAACTAGGATGTTTAAATAAGGAAGATTAGTTGCAAATACCACAAGTACCTAATTTACATACTAAAATAATGGTTTTAGTGAAAATAATTGATTTTCTCGGCACGATCAACTGTTTCGAGGCATTATTATCAAAGCCAGTGCTTTACTATCGCATCACGAACAAAATTTAACTGTCCGTGAAAAAAGTGCTCCGCTTGCTCGTTCCATTCCAATTGTATGGTTTGCTGCTGTGAAGCAACCCATGTTTTAACTTGTTGCGGATCAACCACGGTATCTTGCCCACCTTGAATAACCAAGCACGGAACATTGATGTTTATTGCCGCAAAATCATACATACTGACGGGAGGCGCAACCAACATGAGTTTTTCGATAGCAACGGGCAATTGTTGCCGACTAGCAAGTTGCGCAGCAACAAATGAACCAAACGAAAAACCGGCTAAATAGATAGAAGCACAAGCGGTTTGTTTTTTTGCCCAGTGAATAACCGTTAGCAAATCCTCCACTTCACCAATGCCATCGGCAAAGCTTCCCTCGGATTTTTCAACACCCCGAAAATTAAAACGAATGCTGTTTATACCGGCATTATTAACTGTTTTATTGATAATATGAACCACTTTATTGCGCATTGTGCCGCCGTATAAAGGGTGCGGATGACAGATGATTGCAAGCACATTGGAAGAAGCAGTAACAACACTATGAATTAATTGCAGCTTACCATCTGAACCATCAATAAATAATTCGTTATTTTTCGGGGTTACCATATTAAATTTTTAATCGCTCAACGATATTGCCTTTAATAACATGCTCATCAATAATGTCATCAATATCTTCTTCATCGATGTAGGTATACCAAACATCATCTGGATAGACCACAACAACCGGCCCCTCAGTGCACCGGTCTAAACAACCAGCGGAGTTCATGCGAATCTTACCCTGTCCGGTTAGACCTAATTCCTTGCTACGTTTTTTTGCATAGTCACGCATTAGTTGACCACCAAGATTAGCGCAACAAGCACTACCGTCTTCGCGTTTATTCGTACAAAAAAATAAATGGCGTTTATAATAACTCATTATTTACGGTTCTCATATTAAGTGTTCAAATTTTCTACGTAAAAGAATATAATAGACACGCGTTTTAATCTATACCTAGAAGTGATGGTTTTAATGCCACTGACAGGAAAATACTGGATAAATTGAATTCAACTAATCACATATTAAACCTTGCCGATCAATGCGTGAAATGTGGCATGTGTTTACCACACTGCCCTACCTATAACGCAACGCAACTCGAAAGTGAATCACCACGAGGTAGAATCGCCATCATACAAGGCTTAATTGATGCTAAAATTAGCAATACACAACAAGCATTAGCACACATAAATAATTGTCTTAGTTGTCGCGCTTGTGAAAAAATTTGTCCATCAAATGTTCGTTATGGCGCACTGTTAGATCAATTCAAAAGCAATCAACAAAAAAACGTACAACCGGCTAAACAACGTTTTATTAAATCATCATTACGCTTTGTTTTATTACATCCAAAAATTAATGCCGCTATAGTAACAGTCGCCAAACTATTTAGACTCAATGCGCTGCTTGGGCTGACTAATACCGGGTTATCCAATAAGCGTAATATTTATAAACCAAATAAAAGCAACTACCCAACAACCGCTAAGCAGGCATGTAACAACAATAACATCGCATTGTTTATCGGTTGCACCGGCTCATCGTTAGATAAGCAAACATTAAATGACATTCTTTATGTATTAAACATTATCGGTTATAACGTTAGCGTGTCTCGCGCAGCAACATGTTGTGGTGCATTAGATGCGCATGCTGGTCGCGAGCAATCAGCACTACAGTTAGCATCTAACAATATCACGGCTTTTAATAATTTAAATGCGGATTCAATTGTTTATTTCGCTACTGGCTGTGGCGCGCAATTATCCGAATACCATCAATTAAATTGGCCGACCAAACAACAACACGATAGTGCATTACAATTTACTAAAAAATTATTTGAGATAACAAAATTTATCGAATTAAATTGGCCTAAAAAAATAACCCTAAAACATTCAAATTTATCCATTGCAATACACGAGCCATGCACCCATCGGAACGTGCTACAAGAATCCGATAGCGCTGCTAAATTATTTTCACATATAAAAAACATTAAAATAATAACACTTAATGACAATAAATTTTGTTGTGGTGCAGCCGGAGATTATATGTTTACCCATCAAACCGCTGCCAATAACCTGCGCGCACCTAAGCTGAAAGAAATCAAACAATTAAAACCAGACAGAGTATTAACCACCAATATCGGTTGCGCCTTGCATTTGCGCAAAGGCTTACATCACAATAAACAGTCGGTTCCGGTCATGCACCCCATCTCCTTACTAGCAGAATTAATCGTTAACGATTAATTTAATCACATTTAATTTAACGATATAATACTGTACCTAATACTTAAAACCTTGTATCTTTAATGTTATGACAACACGACAATTCACAGCACTGGATAATTTAATAAATCAATTTGATACAAGTTTGCGTACTTTGCTGGGCACACCACAAACCACCGACCGCGAAAACCCTGCTAACGGTATTGACGAAACAGCGTTAAGTGAACAAGAAAAAATGCTGTCGGGGCGGTTAATGCGTATTAATCATTGTGGTGAAGTTGCCGCTCAAGGTTTATATCAAGGCCAAGCTCTCACCGCGAAACTTGATAATGTTCGTGACAAAATGAATCAAGCAGCAATTGAAGAAAACGATCATCTTGATTGGTGTGCGACACGAATAAACGATCTTCATACTCACACAAGTTTTCTAAATCCGGTTTGGTACTTTGGATCTTTTACTATCGGTGCAATGGCAGGTCTTGCCGGTGACAAATGGAGTTTAGGTTTTGTTGCTGAAACTGAACATCAGGTTATCAAGCATTTAGATAATCACCTTGCACAAATTGCTTCTAACGATAAAAAAAGTAGAGCGGTGTTAGAGCAAATGAAAATAGATGAAGCTGAACATGCAACACAGGCTCTTGAAGCTGGTGGTGCAGCATTACCATTACCTGTAAAAGCGCTAATGAAACTCACATCTAAAATAATGACCCGTAGTTCTTATTGGGTTTAAAATTTGTTTGTAAGAATGGCAAGCAACTCAAACCATCGGTCATTCCACTAATTTTTTAAATCGGAATCTCAAATTTAAACATCGTTATATAAATTATAATTAATCTAATTTAAATTTTGCCAGTAAAGCTGACTAACATTTATTTTGTTTGGATGAGTTTTGCAATCGGCGGATGATAAATTATTTGTACGGTATTACCGTCAGGATCAGCGCAATAAAAACTACGCGCACCATCGCGATGGGTTTTTGTGTCTTTTAAAATTTTAACTTCTTTACTAACTAAAAAATCATACCACTGATCAACCTCATCAGCAGTTTCAATAATAAACCCAATATGATCCAAACGCTGCGCACCGTCAAATGAACGCGAATCTTTATGCAGCGCTAAATTATCATTACCACTGGTTAAATACACATTGTCATCATCGGGTCGCCATTCAACAGTCATGGCCATCAACTCAACATAAAAATGTTCACATGCAACTAAGTCACTAACGCATAACGCAACGTGTCGCATGCCGGTGGTTTTTAAAGGTCGGTTCATTTTAAATCCTTACTACAGTAAATTAAGTATACTATTTAAGATTAAACTAAGGTTGTTTGTGGGAAGTATTATCACAAATTTCATAATCATGCGTGATTTCAGCCGTTTTGCCTAACATAATGGATGCCGAACAATATTTTTCTGCCGATAATGCCACCGCGCGTTGAACTTGCTTTTCTTTTAACTGCACACCTTCAACAATAAAATGAATGTGTATCTTAGAAAATACTTTTGGTTCTTCATCGACCCGATCGGCTGTTATATCAACCGTGCAATCGGTGACGTTTTGACGTGATTTTTTTAAAATATGCACCACATCAAATGCGGTACAGCCACCCATCCCGAGTATCAACATCTCCATTGGACGAACACCTAAGTTTTGACCACCGCTCTCTGGCGGCCCATCCATAACCACAGAGTGACCACTACCAGATTGCCCAATAAACATGGCATTATCTACCCACTTTATCCGTGCTTTCATAATTTATATCCAAAAATAACTTATAACTCTTTGATCACAGTTTGACTCTTTTCGCAGTTTTACTGGCAAAAATGACTTATTCTTGCCAGACTATGTAGACGATACCACTATAGCTTTAACAGCAATTAGGGTATCATGAATTAACTATCAGTAGGGAAATGTAAACAGGTATGACAAAGGTAGCATTAAAGCAAACAGGTATTGAGACATTAGATAAGTTTTTAGAACATTGTCATCGACGTCATTATCCGCAAAAAAGCGTTATTATTTATGCTGGCGATGAACCTGATGTGTTGTACTACATTATTGATGGTTCAGTATCAGTTCTGATAGAAGATGAAGATGGTCATGAAATTGTTTTGGCCTATTTAAACAAAGGTGATTTTTTTGGTGAAATGGGTCTATTTGACACTAAACCAAATCGCAGCGCTTGGGTTCGTTCTCGAACAGCCTGTGAAGTTGCTGAAATAAGTTACGCTAAATTTCGCCAACTCTATCAAGAACATTCTGATATTTTATATGCTATAACCTCACAAATGGCAACCCGCCTTAGGACAACCAGCCGTAAAGTAAGTGATTTGGCATTTATGGACGTTACTGGCCGTGTTGCTCGTACCTTGCTTGATTTATGCAAACAGCCCGATGCAATGACCCACCCGGATGGTATGCAAATCCGTATTACACGTCAGGAAATTGGTCGAATTGTTGGATGCTCGCGTGAAATGGTTGGACGAGTTCTAAAATCAATGGAAGAACAAGGCCTGATATCAGTTAAGGGCAAAACAATCGTTGTATTTGGTACTCGTTAAACAAATTACCCTATTTAAGCTGTTGCCAACTCAAAACATTACCGGCATGACGGGCGTAATAGAAATTTAAAAACAACCGTCACTCCCGTGTGCTTTTAACGGGA
>CAZEPW010000088.1:0-3608 GCA_964514215.1 uncultured Thioalkalispiraceae bacterium
ACCTTACAGAATGAAATGTCTCTTAATGAAAAATTTATCATAACTAACGTTATTGAATATTAAACAGCTCATTTACAACTAACTAACCACTTTAAATGTATGGATTCATTGCTACAGAAAATACAGCTTAACGTTGACTGTATTTAAAAAATAAAAATCGGATAAATTTACTAAGCTAATAACAAGTTATTTTTAATTCGTTTATACTCTCGTAATAACATTTTCATGGCATCGTTTGTTATTTAAAACTTTACAGTAACCGTGACCTTACTGACTTTGATCAATTTAAAATTAAAATCCTACACGCTACACTTTAACTATTATGTTGCTGAATACTAAATTACAACATTTAATTGATGATAATATTGAACTGTTTTCATTACCCGAGATTGTTATCCAATTAAATTCTTTAATGGATGATCCCAACAGCACTATCGAGCAAATTTCTAGTTTAATTATGCAAGATGCTGCGTTAACCGTAAAGTTGCTAAAAATAATTAATAGCTCATATTATAATTTTCCAAGTCCTATAGATGACATACCTAAAGCTATTAATATTTTAGGAACAAGAGAATTAAGTAATTTTGTTATCGCAACTAAAATGATAAACCAATTTAATCACTCGCCTATGAGCTTAGTGACAGCAGAAGATTTTTGGCGGCACAATTTAGCATGCGCTACAGCAGCTAGTGTAATATCAACTGAACTTAAAATAAAAAATACTGACCGAATTTACATAGCAGGCTTAATTCACGACATAGGGAAATTAGTGCTATATGTGGCACAACCAAAATTATGCGAAAGCCTAATAAAAAAAATGCTTTCCAGAGAAATACAAGGGGATGATCTCGAGTTCAAAATTATGGGCTTTACTCATGATGAAGTCGGAGCGACATTATTACAAAAATGGAACTTACATGAAATGTTAATTGAAACGACGTTGTTTCATCACCAACCACAAAATGCCAACAACTATAAAATAGAGTCTGCTATCATTCATTTAGCAAATGCCATTGCCAACTTAATTGAAAAGCCATTATCTTTTGATGACACTTTACCAATCCACAACTCAGTATGGCCACTATTAAACATAGAGTCCGAAAGCCTTATCCAATTAACACATCTGGCTGAACTTAAATACCAACAAGCATCAATGATTATGCTGGATCAAAAAGCGGCCTAAACCATTCATTAAAAAATTAACAAAACAAGCACTAAAACGAGACGTTAATTTTTTTGACGTAATAATTGCTTTACAAAACGAATACTACTAATGCTTGTTCGAACATCTTGTTCAACTTTAGTCACCGTCACCATTCCTTGATATAACGTCAACATAAACCGCGCAAACTCTTGTAGATTTAAAGTAGATGAAATTTCATCGCGCTGCTGAGCGACCATTAATGCTTGATAAAATCCATCTTCAAGCTTTCTGTTCATGCTTTGGACATAATAATTAACATCAGAATCAACATTACTTAATTCTGTACCGGCATTTAACATGAAACAACCACGTTTCTTTGGATATTGCTGCATAGTTTGTTCTAAAAAATCCAAACTACGTTCAATTGCAGCTAAACCACCACCGTCATCCGTTAATGAGGCCAATAATTGGCTAAACATCTGCTCTTCATAACGCACTAAACTGGCTAAATACAATGCCCGCTTATTACCAAAAGTGTTGTAAATACTAAATTTATTAATACCGAGACGCTGTTCCAATTCAGCCATTGAAGTTGCCTCATAACCATTTTCCCAAAATAAATTCATTGCTTTATCTAATACAACATCACGATCGAACTCTATTTTTCGAGCCATTTAAAACCTACCAAATCTAACTAATAAGTTATAAATATCATCTTAATTAACTCTAATGTCAACACAATATTAGTAATCTGAAAAATTCAATTAATAAATCAATAAAAACAATGAGATACTAATATTTCAAGTTTTAAAATAAATACAACCCATACTTGACCAATTGGTTAGATAAGAATAATATCAAACCACTCGTTTAGATAATAAAAGGATAGATGATGACTTTACTACAAAAAACACAAGAATTAACCAAACAGTTTATTGCCAGCCAACCCGAAAAAATACAACAGGATATTATGGATTCATTCGAACAGCTAATGGCGTCGGATACTGCAAAAAATGCACTACAAACCGGCGACAGCGCAATTGATTTCACATTACCCAACGCCATCGGCGAACAAAAAAAACTATCTCAATTACTAGAACAAGGGCCAGTTGTGCTCAGTTTTTATCGCGGTGGGTGGTGCCCTTATTGCAATCTCCAGTTTAAAGCACTAAACGATATTCTCCCTGAGATACAACAGCTTGGTGCAAATTTAATAGGCATTAGCCCGGAGACTCCCGATAATTCAATAAGCACCATTGAAAAACACCAATTAAAGTTTGAGGTATTAAGCGACGTTGGCAATACCATAGCAAACAAGTACGGCTTAGTGATGACCGTTATAGAAAAGCTACGCCCCTATTACTTACAATGGGGTTTTGATATTCCTACTTTAAATGGTGATGATAGTTATCAGTTACCCGTTCCAGCAACTTACATTATCAATCAAGATAATAATATTACAGCATGCTACGTTAATAAAAATTATACAGAACGTATGGAACCCAATGATATTATTAGCGCATTAAAAAATATATAAATTTAAAATCTTCATCCTAAATTGGGATGAAGATTTTGTTATTTTAAACTTTACACTTTTACAGATACCCTATGATAAAAACAATTTTATATAAACATGGCTATTTTATAAGGCTTTGCCATACTATCACTACGCCTACCCTCTCTAAGAATCCATGTTGCTTGATAGAAATTTACACAATTTAATTGATGATAACATCGAACACTTCTCCTTACCGGATATCGTTGTTCAATTAAACTCTCTAATGAATGTTCCAAATAGCAGCATTGAACAAATATCACAGTTAACTGTCAACAGGATTCCATTAAGCATGAAATTTTCTTTAAAGCTATTTTTTATTTGTATATTAGCAACATTATTTCGTCCGCTCGCTTTTGCAGAGCAACGTTTTGAAGATATGGCAAATAAAATGGCCGACAGTTTTAAAGCGCCACGAATTTCTGCTGAAAAATTACAGAGTTTAATGAACAAAAAAAATATTATTATTTTGGATACTCGAGAAAAAAAAGAATTTAATGTTTCTCATATTAAAAATGCAATTTATGTTGGTTATGATAATTTTGATCTCGATGATATTTTACAAAAAATAAAAAAAGACAGTATTGTTGTTGCTTATTGCTCAGTTGGTTACCGTAGCGGTAAGATAACGCAACGATTAAAAGAAAAGGGCATTGATGCTTATAATTTATATGGTGGTCTTTTTAATTGGAACAACACAGATAAGCCACTTTATTCTGACACTGAAACTAAAACCAATGCCATTCACGGTTATGATAAACAATGGGGGAAATGGCTGACTAAAGGGGATGTAGTTTATTGATTGCAGGTTATATTAAGTTAGAGTGCTACTTTGGAATCAGAGACCCCGGCTCAAAACCGTTACCGGGGTGACGGTTTTTCAAGGTTCGTTTTTTAACTATCAGATGA
>CAZEPW010000088.1:3708-9301 GCA_964514215.1 uncultured Thioalkalispiraceae bacterium
TACCGGGGTGACAATTAAAAAAATCACTACCAGAAACTAGCCCGTTACTCGAAGTGACCAAACTGAAATCATAACGCCCCTAGTATATTTTTTTCATCATCGTTACTACTCGATTCATAAATAAGATAAACCGGTTTATCTGAAATAATATATTGCCCTGCAGTAATATTAATGCCACTGGTTGCAGAACCAAAATAGGCTTTACCCGGAGTGTTACCCGTGGCGGTACAAGTCTGAGTATCAACCACAACACCATTATCGTATAAATTAATCAGCGCAGTTTCATGACAAGCAATTGCAATATATTGGGTGTTTATTGGGAAACCGTAACGGCGACCAAAATAAATTGGATCCCAAAATGCAGTTGCTTCTATGCCGTCACTATCGGCTCCTTGAATGGCAGCAATGGGCTTATCGGCTATGATTCGTACCGCTTCGCCTTGTCCTTGCGCGCTGGTATTATCCGATGAGATAAAGTGTCGACCGCCCGAATTTAATACCACGGCTTGTTGGCTACCATCACTAAAATACAGTGTGATGTTGGTGTTATCTTGCAAAGCACCAAGCGTGATATTGCGCGTTTTTATGCCGGTTATTTCTTTACTTGCCGGTGGCACCACATAAGTATCAATTATTGTACCCGATGACAATTTGGCCGAATGACTAACAACAATTGGTGATTCAGCATGAATCACTGCGGATAAAGTATTTAAACTACCAGCGGCAATTGTCGTTACCCTGCCACGATGCACAATGTAAGTTTGTGTGGTATCGGTGGTTACTGTTACGCGCGTTGTGCCATAGAGACTACTCAAATAATAAGTATGGTCTTGACGGTAGTTTGGAATAACAAAATCATAACCCGACATCCAATCAACAACCGGCATATCCGTAGCATCAACATCGCTGGCAAATGCGATTGGATAGTTTGAACTAAATGGTCGGCGTAGATCAAACGTTGTCATATCAAAACTGGTGGTTTCAAACTGATTGAGTCTTACAAATTTAGTACCGCTAATATAACTGCCATCAACCAAAGCCATGGCTTCTACAGTGCTAGTAGTAAAATTTGGATTCAAAAAGCTATAACGCAAGTTGCGTCTTGAACCAGCGATAAGTGGCTGGGTTGCAAAACGGTATTCCAACGCATTAACGACACCGTCATTATCTGGATCGAGGGTATTATCTGCAACCAACGGATTAAGACCAACCGCCGTTTCCCAACCATCGGGCATACCGTCACCATCAGTATCAATGGCCGTGGCGGCTTCTGCGGTATTAGAATAAAAACCAATGTTTAATCGATGTCCAGCCGGCTCATTAATCGCGCGGTAAAACGGACTACCGGTATCCACTGCCGGAGAATTTGGTAAAACATGGTAATCACCATTAGCAGCATCAACAAATTTTGCATTAGCGATTAAATTGCTAAAGTTAGTCACTAATGCACCGTCATTAAGCAAACTGTTACGCACTTGAAAACCAAAGATATCTTGGAAATCACTGGTATTGGCCATGATAGAATTGGTTACTCGTAGAAAACTACTACCATTCCAGTCAATACCAAGAGCAAAGCCAGCAATGGTGCTGTTATTTACTTTAAGTTCAGTGCGATTATCGGTAGCGACATCTTGTGCAACAATCGCAACATTAGTGCCATCATTGGTGATTAACACATGATCAAAACCTAGTTTCGTGTTGGCTGTCATATTAATGCTCACTGCCAAACCTAATTCAACGTTAGTGAATTGCAGGTTACGAGTATTAACGATGTTCGCGAAACTTTTTATATTGAGTTTCATATCACTAAAACTCAACCAACGTGAAAATGTCACATATAAGAATGGTAGATTTAACGTCACGCTGCGATCAGCCTGTCCTTTAATCGCAACCATTTTATTAAGCTGTAGAAAATTAACCACACCATAACTACCCGAGGCCAATTGTACGGTATCACCTACCGCCGCTGCATTATACGCTGCCGGGAAACTGGCAAACGGATTTGTGACAGTACCATCGGCGGTTGCATCATTTCCCGTTGCAGCATCCACATAAACGGTTTTCACAATTGGCGTTGAGCTGTTGTCGAGTGGCAAGGTTCGATAGACAAACTCAATTATATTATCAACACCATCACGATCGGCATCAAAACGTGCATCATCACGATTCACGCGAGTACCTCGGATGATTTCCCAGTCATCACTCATGCCATCAAGATCAGTATCAACTCTTAATGTTGGGTTAGTGCCATTAGCAACTTCCTCACCATCATTAATACCATCACGATCAGTGTCGGGACGAATTGGATTGGTGCCATTATTATATTCGTCAATATTAATAAGATTATCCACGTCAGGATCCAATCCAGCATCATTCACTAAAGGATCGAGACCGGTATAAGTCAGCTCCCAGCCATCCGGCATTAAATCACCATCGGTATCAACATTAAGTGGATCTGTGCCAAATTTTAATACTTCATCACCATCACTAACGCCATCACCATCGCTATCGCCAACGATAGGATCAGTACCAGCAGCCAATTCAGCACTATCACTTAATCCATCATTATCAGAATCGCTGCTAGTTGGATTCATTCCTGCGGCAAGTTCGGTTGCATCACTGACACCATCACCATCAAAATCGGAAGTTTGATTTGCAACAACCACAGGATAATAATCATAAAGTGTTTGTGATTTGCTGCTAACGGAATTACTACTAGTGACAGCCAAACGTAAAGTATATTGCCCGGTAGTTAATGCGTCAGTATTCCACAAACCTAAACTCGTGGCTTTTTGGCCACCTGTGCCCGCCAAACCGGTAGCGACCCACGTTGCTTGTTGATCGCAAATAAAGAAATCAGCACCCGGACAATAATCGACAACAAAACGGGTTGTTACTATCGTGCTATCGTTGCCATTAATAGTATCGGCTACTAGCGTGGCGTTATCGAGTACAAAATCATAAGTATTGAGCTTATCAAATTTAATTGCCGCAGGTGAATAAAGTGGATCACCATATAACACACCACTATTGTAATTTTCAGCAAACCAAACAGCATCCCCCAATGGTAAGCCGCGCATAAAATAAATAAGTGTTTCTAATGGATGCTTATCAAACGAATGACCGCCTGATTGATGGTGGCTCATGCTTCCCCAAAAAGCCGTGCCGTTTAACCGGCTTAAAAAGTTAGCGGCATGATCACCGGCAGCAACCTGCTCATGACCAAGCGTGAAACTCCCATTATTCAAAGCAAATGTTTGCGTTGTGGTATTTAGCTGCTGAATTTGAACATCATCAATCCCTAGTTCACCGGAGAATTTTCCGGTCGTTTCAAGGCGAATTTTTAAACCATCATAAGTACCACTCCAAGGTGTATCCAGAAAACTGGCTGCGACACGTTCAAAGCATTTTCGTTTACCAGAGGTATCATTTAAACAGGCATTACGCGCTGCTGCGTGTTTTGCCGGGTCTAAACTCACAAAAGTCTCAACTTCAACCCAGCCTGAATTACCTTCAGGAATAATATGGGCGGTAGTGTCACCTACTAAATTAAATGTTTTAAGTCCGTAATTAACTTGAAAAAAACTGTACTCTGGTTCTTTTAAAAATAACCCGACTCGAAATCGCAATTGTGCCGCAGGACTAGCCTTAAAATTAGTTACTTTATATTTAAACGAAATACGGTATTGATCCAGTTGAACCAAGTCGGAAGTTTTAGTAGCAAAGGTACTTTTATTAACAAAGGCATACAAGCGGCGATCATTAGAGCAATTAGCTTGTGTTGTTAAGCTTAAATCAGAAAAACATTGTGCATTGGTAACTTCATCGATATTTCGAAACCAAACACTATTACCATCGGCATCGGCGCTGTCACCCGAAACAACTTGCGGAAATGCCAGTTTATTTAAATCACCACCACCTTGATGTCCCCAATGTTCGATATCACTTGCAGTTGTCTGATACCAACTGGTTGGCCATGCAGCCATAAATGCCACCGGATACGATTGAAAATTATAACCAATGAAACCATCAGCAACACCGGCACATTGAGTATTAATTTCTTTAAAAGTATCGCTTGAATTAAGTTCACATAAAGCAGGATCAGCCGTGTTTTTACACAATGTAATCGCACACGAAGTGTCTTTGCGCCAATTCATAAACCCTGTAAAACTACCATTGGTTGGTTGACCATCAAGCGAACCAAGATAAACTAAGGCATTATCAACCAGAGGTTGTCTTGAATTCGGTTTGCCAATAACCGCATCTGCGCCACGCGTTAATTTTACAACACATTCTTGTGGCGACTTACCTGCTGCGCTTGCTGCTGAGCTATCAATATGGGTTAAGCAATTTATATTTTGATCAAAGCGAATGGCATTCATGGTGATATCAATTTGATTCTCTAGGCCACCAAAAATTCCATGCTGGTATTGCCAGCCGGTTGCTAGATCGCCATAAGTGTATTGTCCAGCTACGGCATAATTGAGCCACACAGCGCGGCCACCAGTACTACCAAATTTTGAACCATAATGCTTACCATAAATACCATTTTTCTCTGCTGCAATAGCGCGATCAACCAAACGTTTGGCAGCCGTAGCATCCAAGCCATCAAGGCGACCGATAATTAATTCACCATCAATAGCGGGAATAACCGTCCGCATTGTTTGACCGTCTCCAAACGCACTGGCTCGAATATTGGAATTAAACACCACATCACGTGAATAATAATTGATTAACCAGTGACGTAAATAATTATCAATTGATGTCGGGGAGTTTTTAAAAGGTAATGTTGAGCCATCAACCACCATGCGTGATGGCACACCTTTGGTGGTGACTATATATTTAACCTTGGTTTGCGCTCGAAGTTGCGTCATAGCTGCTTGGCAATATACGCTAGACTCACTGCTGGCAGGACAAGTAACGGGGGCAATGCTGCTGTCTTTAAAAGTTTTAGCGCGCATGAAAGTAATAATTTGGTCGCGCATTATTTTAAACTCTGTCCAGTTTATAAAAAACGAAACTGGCGCGCTGATGTGAATAATATTGTTTCGCCCTATGCCGCGCTGCTCAGCATAGTAAGCGCCAACTTTGCAAGAATCTATGGAGTTATCATTAACGATGATAAAAACATCATCTCGAACACCCGTTGCCGGTAGATTTGTATCACATGCAGCAACGGCATTACCTGTGATTAAAAATAATAATGCAATACTACTTAAAAATATCAATTTCACCCTGTCCATAACGCTCCCCTTAAATATAAATTTTTTCCGACATCTTACGCATATACCCACTAAGAATATAATATCGAATTAACGTATTTTATTTTATAAAAATTGCTCTGGTAAAATTTTTTCTGGTAACAATTATTTTTATTATGCTATCACTGTACTCTTAACTTTTGCTAACAACAACTTGATCATAAACCTTAAATTAAAATAAGAATCCTGCTTCATTAGTGATACTATAAAATTTTTAGACTTAAAATAAATTAGTATCTCCTTATGCATTAACTTAACTATATTACAAATACGTTACCACTAGAGTTTAAATCGAGACCCCGGCTTAAAAGACTACCGGGGTGACGGTTTGA
>CAZEPW010000089.1:0-9167 GCA_964514215.1 uncultured Thioalkalispiraceae bacterium
TAAATTAGTATTGTTTCGCATATTGTTAATGAAAACGATGCTGATATGAATAACGTTATGTATTTGCAAGGAAAAATATAACGGTTGGTTATACCATTAAATAATATAAAAATTCGAGCTTTAGCGTTGTTTTTTTCTGCTCATACACTTTGGTTTATTACCTGAGCCAGTGTAGCGTTTAAATTTCATTGGTTCAGTATCATTGATTAAAAGATAGAGTTCTCGGTTATCTACTTTATGAATTAACGCCTTTGTTATGGTTTTAAATTCTTTATTTTGTTTACCAATTTTACCAACTAGCAAGTTTAGGGAACTATCATTGACCGACCATTTTCCCGATTGTGAATTTCCTTGTCCAACATCGATAAAGTATTTTCGTATGGGTTTGCCACTGGCTTGATTAAAAGCCCAGCGATCATAAAATCGGAAACGTATTTTTTTATTTTTTTTCAGAATCCAATCACCAACGATTAATTCTGATTTTTTTACATCCTTACAACGAACGCTTAAAACCACATCATTTGACTGTGCGTCGGCTCGATTATTGTTGGTGCTACCAATGGATTTTGATTCTTGATGGATTGGCGGTGTTTCAGAATAATGTGTTTTTCCATCAGCATCTTTCCATTTATAAATTTTTGCAGCATTAATGTGGTTCGTTAGAGTGAATGGAATAACCATTAGCAGAAAAATTATTAAATACCTTTTTTTCATTTTCGGTTATATTCTCGTAGTTTATTTTTTAGTGGCTTCATTTTTTTATCGTAACGTAAACCGCATTGATGGAAGTCTTCAGCTTCAGCACCAACAATAAAATTTGGGTTTGAGTTAGTCCGGTTTTCCCCAAAACCGTGTAACTTGGGATTTTCGGGGCATTCTTTATTGCGTGCTTTTTCTAAAATATCGTATTGCTTTTTAATTTTGTCTAATTCAAGGCTTCTTTTATAAGCACTAGATGTTAAAAAATTAAGCCTTTTGTGTGCCCATGTTATTCGGCAAGAAGTTTCTTCAAACCATTTTTTTGCACGAATAAATTTTGTTTTATCGCGTTGTGATGTTTTTAATTTATTATATTGTATTTCAGCTTCACGTTGTTCTTGGCTCCATTCCTTTAATCCTAATTTAATATTTTTAAGAATTAATGCATCAGTTAAATGGGCTTGAGGTAGTTCGAGTTTTCCACAATACAAATAGCGACCTTTTTGATAGGGTTGCATTTTTAAAGAATTTGATTTTCCACCAATTTTGCTAATTGTTCCTGCGGCATCATCTTTTGAAGCAGGGGCTATTTGTGAGTAATGAATTTGTCCTTTGTCATCGGTCCACTTATAAAATTTTTCTTCCGCTATGGCCGATATCGAGTTGAAAATGAGTATAGTGAGTAATATAAAGTAACTTTTACGAATAATAGGAGCATTACTAATCATTGTTATTAACGCCTGGCTTTTTGGTTGTTATTTCGTAAATATTTTTTAATGGTTCCTGTCTTAATTGAACGGATATGCAAGCTATCATTGGTTAATTTAACAATCCGATATCGTTCTGTTTTGCCAATTTTACTGATTCGCCCTGATGGTATTACTTTATCCGATTCAAAATGAAAGAGTATATCGGGGTCATTGTATTCCCAATCGCCGGTATACATTTTGGCCCATTTTTTTTCTAAATAACCGCTGATGGTAAATGTTCCATTATTACTAAATTGAATATCATTTTTTTCAGTACTGCCTGTCCAATGACCAACGAGTTGCTGCATTAATGGTGAATGTTGTAATAGCGCCATGTTTTGGCTATTGTTACGCTGGTATTGGGTTTTGGTATTGGTTTTATTACTAATCAGCGTTAAATCTGTTTCGTTAATTTTAACGACAAAAAATACTTCACTTGTGCCAATTAATGCGCTGTTTTTATGATTTTTATATTTTAGTGTTAATGTTTTTCCGGATAGTTTCCAGCTTGCTCGCATTATTGATTTATAGTTAGCCGATGTGGCGTTATCAGACAGTTCTGAGAGATTGATCCCGGAGTCATTGATAGTCATTTTATAATGTTGATTATTCTTTTGATATTGCCATATGCCTTTAATATATTGCTTTACATTTTTTTTTGATTGCGAAGCTGAAGAAAGTGTTTGATAGTCTTTTTTAGTGTTGGCCGGTGGAAATGTACTAAACTGTGTAACACCGTTTTCATCAACCCATTTATACATTTTTGCCAATGCCGTTGAATTAATAACCAAGCTTAAAGCTATAAGGCACAATCTAAATCGAAACATTTTGATTCCTAATTGATATTACTAAATATGCATTATTTAAGTAAACTGCCACCTAATAATTGTTTTTGGTATTCATCTTTTTGTGTTGAATTTTTTGCTGTGATAACCATTATTTCGTTACTGTAAATTACATTTAATTGTTCAATTAAACCAATTTTATCACTCTTTTGGGATTCACCAGTATATTGAAATTCAATGATTTTATCTCGTAAAATCCAATTACCCCGATAGGATGAAAGCCATTTTGAGTCATTGTATTTACCTTTATCAAATTTATAAAAAGATGATTGCGTGAGCTCGAGTATTTCGCCATTTTTTTTATTTAACCAAACGCCATATAATACTTTGGCATATTTAGCTTGAAATGGATTATGCTGTAAGTTTTTTATAAAACGATAGCGTTTGTTGCCTTGAGAGCGGATAGACAATTGGCTAACACTGAAATCCATTATAGTATACTGTTCTATTGTGCCTCCGGAGACTAGGGAATTTTGAGTGTTAGTATATTTTAATTTTAAGATATCATCAGTATATTCAAAAAAACCTTGTCCAATAAACGCGCCACCGTGAGGGCTATCGATTAAATTAAAATAAAAATTATTATCATGAAATCGTAATTTATACTTTAAATCTGAAGATACACCATACCAGTTTCCAAGTAATGTTTTTTTGGGGTTCTTTGTTTTGTTAGTGTTGCGGTAGATCTTGTCGTGCTGCTGGCTAGGGCCCGGGGTTTGAGTGAAATGGACTTTACCATTCTCGTCTGTCCATTTATAGATTTTTGCTGCCATTAAAAATGGACTGGCAAGTAAAATGAACAATAAGTAGTTTTTCATGATTAAAAGGTATTAAGGGGATCCTGTTCTGGTGCGCCATCGGCACCGTTTTCATAAAGATAGTTTTTGATCGCGGTGTTATATTTAACAAAATCGACAACTTTTTTACCTTTTTCATCTTGAGCATTAACATTAGCGCCATTTTTTACTAGAAGCTTAACCATATCCAATCCGGAATATTCTGTGGCATACATTAATGGTGTGCGATTTTGATAGTAACTTGTTGTTAATTCAATATCGGCACCTTGTTTGATTAAATATTTGGCTAATTTTTCTTTGCGATTAAATATTGCGCGCATTAATGGTGTTTCGCCGAAATAAGAGCCATTGATATCGGCACCATCATCTAAAGCTTGTTCTATTTTGTCATAGTCTCTTTGGTGGATTGCCTGCATCAGATCATTCATGATTTCAGTTTGGGTAGTTAAGCATGA
Organism: uncultured Thioalkalispiraceae bacterium; assembly: GCA_964514215.1. Lineage (GTDB taxonomy): Bacteria > Pseudomonadota > Gammaproteobacteria > UBA6429 > Thiohalophilaceae > CAYQUC01. The sequence continues at coordinate 3,546 of CAZEPW010000089.1, forward strand.
TGGTTCTAAATTATTAAAAAATTTTTGATCTATATTTCCAATCTGACATAACCATTCTAATTTTCTGGAGGCGGATGGCACAAATGAAGGTTTTAATTGAAAACCTAAGCCGTTATTAATTTCTTTTTTAAATTTAATTTTAATATAACCACCTTGAATTCGAATACTATGAACGGCATTACCGTTTATGTAGCCAGGTAATGGTACGCCAAGTGTTTTATTATTTAATGGTAGTGAGCCTTTCGATGAAAAATAGGTTTCAATTTTTATTTTAAGAGGGGCGGCAAGTGTCATGGCTTCTGTGATGTGGGCATCGGTTAAAGCAATTTGCGCCACCTCGGAATCACATGAGGGTAGATTGAACCCGGCATATAGCACTATAAGAATAGTTACTAACATGATTGCACGATTTTTCATTAACTTATTTCTCTATAATTATTTTTATTTGTAAATCATATAGTTATATTCACTATAGCGTGGTTTCTCGTTAATATATTAACGGCTAAAGGCATAGAAACTTTACGTTATTTTGGCGTAATACGCTATTGGGTAACATAAAAAAGTGAAATGTTAGAATTTTATTTTTTTTAAAGTTTCATGCCAATTTGGATTTGGAGCAAGGATTTTGATTTTAATTGAACGGCCAACTTCATTTTCATACCAACCTTGATGGTACTGTAATGGCTCAACTTCATAACCCCAAATCGCACCGTCGGCATCTTGAGCTAGCCAATTGACCCACTTAGGGTAATTAGTTTTAGGTTGATTCATTTGTCATTAAATAATCTAATTCATCATCCATGTGTAACATGGTTAGTTCACTAAAGCCCCCAATCCATTTTCCATCAATTGTTATTTGTGGCACGCTTCTAGCGTTATTAGTTTTAAGACTCATTTCTTTATAAGCTTCTTGATTGCTATCAACAAAAGCTTCTTCGTATGGAATGTTCCATTTTGTTAATAGTGTTTTTGTTTTAGCGCATATTGGACACTGCTGGGTACTAAAAATTTTAACTCTGGCTTTTTGGTTTGACATATAAAAATCTCTATTGGTAAAATTTTATTATAATTTTTTTTATATTCGGTGTGAAGATAGAATGATAGTAATAATGAAAATAAGTTAAATTCAATGTTTAAATGCTTCTAAAGTCGGTGACATTGTTGCGAACTAGCGGTAATTATTTAATTTGGTTTAAAGCTGTATTTAGTAAGTACTTACCAGATAATTTTTTTTTGTTAATGTAAGATTTTATCGTTGTACAAGTTAATATTTTTGCTTTATGTTCTTTATTTAAGGCGTTATTATTATTTAATAAATTATAAAAATAACAATAAATATTATATAGGTGTGATTAGCAATGGCTGTAATTACAAATTTAATTTGGCGTAAATACACTAATCCTTGGAGTGTTGGGGTACGATTTTTAATTTTATCAATGCTTGTTGTATCGACGTGGAGTCGTGTTTGGATTGGTTATTGGTCGTTATTATTAATATTGTTAACTTTGCTTTGGATTTGGTTTAATCCAAGAATTTTTCCTGATAAAAAACCAAATGTTTGGGCGATGCAAGCAATTCTTGGTGAACGGATATGGCTAAATCGTCAAGATGAGCTTATTCCGGAACATCATTTTTTTATTATTACCGGATTACAGTTTTTGGTTTTTATTAGCTTTTTTATCTGCATCGGTGGTGCAGTTTTTTTAAATCCTTGGCTGAGTATTTTTGGATTAGTCCTCACTTGTTTAATGATGTGTTGGTTTCTCGATAGGATGGTGTGGTTATATAAAGATGATAAACAACAACGGGAGAATAATAGAGTTAAAGCGTTACAACAACAACGAAAATTAAAACGCAAGAAAGAATTAGCAAAAGCAACGGCGTAATTAAGATTTTAATTTAATAATATTGTAATATAGCTATGTTAGCTTTGCTCGATTGTCAATAGTGAGAATTATAAGATTAGTTAATAAGTTAAATAGTGTTGGATAATTATGGATAATTTATTAAAAAATAAAACTCTGAAGATTGTAAAATGGAAGGCAAAATCTAATGTCACTGATTCTGAAATTACTTACGCGGTAAATAATATGGTTCAAGATTTGAATCAGCTTAAAGGTTTTGTTAGCCATACCTTATACAAGACTGATTATGATGAATGGGTTGACGTTAATTATTGGGACACGGCTGAAGATGCTAATAACTCGAATGGTGAAATGCTCGAAAAGCAATCTTTTACCAAATTAATTAAATTAATCGATGTCTCAACTGTTAACGTCGATATCTTAGACGCACAAGATTAATCAATATTTAAAACCTCTTCTAATTCTCCAACCACTCTTTTTAATAATTTTTTGTCTTTTGTTGTTTTATATTTTGATAATAATATAAAGGTTGTTGCTGGATTTATCACAACATCCATATAGTTTCCGGTTTTACTTTTGTCGATTAATAATGCTGCTGGAATGCCCTTACCTTTAAAAAATGCTTTATCATGCCATTGTGTTTTTATTTGTTTGAGTGATAGGCGTTTCATGCCATCGGCTTGGGCTACGATTAATTTCATCATTTTAGCGGCTTTGGGATTGGTGGCACCATAATCTTTCGATGCAGCTTTGCCGAGTGTTAATAATGTATTTTGCATCGCGATAAGTTGATCAATATTTTTGATATTACCACTTTTCGCTTGTTTGATGGTTTCTTTGGCTATGCCCCTAAACTTTGAAAAATCCGCAGCTATGGCTATAGTATTAAAGCTAGTAAATACTGCTATTACGAATGTCCATCGAAATATGGAACTACCCATATTAGTTTCCCCCCTAATGTTTTTGGTGATGAATTAATTATTATTGTTATAGCCAAATTATTTTTTGGCTATGCTGAAATTTGTTAAGTTAATTTCAGCTTTGCATCTAGTAAATTTTTACAACCGAATCAAAACCCAAGCGTTGCTCACGTTGAGTTTTGATTTCGAATAACCATTAGAAGGTTTAGCTCAAGAATTTGGAATATGCAAATAAACTGAAAACAGTTAATGCCTATTTGTATTAAAATCTAAAAAATGTGAACCAGTCATGATTTTGGACGATGGGATATTTGGATGTTAAATATAGCTAAATTTAATTATTGTTAAATGAGAAGCCGCATTTCACTGGAGTGATAAACTCGGCTGGTGTCCGTGGATATTTTCGGCAACTCATGGGACGCAAACGATATATTGCGCAATAACTGGTTTTATCTTTTTTATAGCGTAAGAAGTGGCAGGGATACGGCAGACGGCAACATTCACCGCAAGCAGTACAGCTGCCGGTTCTATTTTTTGCGACAGGCAACACGCTTGTAAAAAATCGTTTTATTTTGTACTTGATATCGGAATTCCTTGTTTGGCTTGTTGTGGCTAAATTGGGTAATCGGGGGAAGTAAAATTTACCTTAAAATAGCTTAAATATCTGTGTCTTGGGTTCAGTTTCTACGTATAATCTGCATTGGTAATTTGATTAATTTTTATACATAAGATATGAATCGTTTTTTAGAATTTGTACGATTATTGTCCATTGCGCGCGTATTAAGTCGGCATCGACTTGATGAAGTACTTTTGGCCAGTCATTTGTTTCGTCCGCTGCGATGGTTTCGGGTTTTTGCTCCATGGAGTTGGTTTCGAGCTAAAAATGATAATCGTGGTGCCAGTATTCGTTTATCGCTCGAAGAATTAGGTCCAATATTTGTTAAATTTGGCCAAATATTATCAACCCGTCGTGATTTATTGCCCGACGATATTGCTGACGAATTATCAAAGTTACAAGATCAAGTCCCCCCGTTTAACAGTGAGCTAGCCAAAACCATTATTGAAAAAGCCTATGGCCAATCCATCACTGAAATTTTTGCTGAATTTGAATTAACGCCACTGGCCAGTGCCTCGGTAGCTCAAGTGCATTGTGCGACACTGCATAGTGGTGAAGATGTGATCGTTAAAGTATTACGCCCGGATATTGCGCCAGTGATTAAGCGTGATATTCGGTTGATGTATTCTATTGCACGTAAGGTTGAGCGGTATTGGTCTCAGGGGAAGCGCTTGCATCCTGTTGCTGTTGTCCGTGAATTTGAAAAGACCATTTTAGATGAATTGGACTTCATGCGAGAAGCCGCAAATGCAAGCCAGTTGCGCAGCAACTTTATCGATTCTGAAATCCTCTATGTGCCCGAAGTATATTGGGATTATTCGCGTTCTAATGTGTTGGTGATGGAACGAATTTATGGCATACCGGTTAATGATTTAAACGAGTTACAACAGCAGCAGATTGATTTAAAAAAATTATCGGAACACGGCGTTGAAATATTTTTTACGCAAGTCTTTCGTGATAGTTTTTTTCATGCAGATATGCATCCGGGAAATATTTTTGTTTCTGATACGGGCCAGTATATGGCGGTAGATTTTGGCATTATGGGGACATTAAGTTCGGAAGATCAACGTTATCTTGCCGAAAATTTTCTCGCTTTTTTTAAACGCGATTACCGTCGGGTTGCTGAATTACATGTTCATTCTGGTTGGGTCGCAAAAGACACCCGTATTGATGAGTTTGAGGCGGCTATACGCACGGTGTGCGAGCCTATTTTTGATAAGCCATTAAAAGAAATTTCTTTTGGTCAATTATTAATTCGATTATTTTTTGTAGCGCAACGTTTTAATATGGAAGTGCAACCGCAATTAGTTTTGCTACAAAAAACTTTATTAAACATTGAAGGCTTAGGGCGACAGTTATATCCAGATTTAGATTTATGGCAAACCGCAAAACCTTTTTTAGAAAAATGGGTCGCGAGTCAATTTGGTCCAAAAGCATTATTTCGTCATTTACGTGCTAATGCCCCACTCTGGGTCGAGCAGCTACCTAAAATGCCAACGTTATTATTTGAAGCGTTAGAAAAAATTAACAAAGGTGAAATCGAATATAAAGTTGATGCGCAACAGATTGATGCTATTAAATTAGAAATTAAAAAATCCAATCAAAAAACCGTGCGCGCCATTTTTGGTAGTGGTTTTATTATTAGTTCTGCGTTATTGATGGATGTAACTACATCGCTTATCACTTTTTTACCTCACTTTCCACTACTTTCTGTAACGTCTGCTATGATAGGGTTTGTTTTATTATTGTCGACGCGCTCAAATAGATATTAAGTTTTAAATTTTTAGTTAACATGGACAGTTACTATGAGTTATTACAATGTCAAGCATTCCTGTGTTTACATTCTTAGCAATAAAAAAAATGGTACTTTATACACGGGTGTAACTTCCAATTTAGTAAATCGAATTTGGCAGCATAAAAATCATGTGCTTGATGGTTTTAGTAAAACATATAATTTGGATTTATTGGTGTGGTATGAAGTTCATGAGTCGATAACCGCGGCAATATCTCGTGAGAAATCCATTAAAAAATGGAATCGAAAATGGAAAGTAGCGTTAATCGAAAAAGATAATCCGACTTGGCGTGATTTGTATCGTGAAATTGTTGGGTGATTTTTTAGTGTCATAATGTGATTAGAATAAATTTGTTGTTTCGATATTAGTGGCGGTGGACTCCCGTTAAAAGCACACGGGAGTGACGGTTTTAATTAAGCTTTTAGTAT
>CAZEPW010000090.1:0-9032 GCA_964514215.1 uncultured Thioalkalispiraceae bacterium
ATTAAGTGTTTTGGCTGTAGGAAGTATGATTGGAGAATCACAAGCGGCTAACTGGACGATGTTGCAAGGTACCGAACGAGCAGCTGCTGCTGGTCGGGCAAAGGTATGGGGGTTTATTGAAGCTGCTTATCAAAAAGATGTTAGTGATAAAAATAATTTTGTAGGTACACCAGGTAATAACTACGAATTTGTACCACCAAAATTAATTGGGCCGGATTTAGAATCGCAAGATGGTTTTAATGTGCGTCGTGCGCGGGTTGGCGTGCGTGGTATTGGCATGCCATTAGATAGTAATGTGAACTATTTTTTATTGGCTGAGTTTGGTAATAATGGTATTACTCATGGTGATGGTGGTTCAGTTAAATTAACGGATGCCAGTATTACAATGAATCAAATTGACGGTATGCGGGTTCGAGTGGGGGCATTTAAAGTACCTACTTTTGAAGAAGGTTATCAAGCGATCCACGTATTTGATTATATCAACTTTTCTCAAGTTGCAAATCAAATGATGTTAGAACGTTTTCCAAATAAAACTGCAACACTAAACCGAAATAATGTTCAGGGTTTTCAATTTACTGATGGTAATAATGAGTCTGCATTTAATCGATTTAACCAACCTGTTGGTGCCTTTCGTGATGTCGGTATTCAGTTTTTTGATAGTTTTCGAACTGGCGATTGGGATTCAACTTATGCTGTAATGTATGGCAATGGTAATGGTGTTAATTTCTCCGACAATGATAATAATAAAGATTTACATTTATATATATCAACAGAACGTGTTTATGGTGGAGCTGGACCATTCCGTCAAGGTTGGAAATTTTTTGCATGGAGTCAAACTGGTCAACGAACATTATATAATCCTGCTACTCCCTTTGCTACTGGACCTGGTATCGATAATGAACCCGGTGGAAAACAGGTTTATGATCGTAAACGAATGGGCGTTGGTACAAAATATTTAAGAGGTCAGTGGCGTGTCACTGCTGAATACTTAGCTGGTGAAGGTATGATTTTTTTAGGGCCGGATAATCCATCATTTACTATAACGGCTCCTTGTGTTGATGCTGCTTCTGCGCCTGTTACAGCTTGTGCTGCTTCAGCAAATCGACCTTTACTTGCCGATGGCCGAAAAGGTAAATCTGATGGTTTTTATCTTGAAGGTGGTTGGAAAATTCCTGGTACTAAATGGGAACTAGATGCTCGTTATGACGTTTATAATCGTTTAACTAACGCTGTCCAACGAGCTGGCCCTTGTGCATTTAATTTCAAGTTTGAAACTATTACTTTAGGCGCTCAATATCACATGAATAAGAAAACGCGTTTAACGTTTAATGCTGCAGACAGAAAGTTTGATTCGCCTCAATGTCCTGCACCAGCTGCTGGTGGTAATCCAAATAACAATTTACATTCAGTTGGTAATTTATATGGAGTTCAAGTTCGTCATATTTTCTAAAGTTCTTTGTTAATGTCACTTTAAGATACCGGAATCAATTTGATTCCGGTTTTTTTTTGTCGCTTATTCAATCGTTTTTTCTAATGCAAATCTGAAGTTATTTAACAGTTTTTATTGCTTGAAGCCCTCTACTAACGGTAAAATGCGGCTCAATTTTCAATTATAAACTCACTTAATCTTTGGGTTTATTTAATTTATATAACATTTAATTCTGGAGTATTTCATGTCTGTAGAACGTACTATTTCAATCATTAAACCGGATGCTGTTGCAAAAAATGTGATTGGTGACATTTATAGCCGCTTTGAAAAAGCCGGTTTAAAAATTATTGCCGCTAAAATGATTCAATTAACACAAGAAAAGGCCGGTGAATTTTATGCTGTTCATAAGGAGCGACCATTTTATGGTGAATTAGTGTCGTTTATGACTTCGGGGCCGGTTATGGTTCAATTATTGGAAGGCGAAGATGCGATAGCTAAACACCGTGATGTGATGGGAGCAACTAATCCAGCAGAAGCAACAGCAGGTACTATTCGTGCGGATTTTGCGACTTCAATTGATGAAAATGCGGTGCATGGTTCTGATGGGCCTGATACTGCAAAAGCTGAAACGGCGTTCTTTTTCAGTGATGCTGAGATTTGTCCTCGGCTTCGTTAAAATATATAATATTCAAATAGTTACAAAAAATACTCATTATGTTGTTACCTATTGTCATTACAACATGGTGAGTTTGATTTATTTCTCAGCCTGAGTGAATTACGGCTATGTTCTAATTTCATGTTAATATAGCTTTTTAACGTGATACCAAAAAGCCCTTAAATAGAACTACTAATAGCCAGGACACTGCGAGAATAATGACCAGCCGAATCCGCGAGATCCCTTATAATTATACATCATTTTCTGATCGGGAAATTGTTTGTCGATTTTTAGACGAACAAGCTTGGGATACGCTTAATGAGCTACGTGATGAACGTGTTACTGGACGTTCTGCGCGGATGTTGTTTGAAGTGTTGGGCGACATGTGGGTGGTGGTACGTAATCCATTTATTCAGGATGATTTGCTCGGCAATAAAAAACGAAGAATGGCTTTAATTCAAGCCTTAAATCATCGCCTTGAGCAAATTCGAGCTCGAGCTGAAAATAATCCTCATGCATTACAGCTTGTTGAACAAACAAAAATTGCGGTTGATGAGTTTGAGGACTGGTTTCCAAGGCAATTAGAGCTTCGAAAACGTGTTTTGAAACGTTTTAGTAAAGCGACTCGTGCTGATAATGTTGATTTTAGTGGCCTCGCACGAGTTTCGCATGTGACAGATGCTTCAGATTGGCGTGTTGAATATCCGTTAGTTGTTGTTGCCCCTGAAACTGAACAGCAAATTCAATTCATTGTGCAGGCCTGTCTTGATTTAAATTTATCCATTATTCCGCGTGGTGGCGGCACTGGTTACACTGGTGGTGCGGTGCCATTAATGGCTGATAGTGTGGTGATTAACACTGAAAAATTAGAGCATGTTTATGAGGTTAGAGAGCGAAACCTACCTGGTGTTGATACTTTGGTTAAAACTATTGCTGTTGAAGCAGGGGTTGTGACCAAACGCGTATCAGAAGCGGCGAGTCGATCTGATTTGGTTTTTGCGGTTGATCCTACTTCTCAAGATGCTTCTTGTATTGGCGGTAATATAGCGATGAATGCCGGTGGTAAAAAAGCGGTGTTATGGGGAACAACACTTGATAATTTAGTCTCGTGGAGAATGGTAACACCTTCGGCTAAGTGGTTACAGGTCGAACGTTTGTATCATAACTTAGGAAAAATTCATGAACAGGAATTTGCTGAGTTTCGTTTAACCTTATTTCATGCCGATGGTAAAACTCAAACAGGTGAATCAGAGACTTTACGAATTCCGGGCGGTGAACTGCGCAAGCAGGGTTTGGGTAAGGATGTTACTAATAAATTTTTAGGCGGATTACCGGGGGTTCAAAAAGAAGGTTGTGATGGTATTATTACCTCTGCTGTTTTTGTTTTGCATCAAAAACCACTGTTTACTCGAACGGTTTGTTTAGAATTTTTTGGCAGTAATATTAAACTTGCGGTTCCGGCTATTGTTGAAACGAAAGATTATATTGATAATTTAGAGTCGGTTGTGCTTGCCGGAATGGAGCATTTGGATGAACGTTATGTCCGTGCGGTTAAATATACCACTAAAGCCGCTCGACGTGATCTACCTAAGATGGTGTTGCTCATTGATGTTAGTGGTGATATTGAAAATGATGTTGCGACTGCTGCCTCTGAAATTATCCGTTTGGCAAATTTACGTAATGCCGAAGGTTTTGTTGCTGTTAGTGATGATGCGCGACAACATTTTTGGGCGGATAGAACGCGAACGGCTGCTATTGCAGCGCATACTAATGCTTTTAAAATAAATGAAGATGTTGTTATTCCGCTTAATAGATTAGCTGAATATAATGATGGTATTGAGCGAATTAATATTGAGCTATCAACTAAAAATAAGATTGATATTGTTGATTTAGTTTTGAATTATCTTGAATCGGATATGCCCGAACGTTTTTCATTACGGGCAGGCGAGGTTCCTGTTTTTGATGAAAGTAAAGAAACGGAAAATATATTTTCTGATAAACAAAAAACCGCAATTTTATTAATCCAAAACGTTAAACAGCAGTGGCAGGAAGCTTTGGCCTCATTAGATAGTTCGGCTAAAGAGAAAATTGTTTTATTAAAAAAATTAAACCCCGGTTTTGATTTTTCTGAAATTGAATTTGAAGATGTCAGTGTTTTTGAATTATTACAACAACGTGATATTCGCATTTCATACCAACAAAGTATCGAACAGGCTTTAAAAGAAATTTTTAATGGTCATGAATTAACTGAGGTTCGAAATAAGTTCGACCAACTTCATAAAGACAAACGTTCTAGCCGAATTTTTGTGGCGACACACATGCACGCTGGTGATGGTAATGTGCACACTAATATCCCGGTGAATTCCAACGATTATATGATGATGCAGGAAGCGGAATTGGTGGTTGACCGAATAATGGTGCTTGCGGAATCGCTTGATGGGGTTATCTCTGGTGAACATGGTATTGGGATTACCAAACTAAAGTATTTGGCCCCGGAAATTATTAAAAGTTTTGCTGAGTATAAACAAAAAGTTGATCCAAAAAATGTTTTTAATCCCGGTAAATTAACCGAACAATCGGGTTTAGAGCAAGCCTACACACCATCTTTAAGATTATTGCAACAAGAAGCATTAATTTTAGAGGCAAGTGATTTAGGCAGCTTAAATAATATGGTTAAAGATTGTTTGCGCTGCGGTAAGTGTAAACCCGTGTGTACCACGCATGTGCCACGAGCCAATTTATTTTATTCACCGCGAAATAAAATTTTAGCATCTGGGTTAATTGTTGAAGCTTTTTTATATGAAGAGCAAACCCGGCGTGGTATTTCGATTCGTCACTTTGATGAAATGAATGATATCGCCGACCATTGTACAGTTTGTCATAAATGTTTGAGTCCTTGCCCGGTGGATATTGATTTTGGTGATGTCTCGGTGCGAATGCGTAATATTTTAAATTCCCATGGTAAAAAACGTCGCAACATGGTGACTTGGTTTTCAATGCAGTTTTTAAATATTACCGATCCGACCACCATCAAAGTGTTTCGAACCGTTGCCATAAAATGGGGCTATGCTGGACAACGTTTGGCCTATTTGATAATGAAAAAATTATTAGTGGCCAATAAAAAGAGTTTGCCGCGCAATACCACGGGTAAAACACCAATTACGCAGCAGGTGATTCATTTTATGAAAAAACCAATGCCGGGTCACTTGCCTGCGAAAACAATGCGGGCTTTACTGGGGGTTGAGGATAATAAATCGGTTTTTATTTTACGGGATGCCCGTAAGGTCACTGAGCAGTCTGATTCGGTTTTTTATTTTCCGGGCTGTGGTTCTGAGCGTTTATTTTCAGAAGTTGGTTTGGCAACGTTAGCGATGTTATATGAATCTGGTGCTCAAACGGTGTTGCCTCCAGGTTATTTGTGTTGTGGTTATCCGCAAACGGCGGGTGGCAATGAAGCCAAAGGCACTCAGATCTCGGTTGATAATCAGGTTTTATTTCATCGGATTGCCAATACATTAAATTACATGGATATTAAAACCGTGATAGTGTCTTGTGGTACTTGTATGGATCAATTGCAAAAATATCAGTTTGATAAAATATTTCCGGGTTGTCGGTTATTGGATATCCATGAATATTTGATGGAGCAGGGTGTTACAGTTGATAAGGTATCCGGGGTGCAATATTTATATCACGATCCTTGTCATACTCCGATGAAAATACACAATCCAATTAAAGTGGCGAGTTCGTTACTGAATAAGCAGGTTACGTTATCGGATCGTTGCTGTGGCGAAGCGGGAACCTTTGCTGTTTCTCGTCCTGATATTGCAACTCAAGTACGTTTTCGAAAGCTTGAAGAATTGCAAAAAGGCTTGAGTTCGATAAAAGAGGAAAGTAAAACGAATAAGGTTAAAATATTAACGTCTTGCCCTGCTTGTCAGCAAGGGTTATCTCGCTATAGTGATGATACTGGAATGGAGACGGGTTATATTGTGCTTGAGTTGGCAAATGCCAATCTTGGAAAGCAATGGCAAGTTGAATTTGTTGATAAAATTAAAAATGGTGGAACCGAAAGTGTTTTGTTATAGATTTGCCGGGTGGGCTGAACGCCCACCAAGAATTTAATTTTTAAATGCGTAAATTAATCGATAACAGTGACACCCGTTGGTGTTCCAAGTAATAAAATATCGGCTGGTCGTTTAGCAAATAAACCATTTGTGACAACACCGGTGAGATGGTTTAGTTGCTCTTCTAATTGTACCGGATTCATAATTTCTAAATTATGTATATCCAAAATAACATTGCCATTATCGGTCGTAAAGTTTTCCCGTAATACCGGTTCACCGCCGAGTTTGACGATTTCTCTAGCGACATAACTTTGAGCCATTGGGATGACTTCAACGGGAAGTGGAAATTTACCCATAATATCAACTAATTTTGATTCATCGGCAATACACACGAATTTTTTACTGGCTGCTGCAACAATTTTTTCTCTGGTGAGCGCGCCGCCGCCGCCTTTAATAAGATGCAAATGTCGGTTAGATTCATCGGCTCCATCAATATAGACTGAAATTTCGTTAACTGAATTTAAGTCAAATACTTCGATTCCATGCGCTTTTAACCTATCAGCACTGGTGACTGAGCTGGCAACGGTGCCTTCAATTTTACCTTTAATTTTTGCCAATTCATCTATGAAAAAATTAGCAGTAGAGCCTGTGCCGACACCGATGATGGTACCTGGAACAACGTGTTCGATTGCAGCCTTTGCGACGGCTTGTTTCATTTCATCTTGATTCATTATTTGCTCCCGATTTAAGTCTAGAATTTATTTGTATGAGTATTATTCACCGGATGTGTATTGGAATGAAGGTGCAGGGGAAATGGGCTAAATTAAACGATAATAAGTACTCTATAAATGCTCATTTTTGACTTCAAAATAGCAGATTACTGCAAATTATTCCTATGTCCGACAGACTCCTGTATAAAGTAACTCACGCTATACTTGTCTGAATCCGGTATTATACAGCTTAAAAATACTCAAATGTAAATAATGAGATAGGACTAATGGAAGAATTAGAGCAAACCACAGCACAATTCGTCAAAGAAAGTGTTGATAATGCCTGTGTGTATGATGTTGCTATTGTCACTGCGTTAGAAAATGCCCCGAAATTATCCGATAAGCTTGAAAACAGTGTTTATTTAAAGCGTGAAGATACACAACCGGTATTTTCTTTTAAGCTTCGTGGTGCTTTTAATAAAATTTCTAAATTATCTGACGCTGAATGTCAAAAAGGGGTGATTGCTGCATCTGCGGGGAATCATGCTCAAGGAGTGGCGTTATCGGCAAAAAAATTGGGTATTCACGCCACATTGGTTATGCCAAAAACAACTCCTGATATTAAAGTGAAACAAGTACGATCGTTTGGTGCTAAAGTCATTTTGCATGGTAATACCTATGATGAAGCCTATCTTCATGCACAGGAAATTTCAACGTTGCTTAATATTGTTTTTATACATCCTTATGATGATATTGATGTGATAGCCGGTCAGGGGACGATAGCGAAAGAGATTCTTGATTCAGCACCTGATAAATTATTTGCTATTTTTGTGCCGGTTGGTGGTGGTGGATTGATTTCTGGAGTTGCTGCATATGTCAAAATGCTGCGTCCGCAAATAAAAATAATTGGCGTTGAAGCCGAAGATTCAGCGTGTATGCATGATGCTTTACGTGATAAACAGCGAACCATTTTGGATCAGGTTGGAATTTTTGCCGATGGTGTTGCGGTGCGTCAAGTGGGAAAATTGCCATTTGAGATTGCACAGCGACATGTTGATGATGTGATTTTAGTGTCGACCGATGAGATATGTGCTGCTATTAAAGATATATTTGATGATACTCGATCGATTATGGAACCAGCGGGAGCATTGGCTGTTGCTGGGTTGAAAAAGTATTTGTTATCAAATGATGTTAAACATCAGTCGATGGTGTGTATTAATAGTGGTGCCAATATGAATTTTGATCGGTTACGCCACGTAGCGGAACGATCTGAGCTTGGTGAAAAACGAGAAGCTTTGTTTGCCGTGACGATTCCGGAACGCGCCGGTAGTTTTTTGAAATTTTGTGAAATAATCGAAGAGCGTGGTATAACTGAATTTAATTATCGTTTTGCTGATCCTGAACATGCGCATATTTTTGTTGGCATTAAATTACAAGGTGATGCAAGCGAAGCGAGCACTCTTGTGGAAACCATAAAGCAAGAGAATTATCCGATAATTGATTTATCGGATAATGAAATGGCAAAAATACATATTCGATATATGGTCGGTGGTCGTTCTAATGCAATTGCAAACGAACGGTTATTGCGGTTTGAATTTCCTGAACGTCCGGGTGCATTATTGCGATTTTTACGTCATATGAGTGCTAATTGGAATATTAGTTTGTTTCATTATCGAAATCATGGTGCTGCATATGGTCGTATTTTGCTTGGGGTGCAGGTCCCTGAAGTGGATTTAGTTGAATTTGATGAGTTTTTAGAGGAAATTGCCTATCCATATTGGGATGAGAGTAATAACCCTGCATATACATTATTTTTGAGTTAGTTCATTGGTTTTATTGTAATACTCTATTAAGCTCCGATAGGTATAAGAAAAATAGTGGTGTAACCTGATAGTCGTGATGTTTTAACGCTGAATTCATAATTTACAGACAAAAAAAAGAGCCTGTTAACAGACTCTTTTTCTAAAATAGAGGCTTCACAGCCTTTATTAGTTCGCTAATTAACGCTTATCTTTTGCGTTTAGCAGCTTTTTTCTTAGTTGCTGTTTTTTTCTTAGCTTTTTTCTTTGTTACTTTCTTTTTAGCTACTTTCTTTTTGGCTTTTTTCTTGGCCTTTTTCTTAGCTACTTTCTTTTTGGCTTTTTTCTTGGCCTTTTTCTTAGCTACTTTCTTTT
>CAZEPW010000091.1:0-8942 GCA_964514215.1 uncultured Thioalkalispiraceae bacterium
TGTAACAACTTTGGATCAGGCTGTTCTTTTTATCTCTAACTGTGGGACAGCAGTGTCTGTTGACCCTTTTTTTTCGTCTGTTGTTAATGTAATGCATATTTAAAATTTAAACTTCGCATGAAAATTTTAATTTCCATCAAAACCTTTATTACCAAAAATTCTTCATTGTTTTGTAGTTTAGTCTAAATTACTTGGGCATTAGATTGATAAAATCAAAACTTTAAAATTTAATTATGATTTTTATATTAAATTCTAATTAATATTTATAACAAGTTAAATAATATTAATTATTTTTTTATAAATTAATTCGTCATTGCATTCCTAAAAATATATATTACGTTTTCTAAAAGCAATACTTTAAATTTTATTTAAAGTTGTATAGTAGAATATTGTTTAATATTCTAAGTTAAATTATTTCGGTTTTATCGTTATTTTTTATCAGATTAACCTAGTTAAAAATTTTTTTCGAATTTAAATGTGAACGATTACTTCTTATTTCATCCTTTAATATAACCGATATTTTTGCTTATATTCTAGAGTGATAAAATTTACATAATTAATTTTTAAATGAGAGTTGATTAAGTTAAATATAAAATATAGTATATCGTTCGTATTTTGTGATTGTTTACTCAGATTATAAAATACACAAAATAAAAATAAATAAAATTAACAATATAATTTTGAAATTTATAATTACTAATGTTTTTTAAATTTCTTGGTTTAAGTTTATCTAGCTCTTCATAAATTTAAAGTAATGCATATTATTTAACGACAATAATGTTTGATAATTAATTTTCTACGTTTTTAAAAGTAATTAAGACTTTAAATTTATAAGTACACATTGAATTGTATTTGAGGTGGTTATTGTGTCGATAGTTTTATCGAAATATACAAAAAATTTATTCTTTGCAACTTTATTAGCTGTATCACCTATAACCAATGTATTCTCATCGGTTGATATTCGAGTTTCTGGAAATTTAGGGGCATTTAATAATAAAACTGAATATGTTGCTTATATCAGTGATTGTACTCAATTAATTTCTATTGATTTGATTTCAGGTACAACAATTACAACAATAGGTGTTAATGACGCGTTACGAGTGCCAACCAATCCTGTTAGTTGTGAATTTCCATTTTCAATTAATAATCAAAGTCAGTTACTCCCAAAAATAGTTTTAAATAATAGAGATTTGACTACAATAACTCACAATGAAACTTTTCAAATAGAATCAAATAAACCTAAATTAAGTTTGGTTTCTGTTAGTTTAAAAAAAATAACTACTGCACAAAACCTTGTGATTGCCGTCAATGCTGTAGATGATATTGATATTCAATATTTGAATTTTTCGGTAACAGCGCTTAGGGCTTCTGATTTGAGAAATGCGGGAGGTGTTATTGGTAATGCACGAAAGACAGCGTTTGCACAAACAAATGGAGTGCAAAGAATTTATCCTGAAGCTGATGCTCAAGGTATATATTATCTATCGTTACCAATTACTGGTGAATTGTCTCTGAGTGAAATCGCTCATAACGGAATTGTTTTATTAGATGTCATGGCAGTAGACTCGTCAGGTAATCAAACTAGCATATCGACAATAGAATTTACAGGAGCTGATGTTGTTGAAACTGCATCTGATTTAAGCGTATCACCGACTCAAATTATATTTACTAACCTTTTGGAATCAGCTTTAATAGTTCCCTCTGTTAATTTTCAATTTAGAGGAGTTACTTCTTTATCCACTGGCCCCAACAATTGGTCAAGCAGTGACAATTACTATTAACTATCCTGGTTTATTACCCGTTACTATTCCTGTTGATGAAACAAAGACACTTGTTGGTCTTGAGTTGGTTGGTTTAAATGCCACAACACCGTTTGAAATACCACGATTAAATAATAAAGTTGCTTTACCTGCTGTTTATGCTTTGTTTAATGATGGAACTAAAACAGAAGTGGGTACTCAATTTAAAGTTAATTACTCTATAGGTAGTGGCGCAACTGGAATTTTAAATGTAGATCAAAGTGGTAACTTATTGGCTACAACGGTTATTCCTGTAACAACACCTATTTCAGTAAATATTTCTTTAACAAATTTACCAACGGTTAATACTACCGTCTTAGTATCGTCAAAGGATGCGGCACCTGATGTAAGTTTTAATATCCCTTCTACCATTGAAGTTAGTAATTTGTTAATAATACAAGCAACTGCAAATGATGATGTTTCGATTCGTGAAGTTCAGTTTTTTTTGGATGGAACAATTCTGGGAACGAAAAAAATAGCACCTTATGAAATGACAATTGCAACAACAGAGCAAATGGTTAATAGAGTTTTAGAAGTCGGAGTCGTTGCTATCGATAGTTTAGGCCAAGCAAGTCCATTATTAGTTAAAAATGTGAATGTTAAGGCTAAATCTGATAAATCTGTGCCAGAGTTAATTTGGGAAAGTCCAATTGAATTACAAAGAATAGTTGAAGGCGCGCCATTAAAAATGGCACTTGTTCGTGAAGTCGATATAAATGACAAAACTAAATCAAATGCTATAAAATAGATGAAAAAATTATAGAATACCTTCCTGGTGTATTAATAGAGGATAACTGTTTATAAAATGAAAATGAAAATGAAAATATTAAATCCTGGTGATTGGCAGCCAGACAACGCAGAGTGGATGGCACAGCGAAAAGACGAGTGGCGTAATATAAAGCGCAATTTGGATAATATGAGCTTATACATCAAAAAACGCGATCAAAAATACCATAAAAACTTTTTTTTATACGGTAAATTCGATGCGTCATTAGATGAGTCTGGTGATGAAGCCTTTGTATTTGCACTGCCATTATTTGAAGTATGGTATGCGCCTAAAATAAACGACACTTTCATTCAAGATATTTATAATAAACAAATGTTTCCACATCCTTTTATGGATAGTCGAAGGCTTCTTTTTAATAGTGGTATTGGTCCCTTCCCCCCCCCTTATGGCATGATGGGCGGTCGAGAAGAACAGGTCATTAAAATGCTGTATCCTGGCTTGGATTGGCAAGAAAAAATGTATTTTTCCAAATACGACAGCGAGGGGATGATGTTTTCTGAACATCCAATCGGTTTAGTTACGTCCTGTCTTAATTTTACGTCAGGTCTTTTAATGACTTCTAGCCCAAACCCCTATGAACCTGGTCAATATCTTTGGGAGCATCTTAATTATGTGTTTGAATATTATTTTGATTTATTAGATGAATTTAATTTTTTTCAAATCGCTAATATTTTTCGTTTTGTTCTTGACTTTAATAAACCAGAAAATGCAGCACGCACCGTACTGACTTCAGTTATATTTAGAGATACGCTTTTCTCACGCCTTGAGTCGGGTGGTTTTTGCCCACAACTTCAAGAAATATGGGCAGATGTAAAACAAAAGTACGAAGCAGGCGAACCACTTCCAGTATGGAGAAATGTATAAAATCATAAAAATAATATTTTATTTTTCGTCATCAACACTTCATTTTATCGTATAAACTTAAAGAGGATAGTCTAATGGAAACGTCACTCATGGTTATATCTGAATACACATCATCGAAACAGCGCGACGTTATAGTGGGTTTATTATCAGAAGAAACGCGTCCAAGCTTTGAAGACGAGGTGCCCATCGAATATCAAACAGCGTTTAATATTATCGATAATTTGGAATACCCCGATTGGTTAAAAAAACATACTGAAAAGTCAATTCAAATGATGTGGTCCTTAGGTGGCTGGGATTTTGAAGAAGAAACGTCTGCATCACTAAAAGATTTAATGTCTGCAGGTGCCGAGAATGTGATTGCTTATTTATCACTGGAAGATGACGAACATATTTTTATTATGGGGGAGGGCGGTAAAACAGTCGTGATAAATAATTGGGATAAAGCGTCACTGGATGCAATTGACGTTGATGACATGGAATCTATTTTTCACTATATCGATAATTTAAAAAAAGACACGGTATTAAACATTGATTGAATTTCATCGATAAATTTTTCCTTAGGTGTTATTGCGTATTATCACTTCTTATATGAATTTACCCCTCAATTTTCTTTAGGACTAGTTAAAGATATTGAGCGGAATCGTTCAGTTAATTTTTATAAAACCCAAGCTGATTATGATAAAAAGAAAAAATGGTTTCATCGTATTCGACGTATTGATATAATATTAGGAACAGGCGAAGGAAACACCGATGCTGAGCATTGGGTTGAGCTTAAATCATTGCAACAAAAAAATACAGCAGGACGGAAAAAAGACTTTATTGTTTGGAATGTTGCTAGCAATGGGAAGGATGCAGATAAGGCAAAAAAATCATCTAAATATCACCGTCAATTTCAAATAGACAGAATGGCTTTAACTAAAAAAGATACACAAAATTTTACTTATCTCGGCCCCTCTGAAATAGCCGAATTATCGCTGACGGGTGATAAAAGCGTTACTGTTAGTTCGTTTCGGTGGAGGTTTCATGATTTTAATCTTAAAGCTAAAAGTAGGTGTGTTGCTTCAAAAAGTTATACAAAGGCAAATTTAAAAACGAATACGTTCTCTGTTACTTCGCTTATGGCAAAACCACCTGCGAGATTGATTGATACATATAAAGAATTTTATAAGTCGAAAAGCGCTGGAACTGATGCAGAAGATGTAGCTAAAGCAGCAATTGAACAAGCAAATGTTAAAAACATTTTTCACTCAATTTATTACTAATAACCCGGGGTTATTACTCGGAGGTAAAACGGATGATGATTAATGCCGGTATTTTATTATTAATAAAACACTATAGATGAAAACTAATTATGTCTGAAACGTATGTTTATATAAACCTCATTTTTAACGACACGTCAACCGCGAATGTTTTTTTCAAAAACTTGCAGCAGGGGCTTGAAGAACAGGATGATCAATTCATTTTAGCATTAAACTGCTTCAATGAGACAAAAACTGAATTTGACGAAGATGAAGAAGATGAGTTTTTGGTTGAAAGTTTAGAACAAACCGACAATATACTTGATATATCTTTACTGTATGGTGGCGGAGAGCTACCAACGATGTTAATTCCAGTATTAAATGATTGTGGAGCAACAATGATTCCAATCCTGAAACGGTTCCGGATTTTACCAATGATGATAAAAATATCGAATTATTATACGATCTTTATCAACAACAGTTTGGTGCATTACCGTTACTTGGTGCAGATAAAGAACTGGTTTTTGTTATTGGTGAACATGAAATTCGAGAAACCATTGGTCCCGGCGGCTCACTGAACTTTAGCAATTTAGCGCAATTAGCTGCGTTAACAGCAGAAGATTTTCTAAGCATTCGCTTATATCAAAATAGCGACATGGAGAACTTACTCTGGGAGTTTGCTTTTGAGTATCTCGCCTTATTCCCCGATATTAATGCCGGTGAGATCGAAGTGTCTGCTGATGATACTAGCCAAATTCTCTATGCCTATTTACCGGGCTATCAAAATCGAAAAGCCTCACAACAAACCCCGTATTTTTTAAATTGGCGTAATGATAATGGCGGTACTTTTTTGCCACCATTTGAACGAAACCAAGACGGTGCATTTTCAACAACAATTGATTTGCCTAAAACGGCAGGAACAGTAGTGAATGTTACTGCACAGCTAGCGGAAGTGTTTCCTGCTATCACGGCAAAAAGTGCTACTTATAAAATCATACCCGGTGAAGCTGCGGTGATTTCGGTCGTACAACAAACCGGTAAAGCCGCGGTTGATGGACTTGGTGTCATTGACGTACAAATCCTAGTTAAAGATGCCTGGGGTAATACGGTTGAAGACGGCACGCCCATTAGCATCACTACCGATAGTGATATTGAAATAAGCACAACCAATGAAACCCTAAATGGTCTTGTTGACATAAAACTTACCGGACTTGAAACACCTGGTCTTAAAAATTTAAGCATTCAAGCCGGTGCTGCTGTAACAACGTTACCAATTACTATCGAGCCCATTGATCTTGTCATCACCATGCCGGCTGAGGTCAATACCCAATACCAACGTAACGGTACAAGTTGCAGCCACATCACCTGCCGGTATTGTTGATGGTCATTATGTCATTTTACGTTCCTCCAAAGGTGAAATACAAAACCAACGAATTGCGTTTGTTAATGGTCAAGCCACAACCCAATTGTATACAGGACAACGATTAGGAGCAGCAAGACTCAGTGCGCAAGTAGCCGATATGATTGCTTTTAATCCTTTTGCGATTGCGTATCCGGCAGGTGGGGGCAGTGCCGGTATGAGTCTCAGCGGCATCGTTGGCGATGAACTAGCTAACGGCATTTTTTCGACAATTGATACCGATACCGGTATAAGTTACACAATGGATTATGCCGTTAGTTCGACGTTAACCGTTAATGGCACTGTCGGTGAAGTAGTTCCCGTGAGCTTGGGCAGTTTAGCCGAACCCGTTATTGAGCCCATCTTGCATTATTCGTTATTCACGCTTGGTGGGGCAACCCAAAATACCGTTTTCGATCGTTATGACATCATTCACGGTAAGGCAACCGATTTAACAGCGACACGCGACAGCGCCGAAGGTTTTCGAGGTAGTTTACAATTCACAACCGATGCCTCCGCTATTCGAGTTCCCAATCATACCGCATTGGATAAAGCCAGTGAGCGTGGTGTTCAAACCCAAGCCGAAGGGGGATTTTCAATTGCGTTAAATTTCTTTGTGCCATCGGCTTATGCTGCGGCAAAAGATGCCAGTAGTCCGGGTTTTTGGGCCAGTATTAAAGCGGGTGTTACCAAGGTCGGCATGGGAATTGTTACCGGTGCAAAAGCCTATGCCGAATTTAATCGACAAGTATTAGCTGGGATTTTTCTGGGTGATACCTCCACTACAGTTGGTGCTACCGCCGATTTTATTGCCGGGTTTATTCCGTTTTTTGGTGATGCACGGGATTTAGCGCTACAAGGGTGGTATGTCTATACTGATGATGCTCGTTATGATCAGTTGATTGTGATTGTTGCCTCTTTAGGTTTGGCAGCCGATAGTGCGTCACTAGTGGGAATTGCTGCAGCCATCCCTTCTGGCGGAACAACATTGACGTTAACGATCGTGGGGCAAATATTAAAAAACATGCTGCGTGTTGTCAAAACAACGGCGAAGTTAATCCCCAAAGGGCCGTTTAGAAGTGTTTTATTACACAAATTAAAAGCGATGCTGGTTAATATCAAATCCGGGCAGTGGAATGCTTTGGGAAATACGCTGTCGGTTGGCTCGCTATTGTATGCGGTTTTAGTCGATCCAAAACTGCGTGAGGTTATGTTTGGGGCGATTCAAAAAGTATCCGATTTTGATGTGTGGGCACGTTTTGTATCAAAGTATGAAGATTTACCCGCTAAAGTTGCTTCATTAGATGAAAAGTTGTTAGACTTTTTTATTACGTCAGCAAATGCAAGAGTCATTGATGATTTAGTTATCGCATTAAAAAATAGAATTACCGATCTTGAGCTTAGGGGAAAAACCGGAACAGAAATTGGTCAATTTTTTACTCTTGCGTTAACAAAAGCCGAAAAATATGCTAAAAATGTCGACATAAACGATGTTCTTGCCCCGTCATTTTTTAGAACTACTTTTCGCGCTTATGAAAAAATTGGTGATAAAGGACTTGATGTTATTATGAATGCGTGGTCAGCGACTCGAAAAGGTACTTTGGACTTCAAGGAATTTATGTCCGTGTTTTCGGATTTAATTACTAATGCCCCCCATATATTTAATGATCCTGCATTTTCCAAGGGAATATCACATGTTCTAAGTGATATGGGATCAAGCACAAAGTCAGTTACTTATAAAGTACAAGGTGCGCGTCATCACATTCATATCATGCAAGATGCCAGTAGTGCGAGACTGGGTGCCATAATACGCGGTATTGAAGTCCCAAAGGTTATTTTTGTTGATGGAAAGGCTATTGGAAAGCGTATCCATGATGATATAATCGAAATAGCAGGCAATACTATTTATCGTGATGCCAAAAGCTGGGATCCAAAATACGCTGTTTCAAATGTTAAGTCTTCATTAAATAAACTACCCGTTGATGTTGTAGATATTAATGGCGTTGTTAAAAAGACCAAAGAACCTGCGGGTCAAATGTTTCTTGATATGGCGATAATGTGGGAAAAAAGATTAAATAAAAATGAGTGGATCGAGTGGACATTTGATAAGAGAATGACGGATGTTGATCTTGGGAATATTGTAACAATGTTGAAAAAAGAAATGTCGCCTAACGGTGGGGCTGCTAAAAAACTGTTTAAAGAATTAAAGTTAGATAATGCATTAGACAACGATGAATGGTTTATTTTTTTAGAATCGTTATCAAATAAAATTCCAGAGATGATTAAGCGAGTTGGAGGCTAATTATTTATGACGAAATATTCAGGTAGTATAATTGAATCAGTTAATAATAAAAGTGGAGTTACCATTGATCACAATAAGAACCTATATACTACTTTAGGTAAAAAATTGTATGTTATGGATGATGAACAATTATCTTTCCTATTTGAGTTTAACTATCAATTTGATATTAATTTTTTAAACGATGAATGTTGGATTCAAAATATTGAAGATATGTTTTCTGATGAAAAAGAATCGTTATTATTTGACTTTGATGTTAAAGAATTATCTAATGTTAAAATAGATGAGTCAATTAACAGTTCCACTAAAATCATAGATGATAACTTAATAGGAATTAGTTTTAGATGGGAAAACCGATATCTTTTTTCATACCATAAAATATCTAAAACAAAAAAATCTGTTAAAGGTGAATATTCATTTATAGCGCTAAATGAAAAATTAATTTTTAGTCGAGAAAGAACTAGCGGTTTATATTGTTTTGATAAAGAATTAAACGAAATATGGCATCAAGATCTAGGTGGTCATAATTATACAAAAGCCAATCAAACTCCTATGT
>CAZEPW010000092.1:0-8059 GCA_964514215.1 uncultured Thioalkalispiraceae bacterium
TTGGTATAAGAATAATAGTTATTTTTTAAAACTCAAATTTGAAAATAACGGTCATCCCGGTAACAGTTGTTTTTGGTTCTTATGTTGGTATAAGAAGAATGGTTATTTTTTAAAACCTAAATTTGAAAATAACCGTCACCCCGGTAGTCTTTTGAGCCGGGGTCTCGGTTTTAATGATATGGAGGCAATGATGTTGACAGAAATATTTAAAGGGAGTTGTTTGTGTGGTCAAATTAGCTATAAAATAATTGGCGTGCCAGAGCGTTTTTATCATTGCCATTGTCAACGTTGCCGTAAAGCCACTGGAACGGGTCATGCTAGTAATATAATGGTGAAAGTTGAAAAAATTAATTGGCTTGCGGGTAAGAAATTATTAAATCGATTTAATGTTCCTCAAGCTGAACGGTTTTATAGTTTATTTTGTAGTGCGTGCGGTAGTCCTATGCCGCGTGATGTACCAGAGTTAGGTTTGGTCGCTATTCCTGCAGGTTCTTTAGATGTTGAGCCGTCACTAAAACCCAATGCACGAATTTTTTGGGATTCTCGAAGTGAATGGTCGTGTTCCGGGGAGGATATTGTTTGTTATTCGGAGTATGCGATATAGATAATGGCGTAGCTTAGAAATTATTTTAAATGGATTTAAGAATGATGTTTTTTACGATGACTAAATAACTTGATATCTTGCACAATTTCGTTAAATGGAAAATTACTGGCTTCGTTATAAAGCAATTCTGCAGTGGCAATAATATCCGGAATGACTGGTGGTGAATTAATTCCGATATCCATTACGCGTTGCATCCCTAATATACCGCCGCATCGAATTTTCATTGATTGTGAGTGTGTTAATAATGTTTCTGTAGTATCAAAACCCAAAATAAAACTGGAATTATTTTTTAATGAGTTTGCTAATTTTGTGCATGAGAGAAAAAATGTTGAATCTCGATTACAGGCCATTTTCCCGGTGCAGCGTTCCATGAGCGAAGCATACGGACATTGACACCAGCCGCCAATAACGGGCTTGGAAAAAGGGCATAATTTTTGGTACTTTATAGACACATATAAAGTATAGAATAATTTACCGGATTCTTGTAGCGAGATGTTTATTTTTGAATAAAAATTTGGTGCTTGATTTTATCTATTTTACATTTCTAATTATTGTTTGGAATTCAAATTTTAACAGTTCCAGTTTCCGTTACTACTAAGCTTTATAAATCAATTTAAAAAATGTCATCTAGTTGATCTTTTGTAGCAAAACATAAATTTTTTTTGATGCGGTATTTAAAAGTGCAAATTGGGGAGTAAATTATATTAGACATGCTTGTGTTTATCGTAAATAGTTAAAATTTCTGGCATCGCTTGTTCAAAGGCATGGATGATGTCGGGAGTGTACCGCTATCGTGCATTGGTGCTAATTGTAAAATGGCACGTATGTAATTTGCATTTATATATTTGGTGTAGGGGCTTTCGGTGCTAAGTTATTGTGCAATTATTTTTGAATAATGACTCATTTGGTAGAGCTGATTACCGGTTTCAGGAACGCGACTTTCGGCTAATTTAGCCCGTCCTTCGATAACGATGGTTTTATTGACGGCGTAGCTGATTTGCGGTGTTATATTATTTAAAAATTCTAAGTTGTGTTAAGGTGTTAAACGCGAGTGTCATATCGCCGATTTCATTATGCACATTATGAATGTTTAATGTCGAAGTAATAGCTTAACAGTTAAGTAAATAACCCCAGATTTATACAAGAATTATAGTCGCGTAAACTTATAATATTGAGGTTTTAACCGTGAATTCCGACTCAAAACATTACCGGAATGGCGGTTACTTTTAAATTTAGATTTTAAAATAGCGATTAACCTTTATGCCAACTTCAAATTAAATAGGTTCATGGTACGATAAATACCCTATTATTTTTATGCCGCTAATCATGCTTTATAATACTTTGGTTATCAAGTTTATTGTTTTATGGCCGACAAAAACAAGTGTAGCAATAGTTGCTATTGAAGTCTGTTAAAAATTCAGTTAAGTGTTTGATCCTAAGGATTTTATTAAATGAAATTTGAGCCGAGTATATTACGTAATCTACGAATGGCCTTTATCGTTTTTGGCGGTTCAGTTGGTGTGGTTTTTCCGTTTTATGCGGAATTTTTTGTGGCGTGGAAGCCGGGTATGTATGTCTGGTTTTTTGTGGGTAGTATTATAGCGGGTATAACAATTGGCATTGTTAATTCTATTTTGGTCAAAGTTATGCTACTTAAAAAATTGAAAAGCATTGTTGATGTTGCTCATGCCATTAGTAATAAAGATGTCAGCCATACATGCCATATAAAGAGTAACGATTTAATTGGAGATTTGATTAATAGTTTTAATTTAATGGCGCTAACCTTGCGCGATATGATTGGGAAAATAAATGAAGAATCTAGACAGCTTTATTCTACTTCTGATTCGTTAAAAAGTCTTACTGCAGAAGCAACTAATGGTAGTCAAAATCAGCAATCTCAAATAGAACAGGTTGCAACAGCGGTTAATGAAATGGCGGCAACAGCCCAAGAGGTGGCGCGCCATGCTGATGAAACGGCCTCTGCCACTAAAGAAGCCAATCAGCACAGTGATAACGCAAAAAAAGTAGTTGGTGAAGCTAAAAGTTCGGTTGGTGTGTTAGCCGATATGGTTAGCAATGCCTCCGATGTTATTAATAATTTAGAAAAAGAAAGTGAAAATATTGGTAATGTGTTGTCGGTGATAAATGGCATTGCCGAGCAAACCAATTTATTGGCATTAAATGCAGCTATTGAAGCTGCTCGTGCGGGTGATCAGGGGCGCGGTTTTGCTGTGGTGGCAGATGAAGTAAGAACCTTGGCAACCCGTACTCAAGAATCAACCAAAGAAATTAGTGATATGATTAATAATCTTCAAGCCGGTTCTCGTGAAGCAGTGGCAACTATGGAACAAGGTCGAGAGCAAGCCAAGCAAGGTGTTGAATATACCGAGCAAGCGGTGGAAGCTTTAGGCATTATTACTAATAATATTACGACCATTAATGATATGAGCATACAAATAGCCGGTGCGGCTGATGAGCAAAACTCGGTTGTTGAGGATGTTAATCAAAATGTGGTGGCGATTAATGATGTTGCGATGCAAACCACAGACAATATTTCTCAAGTGGATATTGCAAGCCATGATGTGGCACAACACGCTGCTGTGTTACATGATTTGGTCGAAGATTTTAAATTATAAGATTTAACGACAAATTGATAATAAGCGTGCGGCTTTACTTTTACATGGATCCGATTTAAAACCTTTTTCTGGTGTTTCATCTGGTGCCACATTAGTTTCGATAGAAACGATTTCTTCTTCTTCTTCATAGTCAGTTTTTGGGATAACGTTGTTAACTGCTTGAGTTAACTTTTTATTTTCCTTGGCTTTTTTAGCGGCTCTAAGTGCTTTTTCTTTTCTAAATGCTTTGGATTTAGCTGCGCGTAGTTTTGCATCGCGAGCTGCTTTGGCTTTTAGTTTAGCTGCTTTTAATTTTCGTGTTTTTGCTTTAGCGCGTTTTTGTTTTTGAATTCGTTCACGTCGAGCTTTATCTTTGGCTATTTTTAAGGTTTTGGTACGTGCAGCAGCTTGAGCTTGTTGTTGGCGTAAAGCTTCAGGGCTTTGGTTTGGTTTGGTTCTGACTTTAGGAATATTAACTTTAGTGGTTTTATTTGAATTAGCGTTTTGGTTTTTAAGGCGTTTAATCGCATTAGCCGCCTTTTTATCACCGGCAGCTTGTGCTTGTTGATACATTTTGAGTGCATTAATATTACTTTTTTCGATACCTTCGCCTTTTTCATACATTTCGCCCATTTTCATCATGGCCGAGGTGATACCACTTTCAGCCATTTTTTGTTGAAACATAAACAGGCTTTTTAAGGTGTCGTCTCCCGCTGCCAATGCAACGGAAAACGCACTGAATGATAAGAAAAATAGTAATGATAGGCGTCTAAAAATCATTTTTATCTCACTTTTTGCTGTTTACGTATGTTCATTAACGATACCAATTAATTGCTTAGGGTAAGGTTAAAATAACTTTAACGGATTTCTTTAAAAATTTTACGTAGCGTGCGTCAATATAGCCAATGCCACCTTCTGTTTGTGCCACCCATTTTATGACACCTCGATTGGTATCAATTTGTTTTGGTGGTTTACCTTTACCGGTGTATTTTAATTTGGACCAGTAACGATTGACTTCGCGATCCGATTTTTTTACCACCGTTTTGTAAAATGTTTTGTGTATTGATGATTTTTTGGGTAAATCAAACGGAATCACCTTTACACCATTAGAATAGCTTTTAACTTTACCTAAGTATATTTTAGCCAGAATTTTTTTAGATATGCCGCTGTCGTCGACATCAGGATGCGCAATGATTGCAATAGCAGCATGGCTAACCATACTTGACAATAATAATGCTATTATGGCAAATGCACGAAATAAATTTTTGTGTAACGTAATCATCGTAATCCTCTAGAAAAGTAAATCTACAGCAACGGTATAGATTGTACCTGTGCCTGTTAATGGGGCGTCATATAAACCGTAGTTTCCTGTGCCACCGGTTTTTTTGGTTGCAACTTCAAATTTTAATGCAGCGGATTCGTCTATTTCCATCCGTAGGCCGAGCGCAGTAGAATCTTGTTTTAAACTAAAGGGGCTAGCATCTTTACCTTTGTCTAATTTGGCAATCGTAACATAGGGAAGATAATCATTTATACGATAACCTGCCGTGATATAGGACGCAGTTTGATCCGGAAAAGCTGCGGCTAATTGGGGAGCTGTATCACGCACAATATATTCTGAATAGATCACGATATTTTTGACATCCACGGTAATGCCGATACCGCCAAAGGCACCATCAAGATCAGTTAGTGGGCCAAAATCAACCTTGGTTTTAAAATAACCCAAGCGTAGTGAGATACCTTCATAGGTAATACTGGTATTAAAGCCGAGCATATTGCGTGTTACGAAATCAGCCTGTGTTCCTGGAGACGTGCCAATAGGAAATCCCAATGGATCTAAAACACCGGCTGCAACTGCATTGGGTAATAAATACGTTGTGCTGGTACCACCACCAATATAAACCTCAGCAAGATAAGTGACTTCATTGGAGTTAGTTTGGTACACAAGATCCAAGCCGTTCACCGAACGAATGGGGTTGGTACTATAAACTTCTTCTGGTGGTGACACCCAAGGGTAGGCATAGCCCACGTCTTTATAATCCGACACCATGTAAAACGGACCTTTTACTTTACCGATGCGTAATGACAGGTCGTTACTTATTTTGTAATTAGCATAGGCCCATTCGGTTTCAACATTGTATTTTTGTTGTGCGCCACCGCGGGTTGATAACACCACGGTCATGTCTAATTTTGGAGATATATCCGTATAGAGCTGGATGCCGACATTACTTTCGCGTGTATCAAAATTGGTATAGCTTGTTTTTGCCAGTTCGCGGTTATACGAAACACCGTCGCTATTTGAATTAGCAACCGCTTTAAACGTGGCATAACCACTTATTTCAATGTCAGCAGCGTGGCTAGTCGGTGAAACTAACACTAATAGCCCGGTTAATATTTTGATGGCATGGTTTTTCATTATTTCTCCTTGGAACGTATGTAAACCTACTCAAATAGCATAACTACAAAAGATAAATTTAAATCATCGTAAAGAAATCGTATGGCTAAATGATTTAGTTTTCGTTTTATTATTTAAAATATAAGAGAAAACTTTAGCAAAAGATTTACATTTTTTTTGTACGTTTATACATAGAATAAACAAGCGTTGATTGCTTATTTTTGTAGTAGACACTGTCCAATTTAAAATGTCAAGTGTGAGATAACAGTTATGTTTGAGGCTGTAATAGCAGTGATTTAATGTCGTATCCATCGTTTTTAATTCCTTATTTCTGTTGTCTAACTACTCTCTTAAAATTCTTAGTTTGCGATTAAAGGACGTGGGAAAATGTTTCGCTGAAATACGGTATGTTACCGTTTTCTGTGTTACTTAAAATTGCTGTTCGTAACAAAATAAAAATAAATACATCATTGGACAGTTCTGATTTTAGTTTAGGAGAGTTAGGTATGATGTCTATGTTTCATTTTTAGAAGCTTGGAGTTGTATCCAAGGCGGTTAATTGAAAGCAGCTACAGTTTAATATCTGCTATTTTTAGAATATTTATGTTATTGATTTTATTACGTTTTAAATATTTATTCTTAAATAAATTTAGAGTATATGTAGATTTTATGAAGTTTCGTGATATTTTGCTTTAATACTGTAGTGTTTTACCCTGTTATTCGTACTGAATAAGTATATACGGTAAAATTAAATGTTTGTATAACGTTGATTTGATTGAATTTTTTATTTTATCCAATTGTTAGTTGTATAAATTTTGCCTCGTTCACTAAATTGGTGCAATTCTAAATCTATATCGTACTTTCAGTTTTACGTAGGAATTGTCCTACGGCCTTGAAACCCGGTTAAGCCACCCCAAATTAATTTGATTAGTGTTTTATTCATTGAATTCACAGGATTTTATAGCTGCTGCTGCAATTCACTGCTTGGTGTACAATAGCAAACCCAGTATAAGATTCGGTACAGCTAAGGTAAGGAGTAAGTTTTTGGAACAATATCGCGGAACTACTATTTTGTCCGTTCGTCGCGGCAACTCTGTCGTGATTGGTGGTGATGGTCAAGTCACTTTGGGTAATACTGTTATGAAAGGTAATGCTCGAAAAGTGCGTCGTTTGTATCATGATAAAGTTATTGCCGGATTTGCTGGTGGGACTGCGGATGCGTTTACCTTGTTTGAGCGTTTCGAAGCGAAGCTCGAAAAGCATTCGGGGCACTTGGTTCGCTCTGCTGTCGAGCTGGCCAAAGATTGGCGAACAGACAAAATGTTACGCCGACTCGAAGCATTACTTGCGGTTGCCGATACTGAGGCTTCGTTAATTATTTCCGGTAATGGTGACGTTATCGAGCCTGAAGAAGGTTTAATGGCAATTGGCTCCGGTGGTGCCTTTGCTCAAGCTGCGGCTCGAGGCTTGCTTGATAATACTGAGCTGAGTGCCCGTGATGTGGTTGAAAAAGGGCTGAGTATTGCTGCTGATATTTGTATTTATACGAACCATAATCGTGTAATTGAAGAATTAAATTATTAAAATTGTAATAAGGATTTAGTGAATGACGCAATTAACCCCTCGTGAAATCGTTTCCGAACTGGATAAACACATTATTGGCCAAAATGATGCAAAACGTGCCGTTGCTATAGCACTTCGAAATCGTTGGCGCCGTGGTTGTGTTGATGAATCGTTACGCAATGAAATCACCCCTAAAAATATTTTAATGATCGGCCCAACCGGTGTCGGTAAAACTGAAATTGCACGACGTTTGGCAAAATTAGCAAATGCGCCTTTTCTCAAAGTTGAAGCGACTAAATTCACCGAAGTGGGTTATGTTGGACGTGACGTTGAATCCATTGTGCGTGACTTAATTGAAACATCCATTAAATTAACGCGTGAAGTTGAAATGGCCAAGGTGAAAACTCGCGCGGCCGATGCTGCTGAAGAACGTGTGCTTGATATTTTACTGCCACCGGTTCGCAAGTTTGGTTTTAATACCGATGATGTGGAATCCGATGCCGAAGATGAAAGCAGCACACGGCAAAAATTTCGTAAAAAATTACGTGAAGGTAAGTTGGACGACAAAGAAATTGAGCTTGAATTAAACGCACCGGCGGTTGGTGTTGAAATTATGGCGCCACCGGGCATGGAAGAAATGACCAGCCAGCTACAAGGCATGTTTCAAAATATTGGCAGCGGTAAAAAATCCAAACGAACCTTGCCAATAGCAAAAGCACTGGAATTATTGGCGCAAGAAGAAGCCGCTAAATTGGTGAATGAGGACGATATCAAAGCACGTGCGGTTAGCAACGTGGAAGAAAATGGCATTGTATTTTTAGATGAAATGGACAAAATAACATCGCGTTCCAATACCAGTGGTGCCGATGTGTCTCGTGAAGG
>CAZEPW010000093.1:0-7927 GCA_964514215.1 uncultured Thioalkalispiraceae bacterium
ACGTTAATAAAATATTACTACCGTCATGCCGGTAATGTGTTGAGCCGGCATCTCGAGGTGTTCGTAATGAAATTATTATTTCAACCTTGGTGGCGGTGGACTCCCGTTAAAAGCATACGGGAGTGACCGTTTTAATTAAACTAATCTATTTTTATCCGTCATGCCGGTAATGTGTTGAGCCGGCATCTCGTGGTGTTTGTAATGAAATTATTATTCCACATTGGTGGTGGTAGACAGCATACGGGAGTGACGGGTTTAATATTTTTTACCGTTAGGCCGATAATTTACAAAGGTTGTAATGGATTACCAATAATTCGGTAATCTGAAAATGCGCGGTAAACCATTTTTTGTTCTGGCAAATTTTTTAAACGTTTTTCCATTTTTATAACAAGGGTCGCTAAATCATTGGCGGCTTGGTTTTCAAATAGTTCGCCCATGTGATGTGCCAATCGCGTATTGGCATCAACCAACAATGGTTCAACAGCACCGAGATAGGCAGCAACAACACCATCTAAAACCAAACGGCAGCCAAATGGAAACACACCATAGGTTCGTTTTAAAGTATCGCAGGCAAAACAAATAAATGTGCCACAGGGTTGTCGATCGTGT
Source organism: uncultured Thioalkalispiraceae bacterium (assembly GCA_964514215.1). GTDB lineage: Bacteria > Pseudomonadota > Gammaproteobacteria > UBA6429 > Thiohalophilaceae > CAYQUC01. The sequence continues at coordinate 610 of CAZEPW010000093.1, forward strand.
AATTCAGTAAAATGATAACCACGAAGACCACGATAACCTGTTAACCCGCGAGGACGACCGTGTCCAACATACACCACAACCCGGGGCCCTTGTGCCATGCGTTTAATTAAATCATCACGCGTCACATTATCAGCATACCAGCCTTCAACTTGGTTGGGATTACTACCCTGCATCCACTTCGCAATGCGTTTCCCCAAACGCAAATACGAACGTTTCCACATCGCCAACACTGCCCATAGCTGTTCAGACGATTGATGCTTGGTTGCGATTAACCAAGGAATGAGATCATCCGGTTGATTGGCAAACACCAGCCCGAGTGGAATGCCCGCAACAATCGGGCCGGGAGCAACGCTGCGTGGTGATCGGTTACGAGGTACAACAAGTAACACTGCATCGGCTGGATTTCGTAGTCGACCAACCAAGGACGAAACGTGATAAGGATCGTTACACTGTTTTGCTGTCGTTAACTTATTTTCTTCACGAACAAAGAAGCGGACGTTATATCCACAAGGATTAAGCCCGCTTCTTATTACCGGCCAGAACTCACGAGGAGCAATACAGACTAGCTCACGCATGAGTTAAGACGTTTAACGTCTTGCAGCTCGCGTCATTGGAACTCTAACAGCACGTATTATCGATGTGTTAATAATGGGGATACGGCTGTTAAAGCTGGGTAGCTTAGTTGACTTAGCGCGATAAACGGCACGAGCATAAGGTTGATATTTTTGATAATCGGCTTTTTTATTCCAACGATTATTCCAATAACGTTCCACTATGGTTGCTTGTTGCTCGCGATTAAATTTACTAAAGTCGCCATTATTAGTAACAAGATCGGCATCAGTGACGGTATAACCGGCTCCAAATAGTTGTGCGTGTAATGCTTCAACCATGTAAACCGGGCCAGCCGTCACGGCTTGCCAGACATGGGTTAACTCATGAATTAAGGTTTTTAATGGCACAGTCGATTTAGACGAAAAGTTGATGACATACATCGTGGTAAAAGTTCGTTGCTTGTTGAGGTAATTAATCGCATCCGATGGTAACGATGCGGTAGTGATTTTGACCCGATCCAAATCAATCGACCAACCAAACACCCGTCGAGCTTCGATTCTTTCTTTCGCATTCAAACCGCGATAACCACCCCACAATTCGAGGAATGCTGAAAATGCTAATGCGATTATCGACAAGCCACCTTTAACAGCTGCTTTGAGAATATCCAACGTTGCTTTGCCCAACGCTTTTAAACCTTCAAAGAAGCCTTTTCTAAAACCACTGGCAACATCGAGGCATATCGCTTTCACGGCTTTTGCTAATTGCACTCCCACCGCAAGTAAACCTTCGAGCACAGTACGAACCGTTGCTAAAGCACGCCCTGCTGCTGCAACTAATATTTTGCCAAGCTGGCGCGTTGCTTGATAAATACCCATTACCAATTTCTTTAATGCTTGCGCAGTCATCTTAAATGCTTCACTCATGATTTGCGCGACCTTGCGACCAGCATCAATAAAACCTTGAACGGCAGCTTTGATCAATGCCGCCGTTTTATTAATAACAGTCGAGGCAATAAAACGTAATGCCTTACCCAATTGCGCCAAGGCACACGCCATTTTACGAACCAAGCGCACTCCGGCTTGCACCGCAGCGGCCATAATTGCAAATAAGGTTTTACCGGCTTTTAATAATGCATCAACGACTAAACGGATGACCGATGCAGTTTTTGAAGCAATCGCTTGTAATACCTGTAATACCGATTTTCCTAAGCTTAATAGTGCCCTAACAACAGTGCGTAATCCGGATGCAGCCAGTTTAATCGCATCATTCATAATATCCAACACGCGTTTTCCTGCTTGCAAAAGCGCACTAACAACATTGCGCACCACACTTAATGACTTTGCTGCCACTGCCTTTAAAATTTCAAATACTTTTTTACCCAATACAATTAACGATTTAACAATTCGACGTACAGCTCTAATCGCCAATTTGATCGCATCAGCCATAATATGAACGACTCTTTTACCGGCTCGTAAAATAGCGTCAACCACATTACGCACAACACTAAATGCTTTAGTTGCTACTGATTTAAGAATATCAAACACTCGTTTACCTAAACTTATCAGCGCTTTCACCGTATTACGAATCATACTAAGACCGGCTTTAAGCGCATCGCGCATCACCTGAGCAATATTTCTTCCTGCTCTTAAAATCGCATTCACCACGTTTTTAATAGCAGAAAATGCCATATTTTTTACCGCTCTTAAAATGGATAAAATACTTTTATTCAATTGAATAAGCGCTTTCACGGTTTTATTAATAACGGCTAAACTAACACGCACCGCTTCCGAAACGACATGTGCAATCGATTTTCCAGCAGCTAACACAACTCTAACAATATCTTTAATCACATTGCTGGCTTTACTGGCCACCCAACGTAAAATTTCTCTAACACGCCGACCTGCTGCAATCACGGCTCGAGCGTATTTTTTTAGCAGCGAGATACTTTTATTAATAGCCGCTGATAAAATACTGGCAACCGACTTACCTGCCTCGATTAACGAGCCGACCAAATCTGCTAATTTACTGGCAGTCCAGTTAACCGTATCCTTAATAACACTCGCTAACGATTTTCCTGCTGAAACAACGGCATCAACTACCGTGGTAACAGTATCACTAATAACATCTGCAGCGTCTTCAAAAAAACCACCCACTGCATCAATAAAACCACCATCAGTACCTTCGAGCTTGGGTTTATTTTTTCGAATAGTCGCACCAGCAATTTGTAAATATTGGGCGACATCTTTTAAACTGCCACCCGAACTGAAATAATCTTTCATATAACGTCGTGCTTGAGTTTTATTGAGCTCACCAATACCATGCACCAAAACCATACTCGCACCCGATTTAACAAATGATTTGCTCATCATACGCCGTTGTTTCATACCGGCCTTATTAGCCCATAAAATCATTTCGCGGACTTTACTGCGACTTTCAACATTATTTTTTGAGCTTTTAATTAATGCGGATGAAAATTTTTCAGCTTTCGTGGAAGACATTTTATAAAGCGCACCAATAGTAGGTGCAACCTGACCAAACTTAAATTTAAGTTGTCTTATGCTCTTTGTGGTTTCAATTTGATTTTTAAAATTAATTTTCCCTGCCATTACTGTTGCATTAGCTGATGTTAGCTTAACAGCAGTAAGTTTTTTGGCGGCTTTTCTTCGAGATACAACAGCTCGGGTATTCGAACGACTAGCAACTCGTTTTTTTTTGACAACTGGCATAAAAACAACTCCTCTATCTAAGTGTAATTTGTACAACTTTGAAAACAAATTTTTCAACTTAGGTCAAGTATAGTTCCATGCAAATTTTAGTAAATGTGGATATCTACATTTAAAACGTAGAGTTCATCACAAAATAAAAATTTATAATCTTATGAATGCACATTTTTAAAAAAAATTTAATTGTATTTTGTAAAACTACAAAACAAAAAAATCGCAACCATAATAAAATAATCATTTTAGATAACAGGGAAATAATAAATATCGAATTTAAAAAATTCAGACTAAAAAAATTTTAATCGATAAAACTTAAATTTAAAAAATAGGCAATCGACTAACAGCCGTTATAGCGATTAAATCAAACCCCGGTTTAACTGTCATTCCACTAATATTTTGGCAATGCGTATAACAAGCGCAGTACTACAACAGCCCAGCAAAAACCAAATATCAACCTTAATAGCACCCAATAAGCAGAAAGCACCGGGATGTACTTTGCAAGTGGGCCAGAACAAGCGATAATAGCCTTTGCAAAATTATTAGAACCACTAACCCATTGACTACATAAGCATTTAAAATGAAAGACGCATTAACAACCCTGCTAAATACTGCAGCAAGCACCCTAATCAACAATGGCGATGTGCCGCAAGACACTGCAATCCACATCCAGCTGGATCAAGCCAAGGGTAAAGCCGATGATCGCGCTCATGGTGATTTTGCGAGTAACTTGGCTTTAACCTTGGCCAAAGCCGCCAAATGCAAACCACGTGATTTAGCTGAAAAAATTGTGGCAGCCTTACCCGCCTCCGATATCGTCAACAAGGTTGAAATTGCCGGGCCGGGTTTTATTAATTTTTATCTGAATAACACTGCATTTCATCATGTATTACCCGATATTATTGCTCAGGCCGATAAATTTGGTTGTTCAAATGTAGCTGCAGGTAAAAAAGTACAGGTTGAGTTTGTCTCGGCCAATCCAACCGGCCCACTACACGTCGGCCATGGCCGGGGTGCCGCTTTTGGTGCAGTGGTTGGAAATTTATTAGCGGCTATTGGTTATCAGGTGCACCGAGAATATTACGTTAATGATGCTGGACGACAAATGGATATCTTAGCTGCCAGTGTTTATCTGCGTTATTTAGACTTATGTGGCGAAACCGTGACATTTCCTACCAATGCCTACAAAGGCGACTATGTGTGGGACATTGCAGCAACCCTGCACCGAGAAAATAACAACAAATTTCATCAACCAATCAGCAGCTTAATGGATGCTGTACCGCAAGATTTGACCGATGAAAACCCCGATGGCGATAAAGAAAAACACATCGATGGAATTATCCATAATGCCAAGACATTGTTGGCAGAGCATTATCAAACCGTTTTTGATGTCGCTCTAAATCACTTGCTCGATGATATTAAAAGCGACTTGGAAGCATTTGGCGTGCATTATGATGAATGGTTTTCTGAACGCAGCTTGATGACCTCGGGTGCTGTTGATGATGCGATAAACCAATTACGCGAAAAAGATTTTATCTATGAAGATGAAGGCAAAGTTTGGTTTCGTTCAACCGCATTTGATGATGAAAAAGATCGGGTATTAGTGCGCGCTAATGGTTTAAAAACCTATATCGCATCCGACATTGCCTACCATAAAAATAAACTGGATCGCGGTTATGATGAAATTATTGATATCTGGGGTTCAGATCATCATGGTTACGTTGCTCGAGTTAAAGCCGCGATGGATGCCTTATCAGGACAAGCCGATTTGTTAGAAGTTTTGTTGGTGCAATTTGTTAATTTATTCGAAGGTGGTGTCAAAAAAGCCATGTCGACTCGTTCGGGTGAATTTATCACCTTACGCCAACTACGACGCGAGGTTGGTAATGATGCAACACGCTTTTTTTATGTCATGCGTAAAAACGAACAACATTTAGATTTTGACATGGATTTGGCGCGCAAACAATCCAGCGAAAACCCATTGTATTACATTCAATATGCGCATGCTCGAATTTGCAGTGTGATACGCAAAGCAGCAGAATCGGATATGGCCTATGATCAGACATTGGCTTTAGACAATTTAACGCTACTCACCGAACAAAGTGAAGTTGCCTTGATGAACACCTTACAACAATATCCGGCATTAATTCATAAAGCCGCTATCGAACATGAAGCGTATATTTTGTGTAACTATCTACGTGAACTCGCAACCGTATTGCATAGCTATTACGATGCCGATGATAAACGCATTCGAATTTTAATCGATGATGCAAAACTTCGAAATGCACGTTTATTATTATTACACGCGACAAAACAAGTAATACATAATGGTCTAAACTTAATAGGTGTAACTGCACCAGAAACGATGTAACGCTAATTACCTTAACCAATTAACTTATCAAGATATATTAATGACCAAAGACTACGCTAAAAAAACCCGCAGTGACAGAGAAAAACATAGCCTACCGGGTTGGGCATGGATGCTCGGCGGTTTAACCGTGGGTTTATTCGTCGCATTGTTAGTCTATATTAACGAGCGCCGGCCAGAAACAGCCAATACACCACCACTCAATAAAGTCGTTAAAAACTTTGCCAACGACGTGGTTGATGCCAATATCAAGTATATAAAAAACAATAATATTAAACCAATACACAAAACCGATAACCCGACAATTGGATTTGATTTTTATAAAATATTGCCGGAAATTGAAGTTCCTATACCCGATTTAGAACAATTAAAAAAACAAGAACAACAAAGAAAAAACAACCCCAAATTTAAATATGTCTTACAAGCAGGATCGTTCCGTCAATATGCAGAAGCCGATAAGCTTAAAGCCAGCTTGGCATTGTTTGGCGTTAATGCTGAAATACAAAGTGTTACTATTAATAAGACCAATACTTGGCACCGTGTCCGCATTGGCCCCTTTACCAGCGCTCGTAAGATGGATAAAATTCGCCATCGACTACAGAAAAAACGTATTCGAACAATGGTGTTAAAATTAAAAACCTAAATTTAGTTTGTTGTTATGCACATTGTCGTCATTCTTATTTTAATTCTTCTTATCATATATGGCCCGCAAGTATGGGCGCAGTCTACCTTTAAGCGCTATGCAAAAAACCAAAAACACATTCCCGGAACCGGTGGCGAACTCGCCACGCATTTATTACAACGTTACCAAATAACAAATGTCACGGTAGAAGTTACCGACAAGGGCGATCATTATGATCCGACAGATAAAGTCGTGCGTTTGAGTCAAAGCAATTTTTCTGACAATTCATTAACGGCAATCGCAGTTGCCGCGCATGAAGTAGGCCATGCCGTCCAAGATTTTAGGAACGAAGCAAAGCTCGCCACTCGAACAAAATTAATTCGAATTGCCCAAAACTCGCAACAATTGGGTGTGATGATCATGATCGCACTGCCACTATTAGCTATTTTTAGTCGTTCGCCCGCAATTGCATTAATAACGCTGGTTCTCGGTATCGCATCAATGACAATTGCCACCTTGGTTCACTTAGTTACCCTGCCGGTAGAAATTGATGCCAGTTTTGGCAAAGCCTTACCAATGCTAAAAGACGGCAATTATATTTCAGAAAAAGATGAAGCGGCTGTTAAACGAATATTACGTGCAGCCGCGTATACCTATGTTGCGGCATCATTGGCGAGTTTATTAAATCTCAGCAGATGGATTGCAATGTTACGTCGCTAAAAAAATAACGATGCTTATTTAATTTTAAATAATCGCCATTCCCGCGTGTCTAATTTGTTGCTAGCGAGAATGACGTATTACTTGTGACTAGACGTTATTAAAAATTAATCCAACGCTTCCCAAAAAACAAAAGCAATCAACATATTATCGATATCAATATCATGCGGATTATCAAATTTGGATTCTATCCATAACGACTCTCCAGCTTTTATAATGGGGCCATACTTACCCGGTGTCCAAGCATACAAACCATTAACCGGTAAATGATGTTCATCGTAATGTAATAACGTTGGCCCTTGCCCCATATCATCATGTGCAACCGGATAATTTTGATATTCA
>CAZEPW010000094.1:0-7828 GCA_964514215.1 uncultured Thioalkalispiraceae bacterium
GTCGTGTTCGGCCTTGCTTAACGTTTGAAATGAGTCAGGATGTGATAAATTAAAATCTTTTGCATGCTGACTGTATTCAGTGGTGAAACCGTCTTTACGAATTGCTTCAACTAAGTCGGTAAACTCCGGTGTTGTTTTAAATAAATCTGACATGGCTTCACGCGGTAGTTGATAGTCTGCTACTATTTTTGCACCGTGGTTTTGGGTTTTGTGTAAGTCACGATCATCACGGTAATATTGTGACAAGACAAATGCACGAGTACCAAGATAGACCGCCTCATCTAAATCGTGGGTGACAAAAAATATAGTCATTTTTTCTTGTTCCCATAATTCCAAAATAAAATGTTGCATTTCAACGCGGGTATGCGGATCTAATGCACCAAAGGGCTCATCCATCAGTAAAATTCGTGGGCGCATTATTAAGGCTTGTGCAATAGCAACACGTTGCTGCATGCCACCGGATAACTCATGTGGATATTTATGGCCGTGTTGTTCCAATTTCACCTTACGCAAAAATTCATTGGCCTCATCTTTTATTGCAGAAGCCGTTTTAATGCGATCAAAAAATCCTAACGAAAATCGTTTACCCAAAGTGACATTTTCTAATACCGTTAAATGTGGAAACAATGAATAACGTTGATAAACAATACCACGATTCGGATTAGGGTGGCCGATGGTTTCACCGTCAATATACAAAGCACCTTTAGTGGGTTGCTCTTGCCCTAAGACCAAACGTAATAATGTGGACTTGCCGCAACCACTTGGGCCAACCACAGTACAAAATTCGGATTCGGCTACTGATAAATCAATATTATCCAACACTAACTTATCATCATATTGTTTATAAACATCTTCAATATACAATAAATAATCTTGCTTACGCTGTGCTTGTTGAGCTACTGTCATTTTGTTGTGTCATACCATTTGTAACGTTTGCGAATCCACAAACGCAATAGAAAATCGATGCTAAAACCAATAATGGTAATCCAAATAACGTAGGGAATAATAATGTCCATCGATAAATAACGTCTCACTAAAAATATTCGATAACCCAAACCCTCGGTTGCTGCGATTGCTTCTGCAGCGATTAAGAACAACCAACCAGCACCAAGACTTAACCGTATCGACTCAATTAAACGTGGAAAAATTTGCGGCAATACAATCCGATAAGCGACAGCCAAGTGACTTGCACCCAAAGTGAGTGCCTTGGTGATTTGTTCCTTGGGTATTTTTTTGGTCGCCATTAAAATATCCCGAGCAATCAACGGGAATATTCCAAGCACAATTAACGATACTTTGGCTAATTCATCAATACCAACCACAATAAATAATATCGGTAAAATCGCTAAGGGCGGCACCATTGAAACAAACGTTAAGGAAAAACCAAGCAGCGCACGGGCAAGTGGAAATAAACCAAGATTGAGTCCGAGCAATAATCCCATCACCGCTGCGATAATAATACCGATGAGTAAACGCTTTAAACTAGCGTAAGTATCTTTCCATAATAAAATATCACCGCTGCGACGATCTTCTTCAAAAGCCATTTGTGACATGGCTGATGCCATCTGTGAGATCCCCGGCAATAATTTATCACTGGCATTTTCAGCATGACGCGCATCCGAAGCTAGCAAATAAATCACTATAATGATAATAACCGGAATACTGGCTAATAACCATGTTAATACTTTGCTCGGTCTGGCATGCAGACCGATTATATTGGATAGTTTTTTTAGCACTGTTTTACTGTTTAAAATAATTTATAGTTTGCCATCGGCAGCCATTTTCATGTATTTATCAGTGAAGCGTAACTTAATATTACCTTTATCGCCAATAATCTTATTACCCGGAAATTGCATACCAACCAAATCTTTCGACTTTGCATTGTTACCATATAAACCATTATCAAATGAGAAGGTACGCACAAATTCCATGGTTTTTTGTATATCAGCACTTGCAGTAAAACTAACCGCCTTTGATGCTTGATAAAACATTGCCGTTGTTCGAATTTGAGATTTTAACTCGGCAACAGTTGCGCCTGCTTGCTTGGCCATCATTTTGGTTGCAGCCGTTGATTTACTACCACGGCCAGCCATGATAGCCATCACTTCATACCATGCACCAGTTAATGCTTTTTTTAATCGCTCATCGGCATTGGTTTTAACTGCCATCACATCAATAATTTCACCCGGGATATTAGACGAATCAAAAACCATATTCGCACCCTTGGCATTACGTACAGTTTGTAGTGGTGGGTTCCAGGTCACAACCGCAGCTTTTGAATCGGATATAAATAGAGAAGCAATTTCAGCATCACTAGTATTAACCACTTTAACGTCTTTTTCCGACATACCATTCATTTTTAACGCACGCGATAACAAGTAGTGTGATACTGATAATTCAACTAGTTTAATGTCGCGGCCTTTTAAATCATTCACCGAATTACCCTTTTTCATCACGATGCCATCATTACCATTTGAGAAATCACCAATGATAACAACCTCAGTATCAATACCACCCACCGCAGGAATGGTTAAGGCATCCATATTCGTCATGGTACAGGCATCAAACTGTCCTGATGTATAAAGATTAATGGATTCGATATAATCATTAATCAAACTCAATTTGATTTTAATTTTATACTTATCAGCCCACTTTTTTAAAATACCGGACTCATCGGCATAACCCCAAGGCTCCCAACCCGTATAATGCGACCATGCTACTTTAAATGAATCTTTTGCAAAAACATTGCTGCTAAGCAACGTCAATAAAAATAAAACTGCTAATCGTTTTTTCACCATATTCTCCTTAATAAACCAATATTGTATACATATTATTTAAAACACCTTTGCCTTAGAAATCTTGAATTAATTAAGGCTCAATAATAAAGTTAGACGTCATGCTTCTACCTTCCTCAAGATCTCGAATGGCTTTATCTTGCTGACCAATCATTTCATCCATTTCTAAAATATTTTTTGCCATCGATGGTAGTGCTTTTTGTTTGAATTCTGATATTTCTGATAACGCAGATTGAATATCTTTGAAGGCTGTTTTTAATGTTTCAATATTCAAACTCGCCTCAGATGCAAGCTTGTTAATTTGCGGTGTTTGTTCTTTTAGCATTTTTGCAGTGCCAGCCAATAAACCATCGGTGGTTTCGTTTAACGATGTTATTTTTCGTAATACTATTTTTTGATGATTTAATGCCTGAGCAAGAACCACGGCAGTTGATAACGCATTCATTGTGACATTTAATGCACGGCGAACACCTCGAATTAATTCTTTATTATTACGAACAATAATTTCAATGGTTAAAATCGCTTGTTGATTAACAATTAATTGTTGTTGCAAGTCTTGAATACGAACTCGAAGTGGATGCAATATTTCTTCTTGTATAAATTTATATTTAGGATCATCCGGTTTTATTTCTCGCTCTAAGCGCGTGACCAAACGTTGATCAATTAGTTGTGCCAATTTGATAGCATTTTCAAGCGCCTTAGTGAGTTCGCGCATTGAGATTTGATCCGACGCGAGTGTAATATTATCACGCTCAAGCTGTTTTTGTCCTTTTATCAAGGATGCTTCAATCGCTGCTAACACCGTTTGCGAACTTTCAAACTTGGTAAAATAACGCTTCATCGGCGTGCCAATAAACGGTAGTTTTCCCAGCAAACGACTAAGCCAGCCTGGCTCAAAATCAAAATGTGTTGGATCTAAATCTTCTACTGTCATTTTTAAATCAATTAGCGCATTTGCAACGTCGCTGCCTTCGTCACTGCGTTTTGACAATTCACCAATCGGCGCTTTTAATAATGCGCTTTGTTCGGCTGCTTTTTTCTGAACGCTAAGCCCCATGGTTTCAACCGCTTCTTTATTCTCTTGGGCTTGTTTTAAATCGTCCAAATTCATCTCGATAAGATGATCCACCACGCTATTGGCTTTTTTAAGCAGTTCGGGTTCTGCCTCAGCATTAACGGTGATTGTTTTTGGATCTAACAGACTTAATTCATCTTTTAATGCCTGAGGCTCAGCAAAGACTAATTTATCGCCAACCTCACTGGTATCCAATTCTACATATTCTACGCTACTCATATTAATCTCCGTTATATTTAATTTGAATATTGTTTAGCGCGTTCGGCCAAATCATTCAATCGGTTCATTGCAGATTCTAAATCCATTGAAGCGCGTTCAGACTCGGTGCGCATTTCTGCAATTGCGGCAATTGTCTGATCGATTTGAGTCATTGCTTCTTCGTTTTGTGAAAAAAAATGTTCAATTTTATCTAACTGACCCTGCCTTAGGTTTAATCGCTCATTTAAAGTATCCAATTCTCGTTGTTGTTTATCACTCATTTGGCTATCGGATTCAAGCTCACTTATTCTGGTTGTAATACGTTGGTGATCAATAATTTTTACGCCTTTTAGAATATTAGCTATATCATACAGATTATCCAAGGAACCCGAATAAACTTGCTCTGCCATACCGCGATAACGCGAATAGGTTAGTTCGTTTGGATCAAGCTTATCTTTTAACAACTCACCAAAGGTATCAAACTTTATTTTCAAACGCTGAAATTGATCTAAACCTTGTTCTGATTCTACTTGAGTTAAAATTTCAGTTAGTTTCTTGGTATGATTTAAACGCTTTGCCTCAATTTCATTATATAATTTTTGGACATAGTCATTCGCAAAACGTTCTTTGCGTGCAAAAAAATGCGTTAACCAACTAACACCTGCAATGCTACCACCACCAATACCAACGGCTAACAAAGGTAAACTTGCGCCTAACACGGTGGCAGCGGCCAAACCTAAAATGCCTACTGTTGCAGGATACAACACACTAGGGTGTTGCAAGGTATTTTTCAATACCGCTTTATTTACCGCTTGCTTAGAAAAATTAACATCGGACTTCATTTAAATATCTTCTGCTACCAGAAATAATTCAACGCGCGGTAAACGGTAATTAAACGCTCGAAATGATTCTCCTGGTTTGCGTTTTAATGGTTTTATACCACCTAATCCTTTGGTTAAAATTCTATTTGAATTCAGACCGTAAGTAACTTTTAAATAACGTGCAACTGATTTTGCACGATTTTTAGATAATAATTTATTTGCAACCTTATCACCACGGGTTCCAGTGTGCCCCTTAATAATGACTCTGAATTTTGGATAATGTTTTAAATTCTCTGCGGCTTTATCAAGCTGTTCTTTACCTGCTAATGTCAATTTATCGGCACCGCTTTGAAAAACGATGGAGCGAATTTTTAAGGTTCCAATGACACGCAACTCAGCCCAAGCCTGTTTTGAAAGCTTGGTAAATTTTGTTTCTAAACTTTGCTCGTTAGTGACACTATTCGTTACTACTTGACCAAATTGTGCCGTTGCCGTGTTTTCGTATAAATTGATTAAATACTGACTATTAATAATACGGTAGGGATCTTTATTCGGTAGTGGATTCGTCGAAAAATCACCGCTATCAACCAAAATTTCAGCCGTGCTTTCAATAGTATCAACTAAACCTTCAGAACCAGTATTACCATAAGACATTGTTCCAAACCAATTTTGTGCATTTTGAGATAGATTCACCCACGAGACACCTTTTAATAACGTTGAAATTTTCTTTTTGGAAATATTAGTGTCGTCTGCTATGTCATCAATAAATTCACTTTGATTCGATTTATAAAATTTTAATGTTCTAAAATAATTTCGTAACAATGCGGTAACCACATCAGGATTATCCTGTGCATAATTTCGGTTCACTATTAATATATCAACAATTAATTTCTTGGTATCTTCTGTACCTAATAATTTAGTTATTTTTTTATTCGATAATGCTCTTGATACATCCGGCTCCCATAACACCGCCACATCAACTTTTTTATCTTGAAGAAGCTTTAGTGCCGCTTGAGAGCCATCGGCCTCAACACGCCAGCCAGCTTTTTTATTTCGTAACATTGGCACATCAAAATGCACTGCAACACTTTTTAATAAATGTTCACTGGGTGAAGCGGCGGTATACGCAATTTTTAAATCAATATTTGCAGTTTTTAGCGCATCAATACTTTTTACTTTATTTTTCCATGCAACAATCGCATCGCCACCTTTTGACTCATCAATCACTGAAATAATAGTGCCGGGATAATTAACGTCTTCGCCATTAAGTAAATACGAATCAACTGTTGCGACTGCAAACTGTAAATCGGATTTTTTGAGTTTTTTCATTCTCAAAGCATAATCGGCTTTATCATCAACACATTCTAATTGGTAACCAATGCGATACATGTGTTTACGCATGACCTTGGAGCAAAGCGGGTAATAACCAATCCAGTTATCAACCCCAATTAATATTTTACCCTTGGTCGCACGCGCATCCGATGTTTGTTTTTGGTTATCCGATTCCAAACGCGGCAAAATTAATTTATAGGACAACAGCAACACTGTGCCTATCATTAAAATCCAAACAACTATTTTTAAATGTCCACTCATTGTGGGATTAATTAAACTTAACAGAAAAAGAGGGTGATTCTGCTAGTGTCGCTTTTAAACCTTGTTGTAAGGCTTGGGTATTCATCGCGCTTTTATAAACGGTTATTCCCGGAATATTTAATGAATGATTTTTATCGATACAAAAACCAATGGTATGAATCTCTACCGGCGATGATTTTGAAATTTCAGATACTAGACTTAATGGATCTTCACCTTCATTAGCCTGACCATCGGTCACCACCACTAATTGATAGCGACCATAACCTAATTGCTTTTTGGCTTGTTTGGTTAAATTAATATATGCAATTTTCATTGCCGATTTAAGTGGTGTGCCGCCACCAACACTCACCGCTTTAATTTGGCTATTAAATGCGTCGCGGTTTTGTAAGCTCAAGGGCACCCGTTCTGTAATACCCTTGGCATCAAATGCTAAAAAGCCTAAGTTGGTATCGGCAGATACTATTTTACTAAAAACTTGTAGGGCATTTTGTGCTGCAAGGTATTTTGGTTTGCCATTTGAACAACCAGCGCTTGCCATGCTGCCCGAACCATCAAACACCACATAAATATTGTCGGCTACTAAATTTTTAGACAATGCTTGTTCATCCTGATCAATATAAGGCCATGTTGTTGTCACATCATCCTGAGTTGACGTTGATTGCTGCATTATTGGTTCACTCGTAACAGCTGGCGGATGTTTATTCGATTGATCACACGATGTTAACAAGCTGACACTTGCAAGCGTGGCAATAAATACCAGTGACGAGTTTAATTTATTTCCATATTGCTGTTTCATATACACTCCTTATATATTATAACGGCTGGAATACATCGGATTCAGCTTCAATTTGAATAATGCGAAATTGCACTCGCATATTATTCAACCATTCCTGTTTGGTTTTTGGTGCGCAAGGTTCCGAACCACACATACCACTTAGGGGTGAGTTAATCCCATGACCAACCACTGCAAATTGCGATAAATCCAATTGAATCTGTTTTTGTTTGGCGTAGCGAATAATATTGTCACGCACCGCACTAGCACGCGTTAAACTTAAATTTTTGGCTGATTGTTTAATTTGGCGTAACACTAAATTTGGACTACCGGCTTTTTTCTTTTTTAAATACCCTAATGGATCACTATGGCCTTCAACAGTAATAATCGCACCACCGTAAGTGGATGCTAATTTTATAACGCGATCAAAAGAATCTTGATATAAATCCGCTGAAAACTGTTTTTGATTGGGTTTAAAATACACTTCGAATGAAAACAGAGTGCCTTCACCTAAAGTACCTTGTTGTTGACGCTTGGTGATAATTTTAGTCACTTTGTCTTTTTTAAAGTGTGC
>CAZEPW010000095.1:0-673 GCA_964514215.1 uncultured Thioalkalispiraceae bacterium
AGTCAGTTTAGTAAGGCGGCTGTTCTTGTCTAGGTGGGGTTTAGCCGACGCTTACGTAGCGTACGTACGGATCTGCGCGGGGGGAGCTGAGTGATCAGCTTTCCTACCGGTACCGACTATTTATTCTTATTCTGTTAAATTAAACCTCCCCGAAAAAAATCGGGGAAGTTTTAGTTAAGTCTGATTAAATTACATCATCCCTGAAAATGCTACTCTAGGTGATTTAGTTGGTGTACCGATTAGGGTACCAGTTTCAGCTACTGGAGTAACCTCAAATATTAAATAGCATGTTTGCATTTCTGGACATGGATTAATTATTCGTAAATTCTGGTTTGTTGGATTTAAACCTTGAATTTCTATTAGTCCACCATTTATGCCAATAGTGTAGAACCATTTGAATGTTGTTGTTCCTTCGTTGTCTTGCTCGTTATCACTATAGTTATATGTACCATTAGCTAATAGAGTTTCTTCAAATGTTGATATTGTCCCAATTAAGACATCGTTTGCTATTGGAGCTTCGTTAACTAATAAATTAATATTGACACTGGTACTAACATCAGGATTGACGTTATCACTTATAACAATGTTGATTGTCACTGAGCGGGCCGTTCCTGTAGCCGGTGCGGTATATAATACTTTTGCAGGAACCGTAGTGGTATCCAGCCGCAATGAA
>CAZEPW010000095.1:773-7777 GCA_964514215.1 uncultured Thioalkalispiraceae bacterium
GCTATTTCAATTTCAGTAGGACTTCCAATGCTGGCTTCAAATGGACCCGCACCAACGGTAATGATCGGTGGTTGATCTACTGCTGCAATCACTAAATTAACCGCCACACTGGCACTAACATCAGGATTGACATTATCACTTACAACAATGTTGACTGTCACTGAGCGGGCTGCTCCTGTAGTCGGTGCGGTATATAATACTTTTGCAGGAACCGTAGTGGTATCCAGCCGCAATGAACCATCTGCAACAGGTATAGCGGCCACTGATAATTGCGGACTATCATCAGCAACAGTTGCTATTTCAATTTCAGTAGGACTTCCAATGCTGGCTTCAAATGGACCCGCACCAATGGTAATGACTGGTGGTGGATCTATTGGCGCAATAACAGTCACAACCACTTTTCCAGAATTAGAGTTGACTAGGCCACCATCGTTGAGAGTGAAGCTAAATTCGACATCACCTAATGTGCTACCCGCTGTGAAGTTTATTGAACCATCAATAGTAACTATTGAAGTTGAGCTGTCACTTTCGACACCTGCTATGGTTGGTGGTGTTACGCTAGCAACTTTAAGTGGGTTGTTTTCCGCATCGCTACCCAATTGTGAAGCGAGTAGGTTCACCGTATCACCAGCCGTTACTGTTAATGTAACATTCGTTAATGCCGTTGGAGCTGTATTTGCTACATCAGCAACAGTAACACTAACCGTGGCTGGACTTGTTGAAATATCAAAACCATCAAAAGCAAAATAGGTAAATGAATCAGTTGCACCGGCTGCTAATGTGCCGGGGTTATAGATAATTGTTTTGTTTAACGTATCGAGTACTGCACTACTTCCGCTATTCATTGCTTGAGCTGTTGCGGATACCATCATCGCGATTAATGGATCGTTTTCGGCATCGGTATCATTGTCTAAAACAGGGATAACAATTGAACTACCTGTGACGGCGATGATTGGTGTTGCGTTTGCACTTGGATCATCTACTGCTACAGGTGGTGTGTTGCCTGTATCTGGAGTAGCAACAAAAATTGCGCCAGTAAAACTTGAAATTAGGTTGGTATAATTTGTGATTGCAGTGTTATTTGTTGTTAGTGATGTTGCATTCTCAGGTGAGTTTATAAATATTGAAATGTTTTTAGCAAGGTCATCACGGTAAATAATTTTAGTCACTGCTTGATTACTTATTTGCAAGGTACCGGCTGAACCTAATGCGTTGGTTTTGCCATTGAGCAATCCATCTGCATTGATGTCTTTAAATGCAAGCAGGGCAAATGTTTTTGAATTTGCATTCATGTAAGCCATGTTGTTGGCACCAGTCATCATGCCCATCATGGTGATTTCTTTTACTAGGCTTGATAGTGCCGCGTTTGCAAAGCCGTATTTGTATTTATCGGTAACATCGGTTGTTGCATTGTTTGCATCGGTTACATCAACGGGTAACGTGGTGATGATGTTAACACCAATCCAATCGCTAATAATTTTATTTGCATTGGTAATGGCAACATCAACGGCTGTGCCATTTTGCTTGATATCATATAGAGCTAAACCATAAGCTAAGTTGGTGTAGTAGGTGATAGCGATGGTTTGCGCTTGAGCTGCTTTGTAGTTTAGTACGGCACATATTTCTTCGCCGACATTAAAATCGACTTTAAGTTTTTCCATGACACCGTTATTGTTTGTTGGTGTACTAGCGGCTTCGCTATAGGTGCCACCTTTACTGCATAACAAGACTGGGCCGTCATTGCTTGTTATTGCTATGTTGAATGTGCCACTGGCATCGGTAATGCTATTTAGAGTTGCTATTTCCGCGCCTTGTGTGCCGGCGCTAAAGTTATAGGCGGTAACCGCTGCCATTTCGACCGGGCCGAGAGCTACTAGTCCAGTGATGTTTTCATTGGTGACGGGTGTTGTCGATGTTGATACGGGGATATCACTGCTATTACAAGCAACCAGGCTTGCAAATAAACTGAGGGTGATTAATTTTTTAAAAAAGTGTTTTTTAATGGACAACATGGAAATAGCTCCCTTATGTAGTTTTTAAGAAGCTAGATACGTATAGTGCTTTTGTTTAGCTATACCAACCGCTTCCTTGCTAATACGTTTTATTTTTTATTATTATTATTGTGTGAAGATGATACAAATGACCGTTTGGCTTGTCAAACAGTGGTTTTTTTTGTGTAACTAAAGATACAGAACTAATGTGAACCAGTAATTTTTAATATTTTTGATATTTTTGATAATGGTATTAATTTATTTTAGATTGATTCTTAAAGGAGAACGTTAATTTTCGGTTTGTATTAGTGGCGGTTTTATTTGAATTAAAAATTGTAATGGTTAAATTTAAAAATTTTCATTAGTCAATATCACTAGTATTGACTGCGCGCGTGGAAATGGTTGAGTAGTTTCGGACTTTATTTTTTTAGTATTGGTTTTAAGTATTGACCAGTGTAGGAGTTTTTATTTTTAACCAAGTCTTCCGGGGTTGCGGCACAGACTATTGTGCCACCTTTGTCGCCACCTTCGGGGCCAAGGTCGATGATCCAGTCGGCGGTTTTGATGACATCTAAATTATGTTCAATAACGACAATGGTATTGCCGTGATCGCGCAGTCGGTGTAGTACTTGTAATAATTGTTCGATGTCGTGGAAGTGTAGGCCGGTGGTTGGTTCATCTAATATATAGAGTGTATTACCGGTGTCGCGTTTGGATAATTCTTTAGAGAGTTTGATACGCTGTGCTTCACCACCGGAGAGGGTGGTGGCGTTTTGACCGAGTTGGATATAACTGAGTCCAACGTCCATTAGTGTTTGTAATTTTCGTTTTAGGGGGGGGATGGCGCTGAAGAACGGTAGTGCATCTTCAACTGTTAAATTTAATACTTCGTTTATATTTTTACCTTTGTATTTGATTTCCAGCGTTTCGCGGTTGTAGCGTTTGCCTTTGCAGACATCGCAAGTAACATATACATCGGGTAGGAAGTGCATTTCAACTTTGATAACGCCATCACCTTGGCAAGCTTCGCAGCGACCGCCTTTGACATTAAAACTAAATCGTCCGGGAGTATAGCCGCGGGCGCGTGATTCGGGAGTGGCAGAAAATAATTCTCTAATGGGAGTAAATAATTGTGTGTAAGTTGCCGGGTTTGAGCGTGGTGTTCGGCCGATGGCGCTTTGATTAATGTCGATTACTTTATCACAAAAATCGATGCCGGTGATGCTATCACATTCGGCAGGTTGTCGGTCGGCACCGTTTAATTCGATAACGGAGTGTAAATATAAAGTGTCGTTAATTAGTGTTGATTTACCTGAACCGGATACACCGGTAATCGCGGTTAATACACCGACTGGAATTTTTGCGGTGACATTTTTTAAATTATTTCCGCGAGCGCCTGTTATGATTATTTGTTTGTTTTTATCAATTTTGGTTCGCTCAGTTGGTATGGTTATTTGCCGTTTGCCAGATAGGTATTGCCCGGTGAGTGATTTTGGATTTTTTAAAATTTGTTTTGCTGTGCCTTGGGCAACGATATGGCCGCCATGCACACCGGCACCGGGCCCGATATCAACGACATAGTCGGCACTCATAATGGCATCTTCGTCATGTTCGACTACGATCACGGTGTTGCCTAAATCACGCAGGTAAATTAAAGTGTTTAATAGGCGTTGATTATCGCGTTGATGTAAACCGATAGAGGGTTCATCTAAAATATACATAACGCCAACTAAACCGGCACCAATTTGGCTGGCCAGACGGATGCGTTGTGCTTCGCCACCCGATAGCGTATTGGCACTGCGTTCAAGGGTGAGGTAATTTAATCCGACATTCACTAAAAAATCGAGTCGTTGTGTTATTTCTTTTACTATTTTATCGGCAACTTTTCCGCGTCGGCCTTCTAGTTTTAATTGTTTAAAAAATATTTTAGCCTGATCAATCGGCATTGATGTAATGTCGGGGAGTACTTTGTCGGTGATATACACGTGTCGCGCACCGAGAGTTAGGCGTGTTCCATTACAAGTTGGACAGGTTTGTTTACTCATGTTTTTGGCGAGTTCTTCTCGAACCACATTGGATTCAGTCTCGTTATAACGGCGTTGCATATTGGGTATGATGCCTTCAAACGGATGTTTTTTTATGTTTTTATCACCGCGATCATTAAAATAGGTGAATTTGATGATGTCCTTGCCGCTGCCGTGCATGATCATCTTTTGAATTTTTTTGGCGAGTTTATTAAAGGGTTTATCAATGTCGAATTTATAATGTTTTTGTAGTGACTCTAACATTTGAAAGTAATAGGCATTGCGTCGATCCCAACCTTGAATGGCACCGTTTGATAAACTTAGTGTTGCATCTTTAATTATTTTTTGTTCATTAAAGAATTGCTCGATGCCAAGACCATCACAGGTTGCACATGCACCAACAGGATTATTAAATGAAAATAAGCGTGGCTCGAGTTCACTCAAGGCATAGCCGCATTTTGAGCATGCAAAGCGAGATGAAAAAACAATGTCTTCGTTTTCGGTATCATCAATGTAGGATATGCGTGCGATACCTTCGCTTAGGTTTAAGGCAGTTTCTAAAGAGTCGGCAAGTCGGGTTTGAATGTCTTCACGTACTTTGAACCGATCGACCACAACTTCAATGGTGTGTTTTTTGCGTAGGTCGAGCGCCGGTGGCTCATCAAGTTCATACACTTCACCATCAATACGCGCACGGATAAATCCATCGGCACGTAATGAGTCTAATATTTGTTGGTGTTCACCTTTGCGGTTTTCAACAACGGGTGATAACAGCATGAGTTTTGTCGCGTTGGGTAGTTCTAATATCTGATCAACCATTTGGCTGACGGTTTGGGCATCCAATATAATATTGTGATCCGGGCAACGTGGTTCACCTGCCCGAGCAAATAATAATCGTAAGTAATCGTAAATTTCGGTGATGGTGCCAACGGTCGAGCGTGGGTTATGCGATGTTGATTTTTGCTCGATGGAAATAGCCGGTGATAACCCTTCTATATGATCAATATCGGGTTTTTCCATTACCGATAAAAATTGTCTGGCATAAGCCGAGAGGGATTCTACGTAACGGCGTTGACCTTCGGCATAAATTGTATCAAAAGCGAGTGATGATTTGCCTGAGCCCGATAATCCGGTAATCACGATTAGCTTATCACGTGGTAGTTCGAGATTGATGTTTTTTAAGTTATGGGTTCGTGCGCCACGTATTAAAATATTCTTCATTATTTCCTGCTTGTTATTCGCTTTTGTTGCTACGGAGTTATTGCTTTATGTCTTTTTGAAAATCCGTTTTAAGGATTAACCGGGAACCTGTTAATATACCCATATAATACGGGCAGTGCCAAAGAACATTGTGATTAATTTTTTCGATGTGCTTGATTCACACGACCTAATAAAATTTACTTTTAAATTCAATAGCATAGAGCCTTATTGTTAGGCTGATGTGTTAGTGATTTTTGCTTTAGGGAAACGTTATAAAATAATGAAAATGGATGGTATGACCAAGTACGAACGGCGCACGGCAATGGCGTTATCGGGAATATTCGCCACGCGAATGTTAGGGTTATTTATGATATTGCCGGTGTTTGCTATCTACGCGACTTCGCTTGAAGGTCAAAGTGAATTTTTAGCCGGAGTTGCCATTGGTATATACGGCTTAACTCAGGCGTTGTTTCAAATACCGATGGGCATGTTGTCGGATCGAATTGGGCGTAAACCCGTTATCATCGGTGGACTAATTGTATTTGCGCTGGGTAGTTTAATTGCTGCATCAGCCGATGATATTTGGTGGATAATTATTGGGCGCGCGATCCAAGGCAGTGGTGCTATTGCGGCGGTGGTGATGGCGCTTGCGTCGGATTTAACCCGTGAAGAAAATCGCATGAAAGTGATGGCCATTATTGGAATGAGCATCGGGTTTTCGTTTGCGCTTGCGATGGTATTGGGCCCGGTTCTTCAAGGTATTATTGGTGTATCCGGCATTTTTTATGTGACTGTGGCGTTAGCAATCAGTGGTATTCTGGTGGTTAAATTTTTAGTACCGACCCCTAGTATTAGTAGTTTTCATCGTGATACGGAGTTGGAAACAAAAAATTTATCGCAAGTGTTGTTTGATCCGCAATTATTACGTTTGGATATTGGGATATTAATTTTACACATGGTGTTAACCGCAACCTTTCTTGCGATTCCAAAGGTGTTACAAAATAATCTGGGGATACTTCAGGCAGAGCATTGGAAAATTTATTTGCCGGTTTTGTTGGGTTCAATGTTGTTGCTGGTGCCATTTATTATTTACGCTGAACGTAAACGAAAGTTAAAACAAGTCTTTAGTGGTGCTATTTTAAGTTTGGGCTTCGCTATTTTTGGTATGTGGAGTTTTGCAAATTCCACTGTCGGGATTGTGTTGATGTTGTTATTGTTTTTTACGGCATTTAATCTGCTCGAGGCCAGTTTACCGTCTTTGGTTGCAAAAATTGCCCCTGCAACAAAAAAAGGCACTGCGATGGGGGTTTATTCAAGCTCACAATTTTTGGGTATTTTTATTGGCGGATTAATTGCCGGAAAACTCAGTGATTTATACGGTTTTGAAACGATATTTATTTTGAATATTGTCATTATTGCTATTTGGTTTTTACTGGCAATTTCAATGGCACAGCCGAGTTATCTTAGTACACAATTGCTTAATGTCGGTAACATTTCAGAGTCGGAGGCGAATGCTTTAGTGTCACAATTGCTGAATATTCGTGGTGTTGCCGAGGCAACTGTCATCGCGCAAGATGGTGTGGCTTATTTAAAAGTTAATAAACAGGAGCTGGACCAAGATAGTTTATGGCAATATTCAACTAGCTCAGATAGTTAGTTTTAGGCTAAAATTTAATCTGTTTTTTAATTTAATTAATGTACACTATTAATAACGATATGCCCTAAAAACACGAACGAATAACATTAAGAGGAATAGAGACATGGCGAGAGGCGTAAATAAAGTAATTTT
>CAZEPW010000096.1:0-7173 GCA_964514215.1 uncultured Thioalkalispiraceae bacterium
ATCCGTTTCAATATCAGTACCATGGCCGGCAATTTCGACATGGTTAACTGCGATCCCATCACCTTGGAAGATGCCGTATTAACTCAATTTCCAACCATGCTGCGTCATATTATAGCTAAATTAAAACAAGATAATAAATCAATAGTTACAACATCAAAGAAAAAAAATAAAGCTGACGTAACAGTAAACAATGCTGCTTTATTGCAGTTTGGCGCGAACATGAAGTTTGGTTATGATAAATCCAAAATGGCCATGAGTATGATTAACGCCAGTGGCAAATCGCAATTGTCTAAAATGCTGGTGACTATTATGAACGAAATGTCGAGTTCAACGAATAGTCACACCAAAGAAGTTAGTCTTGGCTTAAAGTCGATTATTAGCGGCATAACCATTATGTCAACCACACAAGATTATTTAAAATTAAAAGGTGCACTATCTGCTTCGAGTCAAGCTGTGACAGATATAATCATTCCAATAGGTGATATCTTTAATGACAGTACAAATAGTGGTGTCATCCGTAGTGTTCGTCGTTATTTTGGTGCTGAGCCAAACTTTAGTGATCTGCAATCACGTTTTTTAGAGAATTTTAACCGCATGCAAGCGGGAACGGCGGGTGCCAGTGAAATTGAATTTGTTACCACGCTTCGTAATTTAGCGATCCAAAATGGTGCGACAATAGACGATGTTAATGATTTCCTTCAAGCGTTTCCTGAAGATGCAAGCCGTTTAGATCGTTTAACAGGTAAGAATATAACTAAGACTATTGGTAAAGTTGTATCGATTGCCGATGTTATGATTACTGCTGGAGAAGCATTGTATCTAACACAGCAAGCATTTAAGTTTGAAGATAAGCTTGATAAAGTTGTTAAGAAAAATTTAGAATTATATGCTGATTACGATAAAGTAATGGAAGGTAATCCCAGTCGTGAAGCATTAGTTAACTTAGAAAAATTTAGAGCAACAACCATTGCTAAAAAAATGGATTATGATAAAGCTATTTTTGATGCGATGAAAAAATATTATGATGCAGCTGTTGGCGTTGTTGCAATGACACCCACACCGGCAGGATTAGTTGCACAGATATTATTGATAGGGGAAGAAGTTATCAAGCTTGGAACGGATTTAATTACCCTTACCGATGAAATTTGGAACGACAGTGATATTCAAGAGTCCTACAGTGATGCTAAGTTGTTATCGGGACTAGTTAATGGTGCTCAAGCAAATCGTCAATTAATGCCAACTGTTGATGACTTACAAGCCGAATTAAAGGGAGCGGGTAAAAAGAAAATTGATCTTTATTATAATAAATCCGACAAAAGCCAACATGTTATCGCCGATGTATCGGTGGGGGAACACTATTATCATACTCAATACCGTTTACGTGCAGAAGCACTATATGGTTTACTCAATTTATTAATCGCAGCGGCATTGGTGTGCGATGAAGGAAAATATAAAGAAAAACTAGACGAATATAAAATAGATGAATATATTCAAACATTTATTTTGAATGATGGTTGGTTGTTCGATAATGGTATTGGTGGTGATATCGATTTGGATGTGTGGTGGCTGCATTTCATTGAACCGATAAGATTATTAAAATTAAGTCGAGGAAACGGTAGCCTTTGGTTAGTTGAAGAAATACAAAAGTTGTATCATTCCGTTTTCAGCGAAGACGTTGAGTGGCTGGCACATAACCCAGCAGCAAATTTCCAGCAACATTTCCCTATACACAAATACAGTTCTGATTCGTGGTTAGAATTTTCTCAAATATTTAATCCTATTGATTTAATTGATTCAACAGCGGACTGGGTTGATGACAATGAAACATTGGTTTATTTTAGATCAAAAGACAGCAAAAACGACAACGATTGGAAATTGATCAATTCAAACGATGTGGATCATATCTCAAAACTTGAAAATCTAAAATTATCGGTGTGCCACCAAATACGTGTGTTGATTGTTCTTAAAGAAAAAAGAAAGAAAGTAAAAGAAGATGGCTCTGTTGAGGAGTTAGTACTTCCACCTGGTGTATATCCGATTGCACTACGTGTTATTCGTACGGATCATATTTCGATTAAAGGGCCAGAATATACTCAAACTGCCTCAACATTAACTAAATCCACATTATTGGATAGTGAGAAACGTTTTGTTAATCGAATTGGTGTAGTTTTCAAACCATTTTACAATTACGGTAAAAAACAAGGATCGGGACAAATTAAAATAAATGGTATTAAACCCTTTATAATTACCGATTTTACTAACCGTGTTCTCGCTGCAACTGGTTATTCATCGGAAGATTCGTGGATAGACAACTATAAACGAATTGATACCACCAAAATAGGGATGGAGGTAGCAACGAGTTACATTCGGGATACTGTTCCAATAGATGAATTACAAAATATGGAATATGGATTCGATCTCAAGATTGGAAAATCGATAAAAAATTACATGAGCATTAAACTGGGTACAAAAGCAAATGGTAAAAATACCATGACGACTTTTCCCGTTAGTGTTGATAAATCTGATGAAAATCAAGTTAACATGGCAACAAAGGCTTTTTTAGAAAGCCATAGTGAAAATTTTGAGTTACCTGAATATTTTAAAGATGCCGATATTATTGGGCTTTATTTAAGCCACTTTGATGCCTCAGGCAATCGACAAATGAAGACTTTAAATCGAAATAACAACACCGTCATACTTGATGATTATAACTGGAATGATCCGGGCCCGGTTGATCTTTATGTGTTGGTTTATTCTGATGATGTTTATAAAGAAAATTACAAGCTGTTAGATTGGAAGCGCTTTCCGATTACAACACAAATTACCGGTTTTGCTACTCATGGAGATAAAAAGCTAACCAATAAAGATATCGAATTACAAGATGGTTGTTCATTTTCATCTACTCTGCATTATTTAGGTGAGTATATGACACAGGGAACATTCTGGAGCACGATTGCAAGTAGAGTCTGGCCTGAAGATGATTATCAATCGTTATTTATTCCTGATGGGATTTATTGCAAAAATAGCACTATTCCAAATGATAGTTTTAGAGCATTTTTGGACGTGTTTCAAAATAAAAAGTTTCAAGACGATATCTTTGCTGAGATTATAAAAAATGAAAACTTTGTGGATAAAAAATATCCTCTGTATGTAGCTAAATTATCATTAAAATATAAGGTTCCAGGGCAATCTAATTTATTTGATGGCTTTAGACCATTAGGTAAAGAGGTTGTGCCGGCTGGTGGGTATTATGAATATTCTTTTAAAAATATTGTAACTGGTGGGAAATCAGGAGTGAGTATAGCTAAACCTGATTTAACTTTTCCAAAAATAACACGTTCTGATTATGATATGAAAAATAATTATAAAGCCAAGAACAATATAAAGGGCAATCAACACCATCCTGCAGATTTTGGATTACGGATTTGCGTTAAAGCGCCAGAAGATAATACTAAAAATGTAGCATGGAAAAAAGCAAATGGTGGTAAAGCATTAACAAAAGAACAATTAAAAAAATGGATAGTAACTGACAGTAAAATTTCATCACCTCAATTAGATGCAAACGCGACTGTATTTGATGGTGACATATATTAATTTAAAGTTTTAAAATATTTTATGATTAAATAGTAGTCAAATTCCTTGAGATAAATTAAATCATCAAATCTAATAATTTTACAATATATCGTTATTTGTAAAAACTATGGTATTATTATTAGATTTTTATTTAAAGGGATTTAAGGTGGATTGTTAAATTTCATTATACATAAATTTTTAGATTTAATTAAAATTAAAAAAATTATACTACTTTTAAAATTTTCCGGAATTAAAGAAATAATGATTAAAATAACTTACAAGTACTATTTGCCACTACTGTTATTTTTAATTTCATCTTGCTCTAGTTCAGTTGGAACTAATAATGAAATTCCTATTTCCATAGCTAATGATGATCTTATAGTAAAATCCAATGAGGTTATTACACTTGATGGAACAAAAAGTTTTGATCCAGAACAACTTACACTTCGATATTCGTGGAAATTAATTACCAAACCTAAAAATAGTTTAGCAACTATAACGAGTCTTTCAGAAAATGAAGCTATTTCAAGCTTTATACCCGATGTTGTAGGTGAGTATGTAGTTGAATTAATTGTTAACGATGGCGTCAATGATAGTCGCCCAGATATCGTGTATATTCAGCGTCAAAATAATAAACCATCTGCACTCGCGGGAAAAAATAGAGCTGTAACGTTAAATACTCAAGTATTACTCGATGGCAGCGGTAGTACGGATACCGATAATCAGATTTTAAACTACAATTGGGTATTAATTTCTAAGCCACAAGGAAGTTTGTCCATTATTTCTCAAAATAATATAACAGACTCAAATGTATCATTTTTTGCAGATACAGTTGGAGAATATGTATTTGAATTGAGTGTGTATGATGGTTTTGTCACAAGTGCGAACGATACAATTAAAATATATTCATATAATGGTACGATTGTTTATTTTAATGATTTTTCTTCTAGTGAACTTTCTGATTTTGTTATTCGTAGTGATGGCGTGTCTACTGCGTTAATAGAAAATGAACAATTGCGATTAAATCCTGGTAATGGTCCCGATAATTCAGCTTCTGTTTCATTAGATACCCGAACATTATTATCAAGTTACCTTGCAACCTTAAAACTAAATTCTAGTACCATAACATGGGCATTTAATGTTTCAAATATTGACGGTAACCGTAATAATTCATTTAGCTTTTTAATTTCTAATAAAGCATTTATTACTGCTCCAGAGAATTTTCATTATTCATTTATAGGCGGAGGATTTGTTGATTCAAGAATGATGCTTCGACGAGAAGCCATGTTTAATTCACCGTTTGGTAATGTTAGTGAAATTTTAATAGATATCACTAATGGACTTGGAAATATACCAAGTATTGGAGCTATTAAAATAACATATAACCCGTTGAATGATGAGTGGAAGTTATACTATGAAGAGTCGAACAAAAAACTTAATCCGGTTTTGATTACTAAGTTAATTGGTAGTACAAAAAATAGTGGTTTTGCTAATGAACTCCTACCTTATTTTATTTTCCATTCTAATACCACTGGTTCAGTTTTTTTTGATAACTTTACTGTGTTAGTAAATTGATAATCTACATCCTAGTAGTGTTAATAAATATTTTTGTATTAACAGCTGAAATTTAATGTTAAACCAACATTATGTTACAGGCACTGCCATCTGTATATGCATTTGACTGAAATTTCTAGAGATTTCCGCTAAAGTCACGCGGGAATGACGTGTGGCTCCTTATGTGCCGTTTAGGTTAATTAAATTTATTCAAGAATAAAAAATAGCATTTAGTGAGTTGTATTATCAATCACATCTGGGTTATTCCAAATATTCGCCAGAGGGACATCATAGCGGTAATAGTTGAAAAGGGTACAGCAGTAAAACGCTAAAAGGTAATCATGGTGAAGTTGATATAGAAGTACCTCAAGATCGAGAGAGCTCGTTCGAACCTCAACTAATCCGCAAAGGTCAAACCTGCTTAACCGAATTTGATGATCAAATATTATCACTGTATGCCAAAGGCATGAGCACACGCGATATAGTTGCGAGCTTTAAATAACTGTACGGAGCAGATGTATCAGCCACCTTAGTATCTAAAGTCGCAGAATTCGTATTAGAGAAAGTACAGCAATGGCAATCATGGCCACTTGGTGAAGTGTATCCGACTGTTTATCTTGATTGCATTGTGGTTAAAATAAAGCAAGATAAACGAATCATCAATAAAGCCATATATTTAGCCTTAGGCATTCTTTTATATCACTTAAACTACGGTAAATACTATGAGAAAACAATTTTTCTTTAACACTACAAAAAACAAAATAGCAACTAAGTACAAAATTTTACTATTAGTTTTATTCAATGTCGCACTGAATGCCTGTAACCCGTCACCCGAAACTAAAGAAGAGACGACGGTGCAAGTTACCGAGCCCGATAAACCAAAAATTCCGATTGTTATTCTAGAAGCATTAAAAGATGAAAGCAGTTATGATATGCCGCGTTTTCAGTTTCAGGGTTATCTTGAAGGTAGAGAACAAAAAGAAATTTGGAGTATTAAGATAGACGGCAGTGATTTGCGTTTAGTGTTAAGTGCAGAAGAATTATATCATGGAGGGTTTAGTTATTTAAGCCCGCATATGTCACGCTCGCCCGATGGTCGGTATGTTGCCTTAGTGCAAAAACCCGATGAAGGTAGTAATGCCCGAGTGCTTTACGATTTAAAAACGCGAAAGCGCACCGTGATGGTGAAAAATAGTGCGATTATTCCATCAATACGCTGGACGCAAGATAGCAAAAAAGTGCTGTTTTATTCCTGGTCACAAAAAGACTCTAAATCGTATTTGTATGAATTTGATGTTAATGACAAAAAATTGAGTAAAGGCCCCGAGGTACATTCTTATGAATTTTATCCAATTAAAAATGATAGTGAGTTTATTGCGATAACGAAGCAAGGTTTTGCGCGCTATAATTGGGCGGGAAAAAAATTGAGTGAAGTCAAGCTTGTTGAACAAATGGACACATGGGAACATGCTATTTCTCGTAATGGTGAGTTAATGATTTATCAGTCAAATAAACCGATTGACCCCGCTAAAATTATTAAATTAGATGAACCGGATAAAAAAGTATTGTTGGTTAAAGATCGAGCCAGTAATTTTATGTTTGATTTTAAGGGTGAAAATTTATATTACAAAGGATTTAAAGGGATATTTAAAATCGATTTAAAGACTAATGCTAAATCTAAAATCATAGAACCTCTAGGTTATATGGGAATGTTAAATTTAAGTTTATACAACGACAAGGAACGTTAAAATGGCAACAAGGGAACCGGGTGTTGATCTAAGTTACATCATGTTAATGACAGGTTATTACAAAGATAATGTATTAGTGGATGGTACATTAGAGCCTGTTCCTAATAATATGGTTATTTTGGAACAAGATAGCAATCAAGGAACGAAACAAACTTTATTACGATCCAGTGATTCTGGTAAGTTATTTCATTTTGGCAATAAAAAAAACTTTAATTATAAAACAATTAAATGGAATCATCGGTTAATTATTCCACCTTCCGATACGGTGATGGCAGCCGCTGCTGCAAGTAAAGAAAAA
>CAZEPW010000097.1:0-6717 GCA_964514215.1 uncultured Thioalkalispiraceae bacterium
TATTTAATGTTTAATCGAGAGTTTTTTTAGTAGATTCTATCCACGCTTCAGTTTTATCAGCAATTTCATCAACGGTTAATGATGCACTGTTTATTCTTTCACCGATGACGACTTTTATCGTGCCGGGTTTTTTTAAGAATCCTTTTTTCGGCCAATACTGACCAGCGTTGTGCGCCATTGGAATAACATCATAACCACTGGAATGAGCCAATATTGCGCCGCCTTTTTTATAACGAACTTTTTTGCTGCCATAGGCTGTGCGTGTGCCTTCAGGAAAAATAACCACCCAGATACCGGAATCCAACCGAGCTTTACCTTGCTCAACAACTTGTTGCATGGCATTGCGACCCGATTGGCGGTTGATAGCAATGGGTTTTAACATTGCCAAGGCCCAGCCGAAAAAGGGTAACCAGAGTAATTCACGTTTCACCACAAAGCAGAGGTGTGGAAATATTGCTTGAACGGCCAGAGTTTCCCAAGTTGATTGGTGGTTTGACATAATGACACAGGGCTCACTGCCAATATTTTCAGCACCCGAGACTTCATAACGAATGCCGCAAATGATTCTAATTGCCGCTAGAGTCAGGTAGGCATAAATACGAATAAAATAATTTCGCATTTTAATTGGAAAAATGGCGACCATGAACCCGACTAGGGCGACTAATAAAGTGAGTGTTAGCATGATAATGCTAAATAAAAGAGAGCGAATAAATTGCATGGTAGAATAAGTTTAATTAATTGCTGTTTAGTAAATAATTCACGGCTTCATTAAGATCATTATAGATAGGAATATTATCCAATTCATTGGCTGTTGCTTGCTTAATAGTGCGTTTACCTTTGCCGGTTTTCACCAGATACGGTGTTGCACCAGCAGTTTGTGCCGCTTTTATATCTGTTAGAGAGTCACCAACAAAAGGAATATTTTTTAGTGTGATGTTATAACGCTTAGCGATATCATCTAACATGCCGGTTTTTGGTTTGCGACAATCGCAATTGTCATTGGGGCTGTGTGGGCAGAAAAAAACCGATTCAATTTTGCCACCGTGTATTTCGAGTAGTCGGTGCATTTTGCTGTGAATGGCATTGAGTGTATCGAGATCATAATAACCTCGGGCCAAACCGGATTGGTTGGTGGCAACGACGATTTTATAACCGGCATGGTATAAACGTGTTATTGCTTCAAAGCTGCCGGGAATGACAATAAATTCTTCAGGACTTTTAATGTAGTCGTCAGAATCCTCATTGATGACACCATCGCGATCTAATATGATTAATTTCATAATGTATGTATTTAATCGACACCACGAAATTCAGAGACTCGGATACGACCATTGACCATCCGGGATTCACGCGCCATAATTTTTTCCATTTTAGCCCAAAATGCACTGTTCATATCAAAATCGGCTGCGATTGCAGTGCCTAATAATAATATGAATAAGTCGGCGCACTCTTCCGATAGCTCATTTTTATCTTTGCCTTTGGTGACGGCAGATGAAATTTCACCGAGTTCTTCGGCCATGAGTGCTATGCGGTATGTTAGTTCTTCACCGCCGGTATTTTTAAAATCGTGCTTATCATGAAACTGTTGCACGGCGCTCATCATGTCTGCAAAAGAATCTGATTGTGCCATGGTTGTTTAACTCGCTTGTAACTTAGAGATATCAGCAACATTTAAAAATAATTTATGGATTAAATTTAAAATAGCTAGACGATTATTCCGGATTTCAAGGTTTTCATCAAGCACCATTACATTATCAAAAAAACCGTCAACAGGTTCTTTTAAAACGGATAGCTCTTGCAAAATAGCGGTGTAATCCAGTTTTTCCATTAGTGGTTGAATGTCTTTTTGCACGACTTCTAAATGACTGAATAAATTCACTTCTGCATCGTTAGTAAATTTTTCCGGATCGATCTCAACCGGTAATTCGCCATCGACTTTTTTTAGTATGTTTGAAATACGTTTGTTTGCGGCTGATAAGCTACTGGCCTCGGGGCGTTTCTTAAAATAATCAACGGCTTTAATACGCGCGTGAATATCCGATGGGCTTAGATAATATTGTGACACGACTGAATCAAATACTGAAAAATCGATATTCAGATCAGAATAATAGGCACGTAATCGATCAATCATAAATTGATGTAATTCGGTTATATTGTTCTGGGCTTTTAATTCTGGTGCAAAGGTTTTTGCGCTGGCATTTAACAACGCATCAATATCAAGCGGTAGATCACATTCGATTAAAATTCGTAAGGTGCCAATGGTCGCGCGTCTAAGCGCAAAGGGATCTTTGTCACCCGTCGGTTTTTGGCCGATTGCAAATATACCAACCAAGGTATCGATCTTATCTGCGATGGCAAGAATTTGGGCGATAATGGATTGCGGTAAATCGTCACCAGCGAATCGTGGCTTATAATAATCATCCAATGCCGTGCAAATATCATCATTGTGATTTTCGAGTTTGGCGTAATAACGCCCCATCACACCTTGCAAGTCGGTAAATTCCATTACCATTTCAGTCATTAAATCACATTTGCATAAACTCGCGGCGGTTTCAACATCGGCTTTATTATTGTCAATTTTTGCTGCGGTGAGTTGTTCTGATATTGAACTGGCCAATTGTTTCACGCGCTGTACTTTGTCATAAATACTGCCAAGTTGTTTTTGAAAAACAACGGTTTTTAATTTTTCCAGATTAGACGATAATGTTGTTTTTTTATCGAGTTGCCAGAAAAATTCAGCATCGGCTAATCGTGGTCGAATAACCCGTTCGTTGCCTTGCTGCACTTTGCTATTATCTTTACTGGCTATATTGGCAATGGTGATAAAAAATGGTGTTAATTGATTATTCTGATCAACAGTATGAAAATACTTTTGATTTGATTTCATGGTTGAAATTAATGCTTCTGATGGAATGTCTAAAAATTTCTTTTCAAATTCACCCATTACTGCAACTGGCCATTCAACCATCGAAGTGACTTCGTTAAGTAAATCATCATCAATGATAGCGGTAATATTTTTTTCTTTAACGATGTCGTTTAATTGGTTTTGTATTTGTTGCTTGCGCTCTTCAAAGCTGGCAACCACACGGCCTTTTTTTAATAATATATTTTCGTAATCATCTGGCTTGGAGATGTTTAAATTTTTAGGTGCATGGAAGCGATGGCCAAATGTTTGCTTGCCACTTTTAATGCCAAAAATTTCAGCTTCAACGATTTCCTTACCAAATAAAATAATAATTCGATGCACTGGACGAACAAATTGTGCATCACCTGCTCCCCACCGCATGCGTTTGGGTGTTGGTAGTTTATCGAGGCTTTGTTGTAATATTGCGGGAATTAAACTGGCGGTTGTTTGGCCTTTGGACGTGGTTCGCGCAACCAACCACGTGCCTTTTTTGGTGTCCTGTGTTTCAAGTTCATCAACGCTTAAACCAACGGATTTTGCAAAACCGGTTGCAGCCTTGGTTGGCACACCCTCTTCATCAAATGCGGCAGTAACGGCTGGGCCTCTGCGTTGCACTTCTTGATCGGGTTGCACTTCGTTTAGTTCATAAATAACGACGGCTAATCGTCGCGGTGTGGCAAATGATTTTACGGCACCAAATTCTAACTTTGCGTTTTTTAAACCGCTAACGATACCATCAGTAAATGCAGCCGATAGCGCCAATAATGCTTTTGGTGGTAATTCTTCAGTTCCGACCTCAACCAGTAAATTGCGTTGTTTCGCCATTATGCTGTTGCTCCGCGTTTTTTAACGATACCGGAGTGATCATTTTTTAATAATGGAAAGCCAAGCGCTTCTCTGCTTGCCAAATATAATTCTGCAACGCCACGAGATAAATTTCGTATTCGTAAAATATAGCGTTGTCGTTCGGTAACGGAAATGGCATGACGCGCATCGAGTAAATTAAAGGTATGCGAGGCTTTTAAAACTTGTTCATAGGCAGGTAATGGTAGGCCTTGTTCGATTAGGTTTTTACTTTCAATTTCACAGTTGTCAAACCAGCTAAATAAGGCATCTACATTGGCATGTTCAAAATTATAGGTGGATTGTTCCACTTCGTTTTGATGAAAAATATCACCATAGCTCACCGGGCCTTCGGGGCCATCGGACCAAATAATATCAAAGATACTATCAACGCCTTGAATGTACATGGCTAAGCGTTCAAGTCCATAGGTTATTTCACCAGCAACTGGACGGCATTCTAAACCGCCGACTTGCTGAAAATAGGTAAACTGGGTGACTTCCATGCCATTTAACCACACTTCCCAACCTAGTCCCCAAGCACCGAGTGTTGGTGACTCCCAATTGTCTTCGACAAAACGAATGTCGTGTACCAAAGGATCAAACCCTAACATGCTTAACGATTCAAGATACAATTCCTGAATGTTATCGGGTGATGGTTTTAATAACACTTGAAATTGATAATAATGTTGTAAACGATTGGGATTTTCACCATAACGGCCATCGGTTGGTCGCCGTGATGGTTGTACAAAAGCAGTACGCCAAGGTTCCGGTCCAATAGCACGAATAAATGTAGCAGGATGAAATGTTCCAGCACCCACTTCCATATCATAGGGTTGCATTATTGTGCAGCCATTACGTGCCCAAAAATCTTGTAGTGAAAAAATCAAACCTTGAAACGTTGACGGGTTAAATATTTGATTTTTATTGAATTTGTCTCTTTTTCCTACCAATTTAATACCCACTAATATTCATAAAAGATCCATCGAAACGATGAGGCGTGCATTATAACCATGCTGAACTAAGGTAAACAGGGATTTAATGATAAATGTTTACTGTATCACGGGAATAATTTTGTTAATGTTCATTTTTTAATTAGTCTGTTTCTATCTATTTGATTTTATTGTTTATTATCAAAACTAAGGTATTTACCCCATATAAATAAGGGGTTACATCAGCTATACCTTTATAGAGTATGTTCAAGTTTATAGCACATAGTGACGTTAACCTTATAGTGAGGTACAAAAATGTCGACAATATTAGTAGAAAGTAATATAGCTCAATGGCAGCGTCTGGTTCTTGAGGCCCAAGAAATTACCCAGAGCCCATTAAGTGAAGACTTAGAAAGTTATTTGGTTTTCATGTTAATGCGTAATATTAATAATTCGGATATCAACTCTAAAGTAATGGCCGTTGAATATATTAATAGCATAAAAAGCCACGGTACTGAACGCGAATTACGCTTGCGTGAAGTTGGTGATCAGTGTTTACTGTTTTCAGGTTTGTTTCCACAACGGGCGCAACGTCGACATATGAAAGTTAAATATTATGTGGATTTGGGACGCACCGCGTATTTGCATTTAGCAGAAGATTTAACTGCAGGAGTTGCAAAATTATATCAACAATTATCAGATTCGTTTGTTTTTATTATGGATACCTTATTGGCGATTCGTAGTATGACTGAGGATCAACAGCAACGCGATGTTTTG
Organism: uncultured Thioalkalispiraceae bacterium; assembly: GCA_964514215.1. Lineage (GTDB taxonomy): Bacteria > Pseudomonadota > Gammaproteobacteria > UBA6429 > Thiohalophilaceae > CAYQUC01. The sequence continues at coordinate 5,455 of CAZEPW010000097.1, forward strand.
TTAGCGTTTGAATTATGGCAAGACATTAACAGCCAACACAGCTTTCGTATGTTACAACAGAATTTAAATAAAAATACTATTGTAGCGCATGATGTTTCAAATTCACTTTTACACTAAATAATTTATTGTGCCAAAATTTTCAATATTATCTGTTGACGATGAAGAAATTACACAAGGATTGATAAAAGAAGTTTTATCAAGCGAGCATGTTATTTCATTAGTATCATCTGGCGAGTTGTGTTTAAAATATCTTAAAGATCATATTCCTGATTTAATTCTGCTCGATGTTTCTATGCCTCCTGGAATGAGTGGCTTTGAAACCTGTCGAAAATTAAAAAAAATTGAAGGTTTGCAGAATATTCCTGTTATATTTGTCTCTGGCCAATCATCCGAAGCTGAACGCTTAGAAGGTTATGAATCTGGTGGGGTTGATTATATTTTAAAACCTTTTGAAATTGACAACCTACGCGATAAAGTAAACTTAAATTTAGAATTAGCAAGACAAAACAAAGATAATACTCGACTTGAAAAAAAATTAACGGATTCAAATCAATCCGCTATACATGCATTAAACTACAGTAATGATTTAATTCTTGTTATTCAGTTTTATGAGCATTGCCATCAATTTAAAACCATTGAAATGGTTGCGCGTAAAATTTTAACGATTACCACCGAGCTCGGTTTGCGCACGGTGATTCAAATTAGAGCTAATGACGTTACTACGGAATACAGTGATTTTGGCGTGGTAACGCCATTAGAACGGCAAGTGATTTTTGAGAATCATGCATTAGGAATGTTTTATCAATTACACAGTTATTTGATGGTTAACCATTCCAATATTTCAATTCTAATCAAAAACATGCCATCTAAAACTGAAAATAGTCAGGAAATAACCTATCAAAAATTACAAGAAACATTACGTGCATTAGGCTTTGCGGCCAATAGTAGTATTATAAAATTAATTCAAAATACTAAATCAGAAAAATGTCATGACGATGACGATCTACTCGATCTTATGATTTTAAAATTACAGAGTATTTGTGAGACTAACCAAGATGAAATCTTGGAAATGTTAAAACAAACTATTGATGCACTTGAACAATTAAAACAAGATACTCAATCAGAACCGTTACAACAAAAAATAGTGAAAATAATCGAGGCAACGATAAAAAAATCGAAAAAAATTAACGATAATAAATTTGATGTGGCCCAAGTAAAAGAAGAAATCAGCAATTTATTAGAAATCGTGAGTGATGATGAATA
>CAZEPW010000098.1:0-2936 GCA_964514215.1 uncultured Thioalkalispiraceae bacterium
ATCATGTTGGGATGAAACTAAAACCCTTTTAAAAAAATAAGTCTAATAACTAACCAACATTTTGCATAAAAAAAATACAAACAAGCACAAATAGCATCCCCTCAACTGCCGTAAACCACATTAAAATACCAGCCGAATTGCATCTTAAACAACGGCTGCTGCGGTAAAAAATGTCTAATCTCACTTCATGAGATTAATTCATGCTTCATTCAGTTTCAGCCACGTATAATTTCTTTACTGCCAATAAAAGGAATTATTTTGAGTTACATCAAATACCGACACATCAGTCTGATACTTTTTTTAGTTCAGATTTCTGGGTTTGCAGCTGCAGAATCCGATACTTACCTTGGCTCCGCTATAGGACAATCGAGTATCAATGTCGAGGGTTATGATCAAGGATTTTTTTATAAACTCTACGGTGGTATGCGTAAAAAGTATTACGGTTTTGAAGCATCGTATAATCGATTAGCAAGGTTTGATATATCAGGTAACAATACCGGCTCGGTTAGCGTTTCTGGTATTGAAGCATCCGGCATTACATTTTTACCAATTTTAAATAATATTGAATTATTCATAAAAGTAGGTTTCTTTTCATGGAGTGCAACGGGTCGTATCAACGGTGGTTTTATACCAAAAAACAAAGGTAACGACTTAACGTATAGCGCTGGCGCGCAATACAATGTAGCTCAAAAAGTGAAGTTACGTGCAGAATATCAGCGCTTTAAAGGTGTCTTAGGGGATGACATTACATCGGTGTCGACAGGAGTAAGTTTTCGATTCTAAACTTAAAAAATACAATGTAACTTGGAGTGAGGTTTTTTTCGAACCCCAACAGCCAATGCAATTTAAAGCACATTGTTGAAGTTACTACCGTCACCTCAAACGACCCTACAAATTACTTTAAACTGTCGATAACTTGCAGCTTAATCCGGATAAAATCAGAATGCGCGACATAGATTAAATCTGAAATACGGCGTAGCATATGTTCTTCTAAACTATCAAGCTTGCCATCAGAATAGGCAACCTGCCAAAGATTTTCGATCACTTGTAATTTTTGCTCATTACTGTAATTTTTTGCGATTAAACGCGTAAACTGGTGATAGTCGGTGGCATTGCGTTGTTCTTGTTCTGCTGTTTCATACAGTTTTTGGCTTTCTTGTTCTGACAAATTAAATGAACAACGAATAGCATTTTTAATAGTGAGAGTTTCTTTTTCATCAATATGATTATCTTGCAACATCATTTCAATTAGCAACGCGGTTGTTGCTAATTTTAATTGATGATCCACATCAATTTCAGCTTCTGCGGTGATGTGTAAATCAAAATAATTTTGGATGGCTTTTAACATATAATTATAGTTTAAATTCCGTGCCGGCTTTAAACCCAAAAAGTTCTTCTAAATTAAATTCACGAATGAGTATATCCACTCCTGTTTGCCCATGATTTTTTTGTACATCAAACAAAATCATTTTAGCACCATTACGATTATAACCTCCAGCCATATCGGCCTGAACTGCCATGTATTCCCGAGCTTTATCTAATGTCATCATTTTATTGTTAACAATAAAAAAAAGCGGCTTATTTAACCAAGCCGCCTTTTTTATTTTTACTTAAAGTTCAAAGTCATCTTTAAGTTTTTTCTCTACCGCTACTTTTTTCAGTGTAACGTATTTAGGCATACCGTCTTTATAAGGCGGATAATCTTCGCCTTTAATTAATGGCACTAAATACTCACGACATGCTTTAGTAATACCAAAGCCATCTTTACTGATGAAATTTTCCGGCATCATTTTTTCAACGTTAGCAACTTTTGCTAAATCTGCTTTACCTACTGCCCATTTATAAGGCTTGTTCGACTTACGAACAATAGTTGGCATAATTGCATTTTCACCTTTAATCGCAAATTGAACAGCCGCTTTACCCACTGCATAAGCTTGTTCAACATCGGTTTTAGATGCAATATGACGTGCTGCACGCTGCATGTAATCGGCTACACCCCAGTGATATTTATGCCCTAAATTTTCTTGAATCATTTGCGCAACAACAGGAGCACACCCCCCTAATTGGCTATGACCAAAAGCATCTTTTAAGCCTGTTTCAGCTAAGAAACGACCATCGGGCCAATGTGTTCCTTCAGAAACAACCACGGTGCAATACCCGTGAGTTTTCACTTTGTCATCAACATTGGCTAAGAATTTTTCTTGGTTAAACTCAATTTCAGGGAATAAAATAACAACCGGAATATCGTGATCATCATCAGAGGCTAAACCACCTGCTGCTGCAATCCAACCGGCATGACGCCCCATCACTTCAAGTACAAATACTTTAGTTGATGTTTTACACATTGAGGCAACGTCAAAACTGGCTTCTAATGTTGAAATAGCAATGTATTTTGCTACTGAACCAAACCCCGGGCAAACATCAGTAATGGGGAGATCATTATCAACGGTTTTAGGGACGTGGATGGCTTGAATTGGATAACCCATTTCTTCCGATAGCTGTGAAATTTTATAACAGGTATCTGCTGAATCACCACCACCATTATAAAAGAAGAAACCAATATTATGCGCTTTAAATACTTCAATCAAACGTTCGTATTCACGACGATTTTCTTCTAAACTTTTTAGTTTGAAACGACATGAACCAAATGCGCCCGATGGCGTATAACGTAAACCAGCAATAGCTGAAGCAGATTCTTTCGACGTATCAATGAGTTCTTCAAGTAATGCGCCGATAATACCATTTCGACCAGCATACACTTTGCCAATTTTGTTGCCATTTTTTCGCGCTGTTTCAATCACACCACAAGCACTGGCATTAATAACAGCCGTCACACCACCTGATTGAGCATAAAATGCGTTCTTAGGGGCAGGTTTTTTTGATTTCTTTTTAGCTGTTTTTTTCTTAGCCGATTTTTTCTTGGTTACTTTTTTCTT
>CAZEPW010000098.1:3036-6698 GCA_964514215.1 uncultured Thioalkalispiraceae bacterium
TTTTTTCTTGGTTACTTTTTTCTTAGCAACTTTCTTTTTAGTCACTTTCTTTTTGGCTTTTTTCTTAGCTACTTTTTTCTTAGCAACTTTCTTTTTTGCTACTTTCTTTTTGGCTTTTTTCTTAGTGGCCATGTGTTAATTCTCCATGTTGAGGTTTTGTAATATTAAAAAATGTTAAAACTATGATTCTTTGCTCATGCCGTCTTCAAGAGCATGATCTGCCTGCACTTGAAGCAAGGTAACAGTACATTTATGCAGATCATCAAACTCGTCGATACCCGTTCCATATTGTTTGTTAACGCCATAAAAAAACTGGTTATGAAAACGAAAATTACCTTTCTTAAAAATAATAAAATGACACTCATTGGCTTCCCAATAGACTGCCGGCACTTGGGTTAACTCTCGATCACCCTTATACAATCGTATTTCACTATCAACTAATTGGGTTTCAATATCATGCCCAAAACGTTCAGCTAATGTTTCATTAATTATTTTTAATTCGTCAGGTGTAAAGTCTGGTATATCGCTCATGATGTATTTTCACATGGCCATGTAATACAGGCCTAAAATTTGATTATACTTAATAGGGGCAGCTATTGTCCTGATTATTGACACAAAAGTAAAATACTAAATCACGAAATAATGAAATGACTAAATTTTGAAATGTTAAATAATGGTATTTGTCGTGCTAATCACTGTGTTGCTGCTCTACTTTATTTAGAATTTTCTGCAATCGCGCAGCTGCTCGGGCAACATCGTCTCTCAAAACATCCACTTGCGCGATAAAATTATTAATTTCAGCCGGCTGTGGTATATCTTGAGATTCATAAACAAAATAATCTCTTAAATTGTCACGCATTTGTTGTGCACCTTGCTGCATCCACGACAAGCCGAGTTTTGAGGCTTGGGCAACACGGTAGGCAACAATATCTCCTGTTATATGCGATAGATGCTCTTCCCAATCGATTTCGATACTATCGAGCACTTGTTTCATTTTTTGGCCCAACAGAAGATCACCGCTTATTGCGACTTCACCTGAAAACAAGCCCTTAGTTTGAGCAGTATTTTCACCTAGGGTCATTTTCAATAAACCAATCGGGGTGCCTTTAATAACACAATCGGCCTCGCCTTCTAGCTGACTTTGGCAAATAATGCCTTTATTATCAGTCCGGCAATACACTCGAATACCAAGCCCCATTAATTCAATTTCAATGATTGAACCGTATAACGGTGCTAGTTTTTGAGAGTAGTCGGGATCGAGTTCGAGGTAACGATTGATGGCTTGTTCTAATACGGCATACAAAGCTTGTGTCGCTTCAATTTTCATAAAGCTCATTTCGGAAATAATGCCATCAACGATTGGATGGAATGTTTTTCATAATCTTCTTCATCAATAATCACTGCTGTTTTTACCACGATGTCGTGAACTGCACGTTTATTCTTATCAAACACAATCCATAGAAATCCCAAATACAGTGGCAATGCTGAAAGAATATAAGCCAGTGCGCGTAACACTGCGCTACGCAAATCTAAATCTGAAATAGTATTGTCTTGGTTGATTTTGACAATTTTGCAATTCAATAAGCGCTTACCCGGACTAGCGCCACTGGCCACCCAAAATAAAATTAAGCTGATAAACCAAATGAGATTAAATGCCCAATGATTGGTGATAAAACTAATGCTCAGTGGTAAACCATTAATCAGCAGATAAGCTGGCAATAGTAAGGTGAGTAACAAAACAAAATCAATTAATGTTGCCAGTAAGCGCCGCCAAAATCCGGCGTAGACAAGCTTGCCTGTTGTTCGAGTACTGGATTTACTTTGCACCGATGTCACAATTTATAACCTATGTGCAATGCAACAACACCACCGGTTAAATTATAATAACGGCAGCGTTCCAACCCGGCATCCTGCATCATCGATTTCAGCGTTTTTTGATCTGGGTGCATGCGAATGGACTCTGCAAGGTATTGATAACTTTCAGCATCATTTGCAATTAATTTACCCATTTTAGGTAATAGGTTAAATGAATATTTATCGTAGATAAAGTTTAACGCCTGATTGGTGGGTTTTGAAAATTCCAACACCATAACACGGCCACCCGGCTTAATAATGCGCAACATCGAGCGTAATGCTTTGTCTTTATCGGTGACATTACGCAAACCAAAAGCAATGGTAATGCAGTCAAAATAATTATCAGGAAATGGCAAGCATTCGGCATTGGCTTGCACGTAATTAATATTACCCACGATGCCTTTATTGACCAATCGAGTGCGGCCAACGTTAAGCATGCTTGCATTAATATCGGCCAAAATAACGTTACCGCTATCACCAACCAAACGAGAAAATTTTGCCGCCAAATCACCAGTGCCACCGGCGATATCCAACACCCGTTGGCCACGCCGCACACCACTACGTTCAATCGTAAAACGCTTCCAAAGCCGATGCACGCCCATCGACATTAAGTCGTTCATCACATCGTATTTGTTGGCAACCGAGTGAAACACCTCGGCTACTTTACCGGCTTTATCTGCTGAATTTACCGTTGAATATCCAAAATGGGTGCTATCGTCTTTCACTTGTTTGTCCATCGCCTAAAAATTTAGTTAGAAAATTGTTTGCTGTTATAGGTTATAGAATCATATATTAGTAACCAAGTAAATAGTCCGGGTAAAGAGTCCGGTTATTAATTTACCGATGCCTCAACACGTTTGTGGCCAGCGGCGGTTAAACGATCGAGGTATTTTTGCCATAATTCAGTGTAGTTTGAACCATAGTCATATAATGTTGACCAAGCGTAAATACCGGTATTATGATTATCATCAAAAAAGATTTGAACCGCATAATTGCCCACTTGTTCAATTTTTTCAATATTCACGTCTTGTTTACCAATTTGTAACACTTCCTGACCCGGACCGTGGCCGGCAACTTCAGCCGACGGTGAATAAACCCGTAAAAACTCCACCGGGATTTGAAAGGTTTGGCCATCGTTAAATGTAATTTCTAAAACACGAGACTTTTGATGTAAATTAATCTCGGTCGGTTTTGGTGATTCTGACATGATGCTATTTCCTATTTAATCTTTATTGGATAATAAGTGTTTTATAAAATATAACGGCTTAGATCTTCATCTTGAACCAAGTCGGTTAAGCGCTCGTCAACGTATTTTGCATCAACCGTAACCGTTTCATCCGACATATCAGATGCTTTAAATGAAACCTCATCCAACATGCGTTCCATCACGGTATGCAGTCGACGCGCACCAATATTTTCAGTGCGTTCATTTACTTCATAGGCAACTTGAGCAAGACGTTTAATGCCGTCTTTTTTAAATTTAAGCGTCACCGCTTCAGTATCCAATAACGCCGTATATTGTGCGGTTAATGAAGCATCGGGTTCAGTTAGAATTCTGACAAAATCATCGGTACTTAATGCTTGCAGCTCTACCCGAATCGGAAACCGCCCTTGTAGTTCCGGAATCAAATCTGAAGGTTTGGCCAAATGAAAAGCACCCGAGGCAATAAATAAAATATGATCGGTTTTAATCATGCCGTATTTAGTAGTCACGGTGCAGCCTTCAACCAATGGCAATAAATCACGCTGCACCCCTTCACGAGACACATCGGCACCACTGGTATTGGAACGCGATGTTATTTTGTCCA
>CAZEPW010000099.1:0-5584 GCA_964514215.1 uncultured Thioalkalispiraceae bacterium
CTATTGCTGCAGCAAAAAAAGCAGATAAGGGTATTGTTAAGAACGATAGTGATGAGGCTAATGAAGTCGTTATTGATATTGAACCAACTAAAGCAAAAGCTAAAGCATAGATGCTCATGGCCAGGGATGCGCAATATCATAAGCAAATAGGTTTATTCGATACCGAGGTAGATCCGGTAAACGAAGCCAGACATCATGCAGTGCGTTTGTTAGTCAATCGTGAACACAGTTATTACGAATTGCATCAAAAGCTGATTCAAAAAGGACATGACAGTGATAGCGTGGTGCTTGCTTTAGATGATCTAGTTGCGCGAGGCAAATTGAGTGATGAGCGATTTACCGAGATGTTTATAACATCTCGAGTAAATCGTGGCTCAGGGCCAAATAAAATTATGGCTGAGTTACTTCAAAAAGATGTTAACGATCGTGTTATCTTTCAAGGTTTAAGAAAGTGCGGTGTCGATTGGATTCAACTAGCAGAGCAAGCTCGTCAGAAAAAATTTGGTGATGTCATCCCGGATGATTATGATGAAAAAATGCGTCAAGCTCGTTTTTTGCAAAATAGAGGGTTTAGTGCTGAGCATATGCCTAATTTATTTAATTAACTCTAAATTTGCATAAAGTTATGGTTCTAAATCCATACAGTTAATGTTAGGGCTTGATATTTTGGCTTAAAATACTATTTAAAAATTAAATTTTTTTATGAGAAGTTTATTTTATTAAAATTTAAGCTATATATACGAATTTGAATTTTATTGAAACAATTTAATAGATAGATTAAACATAATATTAAACTAATACCTTTCGTTGCTGAAATATTTAAGCAATATCTGATTTTGAGAATTTCCCCATAGCTGTAAAATTCGTGTAATATTCAGTGTTTGATACTAAATAAAGAGGATACCATGGTATTGTCTGTTTATTTGGTTAAATGGAATGTAAATCAAACACTTATAGAATAATAAAAAGGATTGTATTAAGCTACGTTATTAAGCCCTACAAACTTTAATTGTTCCAGACATTCTAAATTAAATTACACGAGTTATTATGACAAGCAGCGCTGAATTACGTAGGGCATTTTTATCATTTTTTGAAGCAAAAGATCACACGGTTGTTGCTTCAAGCCCGTTAGTGCCTGGAAATGATCCAACCTTGTTATTTACCAATGCTGGAATGGTACAGTTTAAAGATACATTTATTGGTACTGATCCTCGACCTTATGTTCGTGCGGTATCAACGCAACGTTGTGTGCGCGCTGGCGGTAAGCATAATGATTTAGAAAACGTTGGTTACACTGCACGACACCATACCTTTTTTGAAATGCTTGGCAATTTTAGTTTTGGCGATTATTTCAAAGAAGATGCGATTAAATATGCTTGGGAGTTTTTGACCGAGGTTTTAAAAATTCCAGCCGATAAGCTATGGGTGACGGTTTTTGATGAAGATGCTGAAGCTGAAGAAATTTGGCTTAAAAAAATAAATGTTGATCCAAGTCGAGTGACACGTATCGGTGCAAAAGATAATTTTTGGTCGATGGGGGATACTGGGCCTTGTGGTCCATGTACTGAAATTTTTTATGATCACGGTGAACAAGTTGCCGGTGGCCCTCCTGGAAGTCCTGAAGAAGACGGCGATCGTTATATTGAAATTTGGAATCTGGTTTTCATGCAGTTTGATCGTGACAAGGATGGAAATTTAAATCCATTAAAAAACCTCTGTGTTGATACGGGCATGGGTTTAGAACGATTAGCGGCTGTTATGCAGCATGTGCATAATAATTATGAAATTGATTTATTTCAAAACTTGATTAAAGCAATTGCAAAGATAACCAAGGTAGATGATTTAACCAATAATTCGTTACGCGTGATTGCTGACCACATTCGAGCCTGTAGTTTTTTAATTGTTGATGGTGTTATTCCATCCAATGAAGGTCGAGGTTATGTGTTACGTCGAATTATTCGGCGCGCTATTCGCCATGGTCATAAATTGGGTGTGCGTGATTCGTTTTTTTATAAAATAGTGCCTGCGTTGGTGTTAGAAATGTCGGATGCTTTTCCTGAGCTTGGAAAATCTAAAGCAATAGTTGAAAAAGTATTAAAAAAAGAAGAACAGGATTTTGCTAAAACCTTGGATCAAGGCATGGCTATTTTAGAATCTGCAATTTCAGATTTAAACGATAAAACCATATCGGGTGATATTATTTTTAAATTATATGATACTTATGGTTTTCCTAGTGATCTTACTGCCGACATTGCTCGTGAACGTGGTTTAAACACGGATATGGCAGGTTTTGATGTATTGATGAAACAACAGCAAAGCCGATCCAAAGGTGCTAATAAGTTTGCTATGGATTTTGGCTCTGATTTAAAGTTAGAAGGACAAACAGAGTTTGTGGGTTATGATGGTCTGACACGCCAAGCAACAGTCTCTCAACTATTTTTGGATGGTGTAACAACTAAAAAATTGTCTTCTGGCCAACAAGGTTTGTTAACTGTTGAACACACTCCTTTTTATGCTGAGTCTGGTGGCCAAGCCGGTGATATTGGCCAGATGTCTAATGCCTCGGTTACGCTTGAGGTGTTAGATACTCAAAAGAATGCTAATGTTTTTACACACATTGTGTCAGTTGAAAAAGGTGAAGTGAATGTTGGAGAGGAGTTGCAGTTAAGTGTCAATTCTGTTGCACGGCAAGATACAACATATAATCATTCAGCAACTCATTTGTTACATGCGGCTTTACGTCAAGTGCTTGGTGAGCATGTTACGCAAAAAGGTTCTGAAGTTAATTCAAAACGGCTACGATTTGATTTCTCTCACTTCGAAGCGATTTCAACAGAACAATTACAACAGATTGAAGCACTCGTGAATAAGCATATTCGATTAAATCATGTTGTTGAAACGAATATCATGGCTCAAGACGAAGCGGTGGCAAGTGGCGCAATGGCATTGTTTGGAGAAAAGTATGGCGACAAAGTGCGCGTGTTGCGCATGGCTGATTTTTCCGTTGAACTTTGTGGCGGTACTCACGTCAGACAAACTGGTGATATTGGTATTTTTAAAATTTTGTCCGAGTCTGGAATTGCCGCCGGTGTTAGGCGTATTGAAGCCGTTGCCGGACAAAAAGCGTTAAATTATATTAATAAAGGTGAGTCGAGATTAAATCATATCGCTAGGTTGTTAAAAGGCAATCGAGACGATGTTGATAAAAAAGTAGAATTGATACTGGACAATAATCGGAAGCTTGAGAAAGAAGTAGAACGTCTTAAAAGTAAGTTGGCTAGTTCAGCGGGTAGTGATATCGCCGGACAAGCCGTGGAGATAGATGGCATAAAAGTATTAGCGGCTAAACTCGATAATATGGATGTTAAAGGATTACGAACTACATTAGATCAAGTTAAAAATAAATTAGGTAGTGCCATTGTTATTTTAGCAACAGTTGATGGCGATAAGATTAGTTTGGTTGCTGGTGTAACAGAGGATAAGACCAATGTTGTTAAAGCCGGTGACTTGGTAAAAATGGTTGCCGAACAAGTTGGTGGTAAAGGTGGTGGTCGAGCCGACATGGCTCAGGCGGGTGGTAATGACCCATCGAAATTGGCTAGTGCACTGGATTCGGTACCAAAATGGGTTAAATCGATATTAAATAAGGATTAATGGATATATATGGACATAAATGCTAGTTTCCACTTAACAATTGGTGTAATTTAGTGTTTAATTAGTGTTCATTAGAATATGTCTAGAATTTGAACAATGGCATTGATAGTACAAAAATATGGCGGAACTTCCGTTGGAACCGTTGAAAGGATATCTGCAGTTGCACAGCGTATAAAAGCTGCGCGAGATAGTGGTGATGATATTGTTGTTGTGGTGTCAGCGATGAGCGGCGAAACAAATCGTTTGATAGCATTAGCTAATGATATAACTGATAATCCGAGTGCGCGTGAATTTGACGTACTGGTGTCAACCGGAGAACAGGTAACGATAGCATTATTGAGCATGGCGCTTAATCATTTAGGTTGTGCTGCTCGTTCTTACACCGGTTCACAAGTAAAGATTTTAACAGATGGTGTGCATACTAAAGCTCGAATTTTGGACATTGATGACACACATGTTGCAAAAGATATAAAAGACGGTAATGTTGTGATTGTGGCTGGTTTTCAGGGAATGGATGAAAAAGGCAATATTACGACATTGGGTCGAGGTGGTTCAGATACTACTGCAGTCGCGATGGCGGCTGCACTAAAAGCTAAAGAATGCCAAATTTATACTGATGTGGATGGTGTTTATACAACTGATCCACGTGTTGAACCAAAGGCAAGACGATTAAATCGAATTACTTTTGAAGAAATGCTTGAAATGGCGAGTTTAGGCTCCAAAGTACTACAAATACGCGCAGTAGAATTTGCAGGGAAATACAATGTTCCGTTACGGGTATTATCTTCTTTTGGGGATGGGCCAGGAACACTGATTAGTTTAGAGGAAGATGAAATGGAACAGCCTGTAATTTCAGGTATCGCGTTTAATCGAGATGAAGCCAAATTAACGGTGTTAGGTGTACCTGATACCCCTGGAGTTGCCTATCACATTGTAGGTCCGATAGGAGATGCTAATATAGAAGTGGATATGATTATCCAAAATATTGCAGCTGATGGAACAACCGATTTTACATTTACGGTTCATCGAAATGAATATAAAAAAGCGTTAGGTGTGTTAAATAAAGTATCAAAAGATTTAGGCGCTCGAGAGGTTGTCGGTGACGACACAATAGTAAAAATTTCATTAGTTGGTGTAGGGATGCGTTCTCATGCTGGTGTAGCCGGGCAGATGTTTAAAACATTTGCAACTGAAGGGATAAATATAAAGATGATAGCTACCTCTGAAATTAAAGTTTCAGTGGTCGTTGATGAGAAATATTTAGAATTGGGTGTTCGCGCACTCCATAGTGCATTTGGCTTGGAACAAGAAGCTTAATTATTAAATGAGTGATTTTTAAAAATAATTGTAATTAAATGATATATTTATCTATAAAAAAATAAAAAAAATACTAAAGTTATAGAAAATATAGTCGACATAGAAGGTATACACATGGAATACCATGGAACGTACGATAATTTAAGGTTAGTGAGGAGCACCCAGTCATGCTGATATTGACGAGACGAGTAGGAGAAACATTAGTGATAGGCGATAACGTGACCGTTACCGTTCTTGGTGTTAAGGGCAATCAAGTCCGTATTGGTGTTAATGCACCTAAAGAAGTATCGGTGCATAGAGAAGAAATTTATCAACGAATTCAGCTCGAAAAAGAACAAGCCAAATAAAGGATATTTCCCCTCACGTAAATTTGCCACTTTTACTATAAAGTCGGCATATTTGTTTGACGATATTAAAAAATCCTGAAAATTTATGAAAATAAAACCCAGTGGTTTGCTCCACTGGGTTTTGTATTTTGGATTAATGGTTTATAATACGTGGCTCGAAATCATCAAGCGGTTGATTTATAAACTGGCGGATATCGAGGAATAAAGAAATAGGAGAGCTGGCCGAGCGGCTGAAGGCGCGCCCCTGCTAAGGGCGTAACGGGGAA
>CAZEPW010000100.1:0-5385 GCA_964514215.1 uncultured Thioalkalispiraceae bacterium
TGCGGGTAATAATCTAACACGATGCCCCATTGCCGTTGAAGTATTTCACTTTGGCGCTCCAAAAAATAGGTAATATAGAATTAACTAAAAAGGTATATTTTATGTTTTTTAACAACAGTCGTATGGCGCGACGCATGATTAAGCGCTCATTTTTTTTATCACTTATAATCGTGGTTTTCCCAAGCCAAACAGTATTTGCATATGAGGTCTTAACCAAGAGTTCTTTGCATGAAAAATATTCCTCTGTTATGGGAAGTCCGATTAACAAAGATCTTATGATCTATAAGAGTAAGGGATTAAGAATTTACAGAGGCAAATATATCCCAAAGATTGATGAATGGTGTTTAACACAATTAATACCATTCAAGGGTAAACTTATTAGGCAAAACATTACCGTTCTGGACGTGTTTTATGACACATTACATGAAAACAGACTCAAACGTATGGGAGGCAGTTATGTGGCATTTGTTGAAGATATAGTTCTTCCTGCTATGCGTGAGGTCTGCGGGCCAAATATTGATTTTACTAACCGTTATATCAAAATCACTACACACATGATTATACCCGACAAGTCATATCCCGATGTTGTAGAGGATTATTTAGTCTTCCGATGGGATCTACTTACTTTTAAGGTGGAAAAATCAGGCGTGGTTTATACATCATATGAACCTCTATCTTCGGGAGCTAACATGCATCTCTCCCGAGATCAAATAATAGCATTAACGCCCGCTTTTCAGAAAAAAGCACAGGTAGCACGGATGCAAGTTATAAGGGATAGAATTGCCAAGCGAAAAGCAAGAGACGATGCGGCCAGAAAAGCGAATAACGGCCGCAATAGCTGTAAATATGGCTGTATAACTCTGTGCAATAAAACTAATAAAACATACACAATCGCCACCGCCCACATGCAAAGCTCCACTACACGTCGCAATGAATCAGGTATTGCTCGAGTTGAAATAGAAGGCTGGTGGGAGCTCAAACCCGACCAATGCTACAAACCTCAAGCAGCTTTATACTGGCAAACCTATTACTCCATCGCGCATAAATCACCGAATGGTAAATGGGTTTATCCTCAGTGGAATGTAGATCAGGCTGTTCTTGATGGCTCCAAGGGAAAAGGCATGTCCGGCTATAGAAACGGTTCAATGTGCATAAAAAAATCAGATCATTTTCGACGGCATTTACCAGGCAAAATAAAAAGTGCACTTAAAGAAGTTTGCCCAAAGGGTTACCTAAAAGCTCCAATAAACCTTTTTACCGAAGGACAAGCCGACTATGATCTTACTTACACATTAAAGTAAAGTTAATACTAAAAGATACTTCGTGGAGCGTATAAAATATGGCATACCAAAACAGTTTGATTAAGTGTTTTGTAATTAATTTTAAGGTTCGATATTATGACTATAACCAAAAAAATATTTGAATATCAAATCTGGCATCTATTTTCACTAGTATTTTTAATTTTTACTATAAATCGATATGTATCAGGTAAACCAGAAATCCTCGATGGTTTATTATGGAATATCAACACAAACTCATGGTTTTGGTTGGCAATAGTTATTCCCATTATTCACCAAGTTTATGTCTGGTTTTTTTGGAGGTTTGAACTTTACCTGAGAATTTTTTCAAATAAATTAGGCGCAAAAAAAGCATTTAATATTTATGCACTTGGATTTTCAATACTTTTTATTAGTCGTTTAATTTCAATTATTGTTCTTGCTATAAGCAGTAAAAACACATTGTATTTGAACCCAATTATAGCATATGGTTTTGCAGGATTGATTACACCACTTGTTGTTTACCTTTTTTATTCAGTTAAAAAATATTTCACTATTGAAAGAGCATATGGAATTGATCACTTCGATAAAAATTACAGTGAAGCCTATGTAAAAAAGGGGATATTTAAATATACTGATAATGGGATGTATATTTTTGGGTTAATGATTCTCTATTTGCCAGGTTTGTTATTTTTGTCTGAATCGGCATTATTGGTTGCTCTGTTTAATCATATTTATATTTGGGTGCATTATTATTTTACGGAACGACCTGATATGCTGGTAATTTATGGCGATGTACCATAATATTTACAGTAAGAGATTTTATCTACGATGTTATATTTTAAAAACATATAGCAAAAGTACTTCTAAATAAAACTATAAGTATTACAAGTTAATACTTTATTTTAATTTTTGATAAATTTAATAACTTGCTTTATATTTTTAACTGCAATTCAATTACAATTAAAACAGGCGGTTAAAAACATGAAAAAAAATTTCTCTCTTATTTTAATACTATTTTTTTAATTTCATGCTCAGGATTTCCACCAATTACAATACTTAATGGTAAAGTGATAGATGATACTTATTATTCTACCGAAGGTGCATTTAAGGTACGACTACCACATCCCCCTAATTCATCGAAAGATAATAAATATGAATGGACATATACTAAGGTAAATGAGATTAAAGAAAAATGGGTTGTAGGTGTAATATTTGGTCCTGCAGCGTTTGATCAAAATAGATATTACGCCGTTTTGATTAGAAGACCTTTAGGGGAACCTAAAGATAAATACGTGGAATATGTTTTTTCTCAAAAAATAAAATCTCGAACTGGTCAGTATATTAAAAAGACATCAAAAATATACAAAATTAATGGTAAAAATTGTTATTATGCCGTTTATGAAAGTGATCATGCATTTTTGATACTTAGCCTTACTGATAATGGTGATAGTTTTTATGCTGTTCAAGCAGATGTAATTAAGCAACAAGGTTATCGATATAGTAAAGATGATTTATCAAGAACTGCGTGGCCTATATTTAATATTATGTTAGAATCGTTTGTTGTTTTGAATTCCAAGTATGAAAGCAGGTAATAAATTTAATAATAGATAATGTGAAAATAAATTCGGAGAAACGAAGGTGGTCAATGAAAGGAATACTACAGAATATAATTATTTTCTGATGATATTTTAGTTTATTATTTAAAGGTAGAAATACAAAATAACTTTGTTGAAATAGGGTAATGCATGATGAACATAAGCGAAGTTAAAAGAAATGACATCGATGGTTTATTGGCGTTAACAACAAAGGTCGTTAATGAATCCGTTGATGTACTTATTGATGACAAACAAAAAATAATTAAGGCGGTGCACTCAAATATAAAAACTGGGTGTGATTTGGAAAACTGTGTATTTCTTAAATATCAAGAAAATAATAAGTCCATAGGTTTTGTGCTAGTAAAAAATTATTGGAATTTTTCAGATCTTTTTATATTACCAAGTAAACAAAGAAAAGGCATAGGAAATAAACTAGCAAAAAAGGCAATAATTATCTGCAAAGATAAGACGACTAAACCGAATATTAGAGTTAATTCTTCACTAAATGTAGTAAAATTTTATAAACAATTAGGCTTTGTGGGCATAACAATAAGAACCGAGCTTCCAATTTATGTTATTCCGCTTGAATTTCGCTTTTAAGACTGCATTCGAGTTTATTTGAAATCTAATTGTTATTTATTATAGTTTTTCGTATTCGTAAATATCGATACCAAATTTTCTAACACGCAGAGCGTTTAAACGATTTTCATAACCAATTTTAACTAAGGCCATCGTAACGTTTTCAGCGATTTTTAATTGCTGATCACTTGCATCATTGTATTGACCAAACTGTAAACAACTATCAACATAGCTGGATAGGTGAACGCCATTTTGTTTTTTAAATAATTCATAAAACTGGTTCATCGTGGTATTGGCTAATATCGCTTCATCTGATTGGCTGCATTTATTTTTTCCTGCAATATTAGTTAGCACATCTTCGGCATTTTTAATATTTTTCATTTCGTAATAACGTTGGTTAAATTTTTCGATAACTTCATTGTCATCAATATTTCGAGACAATGGATTTTTCTCTAAATCAAATATGCTGTCATTGTCTTTATTTATATCGATGTATCTATCTACTAATAAGCTGCCCTCTTCATCACGATCTAATCGTTTAAACAATCGAACGGTAGCATTCATATCAGACGGGCTAATGTGTTTTGCATTTTCAATTAAAGAGTCGCCTAGTGATGATATTAGCTCATCGGAATTATCATTAAACGAATGGTGATACATATCCCACGCATGGCTAAATGAGGCTTGCGATTTATTGCTTAAAATTAATTCATTTTGGGCGCGTGCTTTATTTAATAATAACTCATGATCAACGTAACCGGTTTCAATAACGTTAGATAAAGCAATATCAAAATCATCAAAAGTTTGGAAGCCATATTCTCGAAGTGTTGTATCCCATCGTATTTCATCGGAATTTTTAATTTTTGTTTCATCCAAACCATAGAGCTTATAACCAATTTCTTTAATATAAGAATAGGGAGGTACATAGGAATTATCATGCGTGTAATAGCTCAATGTTAATATCATCAAGGTGTGCATCACTTGGTCGTTAATTTCGGGCTCAAAATCATCGAGTGCGGCTAAAACATCGTTAACTGATTTTTCTATTTTATTTAAAATTCGAATATTGGTAATTCGTAATTGTGTTGATAGTTGTTTTAACCGATCGTAGTTATGGGGATTACCTTTGAATGCGAGTTTCGCTGCTTCTTCGTAAGTGGGAGCATACTTAATTTCGATATCAATTACTTTTTCACGAAATTGCCAATATTCATCAAAGGATTTTTGATCCAGATTGGAGTCACTTAAAATTAAAACAATTTTACAATCACGTTGTTCTTTTAAAATTGAAACGAGCCCTAAAATATCTTTAATGTTCAGTGATTCACCTTTGCGCTCAAAGTCATCAAAGCAAATAATTAAATTTTTATTATTAATATACGAGGTAGACTGGATAGCGGTATTAATATTTTTAATTCGAGGTATCTCTTGTAAGAATGAGACGGTATTTTTTCCTAAATTTTTTGTTAGTTCTTCGCTATTTCGCTTTAAGTTGTCAATGGATATTTTTTCACCAATATGGCTCTTCTCGGTAATTTGCTCAAATAAGGTCGACTTTAATTCCTCTAAGGAAGTAATGCCAAATAATGAAACGTAGGCATAATGGGTGAATGAGTTATTTTTTGATTTATTAGCAGCATCTTTGATTATCGAGTCCCAAAAATAGGTTTTACCAACACCCCAACCACCTTTGATCGATAGCACTTCAGGTTGGTTATTGGCTATAAATGCTTCAATGACTTTTTGAACTTTTTTAATTGACATAGTAATTCCACTTTTCGGTTTACTTGTAATCTCGATAGAGAATTTTACAATAATTTATTGTTATTTTTACGTTTACTAGTTTACATTTTTAGCCATAAAAATTCAGTGTTAATAGTTAATTGATAATGACTTGTATTATTTTACTTAACAAATCGTTTATTATTTTT
>CAZEPW010000101.1:0-5268 GCA_964514215.1 uncultured Thioalkalispiraceae bacterium
GTGGTCAGGGGCAGGTGAGTTTAATTGGTAATGTGAGTTACACCATTGGTGGGGGAACGATCCCAGATGCAGTAACCACCACACCACCTCTCACACCACAAACCATAGATGAAATCGAAGATGAAACTTTTTTCGAATCGAAATTTGTTATTCAAGATATCCCTGGAGAAGACGGTTTACCCTTAGTTGAAACTTCTTGGAAGTTAATGTTTGCAGGCAAAGTTATTGAGCAAGGTGAAACTAATGATGAAGGCGAGGTAATATTAACAAAAAAATTAAATCCAAGTCGGCTTTATACCTTGAAATATCCAGGTAATTCAATTGATATTAAGCCCATTCGCAAAGATGACATTCAACCAGACGACAGTAATATCGGGATTCAAACTCGACTTCAAATGTTGGGATTTAATGTTGGTACGTTGGATGGTGATATTGGAGAAAGAACCAAGTCGGCACTTGCAGAGTTTCAAATACAGCATGATTTAAAAACTGACGGTTCAGACGATCAAAAAGCAAGTTTAAAAATAAAATCGTTATTAGGCTTATAATTTAATTTTAAAGAGAAAACAACATGATTGACTATAACCATAATTGCAAATTACAAGCTGTTGAAGACATCACAAGTAAAATAGCGCATTCAGTATTCGCAACTCAAATAAATTCTGGCACAGCAATTACTCAACCACAGAAAAAGAATCTTGCGAAGTCTTATGTTAATGGCGATAAGTACATGGAAGAATTATCGGAACATATGCTGAGTTTAACAGCAGGTAGTTTTCTTTACATTTCAGATTGGGCGATGGACTTAGCTATTCATTTAAAACGTAAAGGTAGTTTAATTGAAGATGATCGCTTAGTAAATTTATTGGCGACTGTTGCAAAAAATGACGTACAAATACGTGTATTACTATGGGATGAACCTCCCTTCCCAGGGTTGAATACAAAAGATGTTGAAACAGAAGCTGTTCTTGAAAGCATATTGGGTAATAATTCGCAATTTGCAAATCACATTCGAGTTATCCGTCACCGTCCCTCGATGACAAGCACTCATCATCAAAAATTTGTGGTATCGGGTAATTCACGTTCAAAAAAATTAGTTGCATTTCTTGGTGGCTTAGATTTAACATGGGGGCGTTGGGATAATG
This sequence comes from uncultured Thioalkalispiraceae bacterium, assembly GCA_964514215.1. Lineage (GTDB taxonomy): Bacteria > Pseudomonadota > Gammaproteobacteria > UBA6429 > Thiohalophilaceae > CAYQUC01. Next base: position 1,146 of record CAZEPW010000101.1, read on the forward strand.
CACAGCACCCTTTAGTTGACCAAAAAAGCGAACTATTTATTGGTGATGATTATTATAACCCCTGTATTTACAATGTAGATTCAAACGACATCGACCGCAATAAACACCCACGTATGCCTTGGCACGATGTTCACATGAAAATAGAAGGGCCGGCAGCACGCGATGTAGAACGAAATTTTGTACAGCGATGGAACTCTCATCTTAAATCGTTTAACTATACTTACGCCAGTGATTTTCAAAATACCCTAAAGTATTTACCAATTCATGTTCCTAAGCTAAGAAAGAAACAAGGCGAAAATGGCGAAGATCATGAAGAACGCGTTTTTGCTTATACAAAATATCGAAAGGAAGATCCTTATGTCGAATATGATGATGAAGAATTTCATGAACGGGATACAACTGGTTTATACGAATTAAAAGAAGCTAAACTTAATGTTTCATCGTTTGAAGTTAATACAAACGGTAAACAAACAGTGCAAATCATAAGAACCATGAATGAAAATGCAGGTTTAAAGGACGATAAAAAAGAAACCAGTATCCATGAAGCTTTTATCAAAGCCATTAAAGGCTCCCAGCATTATATATTTATTGAAAGCCAATATTTAATTGGTTCCTTTAGCCAAAATGCTAATAATTTAATATTTGAAGCAATAACAGAACGAATTATAAAAGCCCATAAAGACGGTGATGTGTTTCGTGTTTATATTATTTTTCCTGTGCAACCCGATAGCAGTCTTGATGATGCATCAATGCGAGAGTTTATGTTTTGGCAGTGGCAAACGATTCATAGAAAACAAGGCATGGCATTCACAAACGCAGAAGATGAAGAAGATGTTGCTATGTGGGAGTTAGATCAAATTGCAGGTCATTTTGGTGGTATGTTTGGAAGGTTAAAACAAGTTATGCCATTCAAAGATATTGATAAATATCTAAATATTTTTAATTTACGAAACTACGGTGAAATAAAAGGTAGAAATGGAGAAAAAGATAAATTAGTAACAGAACAAATTTACGTTCATGCAAAAATGATGATTGTTGATGACCGAATCGCTATAATTGGGACTGCAAACTTAAATGATCGAAGTTTACTAGGTGATATGGATTCAGAAATGGCGGCAGTTATAATTGATCATGAAACTGAAATAAGTGTTATGAATGGAAAAAAATGTCATGTTAGGAAGTTTGCACGAGATCTGAGAATTAAACTTTGGAGTGAACACTTAGGATTAATCAGCGATGAAGAAAGAGCTAAAATATTAGACCCAATAAGCGATAATGCTCATGATACTATCTTAAATAGGGCTAAAGAAAACACTATTAATTTTGAAACTATATTTCCTGGCATACCGAGTAATAAATATTCAACAATTAAAGCTCAAATTAAAGCTCTAAATTCAGATATGAAAAATAATAATTCAATTATTCAAGCGAAAAAAATTAAAGGGTATTTAGTACAGTTTCCTTTACTTTGGTTATGGAAAGAAACAGGGATTTCAAACTCTTGGCGCCCAAACTCTTTTTATTCTTAATAATGAAGTTTAAATTTTTTAGGTAAATACTTAGTAAATGAACATAAGAACTATATCAATGAAATTACTGCTCATAGTAACGTTAATATTTACTGTTAGTTGCACTTTATCCAATCAATATGATCAAACTCAACTCGAAACAGTAAAAAACAAAAATACTGATGAAAAAATTAAAACATACTTCTATTTACTGTCAAATATTAGTGATGATGACATCAGTCGAACATTTGAGTTACCCACAAGCAAACGCTTTGAATGCGCTTGAAGCGATTAAAGATAAAAAATACATTTCAACCTTTGTAAAAGCATTAGATAATGATTCACCGGTTATTCGACAGGCTGCTATCAGTTAAATGAAAAGTTACGAATACAAGCTTTCTATTCCCAAGTTGATATCAATCATGAAAGATGATGCCGTTCAACAAATCCAGTTTGATGCCATGGATGCTCTAGGATGGTTAAATGCTAAGTCTGCATGTAATGATTTAGTGCTTTTAACTAAACAACACAAAAAAAGAATATTAATATCTAGAGCATTAACAGCGCTTACTGATATTAAATGCATTCAGGCTAAAACAATTTTATTGGCTTATTTTGAGTCAGGAGTGATAAATAAACTAGGCCCTTATTTAACTAACACCATCTATACTGTATTACCAAAATTAAAGACTCCTGAATTTATCCCCTATCTCGAAAAACTAACACTAAAAAACAACGAGCCAAATCTAACAGTACTTTCCGCGTTGCAAAAAATTGGAGGTCCTAAAGTTGTATCATTTCTTGAAAGTGAATTAACTGGTAAGAAAAGTCAAAATTACAAACTTGAAATTGTTCAATATTTATTAAAGTTCAATACTAAAAAAACTGATATAGTAATTTTTGATTATATTGATAATGAACAAGATTCAGAAGTAAGACGTTTAATTTATTCTGTGATACAACGTAAATATTTTGATATTAATCGAAGGCTTAAATTTTCAAGGCGGTTACTTAATAATTACTCAAAGGAAACCAATAATGAAACAAAATATAAAATTGCTTACCTTTTAGAAAATACCATTCAGAAAAAAGATATAAATAAAATAAAAAACATTATAAATACAGAAAAAAACTCTAATAGTAAGTGCAGATTAATACACAATTTTAGTTTGATAGCTACAATAAAACATTATGAATACATGTTAAAATTTGACTCTCTAATTTATCCATTGTCGTGTCGTATACCCGTTATAAAATATTTTGGTAATTTAAAAAACTCGAAAGTTAACAAATATTTGAATTTGAAATATAAATCTGAAAAATTATTGAAATATACCTATTTACACGCTATTGGAAAATATCCATCGCCCAATAATAAATCATTACTTTTGAAAATAATTGCTAACAAATCGGCTGATGGTAGAAGAACTGCCGCATCGGTTTTACCAAATCAAAATATTGAGCATGATTGGAAAATCATAAAAAAAATATTTTTATATAATAATGATGATTATGCCATTAAAAAATATTTATTAAATTCTATTGCTCTTTTTAATCATGATGATGCTATTAACGTTTTAAAAACAGCATTAAAAAACTTTAATATTAGAGAAAAAGTAACAAGCATACTCCAGAAGAAAGGTTATTCATACAAACAAATTCAATCCTTTTTATAAATATAATTAAGGTGATTTGATTGTTATTTTCGATTAAAAGCAACCTGTTTGGTAAATGAGAGATCCAGAACACCATAAATTTACGAGTATTTTATAAGCAATTTAGGATTTATAATTAAATGGTACACATCAATAATTCAATTTTAAGTTTGAAACACATTACTACTTTACTACTTTACTACTATGTGCAGTTTATTTTTCAACCATCAGTTGTTCTATTTCAGATCAATATGATCAAACTCAACTCGAAATAGTTAAAAACAAAAATACTGATGAAAAAATTAAAACATACTTCTATTTACTGTCAAATATTAGTGATGATGACATCAGTCGAACATTTGAGTTACCCACAAGCAAACGCTTTGAATGCGCTTGAAGCGATTAAAGATAAAAAATACATTTCAACCTTTGTAAAAGCATTAGATAATGATTCACCGGTTATTCGACAGGCTGCTATCAGTTAAATGAAAAGTTACGAATACAAGCTTTCTATTCCCAAGTTGATATCAATCATGAAAGATGATGCCGTTCAACAAATCCAGTTTGATGCCATGGATGCTCTAGGATGGTTAAATGCTAAGTCTGCATGTAATGATTTAGTGCTTTTAACTAAACAACACAAAAAAAGAATATTAATATCAAGGGCGTTAACTACCCTTACTGACATAAAATGTTCTCAAGCAAAACCTATTTTATTAGCATATTTTGAGTCAGGAAAAATTAATAAAACGGGGCCATACTTAACAAATACGATATTTACAGAAATCGCAAGATTAAAATCAACTACCTTTATACCTTATTTAACTAAATTAACAATTAAAAATAATGAAACTAACATTTCTGTTCTTATTACATTGCAAAAAATTGGAGGCGAGAAAGTTATCTCATTTCTTAAATCAGAGTTAAATAATAGTAATAATGATAGTTATAAAAACGAAC
>CAZEPW010000102.1:0-5239 GCA_964514215.1 uncultured Thioalkalispiraceae bacterium
TTAATTAACAGCTACTTTACTTTTATCCAACATGCGAATTTTTTTAAGTGCTAATGCTATATTATCGTCAAGAAAACCACCGTAATAATGCACCGTCGTTATCCCAACAAGTTGTTCTGTTAATTCAGCGCCACTGCTGTCGAGAAACAACACCGTCGGCGTGAACCCAACATTATAGGGCTCCATAAACGCATCCATACTGATTTTTTTACCATCAAATCCCACCACATCATCGCCATCATATTCAATTTGTCGAATCAAAACGCGACTATCGTATTCTTGATTTAACAGCATTGGACGTAAAAAATCACTACGCACTATTTCACAAAAACCACAGCTCTGCTGCGTAAACAACAATAATATTGGTACTTGTTTCTGCTTCGCAATTTTCGCATCGGCTTTTAAATTGGTTGTCATTATAACGGTTTCAACAAACTCACCATCATCGGCCTCGTCTTGAGCCTCATAATCGGAATCCGTCGATTCACTATCCACTGCGGTATCCGAGCTAATCTTAGTGGCTGCTTGTGAATCCGCTATGATAGTAAAATCAGTAGCGCTTAAGAGACCAACAAAGCCAAAAATACTGACAAGAATAGCACTGTATATAATAAAATAATTTTTCTGCATTAATATCTCTGACAACATATTATTGGAAAAGGTTCGATATTATACGCGCTAGGCTTGTTATATACTGCACCCTATGTCCTATTGAGAGAGAAAACACATAGGATTATGTTAAATGATAAACGGATATAAAGTACGCTAATTATGACTGATACAACGAATGACACATTAACAATTGCCACCCGCCAAAGCCCACTTGCACTGTGGCAGGCACATTATGTAAGTGACTTACTCACAGCCGCACATCCTGGTTTAAAGGTCGAATTGTTAAAAATGACCACCAAAGGTGATAAAATTTTAGACACCCCGCTAGCAAAAGTTGGTGGTAAGGGATTGTTTGTAAAGGAATTAGAGGTAGGACTACTAGAAGGTAAAGCCGATATCGCGGTTCATTCAATGAAAGATGTGCCCATCGATTTCCCTGATGGCCTGCATATTTCAACCATTTGTATGCGTGAAGATCCACGTGATGCGTTTGTCTCGAATAACTACCAACGCTTTGAAGATTTACCTCAAGGAGCAAAAGTCGGCACCTCAAGCTTACGCCGCCAGTGTCAAATTCGTGCAAACCGTCCGGATTTAAAGATTTTAGATCTACGCGGTAATGTTAATACCCGTCTGAGTAAACTCGATAATGGCGATTATGATGCCATTATTCTAGCGGTTGCAGGGCTTAAACGCCTCGAAATGAACGACCGAATAACCGAGGCACTCGGTCCCGAAATCAGTTTACCGGCTGTTGGCCAAGGTGCAGTTGGTATTGAATGTCGAATTGACGATGAGCGAGTTCACCGCCTGCTTAAACCACTTAATGATCATAAAACAGCGCAACGCATCACAGCAGAGCGCGCGATGAATCTACGCTTAGAAGGCGGTTGTCAGGTACCCATTGCCGGTTTTGCAGAAATCGATAAGGGTATTTTATTGATGCGTGGTCTGGTTGGTTCAGCCGATGGCAGCCGAATTATTCGTGCTGAAATTGCCGGTAAACCCGAACAAGCTGACGAACTCGGCACCGTATTAGCTGAGGATTTGCTGGCTCAAGGAGCCAAAGAAATATTAAGTGAATTATATAAAGATTAAATTTATTGATGAAAAACAACAACTTAAATGGTTGTAATGTTGTCGTAACACGACCTGCCGCACAAGCACAGGGACTGGCAAAACTAATCGAAAATGCCGGAGGCAATGCCCTATTATTTCCGGTTTTAAAAATAACCGAAACCGATGACAAATCCGAGCTAGATACCCTGATACAAGAATTAGAGCACTACTCTATCTTAATATTCATCAGCCCCAACGCCGTCAACATTGGCCTCGGCTATATTTTACAACAACGCCAAATCCCGGCAAACTGCAAAATTGCAGCTGTCGGCAAAAGCAGTGCCCGATGTGCCCAATTACTATTAAACCGTGATATTGATATCGTCCCCAAAGCATTTGATGGGCATTCTGGCGGCTATAATAGTGAGTCTTTACTATCTTTACCGGCTTTGAAAAACGTGGTAAACCAAAAAATTGCCATATTAAAAGGCAATGGCGGCCGAGAATTATTAGCAACCACATTACGGGATCGTGGTGCGCAGGTGAGCTATATTAATACATACCAGCGCACTATTCCGGATGACAGCGAGCTTACAAACAGAATAGAGGAATTGCTTACTCACACTCAGGATAGCAACCCAATTTGTGTCACCATTACTAGCGCAGAAAGTTTAACGAATTTTTTAACGTTACTCGGTGAGCACGCAACACAATGGTTAGCAAAGAGCCAATTAATCGTTATCAATGAACGATTAGTCTCTATCGCAATACAATTGGGGTTTAAAAAAAAGCCCCTCGTTGCACTAAATGCCAGCGACCAAGCCTTAGCAGATAGTGTTGCAAGTTGGTATGAGAATAAAGCAAAATTAACTTAGTCCCAATCGATAAACAGGAAATATTGTGCCCGATAAAAATGAACAGGCAAAACCAAGCTTACCACAAAATACCAAACCAGCAGCCGAAAGCCCGGCTACATCGACACCATTTAGTCTATTAAAAATAGCCAGCTGGTTTCTAGGCTCGCTACTGCTTATCAGCATAGCCGGCGGTTATTATTTATGGAATTTTGTTAATGACACTAAAGACAATATTGAACAAAAAATAGTAAGCAATAACGTAGCAGCCAGCACGTTAAGCCGCTCATTATCTAACACTGAATCAAAGCTCGATAATAAAATAGCGGCATTAAAAACCTTGCAGTCAGAATTATCCGATAGTGTTGCAGCGCTATTAGCAAAAAGCACCCACATGCGCAAAGATTGGTTAGTCAGTGAAGCAGAATATTTAGTAAAGTTAGCCATCAACAAATTAATATTAGAAGATGACGTTAAAACCGCGATTACCGCGCTTAATAATGCCGATGCACGATTACTCGAAGCCGGCGACCCAGGATTATTACTACTGCGCCAGGAAATTAGTAATAAATTAACCGCGCTAAAAGCACTTCCTGTGATCGATACCAGCGGCATGTCGATTCAAATTAGCAGCGTTATACAACAAGTCGAAAATCTGCCGTTAGTCACGCCCGATCCAAAAAGTTTTAAACAAATACAACAAAGCACGGATAAAGATGATGTGCCAACAAATTGGAAAGAAGTGACCAGTCGCGTGATATCCGATGTAACCAGTTTAATTCGTATTCGAAAACACGATCAAATAGTGCAACCACTATTATCACCCGAACAACGATTCTTTTTGGTGCAAAACTTAAAACTACAACTCGAACAAGCACGTACCGCCCTATTACACCAACAACAAATAATATACCGTGAACGTTTATCTCAGGCTATTGTTTGGATAAATGAATATTTTGATATATCAAAAGCCGCAACTAAAGCAAGCCTTAACATTTTAAATAATTTAAATAAAAAAACCTTAACGAACCCAATACCCGATTTAACTATCGCACTTAGAATGTTTGATAAATTTCAAGACGGTACCCAATTACAAAAAAACGTAACACCGCCAAAACCAAAAAAAAATATTTCAAAAAAAATACGTAAAAAAATCAAACCTAAAAAAATAACTGCCATTAAAAAACAAAATCCAAAACCGGTGATTAACAGACCTGAGATAAAAAAACCGGATACTAAAAAAGTAGAACCGGTCATTAACAAGAATGAAAAAAATAACGACAGCAAAAAAACCAAAACCCAAAACATTATTGAAGAAAAAACTAGCAATGAGAAAACATTAGAAAACAACACTAAAAAAGTACCACTAATCATTCCAACTAAACCGGGTTTAGCGCTATGATTAAATTACTGATATTATTTTTAGTCGTATTATTATTATCAGTTTTCATTGGTCTGTTCGCAAACCACGATACCGGTTATGTTTTAATTGGACGAGGTTATTACACAGTTGAACTGAGTTTAACTTTATACGTCGTGTTGCAATTAACTGCTTTTATCTCATTGTATGCCATTATTCGAGTTGGCTTGCAAACTTGGCACATGCCCAAAATTATTCGTCGTTGGAAAAAACGCCAGCAACGACAAAAAGCCCATAGCGCATCCAACGCAGGATTAATGCAACTCGCCCAAGGCCAATGGAAAAAAGCCGAAAATACACTAATTAAAAGTGCAAAAAATTCTGAAACACCACTGCTAAATTACCTAAGCGCCGCACGCGCCGCACAAAAGATGAATGCCCCCGAACGACGCGATGAATACTTGGAATTAGCTCAAGCCCAAGTAACAAAAAACAAAACCAAAAATGAATTTGCCATTCAAATTACGCAAGCCGAACTACAAATGGCTCACGGTCAATTCGACAGTGCCAAAACACTGTTAAAAAATTTAAAAAAACTAAAACCCAACCACCCACAAGTTTTGTTTTTATTATTCCAACTCTATAGCAAACAAAAAGATTTTGACCCATTATTGGATATATTACCGCAAGTTAGAAAATTAAAACTCATTCCTAATGAAGAATTATCACAAATTGAACTAGAACTTTACAGCTATGCTTTAAAAAAATTGGAAAACCAATCTGGTTCAGAGATTATAAAATTTTGGAAAATAATTCCAAAAAATTGTCAGGAAGATGATTCACTCATAAAACTGTATGCCACGTTATTAATAAACAAAAACAAACACGATACTGCTAACAACCTATTAAAAACCAGACTAAAAAGTCATTGGAACGAGGACTTAATTTTATTATACGGCGATGTTGTATCAACCACACCCGTGGCTCAACTTGAATTTGCAGAAACATTTTTAAATAAACATGAAAAAAATCACTATTTGTTATTAACCTTAGGCAAACTAGCCAAACGCTGTGAACTCTGGGGCAAAGCGCGCTCCTATCTTGAAGCCAGTATTGGTAGCAAGGCAAAACGAGAAACGTATCGAGAACTCGGTGCATTACTCGAACAACTCGGCGAATATGATGCTGCAGCAAAGTGTTTTAAAGATGGTTTGTTTTTAGATCAAAAAATTTCAACCGCACCAGCGTTAAAACTCGTGAATTTAAATACAGCTGAATAATATTATTACTTTTAACAGTTTTAATATAACTCTAATTTAAACCGTCACTCCCGTATGCGCTTAACGGGAGTCCA
>CAZEPW010000103.1:0-5205 GCA_964514215.1 uncultured Thioalkalispiraceae bacterium
GGTAATTTAAAAAATAAAACTGCAAATAATTATTTATTATCAAAATATAAGTCATTAATTAATACTAAAATGCTGTATTTAATCGCCATTGGAAATTTAAATTAAAAAATAATAAAATATTGTTACTAGAAGCATTGAGTGAATTGGAATACTGATGATGAAGACGAAATTAATATTTTTTTAAAAACTGAAGTTGGTTGCACAAAAAAAATAAATGACAATTATATTTTTGAATCATCTAATGTACCTGGGATTATTAAAATACCAATGCCAAAAACTAATCAGATAATTAATTTTCAAGATTATACCAAACAAAATCATACCACACATGGACTGGCAGATAATGGTGGTGATGTTCATAATAACTTTCGATTTATACCTGGGGCACTTGATGCACGTGATGCCAGCATTAAAATACTTGAGCTCTATCGTGACCGAGCACCTTTTTTTGAAGTTGAAACATATTTGGAGGAACATATATATCCATTTGCACCAGGAGTTGAAACTAATAAATCAGGTGTAGTGCCTGAAAACTATAAAGCTTCAACCTCAGAAGAAATGCTAATTAAAAAAGGCATTGCCGTAGATGATGTTTATGAAGATTTAAGAGAAGAATTTGAACAAAATAATGAAAATATCATTAAGCGTCTTGAGGCTGAAAATGTCATTAAAAATCAACAGTAATAAAATTTTAGTAGGTTTTCTGTTTTTAAACAGTGTATTTATTCAATATAGTTATAGTGAGGATAAAAGTAAAATGCAACTAAAAGGAATTATTCAATCCGCAAAATCTGTTTATGTTGTCACCGAACCCAAAAGCCGAACGATTTTAGTTGAAGCTAAAAAGAGTTCAAATAGTCATGTGCCATTTTCATTTTTAAGTAAATTAAATCCAAAAAACTGGAGTGACTATAAAACAACTATTGATAGCTATAGTATGATATTGACGAATGTAAAAGTTAAACTTGATGATGGCTTAATAACGGTTATTCCAAATTTGATATTAAGGCAGACAGACTTTTTAAAAGGGGCTTACACAGATAAAAATAGAATACAAGAATATATTATTGATGGTTCACCAGGTAAATTGTTTTCGCGTGGAAGATATAAAATTAAAACCAATTTGATTTTTTATAAAAAACCTGAAATTTTATCATTATATACTTTGAAAAAAAAAGATAGTTTAGTTATAACAGTTGGACATGTTGAAATTGTTAGATTTGATGGAATTAAACAAGATGATGGTTCTTACGAATATAGTAAAAAAGAGTATTATAGTAAATTTTTAAACTATGGCCTTTTATCAACGGATACACATTTTGATGAATCAGAAGATAAAATAAAATACAGTAATTTACATTAAATATGTATGCTAATTAATAGGAAAAATATTTTCTATTGCTGAAATACAAACCGAATTAAATATGATCAATATTAGCTACTTTCTTAACAATACATTTTAAAGTATTTACCGCTTGAGTGTCATTTTTATAGAGTAAATTTTGTTTTGCCAGTTTTAATGCTTTATTGAGATTACGATTATTATCGCAGTACAATTGTGCCAAACCGCCTAATGTATAAATAAAATTTTCATTAATTATTTTTTTATAGTGCTGTTCTGCTTTTTCATAATATTGCAAGGCTAAATCGGTTTGTTGAAGTTTAATTGCCAAGTTAGAAGCAATGGCATAGATATCGGGATCATGGCTAATTGGCATTAAATCCTGAATGATTAATAATGCTTTATCATTGTGCCCAATAGCTTGATAGTATTCAGCCCAGTGAATGTTAAGAAACTTGTCTTGTGGATTTTTAAGTGTCGCTTTATCAAGATGTACTTTTGCCAATTTGAGTTGGTTTGAATCGAGATACATTCCGGCAATATTAACCATTGCCCATAATAGTGCTTTTTGTTGTTGATAACTGGGTTTAACTTCGTTAGCAAATTGTGCAGCGGCCTTAAAATGCGTTGCTGCAATATCGTGTTTTTTTAGTGCCACGTTTAGTTTAGCGTTAGCGGCCTCTAGATGGTAGTTTGATTTACCTAGTTTAGAATTTAAATAAGTTTTTGCTTTGTTGGTTTGCCCCAGACCGAGATATATTTCAGTCATTAATGGAAACAGGCTAGTATCTTGTGAATGTATTTTAGCAGCTTGTTTAGCCCATGATAAAGCTTCCTTAAACTTATGTTGATAGCTGAATAAATCAGCCATTGTTTTATATGCGCTAAAATTAGGCTGTTTTTTTAATACCAATTCTAGATTATGTTGTGCATTCGTTAGCGCAGAGGTCGATCCTGTGAGTTTTGCTTTATTGATGTAGTGCGTTGCTAATATTGTATATAGAGCATAAGAAGTAGGGTGTAATTGAATTTGATTCTGGTAATAATCAATATTTTTAACATTGAGTGTTATTTCAGAAATGTTATTTGCTTTACTCATAGACAAAAAACAAAAACTTAAAATCACTGCTAAATATTTAGTTGCCATAATTTATTTTAAATAAGCCAAGTAATTTAACGTCACCTGATAAGTTCAAACTAAGAATCGAGTGAGAGGAATACTCATCAGGTGACAGTTTATATTATTGTGGTGGTGCTAAATATGGAAATTTTGCTAAAAATGGTACATCATTTTCTGTTGGTGATGGAATATCAATGGCTAAAATACGTGGATCCGCAATTAAATCAACTACGTCATCAGTTAGTAAACGTCCATTAGGGTATCCAATAGGCTGTTTCAAATTTAAAAATATCACATCGGGTGCAACACTTAGTTCTGAATAATGCAATCGAGGATGCAATGTGTTCATAGCATCATTTTCAGGAAACGTCGATCGAAACGCACGGCCGATAAATTCTTGTTCTTCACCATTAATCGCGCTAACGCTGGATGTCGTCCACAATAACAACGTATCACGAACTTTAATGTCATGCTCCATATAATAATTGTCATCAGTAATTAAATCTAATGGCATTTCTAATACAATCGCGGCTATATTTTTACCAATTCGAATACTTACAATGAAAGGATCATCACGTAAGCCGCTAAATAATTTTATTTTTTCCACTGCTTTCTTTTTTAAGCCTTTAATATTTAGAGTAGGAGTATTATTGGCATCAAATGTAACTTCAAAAATAATATCTTCTTTAATTTTTTTTGGATATTTTACCGTGCCACCATAGGTTATATTGGCCTGTTCATCGTAATAACTAACTTTACTATTGCTATCAATGAACATTCGATAAACTACATCAGTCGGAAAAATATAATCACTGGTTCCTGCTTTAATCGTTGGATCAATGGCTAACACAAGAACAAGATTTTTTTGTTTTATAAAAGCATAAAAATCAGTTAAACGGGCATCATGTCGGCTGATTTCTTTTAAAAATGCAGTGTCAGCATGATCTGATGCGATAACAGTTTGCATGTTTAATGTTGAACCAAGAAGTAACAATATGGACGATAGAAATATTTTTTTAATCTTTAGATAAGCCATCAGTTTTTTCCATGTTATAGAAGACAGTGTAGAACTAGAATATTCTAATAAGAATAACTTTAATAAGTGTATTGTTATTTTAATTCAAATTAGAGCGAAGTCAGAGTATGCAACAGCAATTAGCATTTTGTGTGTACTTTTTGATACAGTATCGTAAAAAAATTTAAATAATTTATTTCGCAGAATACTATGATTTTTTATTAAACGTTACGGTTTAAATGTTGAGTGAAACTTAATAAAAAATAGTGTATTAACAAATAAAATTTAGATATTGAAAAATAATTCGACAGTATATTTACAAATGATTTTCCGGGACTTGCTTGGTGTAGTGGAATAGGTAAATTTATTAAGGGACATCCGAGTGCTTTACCTCTCTAGTGTTTACTGGTTTTGCATTCTGATAATTTTGTTAAAACCACCTTGCTTTACTGCAAAGTGGTTTTAAATTATTTTTTTATTTTAAGCATTAAAAGTTTTGAATATCGCTGGTTCCTATTGAACCGGGTGCTCCGGTGCCTAGGGTATTGGTTGTGGTGTCTTGGTTTATTATTCCACCGGCTCCGGGTTGTCCAACTGTAATTTTATTGTTAGTTGGTGTTGGGGTAACCGAGCCATTGCCTGCATAAAGGCCGTAGGAAACACCGCCATCACCGGCTGCGCCGTGACGTGCATTGCCGCCATTGCCACCGTTACCCATTGTGATTATGTTGTTTGTTATCGTTGGGACTTCTTGGGTTGTATTGAAATAAATTCCAATAGAGGGGCCACCACCACCGCCGCTGCCGTCGCCACCATTACCACCGGGGCTGCCAGTTTGGCCATCACTGCCATCGCCACTTATAGTTGTAATACCACCTTTTCCACCGAGACCACCAGCGCCACCTAAACCACCATTTCCTGCTGCGCCAGCATCACCACCATTGGTTGAAGTAAATAAATTATTTTGGATAACTGCAATAGTGTTGTTTAGAAATAATGAAACACTAATTCCACCACCCAATCCGGCTTCACCAAATTCTCCACCAAAGCCTGCTGCACCGCCACCACCACCGCCAGAGCCGTGATTTATTGTTGTTAAACTAGGTTGAATATAACCACCACCACCGCCACCACTTCCACCGCGTATACCATCAAGTCCTTTTAACCCATTGCCCCCATCTGATGGTATATAGTAATTTAAAGTTAGCGCACCTACTGATTGTCCTGCAATAGAATTATTTGTAATTGTTAATTTTTCTAAAACCGGACATCCTTGAGCTACACTCAGTATTGGTTTTGCATCTGCTAGACTTGGATCTGTTGCACCGAGAGGATTTTCTACTGCACCACCAATACCCGCGCACACACCATATCCATTTTCTCCATTAAATCGAGCACTTACTGTAAAATACCCACCGTAACCGCCATTAAATCCTTCTGAATTTGGATTGGCAGGAGTTCGAATTATTCCCCCAACTCCCCCGGTACCACCAATACCACCGAAAGCTCTAGGCGGTACTTGGACATCCTTAGTTTGACCTACGTCGCCATCTAACCCTGGATTACCTTGAACGCCTTCTCTTCCATTTGCTCCATTAATTCCTGAGCCACCTTTACCTGATTGAATAATATTATAATCTATATTCGTAGTTGCTGCTGTAGAAACATAAATTCCATAACTCGAACCTGTACCAATATTATTTCCATTCAGGGCATCACCAGCACTAA
>CAZEPW010000104.1:0-4817 GCA_964514215.1 uncultured Thioalkalispiraceae bacterium
TATCACGTTTTGCGGTAAACGAGCCAAACTGATTTTTTCCTGTGAGTGTGTTTTTATTTTTAGATACGGTGATATCATCAATAATTGGCCATTCAATCACATAGCCGTTACCGTGTTTTTTCCATGCTCCTTTAAGATGGGCTGCAGTTGCTGTTTTATTTGCTGCAAGTGTGAGTTCAATATTATTACTAAGCCATTTTCCCTGAATTGAGTTTGATTTCCCAGAAATTCTTTTAGCGGAGACAGGAAAACCAAATATATTTTTTCCGGAATAACTCGAACCGTCTATCGACAATGCGACAGTATCGGTTATTGAGGGCCAGGTGATTGTGTAACGATTGTTTTTACTGTCAATTGTTTTCCACTTAGCAGGGATTACGCCGTTTTTAGCCAGGCCATCTTTTGTTATGATTATTTTGGGGCCATTTGACCAGTTCCAGCAACCGGATAAAACATCGACATCCGGAATAGTCTTAGTTATTGTTACGGATTTTTTAGTCTTTTTAACTTTTTTTGAAACAGTTGTAGTGCTGGGTTTTATAGCTGCAGTTGCTGTGCCTTTAGGTAACTCTGTAGTGTTTGCAGATTTGGATTTTATTAACCCAGGGTTACTACAGTATTTTTTAAGCATTTCCCGAGCTTTAACCTGTAGTTTTAGGCGTGTTGTTTTTAACATACGAATATAATTAAAACAGATAGGTTTATCAGCAAAATTTACTTCTAATAACCAGCGGCCAAATCCCTGTTGTAAGGCATATTGTAAATGTTTAACGTCTCTAACGGGCACTCCTTTCTCAATATTTCGTGTGTAGGGTATTAAGCTGTCAATGATCATGTAGCCGGGTATTTTCTGTGATGCTAATTTTAGACTTGAGTGTAGTAAGGTTTGATATTTAGGTGTTTGAAGTTTTGTTTTAACTTTAAATAAACCACTTTTTGGATCGGGTAAAACTTTCAATAATTCAATTGTGGTGTAGGTATTAAATTCCTGTAATTTGATTTTGCTTAAACGCTTAAACTCCCAATTTATATTTTTATTATTATTATCTTTTAAGATGATTTTGTTTTTAAAACAGTCAGCTGTGGTTTTTTGATTGATTTGACAAACTGCATAAATTGTTAATGTTAATTTGTCACCAGTGATTTTAGCTTGATAAAATCGACGTGATATTCGAACAAGGTTGTTTTCCAATAATTGCCAATCATCAAATATTTTTGCAGTAAAACCTTTGCCACGAGACCCTGGAACATCGGTTGGGGTATAAGAAAAAAATTGGTGGGTGCGGCTGTCCAGTATACCTTGAACGTGTTTAAAATTTTGCCAGTGATTAACAATGTTGCCAAATTCAAATTTCGGCTTACCATTTTTACGAAATAAACTTTCGATTGAATATATTTTTTTATCCGGAAACTTATACCACGGTGCCAAAAAACCACTGTCATAAAAATTTAGGTAGGCTATCTCTGTAGTTTTTTCTTTTGGCTTAACGGCTTGCCAAATACCCAATAGTTGTTTTTTTGATATAGCTGTTAGATTGTTTGTTAATTTTAAATCCTTTTCAAGTGGAGGTTTTATTTTAGGCTTTTCAGTATAGGGTTCACCTTTGGAAACTATCGAGACAACCCGTTTTATGTTTTTTGCTCTTATTGACCACAAAGGTCCAAACCTAGCTGTCCAACCGGACGAGGCACTGCTAAAAGAGCGTTCCCCTTTAGTTTTATCGTATCTGAATTTAAATTTGATACCATCATTCCAGTGGATGAACATGTCTTTGCCTTTCATCGACCAGCTAACGCCAGTATCATAATTAAATTTCGCGATAATATAATTGGGTGGTGTCAGTCCCAACACGCCGTCATCACGAAAATGTACATGAACACCACCATTTCTTCCGGGGGGTTGCATCCATTGCGTGTATTTTTTTTCTTCTTGTGCAGTTAGTTTTTGACTAAGAATTGCCCATGCACTTGAACCTGAATATAATTTCACCCTTGGAGGGCTGCCAGGGCTATTGATTATAATTTCAAAAATACTATTAGAATAACGGGCGCGTTCAATCTGATCCGGAGTGTATTTTTTTGTATTTAAAATAATTTCAAGCTGCGCAATTTCACTACCTTGTGCGTAAACAAGATTAGTCGCTTTGTTTTTCTTAATGATGTTGGATAATCTACCGTTATTTAGCTTATCAATTTTTTTTAAATCCAACCCTAGTTCATGTAATGTGAGTAATACCGGATAGGCATGACCTTCAGCTAATTTGAACACTTGATCGGGGTGTTCGGTATATACCATTAATGGTGTTACACCCTTGGGTAATGAGTTCAACGCTATTTTAAGTGTTTTGATGGTGCTGTTTCTTCTGGAGACCAGATTTTTTAATATATGTTCAAGTGCGGGAGTATAATAGTTAGTGGCGGCATGGGCATTATCAACTAGCATGGTTGCTACCAAACTATTAACTATAACTAGTAATAACGGTATCAATAAAAATTTACTACGGTTCATTTTATACTCCAGGATGACAGCAGGACGTATGCATAGTTAAAATATGGGGTACGTCCTGCCGGATTTATTAATTCAGCTTAGCAGTTACCAACTTAAAGTACCGTTTAATACAATTGCATCGGTAGCATTGTTATTACCGATATCAGGTATCAAACGTACGTTATTATAGGTAACACGTTGCTGTGCTATATCCAGCACGATGGGGGTGCAGTCCTGAGGGGTATCTTCGCAATCCACGTAATAACTATAAAACGACGTGGGCTCATTGTTCGGGCTGGTGCCGGTGGTACGCAGATAAGTAATACTATACAAACTGCCGTCAATATTAAAGCGGAAACTCATAGTTCGAGATTCAAATTCGGTGGCGTTGAAGATACTTTGTGACCAGTTGGCCGTGACTATGTTGAATACTTCAAACACAACCGGATCAATATTGGGCGCAAATGATGTGCCAATTGTGCCGGTGTCGTTTCCGGTTAGTGTAATCGAGCCGGAATTGACTCCGCCCACAGGTGGGGTGTTGCCGCCATTACCAGAACCTGGTGCACCTGATATACGGTTGCCATTGAAGCTGCCCGATGCGCCATTATCATCGATCCAGGTTCCGGTGACATTACCGCTGCGACTGAAGTTGCCTGAAAATATCGCACTGCCGACTGTGCCGTTCATGTTCGATTTTCCGCTGCTGGCCAGTTTGCCTGAAATAGTGTCAGGACCGTAAGTAGCTGATGTGCTGATGCCGGTAATGTTGCCGCTGGCATCAATAGTGGCACTCCAGCTACCCGAGTCATTGCCCGTGAATGTGCCTTCATAGTCCCCGGCGAACAAGCCAAGCAGGGTGTTGCGAAAGGTATTTTTTGCCTGCGCTCGCGAAATCATCGAACGTGCCTGACCATTGCTGCTGGTAATGGCGCTAATTAAAATCTGTATTGCGCCATTGGCTTCAAAAACGCCTTCGGCAAGACTGAAATCAACGGATTGCCCATTGGCGGCATTCGTTGCATTGCTAGTGATGCTGATGCCATTGGACTCATTGCCATCTGCATCGATGGATTGCAGGAACATCACAATATTCTGTACCTGAATATTGTTTTCATCGGTTGCACCGCTGATCAGTTCGACCGGAGTGATAATCGCTTGCGCTACAGTTTCACCGATAAAAACGTCGCCAACATAGAAACGGATGGTCTCACCATTTTGGTAACTGAATTGTCCTTGTGTATTGGTAAACCCCGAAGTGGTTTGCGTTTCATAACGCAGACCGGAAACCAGGCTATCTACAAATTGCCCTTGTTGTTCGGTACTAATGGCTGTGTCACCACCACCACTGCTGCCGCCACAGGCAGTGAAAAGCAGTGATGTCAGTATCAACAGAAGGGTGTAAATGGGTGTTTTAATTGTCATTAAATGTCTCCTTTTAAACATAAATCAAATATATTGTGCTTGGATACCATTAACCGTGATTGGCTGATGTTTTTCCATAACAAGTTGATTTTTAATAATAATTAATAATAATAATTAATAATTATTATTGAATGGGATTCTTATATTTTAAAATCGTAGGTTCAACAAAAGTTGATAGGCGCTTATGAATAATTAGTAAAATATTAACATGATGAAGCAAATTATAATTGTGAATGAAGGTTTAAAACTACCAAAGGGAAAATTAGCTGCTCAGGTCGCACATGCATCTGTTGCAAGCTTCTTAGATACCGATGTAAAGTCTCCAATGGGTTGAAAACGCGATGCCTAAAATTATACTTAAAGTGTTAACTCATATTTGTAATATTGGCTCCGCTTTACACTGTTCACAGAGAACTATAGAGCGTAGTTTTATGAAAGTAACTGGCTTCACATTAAAGCAATGTCATTCAATGAATCGCTTGGAGGCAATATTAGAATACTTATACCAATTGGATAGTTTAAAAATAAACTGGGTTGATATAGCAACAAATTTTAATTTCAGTGATCAACCTCATTTAATTCGTTACCTCAAGAGTTTAATTGGTTTAACGCCTGGCGAGTATTCTAGGAAGCGGGACTTTACTATTGATGTTTATGGTGATTTTAAATGAGTATATAAATTGTCGTATTTATACAATCTGTTTAGCATATTGCTAGCTATAGTCATCTGTCTAGTGATTAAAAGCAGGAATATCAATGAAAGCACTTATTCGACCTTATAGTAAAGATACAAATGATTTAAAAGGTATTATGTCAT
Source organism: uncultured Thioalkalispiraceae bacterium (assembly GCA_964514215.1). Lineage (GTDB taxonomy): Bacteria > Pseudomonadota > Gammaproteobacteria > UBA6429 > Thiohalophilaceae > CAYQUC01. The sequence continues at coordinate 4,731 of CAZEPW010000104.1, forward strand.
CTTGGGAAAATGCATCGAAAGTAGCCCATCCATTTTTAACTGAGACATTTTTGAATATCGAACGATATAATATTCCCAATATATTTA
>CAZEPW010000105.1:0-4391 GCA_964514215.1 uncultured Thioalkalispiraceae bacterium
AATCTGACGGAGAGTGGTTGATGGTCATAGATAACCCACATGGTCAGAGTTTGATGAAAAGGTAAAAATTCATGATGTGATATATTAAATATATTTAATATAGTACCTGTTCCTGAGATCAAATCGCGCTAACAAGGTCGATCAACGCGGATAATTTACAGCTTTGTTTGGGTGTGCTAAGCTTTTTTTGGCACACCCAAACAAAGCTGTAAATTCCCGGTTATCGGCGACGTTATAATTCATGAAAAATTTAGCACTTTTAATAACTTCAGTCATTAGTTTATTCTCAGTAGCATTTATGTATGTAACAATTAGCGAAAATCCGAGTTCAGAATTTAAAGATTATAAAGCTTTAATGACTTCTGGATTAATTGAAAAAGGGTGGGTTCCTAAATATATTCCAAAATCATCTACTGAAATATTTGAAAAGCATAATTTAGATACAAATTCTGTAACAATGTATTTTAAGTATGTACCTACCGAGAAAAAACTTACTGAAAGTAAATGTAAGTTAGTGATTGAAAATGAAATTGGTAGTAAATATATTTGTGAGGATGAAGGGCGAACATCTATATTAACGTTACGAAATGATGGGGAAGGCTTCTATCGTTCTTAAAACGATGGATTAAATTAAAATAACTTATAACAAAATGCTCAAAAGTGACTTCGAAACACGGCATTTTTTTGCAAAGAACGCAAAAAAACCGCCATGTTCCGAAACCCCTTAGCTCCACGTTGAGGCTGTAGAAAAAGATCCAAAATATAAAGAAAGTAGTTATAATAAGGAACGCAAAAACGGAGAGCTATAAATGCCCAAATTTATACCGTATGATTACAATCAAAACACCATGATTGTGATTAATTTCCAAGATCAACTCCACCCTGGCACCTTCGAACACGCGATATACTCTTTAGTTGAAAATAATTTAGACCTATCAGTTTATTTTCCAGACTATAAAAACGAAGACACAGGTCGTCCTGCTTATGATCCAGCCATACTATTAAAAATAATCTTATTTTCGTATTCAAAAGGCATCACATCAAGCTGAGAAATGCATTGGAATTGTCAAACAAACATCATTTTTAAAGCACTTTCGTGTGACACCGTACCGCATCACACCACACTGGCAAATTTTGTAAGTGGGCACACGCAAGCGATAGAATCAATCTTTGAACAAATATTATTAACGTGTAATGAAAACGGATTATTAGGTCACGAACTCTTTGCAATTGATGGTTGTAAGATGTCATCCGATTCTGCTAAAGAATGGTCAGGCACATTTAAAGAATTGACACAAAAACGTGAAAAAATAAAATCCCTAATACAACATCATATCGACGAAGATAAAAAACTCACTAAAAATGAACCGTTAGACGAGACCCGAATTAAACGCGCCAAACAAGCAGTGGAAACATTAACGAAATCGTTTAATAAGATCGATCGTTTTTTAAAGACTGAATCGCCTAGAATTGGAACTAGTAAAAAAAAGATGAGGTGAAAAGTAATATCACCGATAATGCACCCTAGGGCACCCTCTCTTGCTTCGCAATTCACCTTGAAAGTGCTAAAATTACCACCAGTAAAGGCACAATACAAGGCTATAATGGCGTTAATTCCGTTGATAAAAAACATCAAATAATCATTGATGCACAAGTTTTTGGTTCTGGCCAAGAACACCATACCTTGGTACCGGTACTTGAAACAATTCAAGAACGCTATCAAAGACTCGGTTTCAGTCACAGTATTTTTGAGAGCATTGTCGTCACAGCAGACACCGGGTTTGCTAATGAAGCAAATATGAAATATCTGCATGACAATAATATTAATGCTTATATTCCTGATAATAAATTTCGCTCACGCGATCCGAAATTTTTAGATCAAAAAAATAAATACGGAAAGCAACGTCAACATAAAAAAGTAAGACAACAAATAGACTTCCAGCGAGTGAATTTACATATGATCCCGTCGCTAAAACCTGCATTTGTCCGACAGGAAAAAATATGTGGTTACTACGCGAAACAAATTTTAAAAATAGTAACCATAAAGTATATTTTGAAGGGAGACTAACGGATTGTCGTGCCTGTAAAATAAAATACAGCTGTATGCGTAATCCAAGTTCAGCTGATACGAGTAATGGGCATGGTAGACAAGTCTCCTTTATTATTGGAAACAAGATAAGCTCACAATTTACTGACTGGATGAAACCACGAGTTGATAGTGCAAAGGGAAAATTAATTTACAGTCATCGAATGTCAGTGGTTGAACCGGTTTTTGGGAATATTGGTTTTAATAAAAAACTAAATCGGTTTAGTCTTCGATCGAAAAAGAAAGTACAGAGTCAGTGGAAACTGTTTTGTATCATCCACAATGTAGAGAAACTAGCCCATTATGGGCAATTAGCGGTATAATAAGAACGATATCGGGACATAATTATTTATGGGTAGAAAAATGCGTAACTTTAGTTTAAAAACTTCAATTTACACCATTGGGCTCAGTGTAAGTTGGTTTTTCTACAGCCTCGTTATATTCTTTAATGATCTATCGACGATTAACTCAAATTGTACTAAAATAGACCTATGAGCATAATAAATAATATTAATATTCAACAACTTAGCCAGTCTGAACGTATTCTTTTAGCCGAAGAACTGTGGGATAGTGTTGCAAAAAATCAAGACGATTTGGAAGTAACCGATTCTCAAAAGAAAATATTAGATGAACGAATGGCTGCTTATAAAGCCTCACCAAATGAAGGTACCTCTTGGGAAAAAGTTAAAAACGAAATGAAATAATAATGGACTATAAACTTATAATCCGTCCTGAAGCTAGAGCGGAATTACTAGACACATTTCAATGGTATCAAGAGCAAAGATCTGGCTTAGGCTTTGATTTCAAATTATGTGTTGATGAGGTTTTTTCTAAACTTTATAAACACCCATCTATTTATAAAAAAATATATAACGATATAAGATGAGCGGTAACAAAAAGGTTTCCGTTTGGTATTTTTTACATTATTAAAAATGATAACGTTATTATTCTTGCCGTATTACATGCAAGACGTGACCCAACAAACTGGAAAAACAGAATATAATAAAATGCTCAAGAGGGATTTCGAAAACACGCACTTTTTTTGCAAAGAACGCAAAAAAACCGCCTGTTCTCGAAACTCCTTAGCTCAGCGTTAGGGGAAAAATTATGCCAGAAGTTATCGGAATCGATCACATTTATATTACAGTTAGTAATATTGAACGATCAAAAATATTCTATAACTCTGTAATGAAAATACTAGGCTTCAAAAATAATTTAATAACTATAAATAATGAAGAGCATGTCCAATATTATAATAGGTATTTCGGATATGTGTTAAGACCAGCACATCTAAATGAAAAACATAATGCTTATGCTCCGGGGCTTCATCATCTTTGTCTACGGGTTGAAAGTAAAGGTGATATCGATGAAATTGCAAATATGATAAAAAATAAAGATATTGAAATAACAGAACCAAAGTTCTATAAAGAATACGCACCTGACTATTATGCTATTTTTTTAAAAGATCCTGATGGTGTTGAACTTGAAATAACAAATTACCGCAAAGAAAGAAAAGAACGCCATGATAACTGGAAAATGCCCTAAAAAAAGTTCAAAACTGACTTCGAAACATAGCATTTTTTTTTGCAACGAACGCAAAAAAACCGCCGTGTTCCGGAGCACCTTAGCTTGGTGTTAGGCTCACAAATTTATATCAAGGAACAAATGAAATATGGAAAATCAAGTTATTCCAAAAGTTTTTGATCAAACAAACGCTACTTCGTATTGATGAGAAAAGAGCAAAGTTAAAGCCAATAAAAGATGCTCTTCATTTGTGCATGAAAATGATTTTTATGAACCTACCTCAAGAAGCTAGAATATTATGTGTTGGAGCAGAAACAGGTTCAGAATTAATAAACCTTGCAGAAGCATATCCTAAATGGAAATTTACTGTTGTTGAACCAGCACCTAAAATGATGAAGCTTTTAATTATAATGAGATTTTGAAGGTATGGGTAAATATGCATGATTATGCAGGAATGCCAGCAAATATTGACTCATTTGGTCATAATGTAGCTATACTTCCATCAGAAAATATTGAATCAATAATTGTAGCCGGCGGTTTTGAGAATCCTATTTTATTTTTCAAAACCTTATTTATTCAAGCTTGGTTCTCTAAGATAAAGACTTTAGATTCATCTGAAGTCTAGCTTAACAAAATGTTTAAGTGGGATTCTGCGTTAAACATAAAGGAACATAATCAATGGCAATCAGCGGTTCATGTTTTTGCGGGGAAATAAAATACAAAATTAATGGTACATTGATAGATGCAACATCATGTCATTGTTCAATGTGTAGAAAAGCAT
>CAZEPW010000106.1:0-4328 GCA_964514215.1 uncultured Thioalkalispiraceae bacterium
TCATTTGTGATGAATGCGTTGAATTATGTAATGACATTATTCGTGAAGAAATCCAAGAACAGTCATCATCATCAAATGCTGGTGATCTTCCCACCCCGCATGAAATTAATTCAAATCTTGATGAATATGTGATTGGCCAGGTATCGGCTAAGAAAGTATTATCGGTGGCAGTATATAACCACTATAAACGTCTGGAAAATGGTCAGAAAAAAGACGATGTTGAATTGTCAAAAAGTAATATTTTGTTATTAGGTCCTACCGGTAGTGGTAAGACATTATTAGCTGAAACCTTAGCAAGATTACTAAATGTTCCGTTTACGATTGCAGATGCGACGACATTAACTGAAGCTGGCTATGTTGGTGAAGATGTCGAGAATATTATCCAAAAGTTATTACAAAAGTGTGACTATGATGTTGAGGCTGCTCAAACAGGCATCGTTTATATCGATGAAATTGATAAAATTTCCCGTAAATCCGACAATCCTTCAATTACACGTGATGTCTCGGGTGAGGGTGTACAACAGGCATTATTGAAATTAATTGAAGGTACGGTTGCTTCGGTTCCACCACAAGGTGGACGAAAACACCCGCAACAAGAGTTTCTACAAGTCGATACATCCAATATTTTATTTATTTGTGGCGGTGCATTTGCCGGTATGGATAAAATTATTCGAGACCGATCTGAAAAAGGCGGTATTGGATTCTCTGCTGAAGTTCGAAGTAAAGATAGCAAAAAAGATGTTAGTGAAGTGTTACGTTCGATTGAACCTGAAGATTTAATTCGATATGGATTAATTCCTGAGTTTGTTGGTCGACTGCCGGTTGTTGCAACTCTGGGTGAGCTTGACGAAAATGCTTTAGTTCAAATTTTAACTGAACCTAAAAATGCGCTTACAAAGCAGTATGCAAAATTATTTGAGATGGAATCGTGTGAATTAGTGTTTCGTGAAGAAGCTTTACTTGCTATTGCAAATAAAGCCATGGAACGAAAAACGGGTGCGCGTGGTTTACGATCAATATTAGAATATACCTTACTCGATACTATGTATGATTTACCTTCGTTGGAAAACGTTGAAAAAGTTGTTATCGATGAAGGCGTCATACTCGAAGATAACGATCCATTAATTATTTATCAGGCACCAGAGCAACGCACTGCAGCTGATGATATGTAACCGCTAATTAATTTATTCATAACGGTATTTTATCAACAGATTTGGTCTAAACTTCATATTATTCGAAATTTATTTTAATAAATTTTGACTGGGATTGACCTAGAGCATTGAAATTTAATTTTCAGTCACAATAATATAGTTTAAATAAACTAAATAATGGAATTAAGTATGTCTGATGTAATTGATGATCAACTCACTGCAATACCTGTTTTACCATTACGCGATGTAGTGGTATATCCTCATATGGTTATTCCCTTATTTGTCGGTCGCGAAAAATCCATTCGTGCTTTAGAAGATGCGATGGAAAACGATAAGCAGATTCTATTAGTAGCACAAAAGAGTGCTGCTCAGGATGACCCTGAGCCTGATGATGTTTTTCGAATTGGTACGATTTCAAGTATCTTGCAATTATTAAAATTACCCGATGGTACCGTTAAGGTGTTAGTCGAAGGTAATGAACGTGCCCGTGTTGTACACTTCCTTGGTTCTGATGATTATTTTATTGCGCAAGTCGTAAAGTATGGCGAAGATGATCTGGATGATAAGCAGGGCGATGTGTTAATGCGTTCATTAACCACTCAATTTGATCAGTACGTTAAATTAAATAAAAAAGTACCACCCGAAATTTTAACGTCATTATCCAGTATTGATGATTCTTGTCGTTTAGTGGATACGATTGCGGCCAATATGTCGTTAAAAGTAGATGAGAAACAAAAGATTTTAGAAATACCAACTTTGCGTGAACGATTTGAACACTTGATGGGGATGCTTGAATCTGAAATTGACTTATTGCAAGTTGAAAAACGAATTCGTGGTCGAGTAAAACGGCAAATGGAAAAGAGTCAGCGAGAGTATTATCTCAATGAACAAATGAAAGCCATCCAAAAAGAACTTGGTGATATGGATGAAGCGCCTAACGAGATGGAAGAGTTAGAGCAAAAGATTGAAAAATCCGGCATGTCCAAAGAAGCAAGGACAAAAGCCAATAGTGAATTAGCTAAGTTAAAAATGATGTCTCCAATGTCAGCAGAAGCCACGGTAGTGCGTAACTATTTAGATTGGTTGGTTGGTGTTCCTTGGAAAAAACGCAGTAAAGTGCGTCATGATTTAGCTCAAGCCGAAGCGGTATTAGAAGAAGATCACTATGGCTTAGAAAAAGTTAAAGAACGTATTATTGAATATCTCGCAGTGCAACAGCGCGTAAAAAAAATGAAAGGTGCTATTTTATGTTTGGTTGGACCTCCAGGTGTTGGTAAAACATCATTAGGTAAATCAATCGCTCGTGCAACGCACCGAAAATTTTCTCGTATGTCATTGGGTGGGGTGCGTGATGAAGCTGAAATACGTGGCCACAGGCGAACTTATATTGGATCGATGCCGGGCAAGATAATTCAAAATTTAACAAAAGTTGAAACACGCAATCCATTATTTTTGTTAGATGAAATTGATAAAATGGCGAATGATTTTAGAGGTGATCCTGCTTCGGCATTATTGGAAGTGTTAGATCCCGAACAAAATAATGCTTTTGGTGATCATTACCTCGAAGTAGATTATGATCTTTCTGAAGTTATGTTTGTGTGTACTGCAAATAGTTTAAATATTCCCGGTCCATTATTGGATCGTATGGAAGTAATTCGTATTCCCGGTTATACCGAAGATGAAAAAGTCAATATCGCAACGCGTTATTTAATTTCAAAGCAAATAACCAATAATGGTTTGAGTGATGATGAAATTACTATTTCTAATGAAGCTATTCATGATATTATTCGGTATTATTCACGTGAAGCCGGTGTGCGAAGTCTAGAACGTGAAATTGCAAAAATTTGTCGCAAAGTAGTCAAAGAAATTGTACTTGACCCTAAAATAAAATCAGTTAATGTTACGCCAGATAATTTAGAAAATTATTTGGGTGTTAAACGGTTCCGTTATGGTCTTGCCGAAGAAAAAGATCAAGTTGGTCATGTGACTGGACTTGCTTGGACCGAGGTCGGTGGAGAATTACTAACCATTGAAACCGTTGTTATGCCAGGCAAAGGCAAACAAAACCTGACAGGCCAGCTTGGCGATGTGATGAAAGAATCTATTTATGCTGCGATGACGGTTATGCGAAGCCGTGCGCAAGTCTTAGGTATAAAAGCAGAAGTATTTGATAACACCGATATTCATGTTCATGTACCTGAAGGTGCAATACCAAAAGATGGGCCAAGTGCTGGTATTGGTATGTGTACGGCATTAATATCGGCATTAACAAAAATTCCGGTTCGAGCTGACATGGCGATGACGGGTGAAATTACATTACGCGGTGAAGTATTGCCGATTGGTGGTTTAAAAGAAAAATTGCTTGCTGCACATCGTGGAGGCATAAAGAAAGTGTTAATACCTGAAGAGAATCGAAGGGATTTAACTGAGATTCCTGATAATATTAAGAAAGATCTGGAGATAGTTCCTGTACAATGGATTGATGAAGTGTTGGAATTAGCTCTTGTTAGTCCTACAAAACCGTTAACCGATGATGAATATGCTGTTTCGTCTAATAAAGAAAATGATAAATCAAGCAAAAATGATTCGTTAAGAACACATTAAATAAAAAAATGTGAGAATATTGATTTGATTTCTTGACCGACTAATAGTGAAATTGGTATAACATAATCCTTTAAAATTAGTAAAAGCCGCCTAAGCTATTAGGCGGTATTTTTTATTATAATTTATTTTAATAATGAGTAATCTGGGGGTAGTCAGTGAATAAAGCTGAATTAATAGAAGCCGTTGCTGAAAAGAACGAAATGACAAAAGCCGCTGCAACTCGGGCTGTAGACAGTGTTTTAGGTACGATAACTGAAACTTTAGTAAGTGGTGATCAAGTAACATTAGTTGGTTTTGGCACCTTTCAAGTACGTGAAAGAGCGGCTCGTGTTGGTCGAAATCCGCGCACTGGAGAAGCAATAGACATAAAAGCTTCAAAAATACCTAGTTTTAAAGCTGGTAAAGCGCTAAAAGATTCTGTAAACTAGCGCGCCTTCCTAGGGTGCTTAGCTCAGCTGGGAGAGCGTCGCCTTTACACGGCGAATGTCGGGGGTTCGATCCCCTCAGCACCCACCAAGTTCTATGGACCGGTAGTTCAGCTGGTTAGAATGCCGGCCTGTCACGCCGGAGGTC
>CAZEPW010000107.1:0-4241 GCA_964514215.1 uncultured Thioalkalispiraceae bacterium
TTAATCATAAGATATATATTAACGTATAACGTTAATAACGTAAAGTGTTAAGTATAATTCACAATAATTTTTTGACAAAAGAAGAATTTCGGTAAGTACGCCACCAAATACAGCAATTGCAAAAGCTATAGTTGCCCATAGGGTGGACGACTTGCTATTAGAGATTGTGCTGCTTCAGAATAGTTAACTACCATTTCTGCGCTAATGTTGTTGATAACCAAGCTGTAAATTGTCCGCGTTTATCAACCTTGTTATGTGCCTATATATCTAACTATTTAGTACTTAAGCGTTACCTTGCTCGTTGTATTACTTTTAATTGAGCTATTTACATTATCTTTTGTATAATAAATTACGTTGCTACGATATTTATCACCCGACTTTAACTCTGCGACGCTTTTGGAAATCCGCTAAATTCACTTTTTTAAGCATAACGTTTAGCATCAGCGGCAGTTAAAAGCGGCGTTTCGCTACACTCTGCTTTTAACTGTCCGCTGGATGCTTTTGTTTATGTGCATTTACGCCCACTTTACTTTAAGTTCTTTATGACTCTCAGCGCAATCTCTAAGATAGAAATTAGCAGCTCTTTCTACTCACTCCACCCCCATGCGTACCAGATGATAAATAAAGTAGTAAATATTTCTATGGTCCCAAAAAATAAATAGTACATTGTTGGCCCCGAACCGATAAACATTGTAACGATCATTACAACTGTCATTATTGAACCTGCAATTATATTTGCCCAACGATTAACCTTATATGTTAAAACACGGGACAGTAAAACCATTGCAATCGGAATTTCCATTAATATTGCCGCTTTTATCAAGAAACTCTCATCAATCTTCATACCCTCTACATTGCCAGACAAATACTGGCTCAGCATTGCAGGATTCATTAACCCCATAACATCACAGTAAAGGTAATTTAAGACTACAAATATCCACAACGTTGAAATCACCATTTTTCTATTTAGGTTGTCGAATATTTCAATGACTCCCATTTATCAAACCTCCAAATAGCATGTAGTTTATGATTAGTTAAATGTGTACTAAACATCGCTCTTTTATTTTTAATGATACAAATTATAAAACAATGTACTTAGCTTCGAAATATTCGTTTCAGACGCATAACGTTTAAATAACCGGCGTATTTTTCTTTGTTATGTTGGGACTTACAATTAACGCTCGACTTTAGCTCATTTAGCAGCGAAGTAATTTCGTTGTTACTAGATATTATGACAGATGCTTTTTTTCGTGTATTAATGTCATTAATAATCACAGGTTTGGCTACAGAAGGAAAGCACCATATTGTTTTTACCAAAGTAGGTATGATCTTAATTTCAGGGCAATTGTCTGGCAGGTTTGGCCGGGAAGTAAATAGATAACGCCAGTTTCTTTTTGCACAGCGAAAATAACATACACTCCTTGGAAAATCTAAGAATATGATGAGATCTGCTGCCTGCCGCGCAATTGAAGAAACACCTTCGATAATCCACTGAGGTTTTGAAACAAGCTCTTTTTCAAGCCTCGTTCATTCAGCGGTTTCTTTCTCCATCCATCACTCCAAACAATTTTATCTAATCCATAAATGTCGATTCCAAGCGTTTTACCAATGCTTCTAGCAAAGGTTGATTTCCCACTACCTGCATTTCCGGTTATATGTACACGCATAAATTTACCAATATATTAAACCTAGCTGTAAATTGCCCGTGTGGAAATATTTGTTTTTTATATGTCTATCTCAGTTTATCCCGAATAAATTCCACAAATTTAATTCCCTTTTGATGCAACTCAAATACCTCTGCTGTTGTTTTGTTGTCTAAATTGAATGCTGCAAAATTACTATGTACCAATATATTTCTCAGATGACCGATCTCAATGAATGATTTTATAGAGTTTTCAAGGTCTTCATCAGCATTAATTTCTAATTCCACATCTTTTTTAAAATCACTGCCAAATAATGAAAAAAAAGAATTAGCGTTGTTTCCTGGTTTTTCGATTCGATTTTTCTCACCCCAATTGAAATAAGTGTGATACTGCATGGCTATAGCCTTTTTCTTGAAAAAACTAATCGCTTTTTGATTCTGTTTTGTTTCTCTCGAAACAAATTCAATAAGAATCTCTTGAATTTGATGCTCAAAATAGCTTGCAGAAGAAAGAATGATCACTTTTTTAAAATACTTATTAACATCACTGGATAGAGAGGGTTGCTTACTATTATCAAGAAAGTTCACTATTGATAGGTATTCCTCATTAACTGAATTTACAATATTCATCAGTACAGTATGGTCTTTGCACGTAACAAACGATTCTGCACATTTACTTTACTTGCAGTATTGGATTTAGTCGCTTCAAAGAAAACTTGATCTTCTTTTAGTAACGTAACTTTTTCAAATGAGATATCCTTCACCAAATGATTTTTATCGGAAAAAGCTTGCTCACATGCCGCCACGAATATAGACTCATAAATGGAGATATTAAATCTGCCAGTTTTGCTATGAAATAACTTATTATTGCTGTCAGATTGAGACACTTTAACCATAAACTCTAGAAATAATTCCTCCAAATACACTATATTATCATCATAATATGCTCTGGCTTTTTGAGAAAATCTATTTAGAAATTTCGTTATCGATGGATTATAATTGTTACCATCAATAAGCATCGCGAACCCTCGCAATATCACTTCAATATCTTTCATGTTTATATTAGGAGTGGTACTTGGTGTGAAATTTCGCCAATTCTCATTTAAATTTATACGATAAAGCATATCGTAGAAGTTAGAATGAAATAAACTAGTTCTGATTTCTTGTGGCTTCAGATTAACCCCACCAGAGTTTAATCTATTAAATATTTCAAACACAATGGAATGCTCATCATCTGGAGAATTTTGTTTTATAATTATATTTCTTATCGTTCTTAGATCGAAGGACAATTTATCATCCTCATCAAGGGTAAAATAATTTAATTTGTTAAATTTATTAGTTTGATTAGGCTGGGTAGTAGGCAACTTCAAGTTAAAGTCAACAAAATATTCATTGTTATTAAGAATTTCATCTGGAATAGAACCATTTTTGTCAAATATCACCCTTAGTTCTAAGCGTTTTTCCTTTTTAGGGAAACGTTTTTTTATAAAATAATATATAGTCATATATCTCTGCTGGCCGTCAATAACCAAGAAACTATTTTTTGCCTCTTCATACAAAAATATTTGCGGTATTGGTATCCCTATAATTATTGATTCAACTAATTTTGAAGCTCTCTTTATGTCCCAAACGTAATTTCTTTGAAAGCCCGGTATTTTTACGACTCCTGAACCGATAAAGTCATATAGGGTTTTGATATTAAAATCATTAGGAGATGCAGATATATCGTATTCAGTGAAACTAACATCTTCAACTGTTTCCGATTCTTCTTCTGGGTCAATCCAATTGACTTCTTGGTTAGAATTCAAAATATCTCTCCTATTTAAATTCAATTCTATAAGTATCGTAAAAAATATAACAGTGAAATAGGCTGTAACAAATAATGTGGTGATAGACCGCAATTGGTATGTTTATTACTCAGGTGTAAATGTCATATGGTTTCTCGATAATTTGATACTAGGACTTCATCACATTGAATGTTCCCGCATGTTTTATAAGACAAGGTAATCAAACCACGCCTGAGTGGCTTTAAGCCGTTATACGAGTCAACACAAGTAAGGCGACACCTAAAACATTTAAAGCGCTTCTACGGCCTTTTACGGCCTTCTATGGCTATGTTCTAACGTATACCGAATAGTAATTCACTTCCAGTCGAGTATAAAATTGCTCAATTCAAATAAAAAGTAGGTATGCATACCTCACTTAGCGATATGATTGGTATTGATCTAAGCTGTTTTTTCTTCCCACCATCAAAGACTGGAAGAACAACGCTCGATGGTAATGTAACCCACCTCTCAAAACCTGATGGCCAAAGAATCATCAAGGCATTGTGCATATATCCTTAGCATTCCAGTAGAAATACAACCGGTCGAGTCTGCATAAACGCTCCGAATTGACAATTCATTCACTCACCTCAATAGTATTCCCATGTAAACTAACTGGTAAACTAACTACTGTTTTTAGGCAATTTTTAGGTAGTTAGTTTACCAGTTAGTTTACCAGTATAAGATAGCAATATAATAAAAATCAATTACTTAAAATTTGTAGTTTACCAAAACGGGCTAGTTTACCAGGGGGGTGGTAAACAATCGAGTTTTGG
>CAZEPW010000108.1:0-4109 GCA_964514215.1 uncultured Thioalkalispiraceae bacterium
CTGCACCACCAACTAATAATAAGGCCACATTTAAAGCAACGGTAGGAAATACTTCAACTGCTTTTGTGATGTGTAAAGCATTAATATAATCGTAACTAAAAACGATAATTGCTTTATACAACGAAGGTTCAATTGCGAGATTTGCAATGAGTTTACCGGATTCAATTCCGTTATCAATTTCTGCATCAAGTTCATTCTCCATTGCGTTAAGTGCTGCAACAGCTCGTTTAACACCATCGATATCGCCTTTATCCCACGCCCGATGAAGTTGTTCATGGTAAGCGGTATAACGTCCTAACCAATCCCCCGTTCCCATTAACAGCTTTTGGAAATCTTGTAATAGATGCACAATACTTAATGCTAATTCATGAATCGCATCTCCAATACCAACAGCTAAACTCCCGGCTAAAATAACGGGTTTATCCATCCAATGGGTTTTATCCCATTCTTTTTGCAGCCTCTTGGTTTCTTGGTGGGCATGAAGGAGTGCTTCTTTGAGCATTTCATTTAATTGGTTTAATGCTTTTTTTACTTTTTTATCGTAGTCGACAAGGAAATCAATAGAGACAGTACCTGCGGATAAATTTTCAACATGAGCAAAGCCATCTGCATTCAGTTTTTTCGTGGTTTTTTTTCCGGTTGAATCCGTTATCGTAAAAGGTAAATTCGCTACAGGTTGGTTATTTTCATCAAGGTACTGGACTTCAATCCAATAAGCTGTGGTTGGTGTTGCGGTCGTACTGTTAATCACTGCACCGCTAGTGGTAGTTTGTGTTGTTGCCGCTGTTGGGCTTAGCGTTTTTGTTGCTCCGTATGGAGAACCAACAACACCCCCAGCTTTTAAAACTTCGGTATTGGTTTTATTTCCGTTAGCCGCATACTGAATATAAGTTATATCGTCATCAACTTCTATCACCCAACCAGCGGCCTCTGCTGAAGTATGACGTTTTGGTTCAGCCCACTTACATGTTAATTGATCATACTTAGGCCAACTGATATACGGTTTTATTGTAAATCCGTGTCCCACCTTTATTAATCCCTTTTTTAGTCAAAATAATGTTTACAGATTTTACTGTTACCACTAAAAATCAGCAGGCAAGCTTTAAATTAAAAATTAATGAGTGTTTTTAATATAAATACACTGCACCTGCATTTGGTGTGTCTGAAACACCATTAGGTCTTTTGTTTACTACATCGGTAATAGTAATTGCTGAACTTTCTTTATGGGCACCAACAATTAATTTACTACCATCACGATTTAAAGATACTACGTCACCAAATTCCATAGTGATTAAAATATCAGAACTATAGTGAGTTGTATCATTTAGCGCTTTAATAAATGTCTTGCTTTGTGACCACGTTGTACCATTTCGTGTAAAAATATAGGCTGCTCCTGAACTCGTTAAACCGTCATTAGAATCGAGATTTTTAGTGATTCCAAGCATATTGGTATCTTCTAATGGCGCACCAACTGCTAGCGTATTACCATCACCACTGAGCGATATTGACCAACCAAAAAAATCACCTTTACCAGTATTATTTGATTTTATGTACGCTTCTTGTGACCAAACAGTATTTTTACGTGTAAACACATATGCTGCACCCGAGTCATAATCGATAGTATCGTTCGATATTGAATTAATTCCAGTCGTGTCACTGTCTTCGTAAAATGAACCAGCAGCAACAGTATTACCATCATCACTGATTGATACTGAAAAACCAAACTGATCACCTTTACCCGTATTATGCGGTTTTATGTAACCAATTTGCTCCCAAATTGCGCCACTCCAAGTAAAAACATACATGGCACCTGATTGTGACGCGGCATTATTTTGATTAATATAGCTATCTGTACCTGTTCTATCGCTCGATTCAAATCTCGAACCAACAACCAATGACGTTCCACTTTGATTTAAAGCTAACGCATAACCAAATAGATCAGACGCATCAGTATTAAATGGTTTTACAAATGCTTCTTGATACCAAGGTAATACAGAATTTTCTAAATTTCGTTTAAAAATATAAACAGCTCCAGAACTTACCGCACCGTTATTTGGTGTTAATGTATCATCATAATTACCCGCTACTATCGTTTTTATATCGCTATTATCTCTTGCGCTAATGGCAAGACGCTGACCATCACCGCTTAACGATAATGACTCACCAAAACCATCATTAGAACCGGTATTAGATGCTTTAATATAAGCATCTTGCCCCCAAATCCCGGCCAACGTCCGTGCAAAAACATAAACTGCACCAGAGTTCAGAGCCTCATTATTTGGAATATCAGGTTTATAAATTCCCTTTAGTACCCCTTTGATATTGCTATCCTCAGAGCTAGCACCAATTGCAAGTGTATTACCATCATCACTCAATGAAACCGATGTCCCAAAAATATCACCACTTTCCGTATTTGATGCTTTTATAAAAGCTTGTTTTTCCCATACTCCGTCCTTTTTAACGAACACATATACTGCACCTGAGTTATTCGCTGCATCATTTGGAGTTTGGTTTATACCCGATGCAGAGCTGGATTCCCATAAAGCACCAACAGCTAGTGTCATGCCGTCTTTACTTAACGAAACAGCACTTCCAAATTGATCGCCAATACCGGTATTCGTTGCTTTAAAATAGCCAATTGCTTTTAACATTTCAGTTGCGGTACTGGGTTGCCCTAATTGTGTTGTGCAACCTGATGCATTACAAGCTTGGAGTATATAACTCGTATTCCATTCATGTTTATGAACGGCAATTTCAATATTTTTAGATAGTATATTATTCTGTGGAATTGTTGCAGGTAATCGAATCAATTCAATAAAACCGTTACCATTATCAGACATTAATCGATATTCAGTAGCACCTGTCACAACATCCCATGTGAATTTTAATCGCGTTGGTTCAACTGTGAGCAACAATGTACTCGTTGCTAATAATGTTCCGCTAGGTACTACTTCTACAAACGGTGATTTTTCACCTTCGATATCGTTTTGGTTAATTTGAGCTACCGCATAACGATAGGAAAAATTAGAGAGGACGTTAACATCTTTATATGTTTTCATGTTAATCTGTTCCGTTATCGCTTTAAAATTTGTCCAAACAGAATTAACTTTCTCTGCTCGATAAACAATATAACTTAACGTTCCGTATTGATCAGGAGATGTCGCTACTGGTGTTCGCGACCAACCAATAGTTATATCTGCTCCATTATTAACGATGTTGATACTGGCAATCCTTTGGGGCAATGACAAAGGCATTAGTTTTATTTCCAGTGAAGATTTTTCTAAATTAAGAATATTTTTGGCAACTAAAATATAAACATACTCATCACCATTTGTTAATGGCGATGAAGGAGTACCATGCTTAAAAGGTGATATCACATTATCAATTGTGGTAACCGTACCACTAACACCAGTTATTCTATATTTTAATGTATAACTTAAACCTATTATGTTATTCCATTCTAATATATTGCTTTGATTACCTGCGAGGGTTTTATTAAACTCCGGCGGTTTTGGTGTTCCAATAGGTGATACCGTATCAGTTTCAATTGATTTTTTGCCTTCAATATTTTCTTTATTTATTGCTGCAACTTTATATGTATATTGATTTCCATTTGTGACTTTATGGATATAAACTAATTTCGTTTGCGCTACTAAATTTAATGACTGATATCCACCGATACTTTCATTTATATTTTCTTTGAAATATAGCTGATAATTTTTTACTGCTTCACCAGCCGATGACCAATCAATAGTTACAATTCCATCACTTGCAATTGCATTAATTATTTTGGGGGGATCTATCAATGGTAAAGCTGGTAATGGATTCGTTCGACTATCACCACCGCCACAAGACATTAAACTAAAACTAAAAACGACTAAAACATTAACTATTACCAAACGAAACAACAAATGATACATAATGCCTTTCCCTGTTATAATTTTTATTTTTGTGAACGGACTATAACAACAAATAAAAAACTTTAACAGACAGGAACGATCAAGTTTTTACTTAACTATAAATTAACGCAAAGCATAAATTAACAAACTTTACTAGGGATGCGTAAATTATGGCACACCTTAAGGCTCGTTGAATCGACAAACGAAATA
>CAZEPW010000109.1:0-4069 GCA_964514215.1 uncultured Thioalkalispiraceae bacterium
CACCGGCTACGGAAGGGGTGTAGCCCATCCAAGACTCGCAAAACACGCCATCCCTATCCTCACATTTGTGCTCGCATAGCATTTTTGAACAGCAATAAATATTTTTCTTATCCCGAGTTCAGGTTATTTAAGGAATAACCACTGTTAAACCTAAAATTTTCCATGCTTGCATTCCGCCCCGATAATAATAAATTTTTTCGGGAGGATAACCTTGATTGAGTAATCCTTTAATTGCGCGAGGCGATTGACCGCACCACATTCCATTGCACCATAACATAATTTCTTTTGCATTTGAAAAATCCCAATAAGGATGTTGTTGCTCTTCTAGGCCCAGCATTATTTTAAAATCGTTCCATGTGCTAGAACCTTCCGAAATATTGTTTCTGCGTTTCACTCCAAGTTGTTTCATTGTATTGTGCATTTTTTTACTGTTTTGTTTTTTTGAAAAAATAGTAAAGGGAATATTTATTGAGCCGGGTATTGTGCCTTTTGCATGCCATGATTTTGTTCGGGCATCGATTAAGATGCCTTTTTTTCGAGTGACTTTTGATTTTAAAAAATCAATTAATTCTAATTCACCAACGGTAGTAACATCGTTGGCGACAATAAAAGGTTGGATACAAAAAGGTGGGCATTTTCGCGAAGTTTTAGCAAAACCACCTGTTAAGTGATTGTTTTGATCCTGTATGCGTTTAATTTTAATAACTTGACCGTTGTGGTCAAAATTAAAGCTCGTTAAATTTTGAGATATTTTGACATTCAGAGCAATGGCATTATTATAAAAAAATAAAAACAGTGTAATGGTGATAAGAAATCGAATAGAAACAGTATTTTTCATTTTTCAAATTCCTGATAAATAGTAAAGAACATTTGAAGGTATCGTAATTATTATTTGAGTGTTGCCATGTATTTTTTAATTATCATCCGTTTTGCAGACGATAAGGTTTTGGTTTTTTTATAGGTTTTAAAAACACTGATGCGAGAGGATCTTGATAGCGATGAATATATATTATGACTTGCAGGAAACTCGGTTTTTAGCAGTGTTTCAAAGGCTTTAATACTTCGAAGTGCGCGAAGTGCACTAGGGCTTAATTTTTTTTGTTTTTTCTCTCTTTTTTCTGTTTCGATTAAATCACGTTTTGCTTGTGATAAATATTCAGGGCTATTAATTTCTTCATCTAGGCCTTGCAAATATTCATCAGATGCCTCATTAGCTGTGGCAACAGGCCAAGGCGATATCATAAAAGGGGTAATTAAAATAAAAACTAATAAGTATTTATATTTCATATTTAGTTTAATAAACTTAATCAATTAGGCTCTGTTATTATTTTAAAACATAGCTAGGGACATTGGTATCTGTCTTACTTATATAGACTATTATTAATTAGAAAACTAGGTTAGGGATATTAAGTGATTGATATTTTTTAGATAAGTGGTGTTATCGTTTTTTTAGTTAAACTTAGTTTAAGTAGTGAATTGAATTGATTACATTCATTCGTGAATAGTAAAGGGGATCAATTATCGTATGACAAGTTTTTGAGTTGAAATTTTATAAAATATTTTTTTCAACATCGTTACATGCATTATAATTAACTTAATTTTCTGGTTGGTTTTGTGTTTAATCTAAAATAAATTTTTCCAACTAATTCAGTCTGTATTCATTTTTATGTTCTAAGCTTCAATCATAGGGAATATAAATTGGAGAATAAAAATGGGTTCAAAAATCAATCCTGAAGCCAGAAAGCCAAAAGAATTAGTGGCAGAAAATAAAATTTTTCACGGAACCGGTGGTGTTAGCCAAGTTAGTATGGACTATAATTTTGTACCGGCATTTTTAGATAAAGAAACGGGGGCAATTTATTTTTCCTGCTTTAGAAATGGAGAGCCTGCTGCGATACACGTGTATGATGGGCTGCCAGAACATTTAGTGATTTCGCGTAACGAAATTAATGATATAACAGAAACTAAATCTTCGTTAGTGTCAGGTTTTGTAAACGAAAACCAGTTTTATAGTAGGGAACAAGCTATGGCGATTATCACTGAAATCGAAAATAAATCAGTTGATTTGGATAAATTTACGGGGTATTTATCTTAATCTAAATTCAGAGTGTTTTTTAATCAAATGCAGCTGTTACTGCTGTTTTATTCGCCTTAAATTGCTTTAATCGGCCTATCTGTACCGCTATTTTAGATCGCTTTTGGACATAATAACAATCTGCTTATGTTTTCGAAAAAGGCCTTAATAAAAATTGTTCTGTTATCTTGTCGCAAGGGCTCATTTTATTTAAGATTCGTTCCGTTGAATGATTAATTGGATGTCTAGTTTTGAAGGAACATCATTATTCGTTTGGGGATGTGTAAGGAATACACTGTCATTCAACGATTGATATTAAGTATTCAAATGTACAGAAGGATCTGAGGATATACATTTGTTTTTGGACACGGAAGTTCTAAGATATCGGTGAATTAACAAGGAGTTGGTTTTATATAAAAGTAACACGGATGTTTGGCTTGTTATTATGAGGGTACTAACAGGGCTGCAAGTAATCGTTATAGCGTAGTAAAAACTAAAAAAACACTTCATCATTATGATAGGTGTTTTTTTTTGTTCTAAATTTATTTAGGTATTATAAATCTGTACTGCTATTAAAATTTTTTTTTGGGTTTAAAACAATCTGTCCATCTTTTTAAAAACATCTAAAAATTAATTGTTCTGTCATCTTGTTCCTCTACAATAATTTACTTAAACTTTGTTTCATTGAATGATTAATTAAACCAATGTATTAAAAAGGATTTAAATGTTGGTTTAGGGTCATGTAAGGATGCATGTATCATTCAGTGAAGTTATTACAATACCGCTGCAATATAGGGACTTGGGTGTACAGTAAATAAGAACACGGATGTTCTTGGTTTTGTGATAACGCGAGGGAAAACAGGGAAGTATCAGGGACGAAAAAAGGGAAGTTGTAATCCAGGGAGAGTCCGGAGTTAGGAAATAAATCTTCGGGGAGTATGGGTACATGCTATATGAAAGCACTTCATCTGAAGTGCTTTTTTCGTTTGTATTTTTTAAAATACTGCGACATTTACATGCAAACTTGATAAATTAAATCGCGCATTATTATAAGCCTTGCTATATTTATTTTCTTTGGGATAAAGATGATAAGCATATTCTAAATAAGCCATAGCTTGTTGGCTACAACAATTCGAGTCTAATAAACTTAAGCCAAACTGATAGGCTATTTCAGCCGTCATGGTATCGACAGTTGCATCATGAATAAAGGTCGTTATTTTTACTTTTTTTGCATTTGAACCTTCAATCGGATAAAGCACTAAATATCGATGTGATTCAGTTCTTCGTGGAGCATTATGTTCGTATACACTACAAGGAACATCATGATCGAATTCGTCGTTACATATCCCTGTACCGAGATGTTTTGCATGAATGTGAATTCCTAATGGTGGAACGATAGGGCAGTCTATTTTTTTTCCGGCAAAAATGCTCGACCATATTAATTCTTCGTGTTTCTCATCGGTTACCGCGATAATGGCTTTGGGTAATGCGCCACCTTTATAAAGCACACGAAATAATTGCCGTTCTGACTGATACTCCTGACAACTATAGTTATCGGAAATACCGTTAAATGCTGATTCACATATTTTTAATCCGTGTATAGCCACGGTTTTAATGGGCATGAAGTTTAAGCAATTATTGGCTTGAGCTAGGTTTATACTGGTGTAGATTGAAATTAGGACGATGAAAAATTTTGATAAAAATGATTTTGCCACAGTTGCCTCCGGCTAATTACTTGAAATAGGAATGATTTATCCCCTCTGATTTCGCCCATTGTTGTTTAAATTGTTCATTTATTAGGCACATATACTCTATCGGCGCAAACGGCTGAAACATAAAAATTATTGTTATGTCATCGATATCAGTGTTATTTGGGCTTGGTTTACAATGAAAAAAATAAGAGTAATCCTATTGTGGGGTAAAACGTTGTTGAATTTATAATATTTAACCTGAACTCGGGATAAGCAAATATAATTTAAATAAACAAATTAAGCC
>CAZEPW010000110.1:0-3912 GCA_964514215.1 uncultured Thioalkalispiraceae bacterium
GTATGCGGTAGATTTTATTTAAAAATCTATCCCACTATTTTTAGAATAAGATATAAGCACGGCTGTTGTTCATAAATACTGTATTTTATGGTCTTGCTTCTGTTCGACTAAAATTTATTTAAATTTAAATAAACACAAAACCGATAATGACCAGAAGTTAATTAACTCAAGTCATTATTAATTAAAAACCTAAATTAGGAGCATCTATACAATGAAAAAATTAAGCTTATCTGTAGCAACATTATTATTATCAGCAAGTATTGCAACGGCCGCACCGGTAGAAGCGGTTGATGGCTCAGGCACCGAAGGACAAGTCAATGTCCAAATATTATCAATGACATCCAATGATGATAGATTCCCAAACAAACACTCAACGTTTTTATATTTATCAAACGGTGCAGTGGTACACATTCCAAAACGAAATAAAATGAATACCACATTAGCTTTATCTGCATTCGTAACGAAAAAACCAGTGACAATTTGGACATACATTCCTGAAGCTAATGGTGGCCCTGTAGTGTTGCCAATATTAAATACAGACACCAATACTTTTTGGAAAGGCCCTAGCATTGGAGACGGCACAACATCACCGGCATTACGTGTGCATCGAATTGATGTGTTAGTAAAATAATTCTTAATATTTTAACGAATCAGTATTAATTAGCTTAATTAATCATAGGTGATGAGAGGAAAAAATGGACTTGTTAAATATTAAAAAAAATAGAATTAACTTTAAATATAAAAGCCAATCGTTGGTTGTGCTTTTATTTTCGATGCCGTTAATTAGTTTCAGTGCGCAAGATAATATTGAAGCGGTTGATGATACTGTTCAATCTTACTTAAATTCAAATAGCGGTGATATTAATTTGCGCACTGGTAAGGTATTGCCAAGGAACGTTGATTTAATTGTTCCAGGCAATGCTGGTTTAGATATTGTTGTTAGTCGAAATTATCGGAAAAATACTTTAACGAACCACGGTGTTCCACACTCGCTTGCAAATTGGGAATTAGAGTTGCCTAAAATATCCGGTAATGTTGGTCAGGCGGACTATTGCAATAACCCCTCTCCTAAGTCGTTTGATATATTTTATGACAAGGTAGATCTTAATTATATAAGAAGAGGTGTTCTTGCTGGTGAATGGGTAGGTGCAGTAAAAATATTTACATTGAAAGATTTTACATATAATTTAACAATAGACATTACATATACACCAGAAAGCCCTGAATGGGGGAAAACAACAGATTTGGTTTTTAAAAAATTTGGTTTTCGTCCTAGCAAGGTTTCTGAAAATAGAACGTATTTGGGCTTGGCTTTGAGTATACCTGGTGAGGGAATCAAAGATTTACTAACGCCAATAGCAGGAGGCGTTGGTGCCGGCAATAAATACATTACAACGGATTACTGGAAAGCGAATTGTGACGCAAGTGGCGGTACATTTCTCGTTACTTCTCCTTCTGGTACAAAATATACATTTGATCAAAGTTTTGTATCTGAGACAATATACAATGAAGAGTGGAAGCGAACTTTATCACAGCAAAGCTTTCCGATAGCTGATGCAACAGAAAATAGAAGACGTTTACGGCACTTTTATCCATCAAAAATAGAAGACAAGCAGGGTAATACTTTATTATATAGTTATGTGAGAGATCTTAACGGGACGCTGCATGTTACTAAGATTCAAACGACACACGAAGTAAGCGATCCATTATATCGAGTTGTCGATTTTACCTATACTCAAGGTGTAAGGTCACATAGCAAAAACGATGTATTACATTTAAGCTCAGTAGAAGCTAATGGCCAAATCGTACAGTATGAATACACTAACTTTGGTTATCTGGATAAAGTAATTGATGCTGATGGCGGTGAGTGGCGTTACACTTATAGCCTGGCACAATTCAATGATCGTGCTAATGCTCACATTAAAAGTATCGTTAACCCTGCTGGTGGAAAAATTGAATACACTTATACAACAAAACCCGCGAATCATTTTGGTGGAACAGATATAACCGATGCTGTTTCAGTTGTTCGTACTCGCACAACATCTGGATTTGGTGTAGTAACAGGTGCAACTCAATATAATTTTGATACAGTAGGGCAAACTCGAATAGGAAATACTGATAGCTTGCAAATAATAACATTTCATACTGCGAATGATTCCCAGCTAGGCGCAGTATTAAAAACACAAAATTTCCAAAGCTTACAAGATTTGTCCGGTTCAGTTGATTTGACTAATATTGATACGAGTATAATGCCGTTGTTACAAGAAACGGTGAATACTTGGCAAATTTTGCCGACTATTGGTAACACAAGGGTACGGTTTGCATCAGTTTTTAAATTTCCTGTGGCTAAAACAACACCACGCGTATTGGCTAATTCGTTAGTAACATTGGATGGCTCTGATTACACAAGCACTTACTCCAACTTTGATGAATTTGGTAGCCCAAAAACCATCCGCGAAACATCCGGCAACCTAATTGATACCACCAATTTAATTTATGAAAATGACAAAACAATCACATTAACGTATAAAAACGATACATTAAACTGGATTTTAGGTTTACCTGAATCAAGCTCAATTACGGGTATTGTTGGCAATGTCACTAATACCTTTGATGATTTAGGAAATATTTTAACAACAAATAGCTACGGCGTGATAAACAAATTCACTTATCACCCCGATGGCGAGTTAGCAACAGCAACCGATCCCAATAACGTTGTCACGGAGTTTAGTAATTACAAACGTGGCATAGCTCAAACTGAAATTCAAGCTGTCACCAGTTCGCTGGCACTAACAATAACCCGTGTAGTGAATCCCACTGGCACATTACAATCTGAAAAAATTAATGGTAAAACAACATTCTACTTATACGATGGAATGAATCGCGTGACATCCATTAAAAAGCCGCAAATAGGCACAGATGAAATTATCACAACGTATACTTACCCTGCTCTGGGTGGTTTTAAACAAACCGTCACTCAAGGCGACTCAAATGTTGAAAAGTTATTGAATGGCTTTGGTCAAGAATTAACGATTACAACGGCAGTATCGGCGACCAGTCGAATTGTTCAATCGATTGAATACGACGCTCTAAACCGACAATCAAAAGTGAATCTCCCCGTTATTCGTGATGGTGGCCCTACTGCGATACAACAAAACGAATCGTTCACCTATGATGCCCTGGACCGAGTCACGAGTGTGACGCACAGTGGCGATGGCACTCGCATCAGCAATAAATATTTAGCTGGTAATGTCATTGAAACCACAAATGAACGTGATTTGCTCACAACTAGCACATTTCGCGCATTTGGTGATCCAAATAAAAAACAATTAATGAAAGTGGTTACACCGGAGGTAGGTGTTGATACCGTTATCACTCGTGATTTACTCGACAATGTGAAAACCATTACCCAGGGCACAAAAACCCGAACATTCACATACGATAGCCGTTATCTGTTAGACACAATTGATGATCCAGAAACCGGAATAACCGATGTCAATTACGATGATGCCGGCAACTTAATCAGCCGACAAGTAGCGACATCCGGCATAACGATTTACAGCTACGATGATTTAAATCGAATTGATTTCGTCGATTATCCATCAACCACCCCCGATATGGATTATGGCTATTATCCTGATGGCTTATTAAAAACCCTAATCAAAGGCAACTCGTCCTGGAGTTACGTTTACGATGATAATAACAACTTAACGCAAGAAACCCTGTTGGTTGATGCCAACACCGATTTTGCAATAAGCTATGGTTACGACACAAAAGATGTCTTGAGTGACATCACCTATCCTAGCGGTTTAACCTTTCAATATAAACCGGACTTTATGGGGCGGCCAACGCAAGTCGGACGTTTTGTCAGAAATGTGAGTTATCATGCCAATGGCCAGGTAAAGACACTAA
>CAZEPW010000111.1:0-3900 GCA_964514215.1 uncultured Thioalkalispiraceae bacterium
GAGGCCAGAGCCTCGAACCTGCTCCACGTCCTAAGGACGTGGTTTTATTTTTAATAAAGTTAACATAATCACCGTTAGCAGGGTAAGCCTCTGCGGACGGGATAGCCCAACAGGCCTCTTTATTCGAGTTGAATAATTTATTGTGGCGTCAATTGCGGAAAATACCATGGTTCAGCATGCTCAGGAATTTCCCAAGTAAGATTTGATTTAGGTGATTTTTCACCGAGTAGACCCTCTTCTCTTAATTGGGTAATAACCCGTCTGCCACTTCGCTCCGGCATACTAGTCAAACTCAAAGCTTGAGCACGAGAAAGACTTCCCTCAACGAATGCATGATAAAGCACCTGAGCAGAAACTTCTTTTAATTCACCATAACCCTGAACACGATGATCATTTCTGGCATGAACGTATGATGTAATACGTTCTTTCATCTTATCGAGTTGAAGTAAACCTTCCATATAGCCAACCTGATCAAGTGCCATGTCCAGCATAAAGTTGGTAATAGCTACTAACCCATCCTGAGTCAACGCTCCCCTTCCATCAAAGTCATTTTTTCTTGGTGTATCGGCTATAGCCAATACCGTCTTATAACGTTCAATGTTTTTTGCAAGCCCGCGAGATAAGCACCAGACCCCTTCACTTTCCAATCCAATACTACGTAATAATGAATCAGTTAATAATCTACCAACTCGACCATTACCATCTAAAAATGGGTGAATCCATGCAAAACGATGATGTGCAGCCATTATGGAAATAACTTTTCGTTCCCCTGCGAATCTATCTGGCTGGTATACACTGAAGAAGCTCTCTATTAACTTCGGTACATCATGATACGAAGATGGAATGTGAATACCAACTTTAACACCTTGCTGACGAAATTCCCCCGGTACCACTGTACCGACAACTTTCCCTTCATCATCTTTTATCTCACGCAACGAAAGTGGCAGGTCCCTGTAAAACTCTTCATGGACAGAGCGGATAAATTTCGCGCTACAAATGTCACCTAAACTAAACTCCTTGTCAGCAATCCATTTCTGGACGCGAATATGAGCTAGAGATTCGAGCTGTAAATCACGTTTAGCTGCATCATCTGAAAAATCACCCCGTTGTGCTGCTCGGATTTCGTAGGGCCGCGTGTTATTGCCTTCGATGAGGTTTGAGTAATACGAATTGATCACTGCCATATGCTGGGTGATGGATTGCCGAGTGATAGGGTGTATTTGCCCTGCTAATTTAGCCGCTGCCGTATTAAGTTGCCATGCTTTATCCGATAAACCGCTCTTCTTACAGGCATCGTCTGAGGGGATAAATGGGGTAAAGGGCTGTAACTGTGTATTCATAGGCTTATTTGACCGGTTTGTTGGCCGGTTACTATTGTTATAACTATATAAAATATAGCATATTTTTAGAGTTTAGGGTGTATTTAGGTATTATTTTGGCCGGTTATTTGGCCGGTTCAAACTTGGATTTGTCCCCTATCTTCAAGCTTGAGTGATGGGAACGTGATAGGTTATTAAAATATATATTTTAATAAGTTAAAAGCATTAAATTTATATAATCACCGTTATACCTTCTTCTTATCTATTAGGCACTAACGGGTAAATCAATCCAAACCCTAATCTACCCTTTCAAAAAGCTCGCCCACAGTACAATTAAAAAATCCACAAAGTTTATCTATCGTTTCTAAATCAACTTTTATGGCAGTCTCTTTATATAAAGCAGAGATCTTATTCCTATGAAGACCGGTTTCTCGTTCAACATCCGAGACCTTTACTTTTTCAGCGCCCATTAAGCGCGATAAATTACAACGTATCACTACCATTCCCCTCTAATATGCATATAAATTTTACATTATGTAAATATTTTGTGCAATTTGTTTGACTTCCGTGCATATTACGGTCATAATGCACGAAATTCAGGTAAAACATACAATTAACATGCATAAGAGAGGTGTTTATGAACTTAACTTACTTAACAACTAACGAGTTAGCAGAAAAGATCAAATACAACGCACGTACCATCCGTACGCGCCTAAAGGACAGCGTACTCTTTGAAGGCCGCCATTACATACGTCCTTTCGGTGGTCGCAAGACTTTATATATTTGGGAGCATATTGAAAAGGATATGGCTCAAACAAGTATCACGGCTGACTATGCTATTCCGATGGCAAATGGAGGTGCATGTCATGGCTAATATCCGAGCCCGAAAAGAGTCGGGTAACCTCATCATTGATTTTCGTTTTCAAGGTACTCGGTGTCGCGAACAGACAACGCTACCTGATAACAAAGAGAATCGTAAACGACTTGAAGCGATTGCAGAAAGAATTGAAGCCTCTATTACATTAGGTCAGTTCAATTACGCAGACTTCTTTCCAAACAGCGCGATGGTTGAAAAATTCACGCAACGTGAAACGTTAAAGAAGAAACTGATTACTGGAGATTCTTTACCAACCGTTGAAGAGTTTAAAGAAACGTGGACAGCAGAGATGTTACCTACCTGGCGAGCTAGTTATGAAGCCAGTGTGAAGTCTAACTTCAAAACTCACATCCTCCCCTTCTTCGGTAAGAAGGTGGTCGGCCACATCACTAAAGCAGACATTTTACAGTTTCGGGCCACACTCGCCAAAGCATCCCCCGTTACTGGAAAATCACGTCGTGCCACCACTGTTAATCGAGTACTAAAAATATTTAGACTCATGATGAATGAAGCCGCCGACCGATTTGATTTTAACTCACCTTTCAATGGAGTTAAATTACTTAAGGAACAAAAAGTGGATATTCAACCATTATCCTTAACTGAAGTTAAGTTGTTCTTAAGTAAAGTTCGTCCTGACTATCAAAATTACTTCAAAGTCCGTTTCTTCAGCGGCGTGCGTAGCGGTGAAATTACAGGGCTTCGTTGGGAGCATATTGATTTTGAACGTAAGCAAATTCTCATTCGTGAAACGATTGTTCGCGGCAAAGTGGAATACACAAAGAACGATGGTTCATTTCGTGTTATCGATATGACCACCCCGCTTTTCGATGCGTTGACATCTCAACATGAAGCAACCAGTAAGAACGATTATGTTTTCTGTAATACCAAAGGCGACCATTTAGATAATCGTAATGTTTGTAATCGTGTTTGGTATCCCATGCTTGATTACTTAGGTTTAAAACGTCGTCGACTATATGAAACACGTCATACCGCAGCAACACTTTTAATGGCTTCAGGTGAAAACCCTGAATGGGTTGCACGTCAACTCGGTCATGTGAATACAGAGATGTTATTTAAAGTGTATAGCCGCTTCGTACCCAATCTTACTCGCCAAGATGGTTCTGCCTTTGAGAACCTTGTCGCTGATAATTCAGGAGAACAATCATGAACAATAAAATCATTTTATTTCCAGCACTAAAACAACACCCAGCCGTAAAAATCAACAAAGTTCCGGTAACAGTACGCGCATTGGCTTTGGCATTAAGAGTCAAACTAAATATCACACCTGACGCTTCTCTTGTTTACATCCTTGGTAATGGTGAAGCCAGTTCAAATCAGAATGCAATTGAAATCTGGTTGAAAGATAACTATTCCGAATATGAAGTCAAAGCGATGCCATCTCCATTAGAGCAACTCGCTAATGACTTAAAAACGGAACTTAACAATAAGCTTATGGAGATGGAGGATGGGTCATGTTAAAAATTTATAAATACAATAATCTCATTAACTTTTCTGCTGAAGTGTTTATGTGTGAGAAGCATCAAGTTAACAATGGATTAAACTGCTGGAATTTACGTTTACTCGTACAAGGTAAATTAGTTGATGCTTATCACTGGCATTCAATCAATGAAGGTAGAATTCATTACAGATGCATATTCTGGCCCAACGTGAACACCCATTCTGGCGGAACGTGAACACCTATTC
>CAZEPW010000112.1:0-3569 GCA_964514215.1 uncultured Thioalkalispiraceae bacterium
TTTTCTGAACTACTTAATAATTTGTCAGATTTCTTTAGGAATTCAGGAAGTTCTAGACTGTATGCACAATTTAAGTGTAATCCATTGGATTATAGCTGTCAATGTGGTTTATTTAATGCTAACAGTAATATATACGGCTCTACAATATAATTTATAGACAGTAATTCAGGGGCTGCTTTTTCCAGTATTGCAAGAAAAGGGCTATCCGGCTAAATTTTAGCGCAAACCCAAATAGCTATCTGAAACTAGGATTCATTGATTCGGAGGAGCAATGGTGTCGGCTTGCCTGGTTTTATTACTGCGTATCCTGCTAAAAAATGTTTGTAATATTTATTTGTTTAATAAGCATTTTCGTTTATTGAATGACGTTATAAAAATTCAACCCGACTATCAAGCTGTCCAAGTTGACAGCGTAATACGGTAAACTCTTGATGAAAGCCGGGTTAACATCAAAAAAGAGCTGGCAAGGAGCCTCACGTTAAGATGCCTTTCAAAGCTAGCATTGTTTTTGGTCTTATTTTGTCGCGACCGTAGTTGTAGTGTCTTGGCTGGAATTACCGCTAAATGATAAATGTTGATTTTCAATTGTTTAAAAACCTTAATGATCTTAACCGCAATTCGTTGTACGCTTAACACATGAGAAAACGTGGCTTAGGTAGAGATTTAAACGCATTGCTGGGTGGTAATGCTAAAAAAATGGTAAACACCGATACTAGTGCAGCTAGTGGTGAGCCTTCAAAAGACGGTGATTTGCGGATATTACCGGTGGATGTCTTACAACGTGGTCGTTATCAACCGCGTCATGAAATAGAACCTGGGGCATTACAAGAACTTGCGGATTCGATTAAGGCGCAAGGGGTGGTGCAGCCTATTGTTGTTCGTCCCATTTCGGAACCTGGGAAGTATGAAATAATTGCTGGTGAGCGCCGCTGGCGTGCATGCCAATTAGCGGGTATACACGAAATTCCGACGGTGATTCGTGATGTACCGGATCAAACTGCGATGGCGATGGCTTTGATTGAAAACATTCAGCGAGAGGATTTAAACCCGATTGATGAATCAATGGCGTTGCAGCGTTTGATTGATGAATTTGGCTTAACACAGCAAGAAACCGGTGATGCAGTCGGGCGATCACGTTCGGCGGTTGCGAATTTATTGCGTTTGCTGAGTTTAAATAGCGAAGTTAAAACCATGCTCGAAAAAGGTGAGCTGGAAATGGGGCATGCACGGGCATTGCTTGCTATCGAAGGCGGCCAACAAACCTTGATTGCGCGTGAAGTGGTTAAGAAAGGGTTGTCTGTTCGAGAAACCGAGCAATTAGTGCGTAAAGAAAATCAGCCTAAAAATAACAATACAAATTCGCCCAAGACGATTCAAAAAGATCCAAACGTGCAGCAATTGCAAACCGATTTATCAGAAAAGCTAGGTGCTAAAGTTCAAATTGAATATAACGCCAAGGGTAAGGGCAAGTTGGTGGTACAATATAATAGCTTTGATGAGCTGGATGGTATTATTGAGCATATTAAATAGCTTGGACTCCGGTTAAGCAAAAGCCATGTTAATTCTGTCGTCTTTATATTATGTGCTTGTTGAATTTCTCATCTAAACTAGGCTTGGGATAAGTCAATGGGATGCAATATCGATGAATTCGAATTTTTTGTGATTATATTTTGACTATTTTAGTATTTAAGCAACTTCGAATTTAAAATTCATTAATGACGGTATTGATTCGTTTTTCTCTAGGCATTATAATGCGCGCGCTGCTGTAGTCTGCTGGTGATATTAGTGGTGTATTTAACATTAAGGTCATCAAGCATGAATTTCGCTGAGAAAGCCTTTTGGCAAACATTTTACCGACTGGTATTGATTCAATCAATATTGGTGTTAGGCTTGGCGGCGATACTTTTCAGTATGTATGAAAAGACTAGCGAGTTTTCCATGGCGCTTATTTATGGTGGATTTGTCAGCATTAGCGTCACCGTGTTGCGCGCTTGGCGACTAAAGCTTGCAACAAAAGAGGCCGATAGGGTCTTAGAAAAGAATTTCGCAGCCTCGGAGGCTGACTCAAAGTCTCAATCTAAAATGGAATTAGATATTACTGCTCAAAGCAGCGCCAAAACGGACGCTCGAGTAGATGCTTTTGAATTATTTAAAGGCTTTGCCTTAGGTTATATTGTCGCTATTGCATTATTAGCGTTTGGCCTGAGTGGTTTAAAGCTTGAACCTGCTGCGGTTATTATTGGTTTTGTTACCGCGCAGCTTGGACATTTTTTTGTTCGCCCCCCGAGACCGGGTGCTGGGCGGCGCTAAAACTAAAATAGTTTTAGCGAGTCTGTTAAGACTCTATGCTGATTAATTTGGCGTAAATAACGAATTTTATAAATTTTTGAGTACTATATACATGTCAACTGAGACGGCACTAACTTCTGCACAATATATTCAACATCATCTAACGAACTGGACCTATGGAAAAGACCCAGAAACGGGTATTTGGGGTTTTGCACATTCTGCGGCTGAAGCCAAAAGTATGGGCTTTATGGCAATTCATGTTGATACCATGTTTTGGTCAATATTTTTAGGTGTTTTCTTTTTATTCTTTTTCAGCAAAGCAGCAAAAAAGGCGACTACCGGTATTCCGGGTGGCTTACAAAATTTTGTTGAATGGATTGTTGAGTTTATCGATACCAGTGTGCGCGGTTCGTTTTCGCATAAGAGTAATTTAGTTGCGCCATTAGCACTGACCATATTTGTGTGGATCTTTTTAATGAACTTTATGGATTTGGTTCCGGTAGATTGGTTACCGTCGCTAGCAGGTATCATTGGTGAATCTGTGTTTGGTGCTGATCCTCATCACGTTTACTTTAAAGTAGTACCAACGACTGATCCAAATGCGACATTTGGCATGGCGATTGCGGTATTTTTCTTAACGATTTTTTATACTATTAAAAACAAAGGTGTGGGTGGTTTTGTTGGTGAATTAACACTGCAACCATTTCAATCTAAAAATAAGGCAGTGATGGGGTTCTTTATTCCAATTAACTTCTTATTGGAATTCGTATCACTAATTGCAAAACCAATTTCATTGGCATTACGGTTATTCGGTAACATGTATGCTGGTGAAATGATTTTTATCTTAATCGCAATGATGTTTAGCACCGGAATCACAATGGGTGTGCTGGGTGGCTTCTTGCAATTAGGTTGGGCAATATTTCATATTTTAATTATTACTTTGCAAGCATTTATCTTTATGACACTAACTATCGTGTATATGGATATGGCACATTCAGAGCATTAATACAGAAACAAATTCAGAAATTTAAACTTTAAATATTAGTAATAGGAGATAGAAATGACAGAAGCAGTTGCAATGCTATATATCGCAGGCGCATTAATGATGGGTCTAGGTGCTTTAGGCGCAGCAGTAGGTATTGGTGTTCTCGGTGGACGCTTTCTTGAAGGCGCAGCTCGTCAACCAGAATTAATCCCAATGTTACGTACACAGTTCTTCATCGTAATGGGTCTTGTCGATGCGGTACCAATGATTGCTGTTGGTATTTCAATGTACATTT
>CAZEPW010000113.1:0-3398 GCA_964514215.1 uncultured Thioalkalispiraceae bacterium
TTACTAATTTTTATATTGTTTAATACTAGCTCATTCGATATGCCATTATTATTTAGTGTAGTTATAATAAATGAATACAAACCATCATTGGCTATCGTTGCGGTATCAATGATCCAGACTTTTAACGAAACATCGTTTGAATCTTGTGGTTCAGTTGGTAATAGTTTATCGAAAATTGTAACCACAGTATTAGTACTATCTAAAATTGTTAATGTCGTTTCTTGTATCCCCGTGACATCAAGTACATTCACTTTTACCGTTACCGAGCCCTTTATCAATTTAGTCGTATCAAATCCTGCAGGTTGCAATATCACAGGCTTCGTCGTATTTAAATTATCAGCTACGGTAGTGCTATTAAATGGGGTATTACGATAATTGGCAAAAGCTGAAATAAAAACTGAAAAATCATTTATTGTCTTTTGTGTTTCATTTGCCGTTGTATTAAGTATTGCCATCATTCTTGCAGGAACATGGTGTAAATAAATTTGTGCATCCAATGCAGTTCCAACCATATTTATAGCAGCCGTCTCTGCAGTTACACCATTTAATAAACCATCAAAAAGCACATCTTTATATGTTAATTGAGCCAAAGCAATTGAACTGACATTTTTAAATGATCCTTCAGTAACGACACTTCCCGCTTTACCACCTTTGGTTTGATCCACAACCAGCCAATCAACCGTACTGGAAATACCTGCTAATGCCAAACCATATAGTAAACCTGTCGACGGTGTTGCGTTTTCAATGCTTTGGGTATCATTTATAGCTTTTGGCGTTATGCTGATAAGTTTGTCTGAATCTGGAAATGATAACCACTGACGAACAGCATCGTTGGCGCTATTAATAGCACCCAAACTCACTGTTTCCGGAGTTCCGGTTTGTGTGTTTTCAGGAATAATTTTATCAGTCAATGTCGTTGCGCCATTATTCATAGCGTATTGCATTAATCCATATGCAAGATGTGTAAAAAATGTGATATTAACAGTAGTTTCTTTTTTCGCGGCTGCATCAGCTTTTTTATAAACAAACGTCGCGCACAACTTATCACCAAGATCAAAATTCTTTAGACCATTTAAGTCGCCAATTGGTGTAGCTGGTTCGGTATAAGTTCCACCCGTTGCACAAACAACAAGTGGTGTTTCAGTTGCACGTTTTTCTACGGTAAACGAATATTTTCCAGTACTGGATGTTGTTATTGGTTCAACCGATAAAGGTGGCTCTAGCCCAACTCCTGATTTTGGATCCAATTCATAAATTGTTATTGTTGCATTTTCAACAGGTCCAATCATCACAACACCCGATACGCTACCTACAGGAATAGGTTCAGGTAGATTTGGTAA
This sequence comes from uncultured Thioalkalispiraceae bacterium, assembly GCA_964514215.1. GTDB lineage: Bacteria > Pseudomonadota > Gammaproteobacteria > UBA6429 > Thiohalophilaceae > CAYQUC01. Next base: position 1,341 of record CAZEPW010000113.1, read on the forward strand.
GGAACTATCACTGCCCCCACCGCACGAAATAAGTAATAAAACTAAATTGAACAGTAAAATTTTTTGAATTGCGCTTTTAACCTTAATCATTGAGATCTCCCTGTATTACATATTATTTTTATTTATAGGAAGCGCTGATTAAATTTCAATCGGTGGTGGGGATTAATGATCGCCACTTCCTTGGCTATTACTTAAATTGTGTCCATAACTAACTTGTTAAATAATGATACAAATGGAGTTAGATTTTGTCTAGTTAATTAAAATATATTTTATTTTGTGAACAATAACTGACCAACAATAATTAAAAATTTTATGGCTGGCGAGGTATCGCTTATATTAGAGAATTAGAATTAACTTAACACTTTAATTTATTGATTTAATTCACAAAACAAACCATTAACCCCAACTCCATACTATTTTTGTTATTTCTTTTTAGGTATTATGTGAGATTAATAAAAATAACAATCCCCCCAAACGATGGAGAATTCAGTAATGGAATTATTTAAGAAAAAATTAATCGCTACCGCCATAGTATCTGCGCTCGTATTACCGACTTCTGCATTTGCGACAAATGGCATGAGTGGAATTGGAAATGGCACCATTGCACAAGGTATGGGTGGAGCAGGAATCGCGCGGGCTAATGAAAATGGTTCGATTGTTTCTAACCCTGCGGCTGTTGTTGATGTTGGTGATCAATTGGATACTTCAATTACTTTTTTTACTGCCAGTCCGCGAGGCTATGAAATAACAGATAACAGCATTACTAATGGCGGGTTTCCTTTTGGAACCTTTAATAATAAACAAACAAGCGAAAATGATATATTTTTTATTCCATTTTTCGGCATAACATTTCCAGTTAATGAGAAATCAGCATTTTCTCTCAGCATGGCTGCTGCTGGTGGAATGAACACTGAATATAAAACTAACTTCGGTGATGGAACTACGTTAATCGATAAATTAACAAAAGAAACTGGACTTAATCTAGAACAAGTTTATCTTACTAGCACTTATGGTCGAAAACTTAATGAAGACACATCGGTTGGTGTTTCAGTTATTTACGCATACCAACGATTTGAAGCTACTGGTTTAGGTATATTTGGTAAGTTTCCTGGTACAGTGGTCGATGATACTAAACTAACAAATAATGGTATCGATGAATCATCAGGTATGGGATATAAAATTGGTGTTCAAACTGGGACAACCAATTTTCGACTTGGTTTTTCTTACCAACCCAAAATTAAAATGAGTAAATTTCAAAAATATAGCAGCCTATTTGCTAACCAAGGTGAATTTGATATTCCACCAGTAATCAATGCCGGTTTTGCTTGGACAATTTCAAAATTTACTATTGCATTTGACTATCAGAATATAAATTATGAAGATATCCAAACTTTTAGTAACAGTATTAGTAAATTTACAGATGAAGGTAAATTATTTGGTTCTACAGATGGCCCTGGATTTGGTTGGCGTTCAATTGATGTTTATAAATTAGGTTTCGAATATAAATATAGCGATGACTGGACCTTTAGAACAGGATGGAACAAAGGAGATAACCCTGTACAAAAAGGCGAGGTATCATTAGCATTTCTTGCACCTGCTATAATCACCGACCATTTTACATTTGGTTATACCAATAAGTTAAGCGATAGCAGCTCCTATTCAATGAATTTCGTGCATAGCTTTAAAAACACCATGACTGATGATTTTTCACCTGCGTTTGGCGGCGGCACTATCACTATTGAAATGGAACAAAACGCATTAGAATTTGGTTACACCAAGGTATTTTAATTTTTATACTCTGCCCTCGAATATAAAAAAAGCCTCGTTACTATTTTTACGAGGCTTTTTTATACTCTTATCCAAACACCTTCTGTATATTTAATTCTATCGCTTTTAAAAGCGATCTTTACATATATGCGGTTGAATAGGTTGATAAAGCCAACCTGCGTTTAGCTTAGTTATTAAGAACGAATTGTTACTAACTAACCTCAGCTCGGTATAAAAATATTTTTAACGCAACTTGATAATCTTGATGTTTTAACTCTAGATTCCGGCTTA
>CAZEPW010000114.1:0-3380 GCA_964514215.1 uncultured Thioalkalispiraceae bacterium
ACTCCCGTTAAAAGCACACGGGAGTGACGGTTTTTATAAGTTATGATGACTACTGTCATGCCGGTAGTGTTTTGAGCCGGCATCTCTCGATGATATGCTGTAGTTTGGGTGTTTAAATAGTATTATTTATTAAAGATATATCGAATAATATCGCGTTACCTGCTATATCAATGTTTTATATTAGGACTAAATACTTTGTTCCTAGACAAAAATTAAGGTTTTCTGTGCTAAATAGCACTAATACCGGTGACGATGTTCACATTATTGTTAACCGAATAACCGATCTTGCACTAGTTAGTAGAACTAAAACAAAAATATACATAGTATGACAACTCGTGGGAATATATCTCATCTGTTTGTAAAAGGTTTTGGGGTTAGTATGAAATTAAATTTTAGATTAGCAGCGTTATTATTCGTGTTGAGTGCTTCAATGTTATCAGCATCGGTTTATGCTGATTCTAAAAAAACTAACCATAAACAGGTTATATCATCGAAACATAAAGATACAACAACAACGAATTCCAGTGAAAAATCAAATACGGTTAGTCCTGTAGGAAATACTCAAGTCATTTTGACTGGGGTAGGAGCTTTAGATCCAGCAGTCGCTGCGCGCGTGCGTTATGAAGAGCGTTTGGCTGAGCTTGAAGCGGAGTTGGAGGCGGAAGAAATATTACGTCAATCTCAAGGGACACCGGTTGTAACCGATCCCACTTTGTCACAGTCTGCTTCAGAACTTTAATTCAACAAGCAATACAACACTTTAAATGCTCGGCTTCTCTCCTTCATACCGAGCATTTTTTTTAATAAAGCCTATTATTTTTGCATGTCTAAATAGTTTTTAGATACTGTGTGACGGCTCATTTTAATAAAGGGTGATAGTAACCCTCTAACGATGCTTTTTAAATTCTCGTTAGTTTTAATGTGAGTCGCTAATGCTGGACTATAACGGTAATACATTTTTACCAACCATCTACCGGCTGAATTTTTTAGCAAATACTCATCGCGAAAAGCACGCAGATAACGCACTTCGGATTCCATTGGACTACCATAGGCTGCGGTTGCAATGAAGCAGCCTGAGCTGCCGGGGGTTGTTGTACTTACTTGGGCGTTAACCGTGGTGATGACGGTTGAAGAATTATTACCGGATACTGGATCGGTATTGAGTGCGCTAATTGTCACGGTGTTGCTATTGCTACCTTGGGTATTAAGCGTTGCCACGATGGTCACTACGCTAGAACTTGCCATGGCTAATGTGGTTAAATTACAAGTAACAACATTGCTACTGGCAGAACAACTCCAACTAGTGCCGGTTCCGGAAACATAGGTGGCATTGGTGGGCAGTGTTGCAGTTAATACTAGGGTTGATGCACCATCGGTACTACTGTTGTTCGTCACGGTAACAACATAGGTTTCATTACTTGCAAAATCAATTGCAGTGACAGTATTGGTTTGGCTAATGGCGAGATCTACGTCATTGGCTGCGACGCTGCTGTTTTCAAAACTTTCGTTATTAGTAATCGTGCTATCAGGATTCACACTGTCGACAAATACCGTATTGGTATTGGTTCCTGAAGTATTAAGGGTCGCGATAATGGCGACATTAATGGTTGCACTTGAGGCCATATCTCCAAGGTGGCAGGTTACAATATTATTGGATTGAAAGCAGCTACCAGTTCCAGGTGTAGCTGAAACATAGGTGGAACCTGTTGGCAGCATATTGGTGATGACTACTTCGGTAGCGGTGCTGGCACCATTATTGGTGATAACTAAATTATAGGTTTCATTGGCACCAATGCTGATATTGGTATTGGAGTCGGTTTGGGTGACTTGTAAATCAATGGCATTGCTATTGATATTGGTTGTACCCCAGCCAATGTCTGTTAACAAATATGCAGCTAAACCAATATTGTGATCGGCGCTCGTGTAATTCGGCTCCATCATTTCATTGGGGGTTACGGTGGTATTAAAATGTGATACGGATGATCCGGATTCGGCTGTGGTTGGCGCATACATATGGATATGGGTGCCGGTTTTGCCTGCAGTCACCGCCGCTAAATTTGCGCTAACGGTGGTGCCGGTCCAGTGTAATAATGTATCTGAAATCGAAGCTGAAATGCGTTGTGCATCGGTCATGCTTGGATAGTCTGCTGGTGTTACGCCATGATGTTCTAACAAACGCATGTAGGTATCATCATAACCAGTCGCACCTGACTTTAATTTTACCCCGGTAAGTAAATTGACAAAGCTGGAAAACCCGAGGCCATGAATTAATTCATGCAAAGCGACAGTAATAAAATCAATGTCGGTTCCCGGTGGAGTGCTATCAAAGCCGTAATACCATTTTCGAGTTCCTAATACGAAGATACTATCAACATCAACATTAACCTCCATATTTATTTCCTGAGTATCAGCTCCGGTTGCTATATTGACGCCTGCAAATTTTTCTGCGAGTGCAATTGGATACCAGGTATTGGCGACTGGGGCATTGCTAAAATTTCTATCAACAAATGCGGCAGCTGCACCAGCAAGTGGTGCCGATGTGGCACCGCCGCCTAATGAATTAAATTCCACTTTAACTTTAATATCAATTGTGCTGGTAATGATACTGCCCATCAAGTTAGCTGCATGTTGCAATGCATTTAATCTCGCTTGGCCTAAGGTGCTGGCACGGTTTCCGGCAACGGCGGTAAATGCCGTGGTATCATTTAGGCCTTCTCCAGCTGAATCGGCATTAATAATAGTGATGGTTGCAATGGCGAAAGCAGTTGGTGTCTGGAACACTAAAATTAAAAATAATAAAAAAGAACACACTAAAGCTTTCATTTTAATGTTAGATTTTTTTAGAAAAAATACACGCATATTTTTAACCTTTTATGGATTGGGCATTTTCATATAAGTACCACCGCCGGGAGTCGTTGATTGTTTTTCGACATAGATGGGGTCTTGTCCAGAATTGACATTTAGGTTGTTATTGTTGCTTACTTTTTTAGGAGCAACATAATCGGTTGGTGGTGTATCTAAAAATTTTCCGGAGGCTGGATCGATATGCACCGTCATGCCTTGAAAAATGTCTCTAGTTTGATTGTTGCTTTGTGTTGATGCTGTTGAATTATGGTTGTTGATATTAGTCGTCTGTTGTTCGTCAGACGAGCAAGCTAATAAAACCCCACTAATTAGCAGTATACTGATTTTGGTTACTTTATAAAAATTCATACGCCCCCCGATATACTCAGCCTAATGGCTATATATAGGTAGCGGCTATTTCCAGTATTACATAAATGGAATAGTTCTCATTTTAAGCGGAAAGTTGAAAAAAAATTAAAGGTGTTAATTAACCTGAACTCGGGATAAGCAAATATAATTTAAATAAACAAATTAAG
>CAZEPW010000115.1:0-3350 GCA_964514215.1 uncultured Thioalkalispiraceae bacterium
ATAAACCGGAAATCACTTTGTTGGGAATTAATTGGTGCGAAAGGAGAGACTCGAACTCTCACGCCTTGCGGCACTAGAACCTAAATCTAGCGTGTATACCAATTTCACCACTCTCGCATTGATTACAGAACGGAACATTATACAGTGTTGAACACATTGTATCTAGAGAAGCTCTAACGAAGCATCAAATTTATTTTAACTTATTTATTTTATGGACAATAATCCAATAAACCAACAACTCAAAAAATAGCATACTTAAATTTGGTGGGCCGTCACGGGTTCGAACCGTGGACCAAAAGATTAAGAGTCTTCTGCTCTACCAACTGAGCTAACGGCCCATTATTAGTTATCAGTAGTGAACCACAATACCGATAGCGATATCAAGTTCGTATATTATTCATTTATTTTATGCAGTCCTTTTAAAACCATATCCGTAAAACTAATAATACCAATAACTTTTTCATTTTCAATAACAGGTGCCCGTGATAAATCAAACTGCTGAAATAACCGAGCACAATAACGAATATTCATTGTGGGCGTAACAGATAATACCGGTTTAGCCATTATTTCATAGACATTAACTCTTTCTGCCGATCGATTTTCAGCGATAACTTTTCGAGCAATATCCGATATTAACAATAAACCGTATTCATCATCATCATGACGTTTATTAACCACTAAACATTTAGTTTCTATGTGCTTCATTTTTTCAAGAGCATCATGAATAGTGGTCATACCATCAACCATATCAAACTTGGTTTTCATAACATCACAAACTTTTACAATTGTTTTCTTGGTCATATTTGTTCCTCCACCATTTCACTGAGCTTTTCAACTTGATGTGCAACCCCCACAGCATCTTCAACATCAATTTGAAACGCTATTCCCGTTCCTGGCCGACTATCAAATTCACCAACTTTAGCTATTTGTTCCAAAATCATTCTAGACAAATGCTCTTCAACCAAAAATAAAATCATGTCACGTTGCGCTTCAACAGACAAACCAAAAAAAGTTTTGGTTTGTTTCATACCTTCGCCTCGGGCATGATTGATTATTGTTGCACCAGTAGCGCCACATTGTCTGGCAGCCTCCATTACAGCATCGGACTTATCGTCTTCAGTTAATGCAATAATTAATTTAAAGTGCATCGCAAGCTCCTTTTAAGTTTTCAATTATTTTAAAATACCAGAACACTATGTATTATATTTATCCAATAAAAATGATATTTGAGCATAAGCAAGTACCGAAATAATTGGGAATAAACTTGCAAAAGCAATCAAACCAAAACCATCAAGCACAGCAGAACGTCCCGGGATTGTTGATGCAAGCCCTAAGCCTAAAGCCGCAACTAATGGTACGGTTACCGTTGATGTTGTAACACCACCAGAATCATACGCAAGACCAATAATCATTTTTGGTGCAATTAATGTTTGCAAAATGACTACCGCATAACCGGAAACAATAAAATAATAAAGAGGATACCCCATTACTATTCGATAACTACCAAGACCAACACCAAGAGCAACCCCCACTGCCACAGCTATTCGTAAACCCCAAGCATGAATTGCACCACCCGAGACATCCTGAGCCTTAATCGCAACAGCCATTAATGATGGCTCGGCAATCGTTGTGGAAAAACCAATAGTCGCCGCAAATAAATAAACCCATTTATAATCTAACCAACTAAAACTGGCAGCTGCTTGCCCCGCTTCACCATAAATAAAACTTGGATCGGTTAACTGTTTGGCCATCAATTCCCCAAGCGGAAATAAACCATTTTCTAAACCAACCAGAAAAAAAGTCAACCCAAAAATAACATACACAAAGCCTAATAAAATTTTTTTTAAATTAGCCGGTTTTTTACGAATAACTAAAAATTGAAAGCCAAATATAACCGCGACGATTGGGAATATATCTCCCAAGGTAGTGACAAAAACGGATATTAATTCTTGTAAATAACCCACGCTAAACAAACATCCCATACATCATAACAAATATTATTGGTGTTAAGGATGAAAGCGCAATTAGCCCAAAACCATCAAGCATTGGATTACGTCCCTTAATACTTGAAGCCAAACCAACACCCAATGCAGTCACCAACGGCACCGTTATAGTGGATGTTGTAACACCACCAGAGTCGTATGCTATGCCAATAATTTCTGGTGGAGCCAAATAAGTCATAATCACTACGGCAATATAACCAATGATAATTATTTTAGGCAATGACCAAGCCTTTAAAATACGCAAAACCCCGATAACAATTGCTAGCCCTACTGAAAATGCGATGGTTAAACGTAATCCAAGAGCATAGTTTTTTAATGACTGTGTATCATTTGAAATAATATTTTCTGCTGCCGCTATCTCTGCAGCCTTTTGGCAAATTGCAATTAATGCCGGTTCAGCAATCGTGGTTGAAAAACCAATTAAAAAAGCAAAAGCCAATAACCAAAAGACACTGCCTTTACGGGCAAAAGCATAAGCGAGTTGCTCCCCTATTGGAAACAAGCCCATATTCAAACCTTTTATAAATAACGACAAGCCTATTAACACAAAAACAAAACCTGAAATTAACTGCGCTAAATTTGGAATAGCTTGTTTAAGAATAAAAATTTGAAAGAAAAGTATGACTAAAATAACCGGTAATAAATCACGAGAGCTTTCCAATAACGGTCGAAATATTTGACGAAAAAGGAACTCCACAGATTTCATTACCTATCAATTAAAGTGCCCATACTAGAACATATTTTGCAGGTGTACTCAAGAATATCCGAGCTGAAATAATTAAGTTGAAATTTGATTTTTAAGAATCCTGATTTTAAAATTAAAATCAGGAACAAAGATGGGGTGAACGATGGGTCTCGAACCCACGACCACCGGAATCACAATCCGGGGCTCTACCAACTGAGCTACGCTCACCATAAACTTTAACAATAATCTGGTGCGCCCGACAGGACTCGAACCTGTTACCCTCGGCTTAGAAGGCCGATGCTCTATCCAGATGAGCTACAGGCGCAAAAACCTATAATCATAAATTAACTACGTCTAGCTATTTCATTCGTAGTAACAAAATTATATATGCAGTGGCCACATTACCCAATGTGCCGTCGAACTAGCTATTTATTTCACATCCAGTGTTAATGCCACTTTCAGTAAAATAAACACAATAATGGTCGGGGCAGAGAGATTACTCGGCTTCGCCTCGCCCTTCGGGCCGCACTCACTTCGTTCGTGCGTTCGCCACATTTTCAATGTGTCGTCGAACTGCCTATATATTTCTCGGGAGTTCGAATCCCTGTTATTTCACATCCAGTGTTAATGCCACTTTCAGTAAAATAAACACAATAATGGTC
>CAZEPW010000116.1:0-3301 GCA_964514215.1 uncultured Thioalkalispiraceae bacterium
AACGAAACAAATATTGGCGTTTATAAAAAAAACGGTTACACGCAATTGTTAACTATGGCTTAAATAGTGTTAGCCGCTTGCGTTCTATTACTAACGCCGAGTACTTGATAAATACTGTGTAAATGCGCTTTTACTGTAGTATCTGATATACCCAAATTCCGAGCAATTTCTTTATTGGAGTTGCCATCTTTTAATTGATGTAAAATTTCTAATTGGCGATTCGTTAACTTTTCAATCATACCCATATTAGGTAAATCTGGAATAAAATAATTTCCAGAAATGATAACATTGATGGCAGCGAGAATCGTTGTGTTTGATGCTGATTTTGGAATGAATCCTTTTGCCCCAATATTCATAATGTTGTGCATCTCAGTAGCGTTATCGGAGGCACTAATAATAGCGATAGGAATTTGTGGAAAATTGTTAATAATAAGTTGAACTGCTTCAAGCCCGTTCATTCCTGGCATATTTAAATCGTATAAAATTAAATTTAAATTAGAGTTTTTTGATATATAGTTAAATGCTTGCTGATGATTACACACTTCATGAATATGGTATCCATTATTATTATCATTAATTAAAAATGATATAGCATCTCGATATAATTCGTGATCGTCTGCGATTAAAATGTCCATATAAAAAATATTAGGTGTGATAATGAATTTATACTACACCACCACAAGTTGTATGTATAGACTAACCTAAGGTAGCTTTTTGTATTCGATAAATAATTCGTGAGCAGTTGGTGATTTAATTTTTATTAGTTTAGTCTGGTGCTGATATCTTGTGAATTCGGTAATAGTAGCTGTTTCTCTACAAATAATAAGGTAATTAAATAATTAACTTTGTTGCTGATCCAAAAATCATTGCTGTTGAAATTGTAGAATAAAATATGTATTGATGAAATATTGGGTGATGGGATGTCAGGTTTATTATTGTAGGTATTAATAATAAAAAGTATACTTTCGTTGGATGACCGCGATAAAAAATAAGAGTAACTAAAATTTGAGAATAGAGGGGTGCTAGTTGGCTGATAAATCATTAGTAAACCAACAAATGCTGCAAAAGAAAATTCAGTATTTATATGAAGATTTTCATGTGAGATTTGCCTCATTTACAGTCACTTCATTGGTCATTGCGTATATCAGCTCCAAAATAATTGATATTCGTTATATCGTTTACTGGCTGTCTATCGGAGCCATCGTTTTTACAATACGATCGTTTAGCCATTATTTATACCAAAAACACAAAAATGATGCTAATTTTTCTAGATTTTGGGGAAAAGTATTTTTTTATAACGCGGCTATCACGGGTATTTATTTTGGGCTATCATCCTTAATCATTTTGCTGTCTCAGTCTGAAGCATATTCAATAACAGTCGGTGCTGTGGTATTTGCTTATACAATATCGGTAATGAATTCGTCTGTATCATATATGCCCGCATTTTATGTTTTTATGATTTTTGCATTACTGCCTTTTTCTGTAGTGGCATTTTTTTATGGAACGCCGTACCTTGCTATATCCATTGGCACCATCGATATATTATTCATTTTTATTTTTTTAATGATTTCAAGAGGAAATGGTAAAGTATATAACGAGCTATTAAAACTTCGGTTTGAATTGCAACATAAAAAAGAATTAGCAGAAGAAGCTAATCTTGAAAAATCACGATTTCTTGCAGCAGCAAGCCATGATTTACGTCAACCCTTAAATACTTTGTCGCTATCGGCAGGTTTACTTGATAATTTAAAATTAGATGCCAGTTGTCAGGCTATCATTGATGTAATGAAAAAATCGGTGACAGCAATGGATGGTATGTTTGGATCATTGTTGGATATTTCAAAACTCGATGCAGGAATTATTATTCCGCTGAGCCAACATTATCGAATCGATTATATTATAAAATTAGTCGTTAATGAAAATTTACCAATTGCAAATGATAAAGAAATTAACATTCATTATGATGAATGCAAACTTACAATTTATAGTGATCCTATTTTGTTAGAATCAATTATTCGAAATTTAGTAAGTAACGCTATTCGCTATACCAGTAAAGGCACAGTGAGTATATTAACCGAGGTTGTTAATGATGTTATAAAACTTAAAATTACGGATACTGGGATAGGTATATCTAACTCAGAAAAAAGTAAAATATTCAATGAATATTATCAAATAAGCAACCCCGAACGGGATAGGACTAAAGGTATTGGCTTAGGTCTATCTATTGTTAAACGTCTTGTTAATTTATTAAAATTAGATATGGATTTTAAATCGGATGTTGGTATTGGTACACAAGTAATACTTAGTATACCTATTGGTGATGAATCTAAAATCAAAAGCAATAATGCACCGCCAAAAATTAGCAATTTAAGGGATGTTAATGTTGTTGTTATCGATGATGATGAGGATATTTGCCAAACAATGGAACTGTTATTGACGAAATGGGGATGTAATGTTGTAACAGGAGAAAATGCATCGGTGATATTAAAAAAATGCACGAGTATACCAAAGATAATCATTGCCGATTATCGATTAAGAGAAAATAAAACCGGTGGACAGGCAATTAAAGAATTACAAAAAAACTACAATATAAACATTCCCGCTATTATCATCACTGGTGATACTGGTGCAGATAGGTTGCAAGAGGCCAAAAATGAAGGTTATATATTGCTTCATAAACCTGTTAGCGTGCCAAAACTACGTGCCAGTATAAATTCAGTATTACGTCAACCATAAATGTGTTATTTAAATTTGAATACACCGAGTACCGGATAATGGTCGGCTAAATCTCGAATTTTCCAAGTGCGGCCACAAAATGGTGAGTTAGCACTAACGTAGTTTGGTTGTAATTTTGCAGACATACATACAGAAAACGGAATCTTTGTTTTTATTTTGAGTATTTTTATCGAACTGGATATGGGTTTTAAATTATTTTTGGAATAAGTAATGTAATCGAGAAATTGGTTTTTGCAACAAACGCATTTTTTTGTACGTTTATATTTTTTAGAACATTTTTTTGATGAACCGTCAGATCCTACTAATTGATTTGATTGTGGTTCACTGCTGGCTCTATTATTATTAGCAAAGCGTGGCAAGGTGACGTTTAACGTTTGTAATATTTTATTACTTTCAGTTCGGTTATTAATTAAATCAGTATTAAAATCGCCAGCAATAATGACTGCCTGATTAGTGGGGATACGCATTCTTTTTATAAACTTGCGCAATTCCTTCGCTTGCTTTAGTCTGGCTTTCTTATCTTTTTGAGTGTTCCATGCTTGAAAATGTGTTCCGAATATATGGT
>CAZEPW010000117.1:0-3282 GCA_964514215.1 uncultured Thioalkalispiraceae bacterium
CAACGTGAGAAAAAATATGAAAGCACGCCTTATATCCTTGTGGGATAGGGCTATTAAAGAAGTTTGTGACGAATACTTAGGCGGCATAGAAGATGATGCCATACAAAAAATTACAGGTGCAAGTGATAAGCCGCTTGAAAAAATACGGCTCTATAAAAACGACAGGTTACCTAATATCGCCGTAACGGTTGATTTACTAACCACTGGTATCGATGTACCTGCAATTAGTAATCTGGTGTTTTTACGCAGAGTAAATAGTCGAATTTTATTTGAGCAAATGCTTGGTAGAGCCACTCGCCGCTGTGACGAGATTGGCAAAGAAACATTTAATATTTATGATGCCGTTGATATTTATTTGCAACTTGAAAATGTAAATAGCATGAAACCAGTTGCAACTAAACCGGGTTTAACATTTAGCGGTTTAGAACAAGAATTAATGCAACATGCCGCACCTGATTTACAACAATTAGCAAAAAACCAATTTTTAGCGAAATTACACAGCAAACGCCGACATCTTACCGATGAGCAAAATGATAAATTTGAAGTCATCGTAGGTAAGAGCCCGGCAGAATTTGCACAAGAACTTAAAGATATGCCGTTAACTAAAGTTGCTGAGTGGTTTACTAATCATCCGGGCCTGGGTGAGTTGTTGGATGAGAAATTAACAACTCCAGGCACACGCTCGGTAGTTCTATCTGAACATGAGGATGAAGTGATCGACGTTAGCCATGGTTATGGTGATGGTCAAAAACCCGAAGACAAGCATTCAAAATTTTTATCAATGCCAATAGCAATCGCATGGTCGCCTTACAAACTGTTATTCAACGCCCTTGGGAATTAACCCGCCAAAGTCTTAAAGAGTTGGCGGTAGAGTTAGATAAAAATCATTTTCGAGAGAATGATCTACACACCGCATGGCATGAAGTGAAGAACGAAGAAATTACAGCACGTATAATCGGCTTTATTCGGCAAGCAGCAATGGGCGAAGCATTGGTGTCGTTTGAGCAAAGAGTTGATACCGCTCTGGAAACAATTATAGCCAGTCAAAGCTGGAAAACACCACAAAAACAATGGCTTGAAGCAATTGCAAAACAAATGAAAGCCACCACGATTGTTGATAAAAAAGCACTAAATGAAGGCATTTTCAAAAGTCAGTTGGGAGGCACTAAACGCGCAAATAAGTTATTTGAGCTACCCATTACCGATATACTAGAACAATTTAATAAAGCACTGTGGCAGACAGCACTATAAAACCCTTGATAATACCCAATTAGGGTACTATTATACCCTAATTGGGTATCTAATGGTTCAGTCTATGTCTTCTAATTTAATTGCCGATGCGTTATTCACTAAAACACAACAACGTGTTTTAAGCTTGATATACGGTAATCCGGAATCAACATTTTATACCACTGAAATTATGCACTATGCAAAAATGGGTCGAGGCACGATCAGCCGAGAGTTAGACCGCCTTGTTTCATCAGGCTTGGTTCATGTATCAAAGCAGGGCAACCAGCGACACTATCAAGCGAATTCAAGCAACCCCGTTTATAATGAACTCATTGGCATTATCAGAAAAACATTTGGCTTAGCCGATGTTATTCGCAGTGCATTATTGCCCGTCACAGCTCAAATAAACTGTGCATTTATTTATGGCTCAATAGCCAAAGACCAGGCAACGGCTGAGAGTGATGTCGATTTAATGGTGTTATCACCATCGTTAGCCTATGCCGACATAATGGCGTTATTACCAGAAGCCGAGCAAGCAATAAAACGACCGATAAATCCAAGCATTTATACGCAAGATCAAATTAATAAAAAGTTAACGGAAAACAACGCATTTATAACCAGGGTAATGCAGCAAGAAAAAATCTGGGTAACAGGGAGTGAAAATGACATTAGAGTCGTTAGATAATCTAGTTAAAATACACAAGCTAAAAAAAGAACCCGCAGATCAAAATGAATTTATCGGGTTGCTCAGTTCAGCAACACGCCGTTTAAAAGATGCTCAGGTAACCGAGCTGTCTGAAGACAGCCAGTTCTCTTTAGCTTATGGAGCTGCACACGCACTAGCGTTAGCTGCAATGCGCTGGCATGGATATCGTTCTGATAATCGCTATTTAGTGTTTCAATGTTTACAACATACAGTCGGGCTTGAAAATGCAAAATGGCGCATACTCGATAAATGCCATCACCAACGTAACGTTGCAGAGTACGAAGGCCATTTAGAAATAACACCGCAACTATTAACCGAACTAATAAATGTTACTCAAGAATTATTACAACTGGTGTCAGATTTGGGCGCAATAAAATAAATGAATTAACACGAGATACAAATTAAGACATGTTATAACTACAATAATTTACATTAAAACGAACAACCATTTTTACTAAAAACACAATTAACGAGAAATAATAAATGAGTACACAAGATCTAGTCGCCAAACTGTGGAACCTTTGTAATTTATTACGAGATGACGGTGTCACCTATCACGAATATATTAATGAATTAACCTATTTAATCTTTTTAAAAATGGCGCAAGAAACAGGCACGGAAGATACCCGTACCGAAAAGGAAAAAAATAAAAAGTTAAAGAAAGATGAAAAACGAAAAGAGCCAAATATACCAGAAGGATATCGCTGGGCTGACCTAGAAGGTTACAATTCAGCCAGTCGCTTAGAAAAATATAAAGAACTATTATTACACCTTGGTAGCCACGGATTAAAAATAACACGAGCAATATATGCCAATGCAAATTCAGTTATCCGTAAACCGGCAACATTGGATAAACTCGTAATAGAAATTGAAAAACTCGATTGGTACAGGGCAAAAGAAGAAGGTCTGGGGGATATGTATGAAGGTCTGCTGGAAATAAATGCGACTGAAAAAAAATCTGGAGCGGGTCAATATTTTACGCCTCGAGTATTAATTAATGTCATGGTTGAATTAATGCAACCCACATTAGACGATGTCATCGTCGACCCCACCGCAGGCACCGGCGGTTTCTTAATTAGTGCACATCATTATATCGATACTAACAATGATATTATGTCCTTAGGTGTAAAAGAGTACGATAAATACCAGCATAAAACTTTTTATGGAATGGAATTAGTCCCCGATACACGCAGACTGGCAATGATGAATTTAATGTTGCACAATCTCGCCGTTGACGACACAACATCCGGAATCCTGTTTGGTGATACCTTATCTAATGAAGGCAAACAACTACCACAGGCCAGTTTAGTGTTAGCCAATCCTCCATTCGGCACTAAAATGGGGGG
>CAZEPW010000118.1:0-3260 GCA_964514215.1 uncultured Thioalkalispiraceae bacterium
GCACCATACCGGGTGCGGTGAGTGTTACTGCGCCGTTGGTGCGACAAGAAATTGAGCTAATAGACGATCCAGATGCAGCACAAGTCGAAAATCTTGCATGGTTAAATGATCTTATTAAAGTTGGAAAAACTGCTCAAGCACAGTTTTATGTTTCTGGTTTTGAAGGTGGAGAAACAGCCACCATTAATATTTTTGAATGGGGGCTTGAAGGCAAAGAACAACAGGTTGATAGCATAACGACTACTCTTGATGATGGTACTGGCCATTATAGTATTCCTTGGCTTCGAACTGCTGAAGAAATCAATGAAGATATTGACAACGCAGAAGAAAACCAACAACCATGGCCATTAACCTATCGTTTTGAAGTTGAAGTCGATGGAGAAAAAACCGATGAAATTTCAGATGCCTTATGGTTCTACAAAGATGTTATCGGAGTTATCAAAGATGACACTGGAATTCCCATTGAAGATGGATCAGAAGTTATATTGTACACACCGGATGACAATATACTGTATCAATATACCGTTAATGGCAAAGTAACGTTTAAAGATGTTGTTGTTGGTTTGGTTAAAATGGAAGTACCCGGGTTATAACACTCAAAAAGTAAAACTCGATTATTTTTTAAAAATGGGATTACAAGGATAGAATATGGCAGCCTCAAATGAAGCTCTAAAAAACGGTGATAGTATATCTGCAACCGTAAAATCACAAGTTAGCTCAATGAAGTCGAATAATGACAAATCGACTGAGGTGAATTTTAGTTGCAGTGCAACCGGGTTTGGTGTGGCAGGAATCATGTATTATCCGGAACAAGAACAAATAGTCGCATTAACTGAAACACAATTAAAAACCTTACGGGCTGATGCAGAAAAACACCAAAAAGTGATGGACGTTTTGCAAAAAGCCATAAAAACGGCCGATGAATTAAAAGCCGCACCGGAAAAAAATAAAAAACATAAAAAAATTGCCGCTGCAGAAAAAGATATCGCCAAAGCGAAAACAGAAATATTAGCGCATTTAAAAAAACTAAAAATCATCGGCACAGTCGAAACAGATGTGGCATTAAAAGAACTTATTGATTTAGACAAAGGCAAACATATATTTGTTAATAACAATACCTTGCAACCAATATTAGATAAAGAATACTCCTATAAAAATTTATTTCCCTTATCAACTAAAAAATTAGAAGTCGTTGTTGCCAGTAAAAATGAAAATGACAAAAAGCCGAATTTAAAATCAGAAATAACCGGTACTGACTCAAAAAATGCAGCAGCTAATTCAGAAGACGATACAGTTTATCGTACCTTATTAAGAGCTGATCCCACGCAATTAAGCTCATTAGTTCTTGCCGCTAGCAAAGACATAAACAAATTGCTAAAAGGAAAATTGGATTGCAACGTATACAAAAATGGAATAATCAATTTTGGTGAGCCTTTCACCAAATGGGTCGAATCTGTTGAAAAACAATTAGCATTTCCTGAAAAGTGGAAAGAAGGGCAAACAAAATATTTTGACTATACCGCCGACGCGGGTGTTAGTCTCATGCGATATTACGCGGGTGTGGGTGGTAGCGCTGAATTTGATTTAGCAAAGGCAAGTCTGTCGGTTAAAGGTGAAGGTAAAATTGATTTTACCTTAGTGGATGCGCGTGCAAAAACACAATTAATGATTCCATCAAAAGAAGGTTTTGAACTTAAAATCAGCAATTATGCTGATGTTAATAAAAATCCGGAAAAAGAACCCGAGTTCGTTATCACTGAACACAAAATACCCGATACCAACTTTGAAACAGCACGTTCTTTTTTGCAGCCGTCATTTATAAAAACATTGCAAAAAATTGCAATCAAGCTAGAACGAGAAGAATCTTCCCGATTGCGATTAGTTGGACACACCGATACCGTTGGTAATGCCAGCTTTAATCAAAAATTAAGTGTCCGCCGCGTTCACAGTATTTACGCTTTTATCACCAACGATGTTAATAAATGGAATGAAATAAGAAAGATTGAACGGTGGAGTTATAAAGAAGCAAAATACATGTTGTCTTCATTAGCTGAAAAAAATATTAAATACAAACCCGGCCCGATATCCAATAAACGAAATACCGCGTTTATCAATGCAATAACCGCGTTTAAAAAGAACCGTGGAATTAGCACACGAAAAGATCTGGATTCATCGACTTGGACACAACTGATCAAAGAATACATGAGTGGCTCGCGCGATGTCGACATCAGCGCCAGTAGCTTTGTTGCCAACCCATTAATTGGACGAGGTGAAACGGATTTAAAAGAAGCCACCGGCCAAGATGTTGATTCCAAAACAAACCGGCGTGTCACCTTTGAAATTTTATCACCCAAAGAGCCCGAAGACATGATTCACCTAGGGCATTTAAAATGTGTTGTGGAGTTAGAACTATTCGCATTTGCTGGTGCCAACATCGTGGCCGGTGTCGATATAGACATATCATTAGGCAATGCAAAAATCACCGAAGATTTAAAAAAGAAATTTAAAAAAGCCGGCGGCAATGAAAACGAAGCAACCGCGACAGAACTACGACTACGCGGTTTAGAAGGCGATAGCAGCAATCAGGAAAGTTTGATGTATGATTATGATGCCCGTGAACAAGACTACTACCGAAACACCAGCCGAACAGTCAACACCCCGGAAAAATTGTTAGATAAAAAAGAACGCTCGATAAACGTTGGCTCAACCCAAGTCACTCAAGACATTCAAAATTATAACGAAGTTAAAATGGTTGAAGGTAAAGTTAATAAAGACGGAATACTCGGCGATAACATTACCAACACAACACACGATAGCACCATGACCACCACTAGCAAAAGCAATAAAGTCAGCACGGGTCTAGACGGTGTCATCCCAACCTCGATAAAATCCGTTACCGCAAGCTCCAACCGCAGTATTGAACGTCAAACAACACGCTCCGAAACCACCGAAACCACAACGGCCGTCAAAGGCAAAGCCGCCTATGCCCCAGTAACGGCTAAGGCTGGTGTTCGAGTCAATGCCTTCGCCGGCGCACAAGCCGGCGGAAATGGCACCGCCACCTTGTTTTGGAAAAGCGTCGAAGCCAAAAGCCAATTTGTCGATCTCGCCAAAATAGGTTTAGGTTGCTCCGTTATCGCTGGAGCCTCTATAGGTAAAGAATTTTACATTAGTTTTGAAAACGGAAAATTCATTATTCGGGTTCACGCCAGTGTCGCGTGGGGCGTAGGTGCGTCTGGTAGTGTGGATTTAGAAGTGAA
>CAZEPW010000119.1:0-3228 GCA_964514215.1 uncultured Thioalkalispiraceae bacterium
TGTCTGTATAATGGATTAAAACCACATGCGATGAATCACTGAAAAATTACTGAATCAAGGGATTTGGTTCTTTAGTTTTATCCTTCATCCAAATTACTGGCCAAATTTACACTAACATTAACGTTATGCACTCAGACATTATCGCCATTACAGTTGCATTTGCCCTTGGCCTGATGGCACGTTCCATTGGGTTACCACCACTGGTTGGTTATTTACTTGCCGGATTTGTTTTGTTTGCTAGTGGTGGTCAGCTAACACCAACATTAACGGAGTTTTCACAGTTTGGAGTAACTCTGTTGTTATTTAGTATTGGCTTAAAGCTGAGGATTAAAACGCTTTTAATGCCACAAATTTGGGCAGTCGCAACATTACATTTATTAATAGTTGTTACTGCATCGGCTGTTTTTATATTATTGATGGGCGTTATTGGTATTGCTGCAGTAACTGGGCTTGAGCCAACAGTTATTGCATTAATCGCATTTGCGTTGAGCTTTTCGAGCACAGTGTTTGCCGTCAAAATTCTTGAAGAAAAAGGTGAAATGTATTCGCTTTATGGCCGAATTGCCATTGGTATTTTAATTATTCAAGATATTGTAGCGGTGGTGTTTTTAGCGATATCAACCGGGAAGTTGCCTTCAATCTGGGCATTGGCTTTATTTTTATTGATCCCGTTGCGACCGCTGTTGTGTCGATTATTAGAAAAATCAGGCCACGGTGAGCTGCAGGTTTTATTTGGGTTAGCTTTAGCACTGGGTGGTGCGCAATTATTTGAATTAGTTAATGTTAAAGGTGATTTAGGCGCGTTAATTTTGGGCATGTTATTGTCCAGCCACGTTCGAGCCAGTAACTTAGCTCGACAATTACTTAGCTTTAAAGATTTATTTCTGGTCGGTTTTTTTCTTTCAATCGGTTTATCCGGCTCGTTAAGTTTAGATAATATTATTGTTAGTTTATTATTATTGCTCTTGCTACCATTTAAAATTATGTTGTTTTTTATCTTGATGAGCAAATTTAATTTGCGGGTACGAACATCATTATTAACATCATTGAATCTTGCCAGCTTTAGTGAATTTGGTTTAATCGTTATTGCCATTAGTGTTAGTAATGGTTGGCTTGGTAATGAATGGTTGTTGATACTTGCAGTAACATTATCATTATCTTTTATAATTGCTGCGCCATTAAATACTATATCGAATCGTTTTTATTCCAGTCAACGTCGATGGTTGGCACGTTTTGAGTCAAGTAAACGTATTGCTGAAGAACAAGATATCTATCCTGGCAAAACCAATGTTATTATTTTTGGTATGGGGCGCATTGGTCAGGGTGCTTATAATGTTATTCAACGTCGCAAAGGACAGCATGTTCTTGGTGTTGATATTGATGAAGAAACAGTTAGCGCTTTAATTAAACTTAATATGCACGTAATACTCGGTAGTGCCACTGATCCTGATTTTTGGAATCGTATTCAATTAAACTTTAATCAGGTAACGATAATATTACTCGCGATGCCCAAGACCAAAGAAAATATTAATGTTGCACGGCTATTACAAAAACAGGGGTATACCGGAAAATTAGCGGCTATTGCAAAATATACCGACGAAATACAATTACTTCAACAAGCCGGTGTACATGCTGTATTTAATCTCTATGCCGAAGCAGGCGCAGGTTTTGCAGAGCATGTTTTTGATGCTACTCGATTATGAGGACACGTTTTTCTATCGCAGTTTTTGCTATTAAATTAATTTAAGTATTCAATATTTTTGACCGTTGTACCATAAAATACCTCGCCAGAGATTTTTTGGTTAATATTATTATTACTTGGCGTTTGGTAGGCATACCATTTATTGGTTGTTTCTTGATTTGAAATGTAAGCAATGTTAGCGCTATCAGTTGACCAGGAAAAGAATTTAAATTTGGCATAGCTGTAGACAGAACCAGAAAATGTAAATGTTTCAGTTGTTGAATTTTTAAATGAAACGATTTCGACACCAGTATATTTTCGTAGTGTGGATCTAAATGCAATTTGAGTGCTATCTGGCGACCAATAAAACCAATCTATACTTCTTGCAATCAAAGTTGGGTCCGGTATTCCTGATATTTTAATTTGATTTGTTCCATCATTATTTACAGTATACAGTTCGGTTAATGATGCACTATAGGCTATTTTTAAGCCATCTGGTGAGCAATCAAATGCATGTTGAACTTGCTGTTGAGCAGAAACAACATTAATATTATTTCCATTGATCGTTGTTGTGTATAATTTAAAGGTATTGTCTGTGTTTCTATCGGATGTATATGCAATAACCTTTGAGTTTGGTGCCCATTGATATTCATTGACTCCTGCTCCAATGTTTGGGTTTGATTGTTGAAAAATTCTGGTGTGGTTTTCACCATTAGGTTTAACTAAAAATACATCAGCGTTGCCAGGTACTGTGATGTAATGTCCCGAATAGGCAATATAGGAACCATTGGGAGCCTATTCATAGTTAAATACTCCGTTTGGCGCACTAGTAATAGCCTCTGGGATATCTTTCGATATTCGTTTCTTTGTCAAGTTCGATATATCGATAGTATATAAGTGTTTGCCATTAGTGTTGCTACTCGTAGAGTAAGCAAGAAATTGGTTATCAGGTGCCCATTTGAAGCTAACAATGTTTTTATCGATAATAGTATCGTTATCGAATAAATCGCCAGCAATATAGATTACTTCTCCGCCTACCGTTGGTGCAATGTATAGTTCGGTCGGATTACCGCTTTGCGAATAACTTACTTCATAAGCGATCCATTTTTGATCGGGTGATATCTGATAGTCATTTATTGTCAGTGGAAAGTTTGAAGCTGGAAATTGGCTAATTTTTCGAGGTTCGGTTTTATTTATTTCTGCTACCTAAACTTCGTGTGATGAATAAACTTCTTTGTCGGCTAAAAAATATATGCCGTCGACTTTTTGTGTGGTGATGGTGTTTGTTTTGTTATTCGATTCACCACAAGAAATAACAAATGATACTAATATTAAAGTGCTACATTTTAAATAGTGACCTGGATTTTTTTAAAAAATCATTCTTATAACACTCCATATAATAGTTATATAAAACCAACCTGACGATCAAAGTTATATATAAATTCCTTTGGGATATAATTATATTGGTAAGTATTTGTAATAGTGAGTTCAAATTAAGCTAGATACTTGATATCAATAAAAATAACCGTGTCATTGTTGCTAATTAA
>CAZEPW010000120.1:0-3109 GCA_964514215.1 uncultured Thioalkalispiraceae bacterium
TCTGAATCATGATGTGTACTGCCAAGAATGGGGTTAATAAGGAGGCCGAATTATACCCCATTTTAAATATTTAGTTTAGCTAATATAAGATTAAATCGATTTAATTTTAAACAATTTTTCGTTAAATGCTTAATTTTACACACGAAAAGTGGAATTTGTTAAAAATAGCGTTTTTTCAAAATGTGAATCGCATAACCTAAGTTAGTCCCCATCACGCAATAAAAACTCAATTTTTTCGCGCTGCGCCATGGCATCTTTATAACCGAGTCGAATTAACGAGCGGCAGTAGTCTTTTTGAAACATCAAATAACTCACCAAACTCGACCCCTGATCTTTTTTCGAGCCGACATTACCTAACAATAACCGCAACGTAAACGGCAATTTACTAATATAGGGCTGTGCCATATCACCGAGATCTTCACTGGGTGAAATTAATAAGGATTCGACTTTACGCAAACCAATGTCTTTTTGTTTTAAAATAGTGTCAGGAATTAAACTCACGGTTTTATTGATCCGTTCTAATCGTTCGATATCGGCTTCTAACGAATCAAGAAAAATACTATTCATCACATGCCCGGCAATTTGAGACAAACTGGGCTTTTCAGCATTATCATCGCGATTACTGGGCTCAACCAACTCATCACGGTTACCAATCACCAGAATACGATCCGAGCCAAGATGCAATGCCGCACTTAAAGGTGCCATTTGGCGCATCGAGCCGTCACCAAAAAACTCGCGATTAATTCTCACTGGAGCAAACATCAGAGGAATAGCCGATGATGCCATTAAATGTGCCAATGTGATATTCTCGCGACAACCCACCCGGCGCGATCGCACCCAGCGTTTAATACCATGAGCCGCCTGATAAAATGTTACCGATTGCCCCGAGGTATAACCCGAAGCAGTGACGCTAATGGCTTGAATATGGCCATTATCAATTGATTTTTGAATGTCAGCAAAATTTAAATGTTTAGTTAATAATTGCGATAATGGTTTTCTATCGAGTAAATACAATGGGTTACTGGTTCGTGAATTGCTAAATATTTTTATGCCTAGCCACTTGAGTATTGTCAAAAATACGCCTTTCGTGTCACCCCGAAAAACATGATCGATTTGAAAGTTTCGCCATACGTGGTTGATACGCATCACTGCAAGTTGGTAATTGCCCGCCGCGCAGGCCAAAGACACAGCATTAATAGCACCAGCGGAAGTACCGGAAATGATATCAAATGGGGATGGACTATTTTTTGGCCGCATATCAACAATTGCCCGTAATACGCCGACTTGGTAGGCCGCACGTGCCCCACCCCCCATCATCACAATGCCTATTTTGGCTTTTTCTGTATTATTATTTTTTTTTACCATACTGATTATATCGGATAGTCTCTATTTTAAGTTTAGGACATAGCCGCTAAATAACTGAAATAAATCCGATATCTGATTGAAAAATCTACAATTAATAATGTGGCGGTTTTTCATCCACCGGTGCCGTACTGTTACCACTGACTATATCATCAAATTTTGTTTTTAAAGCCTGTAACTGGTTATTCAAAATCTCAATTTGCTTACCTTGACGAATAACCGTATTACTCATGCTCTCCAGCTCTTGTTGCTGGTGCATCATCTTTATTTGGATATCTATTAATTCTTGCGACATAAACTAAGCCATAACCTCAAATTGAAACAAAATTAGTTTAAAACACTCTTTGTTAAAATTCAGTATAAAATAACAAAACCGACCAATGGATCATGATAAAATCAGTAACATCATCAATTAAAATTGTTAAACAACAAATCACATGACGACTAAACTCATTCACATCGCCAACACCACCGATATCGAACCCAGCGGCATGTTTCGCGCCAGACTAAATAACCATGCTTATCTTATCGCCCATATCGACAATCACTATTATTGCACCGATGACCTGTGTACCCATGAAGATTCCTCACTTTATTTAGGATCGTTACATGGTGATTGTGTTTCGTGTACCTTACACGGCAGCCGTTTTAATTTAAAAACCGGCAAACCATTAGACGAACCGGCCACCCAGTCATTAAAAACCTATCAAGTCACCCAAGACGGTAACAAGTTATTCATTAATCCCAAGCCCAAAAAATAATGCCACATTGGCAACAAGCAACAGATTATGATTTCATAAAAAACGCTCGCCCAAAATTAATTGCTTGGGAATTTTTAAGACGCAACCCACACTACCAAAAAGATTATCAGCAGTTCATAACGACTTGGCGCGCACTCGAACAACAATACGGTGTTGTACCCAACCGCGATTTTAATGCGTGGAAAAAAGATCCACGTGCCTATCGCTTAGAAAAAGAAATTTATAATCTAATCCAGCCAGCATCGCAAGACTGTGCATCAGACGATGATAAACTGTTAATAGAATGCTGGATGGGAGCAAAATGGGGTTTTTACAAATTTCCGCTTGATCCAAAAACAGATAATCCACTAATAGGCCAAGACTTAACGTGGCGCGATAACCCAACCACGGTAACACTAATCAATAATAATTTTAATTTAGAAATAACCAGCACAACACTTCAACATAAAACAGCGGTATTATTTGATTTAAATAAAGACTTAAAAGTACAACTACAAAGCGCCAAACAACAGCTTATTGTCGCTCAAAAAACCTTAGCTCCTAAAAATAATCAATGGTTTTTTTGCTTACGTTTAATTGATGCAATACAAGCCAAAACCAGCGAAAATCAAATTCAAAAAACATTTACAATAAATCCAATTGAATTTCAGCAATTTAAAAAAACTGCTTTTGATTTAGTGCACGGTGGCTACCGAGAACTGGTTAACCTAAGATAAATTCAATAAAATTCAAACAAAAAAAAGGCTAGTGAAAAAATCACTAACCTTTTTTTAATCGCAATGTCTAACTAAACGAAATTAATCGTCATCATCATCACCAAATGCTGAACCAATGTTACCACCACCTTGTGATGATCCTGTACCCATTGAACCACCATTTGACGAACCATTGTTTGATGGGTTGCTGTTATTTGAAGGACCGTTCACTGTTGTGCCAGAACCGCCCATTGAACCGCCATTGTTTGATGACCCGTTATTTGACGAACC
>CAZEPW010000121.1:0-3084 GCA_964514215.1 uncultured Thioalkalispiraceae bacterium
GTTTACGTGTTCTTCTTCACCGGAAGGGGCTTGAGGATAAATAAGTGCTTGTTCCGTGTTCTTAGTTGCTGTGTTTTGCATTGTTATTACTCCATAATATTTAAAACTTAATCAATAGATGACCGGTCGGTCAAGGTGGTGACCGTTAAACGTTATAGCTTCATTTCATGCTCCTTTTTCAGTTAGGTTAGAGCCGGATATTTAGTGTTGCAGGTAAAAGTTGTTTGAGTATATTGGGATCGTTATGTGTTTTTGCCAGTAATATTGTGCCTTCAAAGTAGGCGAGCATCGCTTGAGCGGTCAGCTCTACATTATTTACACCATCTAAATCATTATTATCAACCGCTTCTTGCAGTGTTTGACCTATAAGCTCAAGAAGGCTGCTGAATGATTTATCAAGCTTAACGCGAATATTCTCATCCTGAGTCGACATTTCTGTGGCCAGGTTTCCAAAGGGACAGCCATAAACGTGGCCTGTTTCTTTATGAATATTCGTTTGTAATTCAACGGTTAAATCAAAAAAGCACTGTAAACGTTCCAACGGTGGTAAAGCAGAACTAAATGCCTGATCAATAATTTTCTCTTTCATATCGGCATTGGTTTTATCAATAACCGCTAAGGTTAAATCTTGCTTACTGGAGAAAAAGTGATAAAAACTGCCTTTTTGAACCTTGGCTTTTTCACATATGGCTGCAACGCCGACATCTGAGTAGCTGCTTGCATGAATCAATGCTTGCGCTGATTCAATGATACGTTGATATGTGTCTGACGTGCTTTTCATGTGACGAGTATAGTTGACCGTTCGGTAAAGTCAAATGTTAACATCAATTAAGGAGCTGAAATTGAAATATTTCAATAATACTTGAAACTCTGAAAAGCAGAGTTATACTTACTTTGAAATTCAGAGTAAGTGACAAGGAGAGGACGATGACAAGTATTTCTGTTTCAACCACCACACAAATAGATGCAATCTATTCCATGATGGAGGATGGCCAACATAGCGTCAAAATGGAGCGCCATTCATTGTTGATATGGGGTATTACCGCAGCCGTATTAATTTTGATAACGGACTTATTATTTAATCCACAAACTATTCCTGTTCGCTGGCAGTTGATTTTCTCGCAAACTATTTTTATATCGATTGTTTTATTCTTAGCAGGGTTCTGGGATTTAAAACTTACGCGTAAGGTACGTCAGCAACGTGATGAAAGTCTTTCATTTATCCAATTGCAGCTAACAAAAGTATGGTGGTTTTTTGTTGCTTTGATTGTGTTGCTTAATGTTGGCATGAACTTTTTTGGTGGCGGTTATATGTTTTATGGCTTAACCATCGCTTTAATCGGAATGGCTTTTTATATACAAGGTTTATTTTCAACGCAAATGCTTAAATGGATTGGTTTGATGTTGATAGTTATTGGACTTACCAGTGTTGCATTTAATTTACATTTTTTAGTAACTAAATGGTTGGCGGCTGGTGTGTTTGGTTTGGGATTACCGATGTTAGCTTTCATATTGGATAAACCAAAAATACATTCTACTTTATTAAAACGACTTGCTTTATCAGCTGTGTGGGTTGTTATTGTAATTTTTCCCTCTGTCATCGCTTATCAACACAAATTAAGTTTTAATGCTGAAGAGTTAACGACGCGTAGCATTAGTGAATATAAGGCTTTAAATAAAGAGCAAGCCGCTGAAAAACAAATTATTCATTTACCTGTTGGGACAGTGGTTCCGGTTAACATTAATATGAATGGAGATATTTTTGAAGTAAGTGAGACTGCAAAAGCAAGTATAACGTTAACAAAAAGTCTTGATGTGGTTATTGATAATGGTAAAACGAATGGCTATTTCAGAATGAATAACGGGGAATGGCATACCCGTAAAAATAATTTACAAATAAGAAAATTTAAACTGGAATCTTCTTTTGAACAGAAAAAGGGGCCTTTGATAAACCTTAGTCTCAATATGAAATTAAAATAACCTGATTATGTCGAATGAAAATATTCCGATGTTAGATGTTGTATTACATCAACCTTTACGAACACGTATCGTTGCTTATTTATCCACTCGTGGAGAAGCGACCTTTACTGAATTAAAGCAGTTATTAGATGTGACTGATGGAAACCTTGAGGCACATATTAAAAAATTGCGTGTAGCTGAATACGTGGTGACTCGTAAAGAAAAAGAAAAAGGAAAGGGACGTCCACAAACATTTTATTGTTTAACGGCATCAGGCAAAAATGCGTTTAAACGATATGTTAACCAATTACAAAGTTTATTAGATATATAGGAGAAATTATTATGAAAATACGGAATGTTATATTAGCGGTCTTAGCTATGGTTTTATTTTCTGGTTGCGCATCGATGTTTGTGCCAGATAGCGATCTTATAAATAAATTACAAATTGTAAAAATGGGAAGTAAAAAACCAGATGGTAATGAATATATATTACACATACCTGCGGGGAGAAAAATTCCGGTAAATTTTAGCGTGAAGGGAAATATTATTTCTGTACCTATAAATAATAAATCTGTAACTCAACTTAATCAGGAGCTTTATATTTACAAATATTGGGCGAGCCTGGATGGTAAAAACTGGCAACCAACAGGGGATTTAATCAATATGCCGATTACTCTTGATGTTGGTCCTGAAGGTGGTCAAATAGGAATAAAAGTGAATATGACAAAGTAACCACTGGTGTTAATAACATATTAATATGAAGGTTATATTGATAAGCGTCCATTTGGGCGCTTTTTTATTGAAAATAAGCCCAAAAGTCCTATTAAATCTTGCAATGTTTTGCACATTTTCCTTCTCTTTGGAGTATAATTCGCGGCTATTTTTTGGTGAATTTTTATTCACCTTCCGAATTTTGGTCGTGAAGCGCTGAATATCACATGTGTTTTACGCCACATTAGATTTTTTAACGTTTTTAATAATATTAGAGTAACGAGACGATGACTGATTTAAGTAAGTATAGAAATATTGGTATTTTCGCACACGTGGATGCGGGTAAAACCACGACCACCGAACGTATTTTGAAATTGACCGGTACTATCCATAAGACGGGTGAAGTGCATGACG
>CAZEPW010000122.1:0-2886 GCA_964514215.1 uncultured Thioalkalispiraceae bacterium
TTTTAATTTATCACATCCTGACTCATTTCAAACGTTAAGCAAGGCCGAACACGACCAGCCGCGTGATTAAAAATTATATTCAAAGCCAGATCGATAAGTAAAATCTGTTTCTTCGATTGCTTGTGGTGGACGACTATCGTGGATAATGCCAATGCTTAATTTAACACTGAAATTTTGATACAGTTTTATTTTTAAATCACTATTAAATAAAATTCTAACATCAGCTAATTCATCAAGTTTAGGTTGGTAATATAAGCGTGCTTTAAAACTACTCATTGGGTTAATCACATAATCACCACTCCAATAAGCATTTAATCGATAGCCATCTTCTTTTAACTCATCCGTTGAACCGGTGGTTTTATCCAAGAGTTCAGAATAGCGAAAAGCACCAAGACCAAGGAAAGTATTACTGCCAACAGAAAAGCGCAGTCCTCCGCCAAGCAATTCGCGGCGTGTGAGACGGGTAAATTCATTTTTTTCTAATTGCGCAAATAACTCCCAGTCGATATTTCGAGTGTATTGTTGAATATGCCGAACGTGTGCAAATGTTTTATTGGCATTAGTTTTGTTATTGGATTCGCCATAATCGTAGCCAAATAAAAATAAATTAATGTAGTTCGGGGTACGCCACACTAAGCTAGAACCAACATGCCATGATGATTTATCAGAGTTGCCCGATGCACCACGCATATCAACATCAACTGAGCCATTAAAACCAGGATTTTTTTCGTCGAATTTTAAATTACCGACTGAAACAATGGCATGAGCATTCAATGCAGTCATCATGAATAATATGCTGATAAAGAAGCGCTTTTGTATTGTTGTCATTGTTGTGAATCCGTATTTGTTATTAACTAACCTCAGATTTGTATAAGGATAACAATTATTTTTAAAACTCAAATTTAAAAATAACCGTCATTCCGGTAGTCTTTTGAGCCGGAATCTAAAGTTAAAATATCAAAATTATGAGTTTACACTCATTTTTTTATACCGATCTGAGGTTAACTAAGCTTAGGTTTAACTTACATGGCTATTATAACCCGATAACTCATTGGTAGGCACGTTGGTATAGCTTTAGCTGCAACAAAGCGTCATCAGGGTTGGTTTTTAGTTCAGAACCAATTGTCAAAATGTTAATATTGGTTTTAATTATGTATGATGGTTGTCAGGTTCTATATTTGATTTTAAACAATATAAAATGGATTTCTAAATGAGACTAATTGAAGTGGTAGTTGATGCCGGTCATATTGATACCATTAAAGGCATTGCCGATCAGTATGATATTATTGATTGCTGGTCGATAAAAGGATTTGAAGACGATCGCTGTATTGTTCGGATGTTAGTAGGACCGGATAAGCAACAAACAGTTTTAGACACAGTACAAAATGTTATTGCAACATCGGATAATGCCCGGGTGGTGATTTTGCCTGTTGAAGCCACCCTGCCAAGACCGGAACAAGCCGCAACAACCGAACAAGCCAACAAAGTCGCACGCACCCGCGAAGAACTGTATCAAAACATCCAAAATGGTGCGCAATTGGATAGTAATTACTTACTTATGGTGGTGTTTTCAACTATTGTGGCAACCATCGGTTTACTAGAAAATAACGTCGCTGTTGTTATCGGTGCAATGGTGATTGCACCACTATTAGGGCCAAACATCGCATTATCATTTGCTACTTCAATTGGTGATTCTGCATTTATTTGGCAGTCATTTAAAACCAATATCATTGGTATATTCATTGCCTTATTAATTTCAGTGGTCATTGGTTACTTTTGGCAAATCGAACATCTAAATAGTGAAATATTATCGCGCACCGTGGTTGGGTTAGATGTGGTCGTTCTTGCGTTAGCCTCCGGTGCGGCAGCAGTATTATCATTAACCTCGGGAACTGCTAGTGCCTTGGTCGGTGTTATGGTATCGGTGGCATTATTACCACCAACAGTGACCTTGGGTTTAATGCTTGGCACCGGTTTATGGGATTTAGCGATTGGCGCTGGATTATTACTCTCGGTTAATATTGTTTGCATTAATTTAGCCTCAAAAATGGTGTTCCTGTTTAAAGGCGTAAAACCACGCACTTGGCTCGAAAAACAAAAAGCCAAACAATCAATGGCCGTTTATATTAGCGTATGGTTAATTGCACTGACTTTGTTAGTCGTACTGATGAAAATTGATAAACGAATTGGTATTTGATTAAAAAATTAATAATTATAGCTTGCCCTAATTCATCATATTTCCAATATAAACAATCATTTTCGACTTGCTGCAAAGCCAGATTTAGTCTGTAGCTTTAACGTCATATGATATCAACATAAGGCAGAGCAGAAAATGATGACAACGATACCAAACAATAAAATTAATAACCGACAATTAATTGACATTCAAAAGCAACGAATTGGAAAGTTATATGCTATTTACTTAAATGCAATGAAGCTTGCATTTGATGAAGGCAATCGCTATATGCAAAAAACCATGACATCCGGAAATAAAGATTTTGATTCAGCATTACGCATTCGGAGCTACCATATTGATAAAACGGCTAAAAAATATGAGGAATTTAATATTGCGTCCTTAGCAAAATTTTTTGATGTTAGTGTTTTAGAAGTAAAAAAAGCGACCGATACAATAAATAATTAAGGCTAAAAATTTATTACAAATAATTTTACATGATGTTTATGCGGAAATCGAGTTTTGCAATTTCTATTTAAATCTTTTATTAACAAAACATATATTTACATAAATTCACTACTATAATCAGAAAAGCATATTTATTGTACCTATAGTCGTTAAACATAACGATTATTCGATTAATTAAAATTAGCGTCAAGGGATGGGCATTATTAGGAGACTACTAATGAAGATAGATGAGTTTGAAAAAAATT
>CAZEPW010000123.1:0-2829 GCA_964514215.1 uncultured Thioalkalispiraceae bacterium
CAGGTAAGTTATCTGGAAATGTTGGCACGGGTAAACCAGCCAGACGTTCGGCGCGGAGCAAGGCAGAAGCCTGAATATCCTTCTCCAGCTTTGCCAACTGTTGAGTTTGTTCGCCCTGTTTCTTCTTATGCTTTAACTGCGTAAAACGGCGACGAAATCGAAATTGATCACGCAACATGCAATTGCCAATCAGGTCAAAAAGAGAGTCTGTATCTGTAGGAGTATTCATCTGGGATGTAGTTTACGACAAACTGAGGCCAAGTTGAAACAGGCACTCATGGATTAAATGTTACATTAATTAATATCAAATATTAACTAACCCTGTACTTTATTTAATCTTTCAATCAATGAACCTAAAACTTCATTTACCATTTCAATTTTAAACTTTATCACGACAAGATCCTGAAGCTTAATTGCAGTCTCAATATATTCAATTTGCTCATCTATGAAAATAATTAAAATAATTGAACATCCACAAATTATATTTAAATTTCACCATATGCAATGTCTATTCAATTTAATATGGCATGGAAAGATCTAACCCTGTAGCTCCATCATTACACATTAAAAGCTGGAGCCATAAGCTGTTGTTCAACTCGACCTAAGCCTATTTTTGTAGCAACCGTAACCCAATTGCTAACACTTGCCAAAACTTTACTTTTAATTTTTATGGCATTTTCTTCACTTAGCTGGAAAAAATCTATCACTTCCATGGCTAAATCATAATTTAAACTATTATCGTTTTCATTTATGTTTAAATGCAAACCACCAGCCGGTGTCACCGGGTTTATATCATAAGCTGGTGAGAGCAAATAGCCACCCTTATGATAAATAAAGCCGTGGTTTCTTAAATGATCATCTGTATTAGAGACTGCAATGTTGAATACAATCCGGCGCCATAATTCAGCTAAATCATCCTTTGTGTTAGCACCATGATTAGTTAAAAACTCAGCTAATTCCAAATAACTCGCGCCCTCTTCACCATCGTCATAACCCAGTTGCATCATTGCAGAGGTAAAATACAAACGACTTTCTGGTGTACGATCAAAACGCTTAGTTAAAAATGTATGATATCGGCTATTAAACTTATCTAATCGGCACTCCGACATGTTTATATCAGCATCAAGCGCTAACAGATATACAACATATTCCCAGGCAGCAACGTCATGATCATCATGGCCACTAGGAAACTTGGCAATCCATAAATTATCCTTTCCGTCAATAACACTAGACTTTGGCCTTGCTCCACCCAATGATGAACCTGGTGAAAGTAACATATTCAACCACTTTAAATACTCTGGATTATCAATATCGTTAGTATTTTCTACCTGACTAACTGCATACTCAAGATCACGCAACAGCGTAATAGGAGGTGCCGCAAACACCTCATTGTTATCTAAAAAATCTCCATCAAAATCCAACTTAAATCGTAATGCGCCCATGCGATGCATATCGTGAACACCAAGCAAATAGTCAGACTCATTTAAAACGTTTGGTTTCCGCTCTTGCTGTCGAGCTAACACAGCTTCACGTCTTTTCATCAACAAACGTCCCCAACGATCAGGGCATGAATCGAGAAAAATGCGAAAATTTTGTTGCTCATTATTATGCTGTTCACCAGCATAAAGTTTTAACTCTGGATCAATTTGCTGAACAAATTTGGAGTGCAACCAGGCTTCATCATAAGAAAAACTAAAATGTTCTTTATTTTTAACCACGTTAGAGCGCAATGTTCCTACAAATGTAGGCTCATTAAATTCTTCCCAATCGGCAAAAACATAAATTTCGCGGCTCATTATAATTTCCCCATTAAGTTAATATCCTGAAGCTTCCTTCCCAATTCATCGTCACTTGCTACCAGTGCAAAATCTTCTACCATTCCAAGCATGCCCAGTACTGCCACATAATGACCAATAGAAACCGTTGAATCGCCCTGCTGAATTTTTCGAATTGTTAGCCTACTCAATCCAGTACGCTCAGCAATAAGAGATTGGCTATAGCCACGTCGTTTACAGGCAAGCTTAATATTCTCCCCCATCAGCGATAAAACTTTCTGATTTTTAGGGAAAATAGGGGCACTTCGCTTTATTTTAGTAGATTTGGGCACTATACTTACCAAATATTTCAATATTGGTAAGTATAGTGCCCAACTAGATTGTAGTAAAGCAGGATTTATATCTTATTCAGTACATATTGCATTTTATATTTCTTACCGTTACCGTAGGTACAAACCATAGCGATCTGTACTCTTCGAATAACCAAGATAATCGTCAAGTTCTGCATTAAGTGCGGTTTCAACTGTGATCTTGGTGAGCATTTGTCGAAACTCATTTAAATCTGATTCGGTGTATTAGTTCCGACTAGATCTGACACTTTGACTTGAGTCAAAGAGAGTTACCTGTTTTGATAAAGGTGTTGAAACTTTAAATCAAAACAAAAGAAGGTAACTCTCAATGATACAGTCTAGCAATCCAATAATTAAACATAAAGCAGGATTATTAAATTTAGCAGAAGAATTAGGCAATGTTTCCAGAGCCTGCAAGGTAATGGGTGTCTCTCGAGACACATTTTATCGCTATCAAGAATTAGTAGAAGAAGGTGGACTCGATGCATTAATCGAGAAAACGCGAAGAACACCCAATATAAAAAATCGAGTCGATGAAGTAACAGAACAAGCGGTTATTGCTTATGCTGTAGGTTCACAAGATACGTTTTATGTTGGTAACCTCAAAGGTGTGGGCCGTATTTATCAACAAACATTCATTGATATGATTTGAAGATCAAATCATTTGTGGGTACCAGTAAGAATGCGCTCTTGACACAGGTATG
>CAZEPW010000124.1:0-2812 GCA_964514215.1 uncultured Thioalkalispiraceae bacterium
GCACCATACCGGGTGCGGTGAGTGTTACTGCGCCGTTGGTGCGACAAGAAATTGAAGCCATTGTAGATCCAAATGATCCCGAAATTATTAATTTGATTTGGAGTAAAAAAAGAATAGCCGTAGGAGAAGAAGTCGAATTATCATTTACAGTACATAAACTAAAACCAGAAGATACAGCAACTATAACTGTTTCTGAATTAGGCGCACAAGGTGATTTAAAAGAAATCGATGAATTAAGTTATGAGTTAAATGATGGTGCCGGACACCACACTTTACCTTGGCAACGAAGCGCTGAGCAAATTGATAACGACATGAAAAGTGATCTCGAAGTCGATGGCGAAATTTCATTAGCTTATGTGTTTGATGTAAAAGTTAGTGGTGTCGAAAGTGAATTATCACCCGTACTTTCAATAGCCGATACCTTAGATATCAAAAAAGTATTAGAAGGTTTCCAGTATTTTGCAAAAAATATGAGCGTAGATAGCTTCGTCAGTTGGATGCGACAAGTATTTGAAGGTGATGAGCTATTTATTCCTGAAAGCTCTTATCACCAATTGTATAAAACACTGCAACAAGATCTAAAATCGCTTTTACCCCCTTGTTATGTGATTGGTAGCCAAGCAATACAAGGTGATTTAGCAGGTCAAGCAGGTTATAACGATGAATATAAGTTTATTGTAGTGAGCCGAGAACTGGTATTAGATGCAAATAGTAATACTGAAAAGGCAATGAGTTTATATCTTATTTTGCTTGAAGAAGTTGGTCATCATTTAGATAATATACTTCGTGTTGAAATAAGCAAGCCTACCGTTAATGAAAAAAGTAAGTGGGATGCTGGTGCAGTATTTGCCTTTAGCCAAGTTAAAAACGACATACAAGGTCAGCATGCTTATAATTATGCTTATTTTGAACAAGGTAATAACGTAAGACAAAAATTAATTATTCCCGAAAATCATTTTAATAAAAAACGTTTAATGCAAGAACAAAAAGGTTGGATTCAACTACCCTCAGGTGAGATTCAAAAATTACATTTATTTGATTCGGGTGATATTGCAGCCAAAGATAATAAAGTATCTGATGGTATAGGGTTAAGTCGGGGTTCGCATAAAACAATTGAAAAAATTCTATTACAAGCCGGAAAAAATTACACCAAGGAAGTGCTTGAACAAATTTATTTTGGTAACTGGTTACGTGATATTTCCCAACTAAATGATACCACTCCTGTGGGTTATATTATTACAGCTATTGAAGCAACAAATAAATATGTTTCAAATCCAATTAAAGATTTATTCAATTTTGATTCATTATCTATAGAACTTACTAAAGAAACTCAAAGAAAATTGAATGAAAAATTGGCGATACATTTCATAGTTGATTTAGTTGCGGTTATGGCATATAAGGAGTTTTATCCGGCTGAAAAATTTACAGCAGACAGTTTAGATGTCGCTGGCCATGCTTATGTTAGTTATAT
This sequence comes from uncultured Thioalkalispiraceae bacterium, assembly GCA_964514215.1. Classification (GTDB taxonomy): domain Bacteria; phylum Pseudomonadota; class Gammaproteobacteria; order UBA6429; family Thiohalophilaceae; genus CAYQUC01. Next base: position 1,472 of record CAZEPW010000124.1, read on the forward strand.
GAATACAAGCGGTGAAGAAAGAACTGCCGCAATGGAACAATATTGGAAAGAAGTTAAAAGACACTTATCGTTAGATGAACATCCTGAAAATAATGATGAGCATAAAAAACATAAACTTTTTAGAGAGCTAGATATTTATCGCGTTGATTTAGAAAGACTTGGTGGCTATTCAGCAGCAGAACACATCGATAATCTCTATGACCCAAAAAAATCAAATGTATCGAATGAGGGGCCAGCTAAACTTTATGTACCTATTGATGATCCAACAACGTTGGCAAAAAGATACATTGCCGATACAAAAGAATTTATTAAGAAAGAATTGAAATTAGCTATTGAGTATGGACCAACACCTGCTGGTTTTCGACATTTTGGCTCAGCACTACATCCTATAGAAGATTTCTTTTCACATTCTAATTATTTAGAAATAAAATCACTGATGATGTCATTTGGTGATAGTGATTTAGAGGCTCATATACAAAAAAATGTGAACCCGTATGTGCCTAAAAATAATGACGGTATTTATACACTTGTAACTGGTAATTTTTTAAAACTTGATACCGCAATGACTTTAGTTGTGAAATTAGTACGATTCCTCCCTAATGAAGATAAAACTATTGCGCTTGATAAATTTGATTATGGTCAGAAATTAATGCTGTTATTATTAAGACGAAAAGGTGGTATTTGGGAAAATATTGCTAATCAGTATGAATCTATTTTAACGTCTAAAAATTATCTCTTAAATTTAAGTATTAAATTGAAAAAACAATTTGATGACATGATGAAAAAAGTTACAAAATTTTTAAAATCATCGTTATTAGATTCTGTCACTGCAATGGCGTTAGAACAATTAATTGACGGCTTAATTTACATTATGAGACAAGAAGGTATTGCCATTCCTGCCGGAGTTGATTATGACAGTAAGCATCCAGTGATAGAAAATTTATGGAATATGCTTGAAGTCTTAATTTTAGATTATATAGGGAAAGGGAAAAGTAAAGAAAAAAAGGAAATACTGAGAAGATACTTTTCTATCAGTAGTGATTTGAAAGTGTCATTAAAAAATAAAAAATATGAAGTAATTATTGAAAATATATTTTTGCTTGGTAAACTCTATCAAGATTTTATGTCAGATTCAAAATCGACAAATCCCAGCCACACACAGTTGGCTAAAGATTACTCTAAACATCCCTTGCACCCCTTAGCCATAAGGTTAGCAGAAACTGCAGTTAAAGATCTTGGTTCGATAATGCACAAAATATGGTATGAAGGTAAGGATGACTTTACTACGCACTCTTTATTAATGGTTAAAGCTGTTGGATATTTGAGTCATCCTTTATTAGA
>CAZEPW010000125.1:0-2790 GCA_964514215.1 uncultured Thioalkalispiraceae bacterium
ATCTAAAGGTTGAAAACCAGCTTAAACAGCCATCACATCAGCTAATAACCGTGATAAGCATCCATTATCTTCGCGGAAATGGATGAATTAAAATAAATTCAATATGAATAACAGCAATAGCTTCAATTAGCTCATCATCACTTAATATAGTACAAGGGGTATAACCATTAAGATAATCTGGCTCAAACTTATTTAATAACTGAGTAGTTTGTACAGCCGTTGCAAAACGAGTCCAGCCCCATTAATATTTGTAAATAGCTGACTTATTTTCTTTTAACCATTGATTAACTCTTATTAATAATCGTTCAGCATTCACGATACACTCCTCTACTGCACTTTCCGGAACCAGATCACCAGAATAATCTGCTACATTTCTTTGTTTTCGTAATGCATCTAAAATAATGACTGTATCCTTATCAAGCTCAACTGTTTGGCTTAGCACTTGAATCATTGTCATGTGATGTCCGGGTTTATTAGTTAAAGTTCTAAATCCATTCGCTTGTAAAGCTGCATTGGCCAATTGCATGATCGCTTTATATGCTGCATCAAATCGATTTTCGGCACTAATTTCTGTAACCCGCGCATCTGCAATATTACGCTTAGCTGATGACAGTAGTCGTTGAATTACCGCTGCATTTGGTTTAATTTTTTCTAATGACCGGCCGACTAAATTATCCAAGCTCATTTATATCACCCACTATGTCCATTCGTGGTTTGCTTAAAATTTCATTTATAAAAGCATCATTTGAATGTCGCATTTGATTCCATTCCGCTACACGATAAATTTTTGGGTTTATTTCCCGAGCTAATGTTTCTTGTATTAGATAAAGTACCTTAACAACATCAGAAAAGCTAGCATCACCAATAACCATTAAATCAATATCACTGGTAGCTGTTTCTTTATTACTCGCGACTGAACCAAAAATAAATGCCCAGTTAATTCGATCAACTAATGGTGACAATGCAGATTTCAGTGTGTCACTCACACCAACTGTTTTTTTTATAATGGCCAGTAATTCATGATAAAGCGGACAATTTTGATCTGCTTGATAGTGGTGTTGATTACCAATCTTAGTCATCGACAATATTCCAGCACCAACCATTCTATCTAATTCTCGTTTGATGGTAGCAACACCCATTCCAGTTAAACGGATGATTTCTTTGGTGTAAAAACTACGATTAGGCTGCGAATAAAGTAGTCCCAATACATTTTGTTGGGTTGAGGTAAATAAGGCATTGGCTAATTGGCTCATAGTAGTACTATTAGTAGTTCATATATTGTGAACTATAGTTCATATATTGTGAACTATCAAGTCTTTACAACAAAACCTAATGTGACGTCGTTGGGGGTTGAACTCAACTAATAACTGTAAGGGGCATTGGGGGGTCGAACCAAACCGAACCAAGCAATTAATAAACATAAAAAAACATCAATAACTAGTCATTATTATCTCGGCATTGGGGTCGAACCAAGACAAGTAATTGATAAAAATAAAAAAAACATCAATAACCAGTCACTATCAAGGTTTAAACTGTAGTAGCTTAGACCCGATCTGACAGTTACCCAAATTTTAGGGTGTCTGTTAGATTAGATTTGAGCTAAATTTTTTTCAACCCAAATCGATTTACCATCAATTAAAGTATCGAGTGGAGTGCGTCCACAGCATTTCTTACCTTGATGAGTTCGGTCATTGTTATAGTATTCCATCCAAATGTCCAGATCCTTTTGTAATTCATCCATATCAGAATACAATTTTTTTCTAAATGTGATTTGATAAAATTCATTCAAAATGGTTTTATGGAATCGTTCACAAATACCATTGGTCTGTGGCGACATCGCTTTTGTTTTGGTGTGATCAATATCGTTGATAGCCAAATATAATTGATAATCATGGTGATCAACACGTCCACAATATTCTGTCCCTCGGTCTGTGAGAATACGTAGCATGGGTAAATCCTGTTGCGAGAAGTAAGGCAACACTTTGTCATTGAGAATATCAGCGGCAGTGATAGGCGTTTTGGTTGTATAGAGTTTGGCAAATGCAACTTTGCTGTAAGTATCAATAAAGGTTTGTTGATAAATACGACCAACGCCTTTGAGATTACCGACATAAAAAGTATCTTGTGAACCTAAATACCCTGGATGGGCAGTCTCAGTCTCACCACACGCTTCATCATCATGTTTCTTTTTTTCAAGTGCAGCAACTTGTGCATCGCTAAGGATGATGCCTTCTTTAGCGACTTTTTCTTCCAATGCTTTTAAGCGTTTTTTGAAATTTTCAAGATTGTGTCGTAACCAAACTGAACGAACACCACTGCCTGAAATAAAGACTCCCAGTTTACGTAATTCGTTACTAGTGCGGTGTTGGCCATGGACAGGTTGCTCAACAGCATAAGCAATAACAGCAAGCTCCGTTGCTTCATCAACTCGATTTTTAATATTCGGTGTTCGTCGCGTTTTTTCTATTAACGCATCCAATCCACCTTCTTCTACTAATTCTTGATAGCGATAAAATATATCTCGGGAGACACCCATTACTTTGCAGGCTCTGGAAACATTGCCTAATTCTTCTGCTAAATTTAATAATCCTGCTTTATGTTTAATTATTGGATTGCTAGACTGTATCATTGAGAGTTACCTTTTTTGTTTTGATTAAAAGTTTCGACACCTTTATCAAAACAGGTAACTCTCTCTGACTCAAGTCAAAGTGTAAGTTCTAGTCTGAACTAATACACTTTATAGCACCAAAATCAGTACCGTAAGCCGGAGTATCTTCTTTTATAGAATAA
>CAZEPW010000126.1:0-2668 GCA_964514215.1 uncultured Thioalkalispiraceae bacterium
GGGTTTTGATTGAAGTGCCGGTGATGTTGTTTGCGGTGAGGATGATTAATTCGACGGCTGGGTGGTATGAACAGCGCGAAGGGATTCAGCACTTAGATATTAATACTTAGACAACTGGCACTGCAGCATTTTTAAAAAATGTCCAGGCAGAATTCAAGATTTTTTACAAATCGACATGTGTCCGAGAAGAGGCAAAAGCAACTTTAAAAATTGATCAATTTTTAATCCCTCCGGCAGCTTTTTACGGTTACAACTTAATCTATCGCATAAATAAAAAAACTAGAGAAAGCACAATTCCAATCAAAGCAACAATAATTTTCCCTAATATTTTGACATAACTTATATGGTACAAATGCTCAGAAGCTTTTGGTAATTGCCGATTACGATAAAACTTCTTAATTGCAGTGTAAATAAAAAACACTGTTGCTAAAATAACTATTAAGCTGGTAAAAAATGTTGCGGATGATATTGCCTCTCTATTCGCAACCTCGGGCTTAAACATGAAGTTTAAACTACCCCATATCGATATAACTATAAAACCTAACCAGACCTTTGCTTTCGATTTTATTAGCTCAGTATTATTAATTTGATTACCCATTTTGGAGTTTTGAGCTTTAAAAGAAGCGTTGATATACTCGAATCTTTCCTGCTCTCTTTTAGCAATAATCTGATCAATAATTGATGACTGCTCTAATGAGCAAATAAGAGACTTAACATATGCAACAATTCCCACCGCATTGTTTGTTGGGTGCTCTTTTTCATCTATACACTGTATTCGCTTAAGAACCGTAAGCTCCCTTTTTAATTGACATATCAAACGAAGCCCTGCATCGGACTTATCATCATCCACATCTTTATATATCGGCGTTATTGTAGTCAAAGAATCTTGTTCAGCTAAATGGTGCTTATGGACATGTATAGAGTATTTTAAATAATAAAATGCTTGCCGCGCGATAAGATATTTTGACTCTTCATTAAGGGTAGGATTTTCTGAGTTATGCTGTAGTTTTGTTATTCCATTAGGCTCAATTTTAAATTTAATAGAACAAGAAAACTTACTAAGATTATCGATTCCCTCTTTTGCAGATGTTACTTTTTCTAATCGGTTAAAGTTTTCGTGTCTATTTTTTTTACTATTTTTAATAGAGTGACATAGAACATGCACATTCATTTTACGTCGTTGCGCGACATCTTCAGGCTCGGCACTTAATGGATATATTAACAAATTCCCAGAAAGGTAGCGGTCATCCATTGAATGAGATTTGTTAACTTCGGCGGTAATTATTACCCTAAATTTACCACTATCTTTATGAAATTCCGACGAGTCGCGCCAATCGACCTTAGATTGCAATACGATACGACGATCATGAGAATCACCATAATCAGAGCAAGTAAAATTTTCATTTACCGTATTACTGTCTTTTGATTTTAAATCTGTGAAACCACCTTGAATCCCAACACGCATCAACCCAAAGTCCAAATGACCATTAATGCATGGAATCCATCCAATATACAAAAAGTTTTCCATAGATACCTTACATAGGAAAACCTGACACAGGATACCTAATAGAGAAATTACAACTTAATTATACTAAGCGGCTATACCAAGCTGATGATTTTTTAGAATCACTAAGCACACCATCTTTCTCAGGATCAAGCACTATTCCATGACACAAACCTGAACCAAAAGGCCCGCTACCTGACTCTAAAAACTTTTCTTCTTTTCTATGCATTTTATACTTCCTATACATATACATAGCTTGCAAGCAAACATATACCGATAATGCAGAAACAATTAATGATATGAACAAAGTCACTTGATGCACCTTTTTATTTTTTAACGAAATCTTTGATTAATATAGCTGCAATTTCACAACTATCAACCCTTATTGCCTTTGATTCAGGCGCAAAAAAACCGCACCTTGCTTTAGGCGGGCTATATATGATGGCTTCATTATTGTTATTATATCTATGCGGTGCCCCTCCAAAAAGGGATATAACGCTCACAGATGCACATTAATGCGCACATATAACCTGTTTTTTGAGAAAATGTCAATATGTGAAAACAGGATATACTCCACAATGTTTACGACAAATGAACTCTGCTTGTCACGACGCGAACGGTCGAGCATAACCTAGTTAGGCGGCCTTTTTATTATCTGCCTGTATTTTGAAATAGACTTCTTCACAGTAAACCTTTATTCCTTTAGCCCCGTCAATTCCAACCTACCCTAGACGCCCATTACAGTGACGCTTACTATTACCATTGAAATAATAGATTTCGTTTGTTTTTCGTGTGAGTAATAACATATTTGTCCTCCATGATTAAATTGGCTGCATAATATCGATAGACGCAATCTATTGTTTTATAATAAAATAATGGTGGTCATGGGTGGACTTGAACCACCGACCCCGGCATTATGAATGCCGTGCTCTAACCAGCTGAGCTACATGACCTTTATTCAGATATTTAAAAGAATTCGTCCGAGCGGACTGTTCTTTTGAACCTTCGTAGGAAGGGCGGGGATTTTCCCGTTTTATTGGCTTATTGTCAATATTTACAGGGGTATACTCGCCAATTAGTTGCCCCTTTTTTCATTTATTCGACCGGCCGTCAGACGTTGAAGCGGAAATGCATGACATCACCGTCTTTCACGATGTATTCCTT
>CAZEPW010000127.1:0-2551 GCA_964514215.1 uncultured Thioalkalispiraceae bacterium
ATTTTTATCTCGACCATCCCACTTTATTTCATAGTTTAATTTATCTTTTTTAAAGCCATTAAAACTTAATCGACGGATAAAATCATTATCACTGGTTCTAATTTCAATATCGACTTTTTTAATGGCATCCCATTTTTCTACCGTAAAAGGAATCGCAAATCTTTCACCCCGAACAGGTGAGAAACTTGTTTTTTTGTAAGGCATAATAGTAAAAGTCTTAGATCCAGTTACTATCTTATTTTTTGTTTCAATTTTAGCAGCATAGACTGCACTAACTGATAAGACACAAACAAGTAACAAGGACGATAATTTCCAGTAACTTTTACTACATTTTATTCTCGTTATAACCATCAATGTGTTAACTCCAAATAACGAATTTTTTTAATGCCATGCGGTAGCGATACTGTGCGTGGCGATATATTAACGTTATCGCTTTCAATATTAAGCGACATTAATTTTGTTCCTTTTGGTGTACGGCGTATAAAATAGATAGCATCATCAGAAACACTTGGATAACTATCCGTTACCTGGCCTTGCGTCAACCAGGTCACTTTGTTAGAGGCTAAATCCAGCTTTGCAATATGATAATAACCGTGTTGGTTAGAACTGATAAAACCAAAACGCTCTTGACTATCAACCGAATGCAAATAACTCGTTGCATTTAGCAACGTTAATTGCTGCGCTTTACCTGTTACTCGGTCTTGCTTCCATACTTCTTGAATAATCGGGCTGCACACTGCACGACAAGAAACGTGTGCATAAAATAATGATTTACCGCTCAAAACAGGATGAAATTGTGCTGATGCTTGTTTTAAAATTAGTTTCACAATGAGGGATGATGGAGCATCATCAACATACACAAGTCGTGTGTCACGGCTTTTACCTTCTACCAGCTCTACCATAACCAATCCGTTTTTATTTGCACGAAGTTGCGTGTAATTATTCAGCTGGGTTTCGTTACCGTTACCACTAGGTAGCAACAGCTTTAATACCTTGTTTTTAGATGTATAGCGGTACAAACGTCCATCATTCCCTTTAACATATATATTCCCTGTCTGCGGTTGCAGGGTTAAATAAGCCGGATTACGAATTGTTTTAATTTTTTTCCAATCATTTGATTTTAACGGTTTGCCTCTGGTTATTTTTGCAACATAAGGAAACCAACTTTTTCCATCATAACCAACCAGCATTAACGTTTGTGTATTCGTTGTTTTTGCAAAAGAAAAACTCATGGAAAATAATAGAGCGACACCTAAAAGAATATTCATAAAATAAGATGTGATGTTTATTTGTTTTTTCATGACATCGCAACCATCTTGACTTTTAGCTGTTTAACACTATATGCAAGACCTAACACGATGACTATGCCACCAAGCGAAACGTACACTAATAATCCTGCCATGGACTGTGACTCCGAACCGACAACCAATGCGTGAAAATAGATAAAACTCATCGCCAGCCAATATAACCGATGCGTAAGCACCGACCATTTTTGAGCGATTCGCTTTCGGTTCGCGCCAGCAAAAGCGACAACTAATAGAATAAGTAATCCAAATAAACCGAAGGTTAAATGTGTATGGTAAAAATCTTTAAAGCTTGGCAATAGTAATGACCACGCCATACTTTCTTGCCGCATTGAAACTGCCGCTATAAATAATAAAATATGTGTTGCAGCAGCAATTACAATAAACAGCCCAAACGTTCGATGTTTTACTCCAAGCCAATACTCAGGAAGCATCTTTAACTTGCTTAATAATGTCACTATCATTTGCCACGCAATACACGTTAGTACAATCATTCCCGCTAGTTTAGATAACACATAAAGAAACTGCCCTTTAGGTACATTTTCAGCAAAATACACTAACAACGAACCTGTTTGCGTATACCAAATAACACCCGGTATCAAGAATAAAAAAGTAAACATGAATGCTTGCCATTGAAATTGACGCATGCATTAATCCTTTATACAAACGTGAGGTTCAACGGCACATTGCAATAATGCAATAACCGATTCTTTTTCAGTCATTGCGCCCTCTTTCGTAACAGGTAGTTTAGCGTGTAGCCAACCTTTTAATCCGTTAGGGCTAAGCGTTGCAACACGCGATACGCCTAACTGTTTAAGTGCTTTTGCAACTTCAAAGCCACGAAAATCTTTTACGCAATACGGCACAACTAAATCAGCACTTGATAAGGACTGCGCGCTTTTCTCGTCTACATCACGCAAACGGATTAAGCGTGAGCCAGGCAAATGCACTTCATTAAATTCTTCATCCTCGCGAGTATCAACAAACACCACATTTTTGCCAACACTGATTTCTCGTAACACATTAAGATGGTTTATTGATTCAACAAAAGAACTTCTATTATTCGGCAGCCCTGGACACAAGGAGTTTAAGTTAAGCGCTTCGCTATAGTCATTGGCGGTAATATTAGGTTGTTCTGCTAAACGTGAGACACCATCAAAAAAGGCTAAGTAGCAATCAATTGGAACCTGGTCGCGGTTGTAACGTGCCTGCAATTGTCGATACATCGTTTCAAACCAAACAGAGTG
>CAZEPW010000128.1:0-2537 GCA_964514215.1 uncultured Thioalkalispiraceae bacterium
AGTGAGATTGGTCAGTATGAAGGGTTTAATTTTAACAACGATGAGGAGCCGGTTTCAGCACCTGCTGAAAATGAAGAGGTTGAAGTTGCTCTGGTAGAACCGAATACTGAAAATGAACCTGAATTATTTAACGCGCGTTGGTCCAAAAAACGTTCAGCAGTAAGTGAGTTTGTTTTCGTGCAATGTAATGTATCAAACTTTAAAGGTGGTGAAGCACTAAAAATAATTATTGAAGAACGTGATGCCCAAACCAATCAAAAAAGTTTAACGGTTATCAATTCTACCGTGAAAGAATCTAACGGTATGATTAAAATTCCGTGGGACATAAAATCAGAAAACTACAAATCAAATTTAACAACCAATCAATCTGATTTGCCGACTAAACCCATTGAATTTCATTTCACATTAGAAGCTGCCGGCCAAAAGGTTTTTAATGCTTCACCATTAATATTAACCACAACTTATGAATTAACACCAAAATCAAAATCTGGGCAGGCTGTTATTGATGGTCGGGAATTTATTCTAACTGATGCTGAGAAAAAAGAGCATAAAGCAAAAGTGAAAGATACTAAGTTGGTTTTTGATAATGTTGTTCTTGGTGCTTATAGTATTAAGTCGACAGAAAAAACCAAATTAACGTTAAGTGATAACGGTTTAGAATTTATTAAATCACGTGAAGGCATTGAATATGATAAAACAGATCCAACCAAAGTTATTATGTACAATAATTCTGCCGGTCACGCAATAATAGGTTATGGTCATTTAGTACATCGGGGTAATATGAATGGCACAGAAAAGCAGGAATTCATTGATGGAATTACTCAGGTTAAGGCTGATGAGTTATTAAAATCGGATGTTAAACGCTTTGAAAATTTAGTTAATACACGCGTAAAAGTTGAGTTATCACAAACACAGTTTGATGCTCTTGTTAGTTTTGCTATTAATACAACGATGGGAATGAATCTTGCTGAGTCAACATTATTACGAAATTTAAATGAAGGTGATTATGATGGCGTACCAACACAGCTGGAAAAATGGCGTAATGATGATGCCGGTCAGGCTGATGATGATTTATTAAAAAGACGTAAACTAGAAGGTAAATTATTTTCAAACGGTGAATATTAAATGGCTAAATTAAAATAACAAAAATTCTCTGGGAAAATTAAGGAAAATATCTATGTTTAAAATTAAACATAAATTAGAGCAAGAGTATAATGCTAATGTAACTGGAATAGGTAATGGTGTCTCTGGTGATTTTTTATTTGATGAATCAGAACAGGAGGAAACAAATAGTTTTGCTGAACAAGAAATTATAATCAAAAGTTTATTTTGGCAGGATGCAGATTTACCACGAATTCCATATTTAAAGACAGAAGGTTCTTTTCGTATTCATATCAGAAGAATTTTTGGTTTAGATATCAGTATTCAAGCAATTGAAAGTTTACGTCAGGATTTATTAAACTCTACTTTAATAGAACTAATATTTAAAGTAGAGCCTATGGAAGCAGATCAGCTCGGTGTCTATAGAGATGGTATTATATCGTTGAACAAAGATTTAGTTGAAAGCGCTATCGAAATACCAACTCAAAGATGGATTCTTTTATTAGTCATGATTGAAGAGTTTGCCCACCACCTCGATTACCAGCTACGAAATATTTATTCATCAATTGGGGGGCATGATCTTAATGGTGATGAAGGTCGGTATTTTTCAGCCAGTTTTATAGAATATAATCAACTACTTTACTTAGAGATTGATTTTGCAGAAATTACAATAGAAGAAAAAGGTATCCAAAAAAAAATAATTTCAATAAATAGCCAATCGGTACCTATCGAACATAAAACAGAAATTTACCGTGCGACACAATCTGATAGAAAGCATTCAGGTCAAATTCAATTAAGAAATGGCGATTGGGAAGAGGTGGAGTTTTTTAAAATTGAAGGACAGGGCGCATTACATGAAGCGATAACGCAGGACGCAGCAGCCAAAACAGGGACGGGATATGATGATGCTCTTGATTTTGGTGTCGTGTGGCCTGATGTGCCAACGAATCTAGATGATACATCGATTGATACCAACTATGCAGGTTTATGGCCTGCAATGAATTATTTACCCAATACGTTAATATATAAATCACATAATGGTAAATATGCATATTGGCACAGTATGTCACCTGATCCGAATTTAACGAATAAAGAAATTCGCGAATTAATTATAAGGCGAGTAGAGGTTCTTTGGAAGCAAGCCGAGGAGTTTCGAGGGCAAGAAACTGAATCGACTAGTTTTATTAGTAATGACGTCGAAGATCATGGATTATTTTTTGTTGGGAAAATTTTGCACATGATTCAAGACTCCTACTCGTTTAGTCATACTATTCGAGCAACTCATTCTATGCCAGATATTCAATATAAAGTGTCAACTAATGAAACACTCGATTTGATAGCAATAAAACATGACCTGACTTGGAATAAACTTGCGATATACAATTGGAATACTGATGATGAAGACGAAATTAATATTTTTTTAAAAACTGAAGTTG
>CAZEPW010000129.1:0-2522 GCA_964514215.1 uncultured Thioalkalispiraceae bacterium
GAAAAAGCCATTTTTACAGGTGTAATTGGAAGTGCTTGATTTCTAAAAAGTAAAGCACCAGTGTTATCTACTTTTAGTTTAGCTTGTCCGACGCTGTCCCTTAATGTTAATAAATCACCATCCGTAAATGCAGGAAGATTATCAACTACTGAATTTTGAGGATCTTTAATTGTTAAGTTGTTGTCATCAATAATACTAGTAACCACGTTAACCTGACCATCAATTGAAATGACTGTATTGACTTTGAGTTCTTTAGTAAAAAATGTTTGATTCGCCCCACTAAGTCCACCAACGACAGAATTTGTATTTGAAATAACAGAAAGCGTTCCTGACAACTGAACTGACAAATCTCCCGCACCTGGAGTAGATTTTTCTAATGTTGTAATCCGTAGATCATTATCATCCACAGCCGTTTTTATATCATTAAAATTTCCATTCACATCAGCCGATACTGCCGGTGTGCCTTTTGTGAAATTATTTAAAGTGGGTACGGTTCCGGCATATATCGGTGATATTAATAATATGCTAATCGATAGTAGTAAAAATAGTTTTTGTATCGTTTTCATTATTTTAGTCCTTTTTCTTAATTCCAATCACATTTCATGTTTCCAATATTGTTCTTTTTAAGTGAAAGGATTTAATACCGTAACACCTGTATTATTAAAATCCTTATCATTTCGAGTGACTACTGTTAAGTTATAAATTAAAGCTGTTGCAGCAATTTGTTTATCAAGTGCATTTTCTGGGTGAGGTGATCTTAGTTTTCCCCAGAGTTGAGCGACATCTTCATCAATGTTAATAATGCTGTCTTGATATTCCATTAATATTAGCTCAAGCCATTTTTCTAATTGATGAGCTTGTTTAATATCACCTCGATGGCGTATAAGCTCAATACCTCGTCTTAGCTCACCAATTGTGATAACAGAAATATATAATTTAATATTTTTATTAATAACAGTATTTAAAAATTCATTAACACCTTTATTTACTTGTTTTTTTCGAATCTCACTAATTACATTTGTATCAATTAAATACATCTTTACCTGCTGAATCATCTTTACGAGAAAAATCGCTGTCTTTGCCTACATCCGGCATCGAAGCTAGAATTTCTGCAAATGATTTTTTTTTCGATCCAAGTAATGTTTGTTTTAATATTTCGCGATGTTCTGCTTCTGCACTACAGCCGTGTTTAACTGCCCGTTTTTTTAATGCTTCAACAATTTCTGGGGCTAAATCTCTAACCAATAAACTTGACATATAACTCTCCAAATACACTATATGATATCAATGATAGCATATAGTTAGCATTATGATAGCGCTGATATCATTTCAACATAGCTAGTAACGCTAACTATATGTTTTTATTATATATTTTTCAATTATTTGTTTTAAATATCACACAACGCAACAGCAACCAAGCTTAATGTAAAACCAAATATCACACTGACTACTCCAATAATAGCGTTATTCATTTTTATTTATTCCAATTATCTATTTTCTCGTAAAATTTTAGCAATTACCCCATTTGTATTTAAATCATGGTAATTGTCGTCACCATCAAGAATCCATGGGTTTTCCATTAATTCTTTATCCATATATTTTTAATAAAGGAGACAACGGTTTTCAAATTTCCTACGGAAGCGCAACCAAATTCATAATCGCCATGCAAAACACATTTTCCCCACTCATCATTTATACCTTGATCCCATACTGCCCCCCATTTACAGTTAGGTAGCTCTAGTAAATAGTAACCACCATATCTATCTTTAACCATTTCCCGAAGAAGAGTATTTTGTATATTTTGAAATTTAATTTTTCGTTTTTTTTATTTCATTTTTTGTAAATGAAAATTCAGACCACTCAATATCTTTTATTCCAAAACTAAAGTTATTATTGTTGTTATGTACAGTATTATATTTTGGAGCTTCCGTATTAATTAAATACCGTTCCATAATTTTCGCATCATCATAAGACTTGCATATAGAAAAATATATTTTAGACGTTTCGGTATAACAATTTTCTGGTAAGTGTCCATTATTAAAATGTTGGTTATTTATTCGTTTTGAAATATCACCAGTTGACCCAATGTAAATAATATGGTCATTATTATTTAGAAATATATATAAAACATATTATTTCCAATTATTTACTTTTCTTTATTTCTTCGATAAAAGTATGAACTAATATCGGCGTTAAGAACGTTATTGCTAACATCCCAAGTAGCGCTATATGTAATGGCTCATTATTAAATAATTTAAATGATATAATTAAACTTATAAGCGTGGCATAAAATCTAGGGTTGCTTGTTAATTTCATATTGACTCCAATCATCTATTTTTAAAATAAGCTACTATAGAAACAACTAATATTGATACACTAAAGAAAGCGGCAAACAATGATTGAATAACAGCGTTATCTTTATCAACACTGGTTGCTGGAGTCTTTGGAACAGAAAAAAATTGATTTAGGTTGTATAAAGTAATTAATGTTATAAAAATCGCAATATAAAATATATATTCTAT
>CAZEPW010000130.1:0-2502 GCA_964514215.1 uncultured Thioalkalispiraceae bacterium
CCAGTTAGCCGCTTGTGATTCTCCAATCATACTTCCTACAGCCAAAACACTTAATAGTGTCACTGAAAACTTTTTAATAGAGTTTTTATATTTGTACTTCATTTTCCTCTCCCAATAAATATATCAATACAGCTTAAAATTATCTTACATGTCGAGTTATTATTATGGTTTTACTAAAACATAACCTTTACCAACCAAATCAATAATTCGGACAACACCAGCCGACACTTTAACTGCTTTAGAATTTAATTCAGGTGGATGACCCAGTTTTTTACCCATATTTTTAATAGTATTAGAACATGCGCTAAACTTTACACCACTACCCGCTAAACTTTTAATGCGATTTTTATTTGCATTTTCTTTAAATAATAAGCGTAAGCCCGGACCAAAAGCCACAATTTCGACCACCACTTGATCTTGTCCATAATGTTTTAATAAGTTATTTGCCACATTTAAAACAAGTGTTTGTTTAAATGGATTAGGATCACTTATTTGTAATACAATTTTTTTCTCAGCAAAAGAATTCTCATTCGGTGCTGCGAATACTGACGTGCTAAATAACACGGTTACTATAAAGAATACATTCGTAAAAAATTTCAATGTTGTCAACCTCATGGTTTTCCTCCAAACAAAAGTAATAATGGCACAAAAAAAAGCAAGTTTTAAATGAAACATCCATCTAAATAACTCAGCTTGATTTCTTGTATTTTTTTATAAGTTAGCGCTATATCATTTTTTTTTATAATTACACCTAACTCATATCATAGACGATACTAAACAAGGTTTTATTCCATTTTTGTAAATATTTATTTAACTTTTTATTATGATACGTTTAACCGACAATACCGATAATTTGGATACTTCAAATATAAGCTAAACTCAGCATCAGCAATATCAACAACAAGTACTACTCGAGAAACTCAATATCATAAAATGATTTATGTATAAAATTTATAGTGTTATAGCAGTTATACATTAGCATTTTATAATATAGTTACATTAAAATATTAATAAAAAAATTAAATGGAATAATTTTTACCTTTATCACGTCTTAATATATAGTAATAGACCGATATTTTATAAGAGCGTAATGTGTATGAATTCGTTTTCTTTTTTCAATAAACAGCGACATATCAAAAACAAAATCGAACAATTACGACCACGGCTTTACCGTTTAGCATTAGCATGGTGCCACAAACCCGAACTGGCTGACGATTTAGTACAAGAAACAATGTTAAAAGCTCTGAACAAATATCAGCAACTAAAAAAAGATGCCTCGATAGATAGTTGGATGTTTAGCATTTTAAATAACTGTCTTCGAGATCATTATCGAAAAGAAAAAGACACTGACAATATTGATGATATGGTTTTTATTGATCACGTTACACCAGTAACCCACATGGAAAATAAAAACATTGTCGATTCAGTCCGTTCAGCAATAGCAACATTACCGCTCGGACAAAAACAAGTAGTCACATTAGTTGATTTAGAAGAATTCAGTTATGCCCAAGTTGCAGAGAAACTGAATATTCCTATCGGAACAGTAATGAGTCGCTTATGCCGGGCACGAACAAATTTAGCAGAGAAACTTATGGATTTAAGAAGTACTCATTCTCCAAAAAGAATTTCCCTCAGGAGCGTTAAATAAATGACAAAGCACTATTCAGATGAATTTATTAATTCCTATCTTGATAATGAACTTGAAAACGATGATCGTGAAGAATTATTAAATGCTATTCGTCACGACAGCAATCTTTCAGGACGAGTATGCAAGCTAAAAAATGTAAAAGACATGGTGCAACTTGCTTATCAAATTGAAGCAATTCCGTCACCCAACAAAAAACCAAACAGACATTGGTATTCAATCGCCGCTTCGGTATTAATAATTGCTGGAGTATCAATAGGTTGGTTCGCAAAAGATTTTAGCGCGCAACCCAGTTTGTCACAGCTAGCAAAAACAATTCATCTACCAACAAACTCAAGTCCCCAATACAAACAAGATTGGCGCTTAATGCTGCATGTCAGTAGCTATGATCCTAAACGTTATAACCTTTTAATTAACGAAACAGAAGAACTGTTAAAAACCTCATCAGCCAATAATGAACCAGTGCAAATAGAATTATTAACCAACAGTCTCGGGTTATCGTTATTAAAAGACGATGATAAAGCGTTTGCCCTAAGATTAAATGAGCTCGCGAATAAATACGATAACTTTAAATTACTGGCATGTGAAACAGCATTAAAACGTTTAAAAGTTGAAAAAGATGTCGATCTTAAATTAATTTCAGAAGCTCAAAAAGTAAAATCGGCTATTCACCACTTAATTCAACGGCAAAAAGAAGGCTGGTCTTATATACATATTTAATTTCAATGCACCCAAACAAAGCATCATTCCATAGTTTTTTTCAAGAAGTTTTAAGCGCTCAAACTTCTTGAAAAATTCAACAACCGTTTTAGCTAGATACTTATACTAAATCTGGCTTGTTATTATTTACCTCCATG
>CAZEPW010000131.1:0-2422 GCA_964514215.1 uncultured Thioalkalispiraceae bacterium
ATCTAATTATAAAAATACCAAAATGATTTCTAAGGGATAACGTATGAAATGGAATGTACAAATTAAATAATTGATCTCGAAAATGTCTTAGGTTTAAAACACCTAATGTGGTACTTTTCGGGGTTAAACAAAATGTTGCATTTGCAACTTAAATCTACGGTTTTTAGTGATATTAATTGTTTAAGTTTAAATATTTATGCAAAATAAATACACGCTTAATAAAAAGCAACAACTAAAAAATGTATAGTGACTCTATATAGGCACAAGGAGTGCAATATGAAAAAAATATTTCTATATTTTAGTTTGGTTTTACTAATTTCTTGCACTGCTGAAAACAACACGGCTATTCCCGTTAATTTTATTAATTGTGATACTAGCGCGCTTGTTTCTGGTTCACCAAATGCAAATGAAATCGTTGTTACCGTTTCCAGTAATCGCCGGGCGTTGGCTAATGCCGTTGTGCAATTGGATGACAGTGGTTTATGTTTAAAAACCGATGAAAATGGCAAGGTTTTATTTACTAATGTATCCAATGGCGCACACGATATCCATATTTTTGGACCGCCTGGTTTTAATTGGCATAGTATCTACAATATTAATGCCGCTTCAGGTGTTACTGAAAATGTTAGTTTAGTTAAGCGCAGCCAACTAACCGTTAATAAGCCCAAGCCCTTGTATAACAGTTATATCAATTTAACGGGTAGCATCACAACTAAAACACCGGGTAACGAAGTTGTTATTTTTGTTTTCTTTGACAAATCCAGTTCACTTATTAAAGAAAACAGTAGTGTGTTAGCAACACAATTTAATTTGCAGTATGGTTTTTTAAATGATTTTCCAACTAATAATGCTATTCCTGTTGGTACTCCAGTGACGGCTGATTTGAGGGTTTTTGAATACACAAAAAATAACTTTGGTGAAACAGTTTTAATAGACGCTGTACAATCAACTTTATCACTAGAAACAACGGCTGAAAATGTGGCTGCCAATGTACAAAATGTCACTTTCAATTCGCAGCCACTCTTTCCTGTCGAAGTAGAATTATTAACATTTGGTGACAATACCACCACCCTGGCTGCACCAACGGGGCTAATGATAACGGAGATACATTTATCTTCTACATTATCATCAGATAACACCTTTAATAGCATATCGTTATTGTCAGCAGCGCAAAATGATTTAGTCATTAAACCATTCTATTCAGTTACCATCCCTCAGTTGCTTGCTAATAAATTAGCAGCCGTCAATTTGTCAATTCACGCATCTGTTTCTAACGCTCAAGAAAGGACAACATGGTTATTCGGATCCGGTGGTATAGCTGTGGCTGCTAATGTCAATGTAATACCACAGCCAACGCCAATTTTGACTGTATCCAATTTTTCTAATGGGATATTTTCATGGTCCAGCGCAACTAAAATTCCGAGGTCTCGCAGTATTATTATTGATTATAATTCACAATTAACTCCGCAATGGTTAATTAAAATCAAAGGTGATAGCAACACGGTAAACAGTATAACATTGCCATCGTTGCCTGAAGGGTTGGAATCGATACTGGTTAAAGGTCAAGAGTACAATATAGTATTTAGTAGTTCCTTTGATTACGATAATAATAATAACCCAGTAAAAGAGCTTTTTAGGACTTATGTTAGGCAGCGTTACTAGAGTTTTGTGCTTATTCGAATCCAATATTTAAATTTATATAGCTGTAGGTGTAGGAATTATACGTAAGTATCTAATTTTATTATTTTTGTCTTGAGTTCTGGTTGATAATATTGCATTTTCTATTTGTATATAATCATCCATCTGAAAATGGTAACGGAAAAACAGATCGAGCATTATTTTATTGGGTAATGCTAAAACAAGAGGCTTGTGTCATGGAGTCTATTCCTATCGCTAGAATACTAAAGTTTACTCTTGCAAAATAGACAAGAGCTTACTTGTATATCAAAACTGATGATAATGACGTAACTTAATTCGTACTGGACGAGTTAATAGCGTATTTTCAAGTGATCGTATAAATATTCTTCATTTTAATTCGCTTGATATTAATAAATGATAACAAATTGAGTTCCATCAAGTGCAAAGACAGTATAAAGTTGGCAAGTCATTAATTTATTCTTTATGATCGTGTCAACAATGTTATTATGTAAAAAAATCAAAAATGAATAATATTATGAAGGATTTTCTATGAAAACTAAAAATATAAAATTTACGGCTTTGCTTAAAGTCATGCTTCCCCTGTTTGCTTTACTCATGAGCTCAAATGCTCATGCGATAAAATGGGTTGCCGAAGGTGGTGTTCATGTTGGTGGTGATCAACTGGCAACTGCAACTTTTACTAATGGTGATACATCTAAAATTACAGCTGGTTCATTGCTAGCTGTTGGTATCGGTCCTCAAATTGATTTGAATGAGAATTCGC
>CAZEPW010000132.1:0-2399 GCA_964514215.1 uncultured Thioalkalispiraceae bacterium
TGGATTTCTTCACGAATAATGTCATTACATAATTCAACGCATTCATCACAAATGAATACGGACGGACCCGCAATTAACTTACGAACTTCATGCTGACTCTTTCCACAAAAAGAGCAATATAGCAGTTTACCGTTATCGCCAGAAGTTGTTTTATCATCACTCATACATTTACCATCGCCTCACACAACATTATGGTTTCATACTATCACCTTGCATCCTTTTATAGAATTATGCAAGTTTGACTCACTCTATACCCGTATAAAAAATATTACTAACTAGTTGTTTTGTGAACTAGTTCAGCCATCATCCTTAGCCTCTTCACGGGAATTTAAAACATCATCGATTAGCTTATAATCCTTTGATTCTTCAGCGCTCATAAAGAAATCCCGTTCTGTATCACGTTGAATTGTTTCCAAGGATTGCCCTGTATGTTTAGACATTATGGCATTTAATCGTTCTCTTGCATGCAGTATTTCATTTGCATGGATTTGAATATCAGTCGCTTGACCTTGAAAACCACCTAATGGCTGATGAATCATCATACGCGAATGAGGCAACGCATAACGCTTATCAGCAGCCCCCCCGGTTAGCAATAAAGCTCCCATACTGGCCGCTTGACCGATGCACATGGTGCTCACATCCGGTTTGATAAATTGCATCGTATCGTAAATAGATAACCCGGCACTCACCGAACCACCGGGTGAATTAATATACAAATGAATGTCCTTATCCGGATTTTCGGATTCAAGAAATAATAACTGGGCAACAACCAAATTAGCCATATGATCTTCTACTTGGCCAACCAAAAATATAACGCGTTCTTTTAACAGTCGCGAATAAATATCAAACATCCGTTCGCCACGGGCAGATTGTTCAACAACCATCGGTACTAATTGAGAGATCATATTTCCATCCATTTCGTTTATGTTGTTTTTATCGGTCAACATCATAATATCCTTTAAGGTTATTTATGCAGTTTCACTGGATTTTGGCTGCATAACGTCTTTGAATGATTTCGTTGTTTCAGTCACTTGAGCTAAGTCTAGTACCCAATCAACAACTTTATCCTCTAAAACTAATGATTCTACTTCTGCTAAACGGTTTTTATCCGAAAAATACCATTTAACAACTTCTTCAGGGTGATCATAAGGTTCAGCAATCTTATTCACTGCATTTTTCACAGCTTCTGAATCAACTTTTAAGGTATTTTCTTTCACTATTTCACTTAAAATTAACCCCAAAGCAACACGCCGTTCAGCTTGTTCAGAAAACATTGATGGTGCCAATTTCATATCATCAGGTTTCATACCCTGCTGCGCTAAATTTTGTTGCATCTGTTGCACTAGGGCTTGTGACTCATTATCAACCAATGCTTTTGGTAGTTCCAATTTGTTTAATTCATATATTTTATCCATAACCTTGCCCTTTAATTCGCTATGGATTTTTTTATCTAACTCAAGTTGCATATTTGCTTTAACATCGACACGCATGGTATCTAAATCACCATCCGCCACGCCTAACTTTTTAGCAAAATCAGCATCGACGGCAGGTAGTTCAGCTTGAGCAACTGAAATGACTTTAATTTTAAATTCAACCGCTTTATTGGCTAATTCTTTTGCATGATAATTTTCTGGAAAGGTTAGACTCAATACTTTCTCATCATTAGCACTTAAACCAATTAAACCATCTTCAAAACCAGCTATCATTCGATTCGAACCAATTTCAACAGGCATCGCTTGACCGGTTCCACCTTCAAACGACTCACCATCAATTAAACCATCATAATCAATGGTAATTTGATCGCCACTTTTTGCCGCTTGTTCAATATTTACCCAAGTTTTATTTTGTTTTTGAATCGTTTCGATCATTTCATCAATATCAGCGTCAGAAATATCTACCGCGGTCTTTTCGATTTTAACGTCTTTCATCGAAACAGGGGCAATATCAGGGTAAACCTCAAATGTCGCGGTATACTCTACCCCTTCGCCCGGTTTATCATTGTGTTCGGTTATATTAGGATTGCCTGCTGGTCGAACTTTTTCCTGACTAATCGCTTCATAGAAACTCGATTGCACTAAATCAGAAACGACTTCATACCGTACTTGAGAGCCAAATTTCTTTTGGACAATTCCAATAGGAACTTTTCCTGGACGGAAACCTTTAATTTTGGTTGTGCGGCTAATTTCTTTTAATTTATTAGAAACCGCATCAGAGATCTTATCCTCTGGTAGTGAAACGGTTATTTTTCGTTCAAGAGCACTAGTGGCTTCTATTGAAACTTGCATGAATTTCCCCTAAAACATATATAAATCAACAAGATGGTATCGATTTAATGTATTTATTAATAAACCGGAAATCACTTTGTTGGGAATTAATTGGTGCGAAAGGAGAGACTCGAA
>CAZEPW010000133.1:0-2326 GCA_964514215.1 uncultured Thioalkalispiraceae bacterium
ATGGCGGTTTTTTTGCGGTCTTTGCAAAAAAAGTGACGGGTTACGGAATCCGACTTGAACATTGTTAGGTATTGAATTTAGTTTAAACTTGTTTTCTTTTGAGAACGCGATTAATTCTTGATAACTATTTTAGTAAAATTTATTCTATTGTATTAACTTCTGGATTCTTATAGAAATAAGAAGCCCTAGACAATAAATCAGCATATTCCGGATCTGTACCTTCAAATTCACGAATACCATAAAGGCCTATAATTATTTTATCTTTATCTTCTTCAGTTGGTACTTTTTTATTTTTATATGACTCAAGTATAAACTCTAGCTGAGCTTTAATAGAGTGCAAAATATCATACTCTGGTGTTTCTTTAATATATTGCTCAGTACGATTTAATGCCTCTTTTGTAACATCAATTCGTTGCATAGTATTTTCCCTATTCTATTTTGGTAAATTTTGATTTGTCAGTAGTGAAATATTGAATTCCGCCACCTTCGGTAGATACATTTTTCCCTGGTATTGACCACGTATCATCAATTTTCTTTGCGGTTGTTTCTAAAACTTCTATATCCTCATTAGCTTTGTATTTCCTTTTCTCTCTTTTTACAAGGCTCCCTGTTTTTCTATCTTTTACTATAGAACTAATTCCTACTTTACTAGAATCTGTACCAACAGGTAAATAATAATTTCCTTGAGGTGCATTAGGTGCTTGGTGTTGTTCAACTATATCACCTTTATTAATAAGTGTTTTATTTATCTGTTTGTTTAAATCAGTTCCCATTAAATGATCATCGATTTTGTGTGCAGGTATACCTTGTTTTTGATAAAATTCAGTAGCCAATTTTTTACGTGCAGCAATCGTACTTGCAGATGCGACCGTGGTTTTTTTACTAAATTTATGCTCAAATTTCTTAAAATAAGACCGGGTGACTTTAAGCCCTTTACCTAAAGCCTTTAAAACAACCCCACCCACCGCAAGACTGACAACCTCCAACGCCACCATATCAAATACATTTTTTTCAGCTTCCTGTTGCATTAATAATGGTGCACCATTCGATGCTGTTGCAAGCTCCACATTGAGCTTAATATTCACCACCGTTTTAGCAGCATCCATCATTAACATCATGGTTGGGTTTACCGCTAAAGCTGTATCTATTTCTGAAATGGTTCGACCGATAGAGTTCTTTGCAAAGAAGATGTTGAGTGTATTGTTCATGGCTTCGTGAAATGTGTCTGTAGCATCAATAAAACCAGCGGTTTTTTTAGCTTCTATTGTTTCAATGAGTTTAGTTCTAGTTTCATTGCTCAGATGTTTGCCAAAGAGCTGCTTTATTTTTTTCTCAATAAAGGCTTTATCACCACTACCAGAATAAAACAGATTATAATCGCCAGTGGCTTGTTTCGAGAAATTCTGTACTCGCTCAGTGACCACTGAACCAGTAACAGTAGCACTATAATCATCGCCTTCATCGACTAGTCCGGCTTCTCTGGCGAGTGTTTTCACTAATCCAGCTTCGGGGCTTTCATTGTAATTACCCCATATGAAAGTATTGAGTAGTTGTATATCTTCGGCAGTATAGCCACGCAAGGCTGGCGCGAGAATTACTATAAATTGCGTTTTATGGGTATTGTCGGGAACAGTGCCGATAAGTTCATAATTTCCGGGTGGCAGGGATAAACGATTAACCCAATTATGGACATCAGATGCTGCCGTTTCAGTCCCTGCCGCAGTTCCCGACCACGTTAGTTTTGCACTTGTTGTTTGAGGAAAAACCACATCGATATCGACTCCCGTTAAACTTCGTTCAACTGTGGTGTTGTTTTTGGGTTTTATAATATGGACGGTTGTTTCGCTTGTTTCTTTTGCACTGTCACTGGCGATACCGGCAATGTAAGGAACGTAGTCCGAATTACTTTCCGAGTTTGTAGTGCCGCTACCACTACCACCACTACTATTATTGGTGTTTTTAGTTTTTAAGACAACAATGTAATCGCCGTCACTGCGGTGGGCATGGGTTAATTCTTTATTGGTTTTTTTATCAAAGATTTGATAATTTAGATGTTTGCCACCTCGAAAATTTCCACCATTAGGGTAGTCGGATTTTTTAAGAGTGTGTGATCGTCAAGGTTCGTTATTTGTGCGCGAATTTTGGACGTGACATTAAATGCGGTGATACGTTCGCCGATAATGACGGGTTGTTCATTGTTATCCGTTCCGTCACCATCATTGCCATAGTCCTTTATTGGCACAGTTGTTCCTTGTTTTAGTTTTTACCCGTTTCTGATTCTAGTCGGTATTGTTGATTTCGTCTAGGGTGTTATTCTTTACCTAAC
>CAZEPW010000134.1:0-2267 GCA_964514215.1 uncultured Thioalkalispiraceae bacterium
TGGCATCAAGATCTAGGTGGTCATAATTATACAAAAGCCAATCAAACTCCTATGTTTGACAAAGATCTAGTTATATTAAATCAATCAAATACAATTCGTGCGTTTAATAAAAAAACAGGCGATGCAGTTTGGATCTCCGAATTAAACCAGTCACCAGGTTGTTTCTCTGTCGCCAATGGTAAAGTCTATCTGACAGAAAGGTTGTCTATAGTAATATTAAATGCCCAGACTGGTGATTTAATTACAAAAGAACCCAGTGGTTATGATGAAAAAGTATTAAGTGAATTTGAAACTGATGCCCAAGTGGGTGTTTTTCCTGTAGGTGATTATTTATATGTATTTTCATGCTATCATTCTACCCTAAAGTTTTTAACATCTGACGCAAAAAAATGCCTTCAAACATTAGAAATCAATCCTACTGGTTATAATACTGGAGATGTAAAAAATCCAATAATTCATGATAATAAAATATATCAACGCATTTATAATCTCAATGCTAAGATTGGCGTAGGTTTATTAATATTAAGCCCATCAGAAGAAGGAACTAATAATACTATAGAAAAACAACCTCGCTTACCAACAAGAATTTATGCAGTTCCATCATTAAATACAGAGCATACTCAACGGGTTTATATTGAAGGTAATAAAATTGAAGATGTATCACGGTTTGCAGGTATCGTTATCAATGAGTTACATTATGAAACTGGTCTTGATTCTATGTATGCAGAACGAAAATGTTCACTTGATCGAAAACATAATGGCATTATAGAGTTAGTTGTTGATGCTAATATAATCAAAAATAATGATAAAGCAAAAAGTGAATTAAATGAACTCATTGAAGTATTAAATGAAAATTTTAATGAGCAACCTGCATTTAGCGGTAACGGAAAAAATTCCATCAAAGTAACACTGATATTACAAAACCGTGAGGAGTGGGATGAAAAAGGAGATTTGATTGATGTTGATAAAATTAGAAATATTCAAATCTCCATCAGTTAAAAACTTGATTATTGCAATTATTAGAATATGCGAAAAGTGGGGCTAATTCTAATAGCCTTAGGTATGTTTTTGATAAAAGGATGAAACCGGAACATATACCGTGGATTAAAGATGCTTTTATTAGTGCAATTAAAAATGCTGATCCTGAAGTGACTAAGATGTTAAAAAGAAATTTGAATTTAACTACAGAGAACCAATATAAACAATTTTTAACGAATATTTCGACTAATATTAAATCAGTTATAAGGTTAAGAGATGATATATTATAATGCGATTATAAGTGAATTTCCTGATGATTTTTTAGGTGATTTTTGTATTTCTGAAAATAAAGTTTATTTTAAACAATCAAAAAATGTTCGTGAAATCAATGGGGGTAATACTACTATTGTATTTAGTTTAGATAACCTCGAATGTTTAATCCCATATAACCAAGGTTTATGGTGTATTGATGATAAAAAAAGTATATTTTTCAATTTATTAACAAAAAAAAGTGATTTTGAAAAAAATATATCTCTTAGTGAGGTTTCGTTTTACGAAAAATATGGTGCGGTCTGCGATTATAGTACAGATGATCAAAAACTTATTTTTTTTAATATTCAAGATAACATTACAAAAAATGGTCCAAGTTGTGATTTTATTAATATGGAGCATGAATTTATTTTCTCAAAGGGGATAATTGATAATACACTTCGTTGTTTTGATTATAATCTACAAGAAATATGGAGTTTAAAATTAGAAAAATCTTTTTCTTCATTATATGTTCAAAATGATATCTATTTACACAAAAACACCATCATCCTAAATTTAGGCGTTGATCCCGGTACACATGATAATTTTGAAATAGTCTGCTATTACAAAAAAAATGGGGCACTAAAATGGTCTAATATTTTAAAAGCATATCCTAGTTTTTCAAAATTAATGGGTTCTAAATTTTATATTTATAAGTCTGGCATTCTAACCATTCTCAATCCTGATACAGGTGAAGAAATTTTAAGCGCCCATGCTGGATTTAACGATAGCATCCCTGAAGATGATTATGAAAGTGTCACGGTATTTGCAACAGAACAATCAATTTATATTTTTGACATGTGGAATCATGGAATTAGAATTTTCAACCATCAAATGCAATTTCAACAAGAAATACTACTTCCCGAGCCGGACACACAGCATTGCTTAGGTAATTTTCAACCTAATTTCGCAAGGAATGTTATCGAAAAAGACGGTTGTATTTATAGTTTTTTGGAGCATTACACCGGATTAGGAGCCAT
>CAZEPW010000135.1:0-2118 GCA_964514215.1 uncultured Thioalkalispiraceae bacterium
AATAAAAAAACAAAATTACCGATTAAGCTTTATTTGGTGATTTATTTTTCTTATGAATCCTACTAAATAATTGAATATGTAAAGTAGCATTTATAGCTTGTTCTATTTATATACAAAATTTATGCATAGTAAAAATTAAATTCAAGCAAAAATATTTTTATTCAAAATGTCATTACAACTATTTGACGCAATACAATATATGGCAAACAACTAAAATTAAAAATAAACATCAGGTGGCCGCAAGGGAAATCTTCATCAGATAGTATGATGAATAGTTAATTTTAATAATGGTTCACTAAAAGTAGGAATAATACTAGATTAAATACAAATGGGAAATTACATTATAACTCGATGGCATAACGTATTATTATTTTACATGATAACGATGAGTTTTCACCGTTATCGTACTTGAAAATTAAAAAATTATTTTTTCGCTTTAGCCGCACGTTTTTCAGCTCGCCGTAAACGTGATAATAAACGTCTTGCCATATCACCAAATAATTCTGTTTGAGTTGGGTGTGGATGGATTGCTTGAGCAACGGTATCCAATGTCAGTTCACCGGCGACCATCATGACACCTTCACCAATTAATGTATCAGCATGGTCGGCTAAATAATGCACACCAACAATTCGGTGTGATACTTTATCGGCTACGATTTTGATTAAGCCATGAGTTTCATTATTGATCATAGCTTTGGCATCGATACTCATTGGTACTTTAATTTCAACAGCGTCAATGCCTTTTTCTTTTGCTTGAGTAACGGATAGCCCAACAAACGCGGCTTGGGGTCGCGTGAAGATCACACCAGAATCTTTGTCTTGATCGTAAGCCATGTATTCACCGCAAATTGTTGCAGCAGCTACTCGACCTTGTTGACCCGCAGTATGCGCCAGCATTAAACCACCAACAACATCACCCACAGCAAAAATATGCGCTACTGAGGTTTTACTTTGAGCATCGGCTTTAATAACACCGTTTTCAATGGCAACACCGGCTTTGTCTAAATTTAATGTTTCTAAGACAGGACGTTTTCCGGTTGCCATAATGACATAGTCACAGGCAAAGTTACGTTTTTTACCTTCTGAATCTTCAAAGGTAATTTTCATATTACCGGGTGTGCCTTTAATCGCAACAACCTTAGCCGACGTTTCGATGGTTAAGCGTTTGTCGCTGTTTAGAACATCGGTTAACTGTTTGGCTACTTCGTTTTCAACTTCGGCTAGAATTCTATCCATACCTTCGAGTAGTAAAACTTTGGCACCAAAGTCTTGGAAGATTTGAGCCATTTCGACACCAATTGCACCTCCACCAATCACACCAATGCGTTTCGATGTGTCTTTTAAACTCCAAACCGTGTCTGACGTTAATACGCCACCACTCTCCATGCACTCGTGCGCACCGGGAATTGGCGGCACAAATGGTGGCGCACCGGTTGCCACAATCGCGCAACCAAATGAAATTGATTTGCCTTTGGCTTTATCGGCAGACACCGAGCGAACATGCGGATCGTTTTGATTACCACTGGTATCAACAAAGACATGGTGCGCATCTTCAAATGATGCAAAACCCTGCATGACGTTAATTTTAACGCCTTTGTCGGTATTTAATGCCATTGCACCACGAGTTTCTAAAACATTTTTGCGGGTTTTTTCTAATTTTTTCCAATTTAATTTGGCTTGCTTCGTGCCTTCAATGCCTAAATGAATATCATCAGCACGATCGCGAATTCGATCGGCAGCAGCACGCCATGCTTTTGATGGAATACAACCACGCCATAAACATTCACCCCCCGGAAAAGCCGAATCGTTAACCATTGCGACTTTGTAGCCGTGTTCGACTAAATCGCGAGCGGCATCTTCACCACCGGGGCCACCACCAATAACAACGACATCATAATCCCAATCACCTTTTGGTATTTCAAAACCAGAGCTTGCCGGTGCTTGCACTAATTTGGAACTGCTTGCCGTTGAATCCAACCACTGTGGATTTTCGACGTGGGTTTTAAATACTTTTAGGAACTGCGCCGCATCGGCACCGTTTACGATTCGATGATCGGCGGTGATGGTGACTGGCATTCCTTCGGGGCCGGTAGTCGCTATTGCAAAAATGGCAGAGGT
>CAZEPW010000136.1:0-1912 GCA_964514215.1 uncultured Thioalkalispiraceae bacterium
CACCCGTCATGCCGGTAGTCTTTTTAGCCGGCATCCATAAATCTTAAATTTAACTAACCCAATGATTTAACCAAATTAACTAATTTTATAAATTCACCCCGATACCCAAAATAATCTTTACCTCGTGCATTCCGCGCCATAGTTAATACATCTTTATAAGAATATTCTTTAATATAAGTCCCGCCTTTTAACATTTGACCGAAAGCAGCAACCGCAGCAGAAAATCGAAATCTATCTGACGTACTTTCAATTTTATTAATAATAGACTTTGCTGTTAAAGCATAACTGAGTAATTTACTTTTATCTTGGTTCGGTGTTTTATAACGAATTTTTAAAAAAGCCAATTCACCAGTTTTACTATTTTTTGATAAAATAGTATTTTTATTACTATAACGCAATTCATCTACCGACTGCCCTTTGCCGCCAACAAGACTAATTTCATATAGCGCTGTCACAGTATGACCTGCACCAATGTCACCAGCATCAACTTTATCATTATTAAAATCTTCACGTTTTAACATTCTATTTTCATAACCAATTAGTCGATACTCAGATACCTTATTAGAATTAAATTCAATTTGAATCTTAACGTCTTTCGCGATGGTTTGAAGTGTTGAGCTCATTTCATCAACCAACACTTTTTGGGCTTCATTTAATGTATCAATATATTGGTAGTTACCATTCCCCTTATCTGCCAACTGCTCCATAAGATGATCGTTATAATTCCCCGAACCAAATCCTAAGGTTGTTAAACTAATGCCAGATTTTCGTTTTTCAGTTATTAAATCAGTTAACGCCTCAAAATTTACCGTGCCGACATTAAAATCACCATCGGTTGCCAAAATAATTCGATTAACGCCATCTTTAATGAATGCTTGTTCTGCCATTAAATACGCGAGTTTAATTCCAGCGGCACCGTTAGTTGAACCGCCCGCGGCTAAATTGTCGAGAGCTCGACCAATAACGGCCGTTTTATTACCATCCGTTGGTTCTAAAACCACCCCCGATGCACCGGCATACACAACTATTGATATTTTATCTTGCGCCCTAAGTTGTTTGCTGAGTAATTTTAATGATTTTTTTAACAACCCTAATTTATTTGCGAAACGCATTGAACCTGAAACATCAACTAAAAAAACCAAATTACTCGCTGGAATGTTATTCTTGGATACATCAATCCCTTTGATTCCAATGTGTAATAAATAACTGTCTTTATTCCATGGTGTTGGCGCAATTTCAGTGGTAACACTAAATGGTTTATTATCCGGTTCAGGGTATTGATAATTAAAATAATTAACCAACTCTTCAACACGAACAGCATCTTTACGCGGCAAACTACCGGAATTGATAAATCGTCTTACATTAGAATAAGACCCCGTATCAACGTCAATACTAAATGTTGATACTGGATTTTCATTTACCCGTTTAATTGCATTGTCCGCAATATGGGCATAATTTTCAGTATTACGAACAGCTAGTTTATTACCATGATACATCATGGCACTGACACGACCACGCTCAAGTCGTCTTTTCGCCTTTAACTGCATAATTGGCGCAGCTGATAGTGCCAATAAACCAGTAGTGGATAGTTTGGATTCTAATGCACTACTAATTCCGCTATCAGATTTTTTGCTAAGTTGTTTTTTTTGAACTGTTGTTATTTGTTCTTCATTCACAATACTTTGCGATTCATTTTTGGGCGTACTGCATGCCGATAATATCATTATCGTGAACACTGAACTCACGACAAATACAAACTTATTTTTCATTTTTATCTCCTGATAATTGATTTTTACTCATTAAATTTTGTGCGATATAACTGCTACTGGAGATATAAACGTGACTAACCTCAAAACGGGTTAAATTAATTTAATTTTTTTAATTATTAAAGAAGCAGAGGAATAAGTATAAT
>CAZEPW010000137.1:0-1852 GCA_964514215.1 uncultured Thioalkalispiraceae bacterium
CGAATGGGAAAGATGGTTGTGATTCGTTTGCCTGGGATTTTACGATTGATCGAACAAATTAACGCGTAATGTAATCCTATAACCATACGGCTGATAACCTTGCGTCATCCGCCGTATGGAATTTCCGACATTGGCTATTTTTCACTTGGCAATAACGCTTTGCTCTGAACGCATTGGTTAACGCTGATAGCGACAATTTGGACTGGACAGCTTCCTTGTCTGTTTTCAGATAACAAACGCTTGATTAATCATTTTCTTTCTAGCTAACGCTAAGCGTCAGCTAGAGCGATTCGTTAGCTGCTTGATAAGCCCAACATCATTAATAAACAAAATAACACAAAAATGATTATTATTGTATAGGTAACTATATTTGCAACCTTTAATACAACACCATTCCCATTAATTCCAATAACGTAGGCGCTTAGTAAAATCATCGGAACACTTGTAGTTGCCACCAGCACTCTCCATTCGTAATAAACGTACATAATTCTACCGTATATTAAATTTGGAATAGTGTGAATTGATAATACAATAAGCCAACTTATCGAGAAAGATAGCACTGCCATAGAATTATTGGCTTTAAGAATTTTACTAAAAACCAAAAATAAAACAAAGAATGAGACGGGATAGGTTATAACACTTGCTTCATAATATTCATAACTCAACGTATCCCATTTACTTTTACCCCACGGTCTCGACTCTATTGCCCCAGATTTCTTTAATGCTTCAACAATTAAACTACTGTCTGGATCATTTGAACCTAGTGCAAAATCAAGGGCAGTATAACCATGCATGTCCTTTTTATTTACATTAGCTTTTAGCCTAATAAGCTTGAGAACATCTGCATAGTACCCATGTATAGCAGCCAAATGCAATTTTGTTAAAGAGTCATATCTTGCCTTGTCAATATTAGAATTATTTTTAACTAATGATAGATTTAGTGATTTATTGTTTTTAATTAAAGATAGACCAAAAGGCCTCGATTCTATCGCCCCTACTTTCTTTAATGCCCCTGCAATAATACTATTGTCTGGATTATTTGAACCTAATGCATAATCAAGGACAGTATAACCATGAATATCCTTTTTATTTATATTTTCTCTTAGAGCAATAAAATCAAGCACTTCCGCATAATGCCCCTGAATAACAGCCGAATGTAATTTTGTTAAAGAGCTGTCTCTTGCTTTGTAAATATTAGAGTTATTTTGCCCGAAAGATCTTGCTGACAGTAACAACAATAAAATTACAACTAATTGCTTTAAATTTTGTATGCTCATTGCTGCATTTAGCATAAGCTAACTACCAGCCAACACCATATTTTCAACCAGAATTGAGCCAGTACGAATGCCTGAGGTGTAGTCTACATCGTTACCAATTGCGGCTATTTGCTTGAAGATGTCTTTTAGGTTTCCGGCGATGGTGACTTCATCAACTGGATGAACAATCTCACCATTTTCTACCCATAATCCGGCTGCACCACGGGAATAATCACCGGTCATCATGTTGACTCCCTGTCCGATGAGTTCCAACACGATAAATCCAGTATTCATGGTTTTAATCAATTGATCAAAATCTTGCTGTCCTGGCTCTACTGTTAAGTTATAAGTGCCGCCGGCGTTGCCAGTGGTTTGCATGTTGAGTTTTCGTGCTGAATAACTACTGAGCACATAATTGTTAACCACGCCTGCGTTGACAATATCGTGAGTTTGCGTAGCCACACCTTCTGCATCACAGGCTGCGCTGCCCAGTGCTTTGGCTAAGAATGGTTGCTGATGTATACGCATGAACTCTGGAAACACTGTTTGCCCGAGTGAATCCAGCAAGAATGTGTTTTTTCGATATAAATTACCGC
>CAZEPW010000138.1:0-1851 GCA_964514215.1 uncultured Thioalkalispiraceae bacterium
TTTCTATTTTTTGCTTGTCTTTAAAATTAATGGAATGCATAGCACAATGATTAACAACCATGAAGTTCAATATTTTTTTTGCGGTTTCAGAAAAGCCATCCTGTTCAATTACTTTGACAATATTGTTTACCTGTAAGTTTTTGTTATACCACATCAGTATTCCATGTTTTACTAGGCATGAGGCTGGAGTGTTTTCCTTGTCACAAATTTTTTCAATTACTTCTGTTAGTTTATCAGAACCTAGGGAATGAATGATTTTATTGATAAGACCATATATAAAAATAAAATTCATATTGCAAAACAATAATTTTGATAATTTCTTCAAGTCTTCATTACTTGGTTTGTTTATTTTTTTACCTGCCACTCTTCTTTGAGCTTCCTTATCCTCAATAATTTTTTTGACTCTATTAGAAATAAATTCAATAACTTCATCTTCGTCATTTTCAACCACCTCAAAAAATGAAGTTAAAATTCGAAGATGAACTCTCATTGCCTCTTTGAATATGGTCTCAAGTCGTTCTTTTTCCAATGAACCAGCACGATTTTTAATAATTCTCCCCATAACCTCCACGGTTTTAATGCTTCTCCGTACCTCATTTTCCACGTCATCGTCAGCATTAACTTCTTCTTCATTATTTCTTTTTAACTGGTCTTCCTCATCTTGAATTTTTAACCGATTAGTTCTTTCTTTTTCAGGCGTATCCGTTGTTGATGGCAAGACTTCTTGAACTACCATATCAACTTGATCGTCAAGAAACTTAATCTCATCTTTATTTAAGGTGGCGGGGGCATAATTTTCAAATAAACTGCATGCGTTAAGTGTAATCTCATCTAAAATATATTCACTTTTTGAATGATGCGAAATAAATATAGCGATATATGAATTTTCATCCATGTGGAGATTATTTATTATTTCATCCACTACCATTTTGGTTTTATCGATATGTTCTGCAAGATATTTCGCAACAAAAAAGTAATACAGGTATGGATAACTAAAAGAATAATTTCCAAAACTATCTTTAACTATTATTTGTGTTTTCTGAAGCTTATCTAGCAAAGTCTCTTTCTTTATTGGTAGATTATATTTTTCTAAATATTGTTTCATGAACGAATTAAACTCAATATCAGAAAGTTCTTCTTTTTTTGCAGTGTAAAAAAAGAATGAGCACTCTGTAAGAAAATTTACGTATGTGTCAATTTCTTCATTTTCCACACCCTCTTTTCTCAAATACAAGTATATAAGTGCCTGGTAACAATACCCTTGGGAAGTTATTTCTTGATCAAGCGATTTACCAAAAGTCTCATTGGTGCTGATGACTGATAAAATAAAAAACGGATATGCGGGCATGATTCCGCTTCCTATCACTTTTCCTAAAGAAGCATTAACTAGCTCAGTTGTTTTATCAATATTACGATATTGATCATTTTTGCTATTTTCATTATATTCAGTTAGGTGTGTCCACTTTTGAATAAGCTTATCCCTTAAAGAAGGATTAAGTTCTTTGATCTTAAAATGAGAATAAGATTGAATAATGCTTTCATCTCTTATATTTAAACAAAAAATATCATCAACAATAATAATTTGATGTTTATATGAAGTTAAATTTTGTATGCTCTTTTCTTTGTGTTTTGCAAAGTGGAAATCATCTATAATCGGGATTACTCTTTCCCTGCTTACTTCATCAATGCTTATCCCGTCATATTGCTCAAAAAATGCTGAAGAGATCTTGTTGTCTATTTTACCCAAATAAAGAGAGTTTTTATCAGCCACATAGACAGGAAAATAGTTATTATTTCTGTAACTATTCAGCGTAAATTTTTAATATAAAAAAGCATCAGATAAAATCTGGC
>CAZEPW010000139.1:0-1767 GCA_964514215.1 uncultured Thioalkalispiraceae bacterium
AATCCCTGGTTCTTGTGTTAATTCGCTTTCCTTATATTTCCTTTTGCCGTTATCGACGTAATATCAATAGCTTTAAATAATTTATTGTTATCAGCTATATTATTCACCTTGCTACTCATAAGCTTGTAACGGATTAAGGATTTACCTGATGTTAAATCTATAGAAGCATCAATTGTATATTCAAGCCTGGTTACTGGTTCTCTACTGGCGCAGGGATTCCAGGTTTGTTTCATTATATAGCCTGGTTGGCATACCGAATTACAGTTGCCTCCAACACAGTCTATTATCCGGCTTGCGCATGAATCATATACGTTTTGTAATATATTTGCACCAACACAAATCATGTCAACATGTTGTATTATTTCTGATTTCGGAGTGATGTTGATTTTTTTACCCATTAAAACCACATCAAATTGTATGGCGCTATCCCCAATCAAATTATTAATTTTCAACGATAAAGGCCTGATTAAGGTGTTGATAAGATCCTTCCATATTTGATTTGCCAACCCTCTGTTTGTTTGTATTATCAAAGGCACTTTTAGAACCACTTGATTTTTAACTCTTACAAATTTAACGCCTTTAGCGAGCCTGACACCTGTACTTGTTTGTTGCCGTGAAAAATTATTTAAAATCGGTAGTATTTTACTATATATTATTTTTTGAAGTCTTCTTAGCTTCTTGTTTTTAATGTTCTTTGGTTCAGTGATGAAACTTATTTTATTTAATTTGATGGTGACAGATTTTTTTGGCCAGCTTAATTTGTAAATCTTTGATTTATAACCATTTAAATCGAAATTTATACGTAATATTGACTTGTTGCTATGGAATTTTGCCTTGTAGAGAAAAGGCGTAGTGCCAATTGAAATGCGACGCTTGCCTAGCAGAAGAATTGTAGTTGCCCCTTGTGGTTTTGTATTTATTTTTATCAATTTATTAATATCTGCATATGCTGCATTAGTAAGAGTTATCACAATTACTAAAGTCGTCATAGCGATACTAATAACCCGCACAAACATAACATTAAGTGAAAGCATTACACTGAATTCCGTGGGCGCTTATAGCACCCCAGCCTGTACAAGATTTACTCTTATCATATTATGTAATTTCTGCATGGTTTCGACATCGTCTCGTTTACCACCAGCCCAGTTGGGCTTGCTCAGGTAGTCTAAACAACGTCTTTCATATTTCTCTTTACCCCCTGCAGACTCGAGTGCTGCTACTATCCCAAATGTACCAATATACCAAGCTAAGCCAGTATTAACAGTCGGGCATTCACTTTGCACTTTTGTCTGTATATCCACTGAGGTTAATTCGGCGCTGAGTTCTTTGACTCGTATACGATACAAATATCGAACTTCATATTGTTCACGCCCAACTTTTTTGGATCTGGAACCAAAAATATACCCTTTGCCCTTTTTAATTTTTTCCGGAAAAATTTGCACTAATGGAATTGACGAGGTTAGTGCATGAAACACATCCTCATAACTAGCCGCATAAGTAGCTTTAAGATGGCTTTCTGAAGGAATTTTAGCATTGTTGGTACTAAAGGCTGTGGTCGAATGAGCCATTTTATTGGGGTGTATTACTGGATCCAAGTTGCACCCGGATATGTAAATAGAGATTATAATTAAAACTATATTTTTCATTTGTGGTTCCTTATTTTTGAGAGTTACTCAACATCAAAAATATATGCAAGCGAACAGAGTTAGTTGTCACGGAAATTTGGGATTTATAATCAGGTCTTTCCGCAACATGTCCTTGTTATAA
>CAZEPW010000140.1:0-1666 GCA_964514215.1 uncultured Thioalkalispiraceae bacterium
GGAAATAGCATCAGCAACATTTTGTGAATTTTGTTCCGTATTTGAATCTAAAGCATTACCAAAATCAGAAAAAAAATCTGTCGCTACTTGTTCAAAATCAGCATAATTATTGTTACGTGAATCATCACTCGGTTTCATCAACCCTTCAAAAAATGTTGTCGGATAAGCGCCTGGTTCAATAATACAGGAATCAATACCATATTTGGATAACTCTACACGATAAGTTTCCGCCAAGGCTTCAAGAGCCCATTTCGAAGCGCTGTATACTCCCCAAAAAGGCAAGATCATACGGCCAATTAAACTAGAAACATGAATTAATAAACCCGATTTTTTTTCTCGCATATATGGGAGTATTGCACGGTTAATTCGTTGTACGCCAAAGACATTAACATCAAACATTTTTTGCCAATCTTTATCCGTAAAAGTCTCTTGAATACCATAAGCACCAATGCCTGCATTGTTGACCACCACATCAAAACCTCCAACCATCTCTATAGCTATTTTGATACCTTGCATGACACTCTTATCATTAGTAACATCAATTTCTACAATATGCGCGCCTGCTGTATTTAATTCATGAGCAGAAAACTGATTTCTCCCTTCCGGTTCTCTCATTGATGCAACAACCGTGTGCCCATCACCGAGTAATTTTTTTACAGTTAGTTTTCCAAACTCACCATTAGAACCCGTAACAAGTATTTTTTTTGACATTTAATCTCTCCCTATGGAATGTCTTCAGTATTGAAGTAGCGAATTAAAGGAGGCGAACTAAACGTTGTACCCAATTTGTTCATAACACCCGTTTCGGTTCTCCATTGTAAATAAGATTCATAATCAGTAAAGCTCTCCCATTCCTCATAAAAAAACACATGATTTTTATTTTCTTCAACATGAATAGAAATATCGATAAAGCCTTGGTATTTTCTGGTTTCTGGCAGGTACTTAGATAATAGCTTGAACAATTCATCCTTTTGCCCCTCTTTTATATCAGCTTCTAAGATAACAATGGCATTCATTTGACTACCCCCAGTGCCCGTTTAAAACTATCAGCATCGTAGTAATCTTTTTGAGCAATAATTTTTTCATGATTGTTTATCGTGGTTGCACTAATCCCTTTAATGGAAAATTCTTTATTGTTAATGGTTTCCTCACCCCACTTACCATCAAATGTACCACCGTATATCCATTCATAGACCACGGTATTTCCACTAACAAAAGTATCTCCAGTTTTGACCCAATACATATTGTGAACAAAGCCCATAAATGCATCGGTAATTGCTTTGCTTACTTTTTCTTTTCCTTTTATTGTCGTATCGGACGATAGGTTATACCAGATAACATCGTTATCATAAAAGGAGCCGATTTTTGGAATATTATACTCACCCCATGCATCCATATAAGCCTTTAGCACTTCTTCAACGTTTTGGGCTGATGTGTTTGCCACGCTCATGCACCAAAATAACAGGATCAAACTTATTTTTTTCATCAGATACCTCTTTTACAGTTAATGTTTAGCAAATCATCACCATAATATTAACTGTCTAAAAAGGCTGCTACTCATAAACCATCAAAAGTAGTCATTTACATTCAAAGACTTTTTTCTCATTGCTTTTGGTGTTTCTCCATGAATTAATTTGTATGCCTTGATAAAGTGAGAAACATTGCT
>CAZEPW010000141.1:0-1614 GCA_964514215.1 uncultured Thioalkalispiraceae bacterium
TCAATGAGTATCAAGGAGTTCAAGCTGACTCGAAACACGGCATTTTTTTTGCAAAGACCGCAAAAAAACCGCCATGTTCCGAAACCCCTTAGCTCTGCGTTATGCACAATAAGGAAGTGATATGAAATGTTTTAATCATCCTGAAAGAAATGCTATCGGTACATGTAAAGCATGTAACAAAGGACTCTGCCACGAATGTGCGACAGACTTGGATCATGGTATAGCTTGTAAAAATAAGCACGAGAAAGAAGTTAATGATGTGAAAATGATAATTGATAAAAGCACTAAAATTTATAATGAGGCACCAAAAAATACTTTAATTGCGCCACTCTTTTATCTATTTATGGGTTTTGTTTTTTCATGGTTTGGTTATACCTCAAAAGGTGGCGTTACAGACTTACCATTTATTATGGGAATTGGTTTCATAATATTTGGAATAATAGTATTAATACGAAATAGAGCAATATTCAATAAAAATGCATATAAAATGCTCAAGTGGGATTTCGGAACACGGCATTTTTTTTGCAAAGAGCGCAAAAAAACCGCCATGTTCCGAAATCCCTTAGCTCTGCGTTAGATTTAAAACAATCTTGACACAGGGTATAACTATACTTACATTATGAAAACCGCAATATCAATTCCTGACTCAATATTTCAAGCAGCAGAGAATTTAGCTCAACGTTTAGGTCTTTCTCGTAGCGAATTATATGTAAAAGCAATGGATGAATACTTAAATTCACATAAAAATCAAAATGTTACAAAAAAACTAAATGAAATATATGGTTCAAATGAATCAAAAATTGATGATGATATTTTATCATTACAAACACGTTCAATACCTAAGGAAAATTGGGAGTGAAACGAGGTGAAATCTGGTGGGCTTCTTTAGAAGATCCAGTTGGTTCCGGTTACAAACGTCCAGCCGTTGTTATCTCATCAAACGATTTCAATTCAAGCAAAATTAATACAATAATTGTTGCTATTATTACTTCAAATCTTAATTTATCAGAAGCACCAGGTAATTTTGAACTCCCTAAAAAAAGTTCTGGGCTATCTAAAAAATCGATCGTAAATATTTCTCAACTTTTAACATTAGATAAATCATACTTAACTGAAAAATCTGGTAAATTATCAAATAAACAAATTGAAATATTAAATGATGGTTTGAAGTTAGTTTTGTCTGTATAAAGAATCTAACAATCAAATCAACATTGACTCATTTTTCATCGGCCAAAAACCGGCCAATGAAAAATGAGCAAGTTATTTAAGCGTTGAGGCTGTAGAAAAAGGTCTGATTTTTAAATTTTTTTATTAGAGAATCCCTAAGCATTTAAAATATATTTATTGGTGGTTTTGTTAAAAGATACTAAAAATACTCGCATATAGGTTTATATGAAAGCATGATTAAATTTTACTACCGTATAGAGAAAAAACAAATATTTAAAAATATTGGAAAAAAGGTGCTTCTCGACCTTTTTCTACAGCCTCGTTATAAGCTCAAATTAGAACATTGAAATCTCCTCTATAATTAGCTACACTGTAATACAAAGTAACACAAAAAAATAGGTATTATTATGGGCGTTACCAGTATTCGACTACAACCTGAAATAGAAA
>CAZEPW010000142.1:0-1532 GCA_964514215.1 uncultured Thioalkalispiraceae bacterium
AAAACGGCGTCGATGCATAATTATTTGTTAATTCGTTAAATATAGTTTGTCCGGCTTTGTGTCGCTGTTCCAGCCCAATTGTGAATGCTGCCTTATAACGCCCTCTGGATGAGTTTGTTATATGTTTTATTGGCTAACATCAACAAGCCAATAAATACACATTGAAATTAGGTTGATGAATACCATTGGTAATATTAAGTATTGCAAGATAGATTTACCAATTATTTGAAAATGGTTTGGTGGTTTATTTACTTGAGAAAAGCCATGATCTTTGTTTGCATAGTAAACAATAACTTCTTTACCTTTAGGATTGTTTTCAATTGTTTTTTTAACGCGAAATGGTGGGACATATAACTCACCATTATACAAAGCCCCATCTACATTGTATGAATAACTAACTAAATAAGGTGGCTTTGCTCCTGGCATCTCAGCAGACCATGTAATGCGACCTGTAGTTGAAAATTTACCAGATTTTGCACTCCATCTTTTTGCGTAAATATTATATGCCGCTAATCCAAATATTATGAAAACAATAGTGTTGGTGGTGAAACCCCATGTGCTATCAATGTATTGTGTGAATATGCTTTCCATGATTTTTTACATATAACGCCCTCATCAGGGGATTTTAAAGTTGGCGTGACTTTTTGCGGTAGCAAAAATCATGACCACTTTAAAATTCCCTCTGGATGAGTTTATTAGGCATGTTATCTATTTTCACCAATAAGGCTTTCCAATGGAATGTGCAACTGTGAATGCAAATTACGAATCATGCTTAAAGATAGGCTTCGGCGACGATTAAGAATCTCTGATACTCGACCTCTTGGCCCAATATATTTTTCAAGATCTTTTCTAGACAGGTTCATTTGCTCCATCCTGAACTTTATCGCTTCAATAGGGTCGGGTAGATCAATTGCGTGATATTCATTCTCATAGTTGTCTATTAAAACGAGAAGAATATCTAATTTATCGCCTTTTTTTGAACCTTCTTCAGCACCCCACAGACTTTCAACCTCTGAGAGTGCTTGCTCATAATCTGATTCGGTTTTAATTGGATGGATATTCATTAAACTGCCTCTGCATCTATTCGATCGTATTGCTTGTGTGTACCTATAAATTTTACGAAACAGACTTGCCGACCATAATCGATCGCTACAATCAACCTATACTTATTTCCAGCGAGATTAAACACGACACGATTATTTTTTAGGATGCTTGCGCTTCTAAATTGCGCCTTAATATCCTGCGGAGAACGCCACTTAGCCTTTAATGCTTCTGAGTGCCAGGCTTCTAATGATGCCTTTGAATCCATATAACTTGGCGACGACAACCAAAACTCTCTCAATGTTCGCTTCGCTATCACTCTCATGAGCCAGAATATAGCTTGATACCGTTATGGGAGCAAGGTTTTTTGGATGCCTACCGCCCTCATCAGGGGCTTTTAAAACTGGGAAGATCTGACACTGCAGCATTCTAAAACTGGAGCCACCCCCTCTCCCCGATGGGGAGAGGGGGTTAACGGGACAGCGTGTTAT
>CAZEPW010000143.1:0-1501 GCA_964514215.1 uncultured Thioalkalispiraceae bacterium
CCCAAGTAAAAGAAGAAATCAGCAATTTATTAGAAATCGTGAGTGATGATGAATAAGTCTTGCTTGTCTCAAAAAAAACCATATTAGCCTTTCCTAATTAACCAAGTCATTAACAAACAAAGAACTTTATAAAAGTACACCATATAGTATGCTTTAATTTTAGCTTGAAACTATTCATTAATTCGCATTTATGTAAAAATGCGATATTACACAATTTTAAGTGTTTATTTAAATCACATGCACGTTGGAGGCATTCAAATGATAACAAGTTACGGAAGACGGATAATCGCTGTCAGTGTTTTAGCGTTATTTTCCTCAGCGGCATGGTCGGCACCAAAATACATACAATCGCCAGCATTGCTCGATGTAGTGAACACCTCGGTGAGTAACGTTAAATCCGGGACGGTGCAAGTACCATTTATCACCTGGGGTGGTGATATTCGCACCATTTATGGCAACGGCAATCAAAGCATCACCAGCAGCAATAGTATTTTTGGTCAGTTGGGGTTGAAATATCGGCTTGTGCGCAAAGATGTTTTTAAAGAGCAAATCGAAGATTACCTGAGCGGTAAATCACCCTATCTGCGCGGTACGCTGGGTATGATCAATATGGCTGCAGAAGTTGCTAGCAAAAATGCTGCAACAGCACCCGTGGTTATTTATCAAATTTCAGAATCTGCTGGTGGTGATGCGTTAGTTGTCAAAAAAGGAATAAGTGGCTCTAAAAAACTAAAAGGCAAAACTATTGCTTTGCAAGCCTATGGTCCACATGTGGCCTATTTAACAACCGTGTTAAATGATGCCGGTTTGAGCATAGCCGATGTGACTATTAAATGGTTGCCGGATTTAACCGGTACTGATAATTCACCAATGGCGGCATTTTATGAATCCGATATCGATGCCGCAATGGTTATCATTCCCGATGCACTGGCATTAACCTCGGGTGGTAATGTCGGCACTGGATCTGAAGATTCGGTTAAAGGCGCAGCTATTTTATTATCAACGAAAACAGCCAATAAAGTGATTGGTGATGTTTATGCGGTGCGTTCGGATTATTTAAAAAATAATAAAGCTGAGGTACAAAAATTTGTGCAAGGCTTAATGCGTTCTCAAGAAGCGGTTAAAAAGTTATTTGATAATCCATCGACCAATAGCAGTGAATATAAAGCCACATTAAAAGCAAATGCTAAAATGTTGCTTGATGCCGAGCAAGCAACAACGGATGTTGAAGGATTATATGCCGATGCAGAGCATATTAATTATCAAGGTAATATTAAATTTTTTAATGATAAATATTATCCGCGAAATTTTAAAAAACGAAATAGCGCCATTCAACAAGATTTTAAAGCGATGGGTTTAGTTAAATCAAAAAAAGTATTGGCTCAAGCAAAATGGAATTTTTCAAATTTAAGGCAAGGTTTAACACAAACTAAAGTAAAAAAAGTAGCACACTTTAAAAAAGACAAAGTGACTAAAATTATCACCAAGCGTCAACAACAAG